>NZ_JMCL01000040.1 GCF_000690905.1 Pseudomonas sp. Ant30-3 | reverse complement strand
GCCAGGCCATGGGTAACTAATCAGACATGCCTGTGCCGCGGGCGATAATTTGGCTGCCGCATGCTTCATTTTATTGACGTGCTTGTTCAAAAGCCGCTCTGCCAGCGGCAGGATATCGGCGGTGCGCTCGCGTAATGGCCGCCAGGCGAGCGGGAACACCGAGAGCCGGTAGTAGAGATCTTCACGGAATCGCCCCGCCGCCACTTCGCCGGCCAGGTCACGGTTGGTGGTTGCAACCACCCGAATATCCAGAGTGATCGGTTTGCGTGCGCCGACACGCTCGACTTCACGCTCCTGCAGAACGCGCAGCAGTTTGGCCTGAAGGCCGAGTGGCATTTCGGAAATTTCATCGAGCAGAATCGTGCCGCCGTCGGCCTGTTCGAACTTGCCAGCCTGTGCCGCAATGGCGCCAGTGAACGAGCCTTTCTCGTGACCGAACAAGGTCGCTTCAAGCATGTTGTCCGGAATCGCCGCGCAGTTGATCGCGATGAACGGCCGGCTGGCACGATGGGAATGCTGATGGATGTAGCGGGCGAGCACTTCTTTACCGGTGCCGGACTCACCGGAGATCAATACTGTGGAATCACTGCGCGCCACACGCGCGGCCAGTTCCAGTAACTGTGCGCTGGCCGGCTCGAAAGCGACCGGGCCTTCGCCCTCCACAGCGCCGAGATTACCCAGCGCATGGCGCGCCACCAGATCGAGCAGTGCTTTGGGCTCGAAGGGTTTGACCAGATAATCCGCTGCGCCCTGGCGCATGGCATCAACTGCGCGCTCGACTGCGCCATGTGCCGTCATCAGCAGAACCGGCAGTTGCGGCTGACGGGCGCGCAAGAGACCAAGCAACTGATGGCCGTCCATGCCGGGCATGTTGACGTCACTGAGCACAAGATTGAAGGACTCGAAAGCGACTGCTTCCAGCGCTTCTTCTGCGGAACCGACAGCCGTGTAATCGTGGCCGGCGAGCAATAGCGTGTCGGCCAATGCTTCGCGTAACGAACGGTCGTCCTCGACCAGTAGAACCTTGATTCGCATGCTCACTCCGCAACCTGCGCATTGGGCCGCTCGCTGGAGAAAAGCGGCAGGATCACTTGCGCACACGTGCCGCGACCCGGCCGCGAGCGCATCTGCAATTCGCCCTGATGGGCACGCGCCACTGCCTTGACAACCGTCAGGCCGAGGCCGGTGCCGGTGGTTTTGGTAGTGAAAAATGGCTCACCCAATCGCGCCAGTATTTCGCTGTCGATGCCACTGCCATTGTCGCTGACGCACACGCGCAAGCTGTCGCCACGGGTGTAGAGATGAACCTTGAGGCGCACGTCGCCGGCGCTCGCCTGGATGGCATTTTCGAGTAGATTGAGGATGGCGCCGATCAGCGTATCGCGGTTGCACAACAACTCTCCCGCATGACTGTCGCACTGCCAGCGTATCGGCAACTCCTGAACGTGGGTCAGCGCAGCCGATTGCAGCGACTGCATCAACAGCGCCGGGGTAATGCGATCCGTCAGAGGCAACTCGCCGCGCGCAAACACCAGCATGTCGCGGACTTGATGCTCCAGCTCGTGCAGACGTTCCTTCAGTCGTCCAGCAAAACGCTGCTGGGTTTCCACCGGCAATGCCTGCTCGGTCAGGTGACTGGCGTAGAGCAGCGCAGCCGACAATGGCGTACGAATCTGATGCGCCAGCGAAGCGACCATTTTGCCAAGCGACGACAGCCTTTCATGGCGAGCCAGTTGAGCCTGCAGATGGCGGGTTTCGGTCAGGTCGTTGAGCAGCACCAGTTGACCAGGTTCGGCATCGAGCGAACGAGTGGCGATCGACAATCGCCGACCGTCCTTCAGCGAGATTTCGTGACCATCGTCCTCGCGAGGCGCGAAGCACCGGGCAATCACGTGGCGCCACAACTCGCCCTCAAGGGGCAGACCGAGCAGCTCACAAGCGGCAGGGTTGGCTTCACGCACGATGCCTTGGGCATCGATGACGATGACACCGCCGGGCAACAAATCGAGGAGGTTTTGCAGGCGGTTGGCCAGGCGTTCTTTTTCTGCCAGCTCCTGCATGCGCTGAGCACTGACCACCGCCAGCTCACCCTTGAGCTCGGTGACCCGGGCTTCGAGCAAGCTGTAGGAGTCAGTCAACTGGCTGGACATCTGATTGAACAGCGAAAATGCCTGCTCAAGGCCAAGCCGGCTCACCTGCTCTACGGACGGGGGTTGCCCCGATGCGTCTGGGACAGGAAAAATCTGGGCGGCTTGGGGCATTGTGCTCTCTCGCTTGGCTGACCGTCAGTGAAACGGAACGTTGCGAGGGATGTAGCAATACCCGTGCCTAAAAAAAACCGCTTATAAATGAGCGACTTGAAAAACAGGCGTCAATCATCCGCCTGTTCATCACCGTCACGACGGCTCATGCCGTATTTGCGCATCTTTTCAACCAGCGTCGTGCGACGAATCCGCAGGCGTTCGGCAGCACGGGCAACGATGCCGTTGGCATCATCGAGCGCTTGCTGAATCAGCCCTTGCTCGAGACCACCCAGGTAGTCTTTGAGATCGAGACCTTCCGGCGGCAGCATGGCGTTTGCGGTGAAATCCGGCGTGTGACCGTTGATGGCCACGCGCTCTTCGAGATCGCTGCGCAAGCTGTCGACCAGTTGCTCGTCTTCGTCATCGACATAGCGGAATTTCTTCGGCAGTTCGACCACGCCAATCACTCCGTACGGATGCATGATCGCCATGCGTTCCACCAGGTTGGCGAGCTCACGAACGTTGCCCGGCCAGCCGTGACGGCACAGCGACATGATCGCGGCGGAGTTGAAGCGGATCGAACCGCGCTTCTCGTGCTCCATGCGCGAGATCAATTCGTTCATCAGCAGGGGAATGTCTTCGACGCGTTCACGCAGCGGCGCCATCTCGATCGGGAACACGTTCAGGCGATAGTACAAATCTTCGCGGAAGCTACCGATCTCGATCATGCTCTCGAGATTCTTGTGGGTTGCGGCAATGATGCGCACATCAACGCTCTGGGTTTTATTGCTGCCCACGCGTTCGAAGGTGCGCTCCTGCAACACGCGCAGGAGTTTGACCTGCATGGGCAGCGGCATGTCACCGATTTCATCGAGAAACAGAGTGCCGCCGTTGGCCAGCTCGAAGCGTCCGGCGCGGCTGGTGATCGCGCCGGTAAAAGCGCCCTTCTCATGGCCGAACAGCTCGCTTTCCAGCAGCTCGGCCGGGATCGCGCCGCAGTTGACGGGTACGAACGGCGCGTCACGTCGCTTGGAGTGATAGTGCAGGTTGCGCGCAACCACTTCCTTGCCAGTGCCGGACTCGCCGAGGATCAGCACGCTGGCGTCAGTATCGGCGACCTGCTGCATCATCTGGCGGACGTGCTGAATCGCCCGGCTGGTGCCGACGAGGCTGCGGAAAAGATTGGGTTCACGATGGCGACCGCGCTCGCGGGCCTGGTCGTACATCTCGCGATAGACCTGGGCACGGTGCAGCGAATCCAGCAGTTTGCTGTAGCTGGGCGGCATTTCGAGGGTGGAAAGCACTCTGCGCCGCTGGTCTTCAGGCAGGTCAACGGAAGAGTTATCGCCCATTAACAGAACCGGAAGGAACTCATCCCAGGTTGAGAGTGTCTTTAACAAGCCCAAAAGTGCGCCTGGCGCATTGACCGTCCCGATCAGGACACAGATCACTTCACGACTGGATGACAATGAGCCGACCGCCTGCTGCCAGTCATGGCTTCCGCAGGGTAAATTTTCTTCACCAAGAAAATTTAGAATCACCGCCAGGTCGCGGCGGCGGACGCTATCGTCATCTATCAGCAGAATTTTGGTTTCACGCCACATGCAATAGCAACTTCCCTAGTCAAACTCGGATGCCCAAAAAGGGGCAAGCTGGACGCTTGCAGACACCATATGCCTGTAGACGTCTGGTAATCGTAAACAGCCACTAGTTAAGTCAAAAAAAGCCGAACAGTCAAATTTATGGCGCAGAAAAGTTTCGATTAACTGACGGTTTTTCAACCGAACAGATGGTAAACCTTTGCTGCACTCTGTGCTTGATGGATCTGCGACATCTCTTCAACTATCGCCTGACGCTCGCCCGTCGCTGCTTCGAGCAGCTTTTTGTACACACTGAGCAGCTCTTCAAGGTTGTCGCGCAACGCGGCCTCGTCCACGGCAGCTTCACTCAAAACGTCTTCCATGCAGGATCGGCAAGCCAGGTCCAATGCACCAATGGCTTCCCAGTTTCGCTCGGCCAGTGCACCCACCAGGCCTTCACGGGTTTGTTCGATACGCTGCAAGACAAGACTCATGGTGATCTCCTTAAAACTGCGGACCCGGCGCGGCGATAGCATCCCAACCGTCTTTGACGGTACGTAGCAGATCGGCGACTTCGTCGAGTATCTTTGGATCGGCCTTGATGTTGGCTTCGGCCAGACGCTTCATCATGTAGATGTAAAGGTTATCCAGCTCACCTACAGACTCCGCCTGGTTCTCGAGATCAAGACCTTCACGCAAACCACCGACGATGCCGATGGCCTTTCCGATCAACACACCCCTGTTGGGAATGTCCTTGCGTTCCATCGCGCCTTTGGCCTGGGCAATACGATCAAGGCCACCTTCCATCAGCATCTGCACGAGACGATGGGGGCTGGCTTCGGAAGTCTGCGCTTGCGCGCCAATCTTCTGGTATTGGCGAAGGGCTAACATCGGGTTCATGTTCTACCTCATCTGAAATCTGTGGTTCGTATAAACAATATATCGACGGTACGTCAAAAAACTTTAGTCGCCAAAACACAAAAGCCCGGAGAGTCAAATGACGCTGCCGGGCTTTTGGCGCTTCCATGTTGTCAGCTGTTCTTCTGCTGTGCAGCCATGGCTTCGAACATCGACGTGATGTTGCTGGCTGTGGCTTTCAACTTACCGACCAAGGTATCCATATCGTTATATTTTTTGGTCAGTACGGCAGTCAGATTTTCGATCCGACGATCCAGCGCGAGCTGCTCGTTGGCCAGCTTAGTCTTGGTTTTGGAAAGCGCAGTGGTGCGTGTATCAAGAATCCCGCCGGTCTCGGTGTAAGGCGTCAATACCTTGCTCATCCGCGCGAGCAGGCCATCTTCGCCCGAGAACAGGCTCTGAACTTCACCGCCAAGTTTCTTTTCGGTCATCGCCTTGTTGAATTTGGCAGTGTCGAAAGTCAGCGCACCCGTTTTCTGGTCGGTAGTGATGCCCAGTTGCGCCAAAACGGTCAACTTGTCGCCAGTACCTGACTCGGACAAAGGCCCGCGCATGGCTGCCAGAATCGAACGCGGCATGGCATCCCCGGTCAGCGCTGCTGGGATGGTCGGCTTGCCATCGTCATCGAGCGAAGGCTTGGTCAATGACGTGATTGCGTTTGCAACTGCGTTGTAGGCATCGACGAACTTCTGGATGGACGCTTTGAGTCCGTCAGTGTTTGTCGTAACCAGTACCTGCGTTTCGCCCTTGGCCAGCAACGTCATCGACAAGCCCGAGACAGTATTCTCCAGCTTGTTGGTAGGACTGCTGATAGCCAGACCATCCACGGTGAACAACGCATCCAAAGCAAGACCACCCACCGAGCCAGATGAGGTCTTCGTAGCAATCGCCGGAATAACCTTCGACCCATCGACATCGAGTCCTGCACCACTGAGCGAAATATCGGTGCCTGCACCAGTATTCGCCGAGCTGACCACAAGACGGGAACCAAAGTTATCGGTTACCACGTTGGCGCTAAAACCGCTGAACTGGTATTTGTCGTTCAGCGCCTTGGCGACCGATTCCAAAGTGGAGCCAGCCGGCACGTCGAGGTCATAGGTCTTGGCCGTTCCGCCAGGTACGCTCTGGGAAATCGTCAGCGTGCCAGCAGCACCGCCGTTGACCGACGCTTTAGCGCCGCCATCGAAAGCGGCCGTGGCCACCTTTGAACCGGTGGCGAGTTGCGAAACGTTGACCTTGTAAATGCCGTTGACCGCTGCATTGTTTGCAGTGGCCGTCAGGACTTTAGGGTCGGATGAGCTGGCAGAAAAACCGGTGAACTGAGGTTCAGTTGTATTGCCGAGCGTCCGCATGGTCGCCTGAAACGTGGCGAGCAACGACTTCAGTGAGCCCACGCCAGAGATTGAGGAAGTGTTAGTGGTAGTACCCCGATCAATCTGTCCTTGTTTCGCCGCTTTATCAGCGTTTACCAATGCCTTGACAATAGCACCGGTGTCGAGTCCAGAGCCTAAGCCCGAGCCCGGTAGAATTGGACTTGCCATGTGAATCTCCCTTCAGTGTCTCGCCGGTCTTTTGACCACTACAACGCTCAAAAGAACATAGCAACAAATTTCATGCCAGCCGTCAGGCTCTCGCACTGAACAGCAGACTGCTTGCGTCGTTCAAGCTATTGGCCAGTTTCAGGACTTCTTCGTTGGGGATCTGACGAACTATCTCGCCGGACTCACTGGCAATGACTTTAACAACGACTTTGCCTGAAGGCTCATCAATGGAGAACTCCAGGTTACGCTTGACCGACTGAACGAACTTTTCAATTTCTTGAACGGCCATTTTCAGTTTATCCCGCTCACTGATTGCATCCTTGGGCTCATCCTTGACCAATGCCACTGGCGCAGCATCAGCTCGAGGCTTTTCTGCGGTTGCCTCAGCAACGTGCGCTACCGGCTTCGCCGCAGGATAAGACAAGTTCAGCTTCACGCTCATATCCATGTCCATCACCTCGCTAAATCAAAAAAGCGAGAGAGCGCGATAAACGCACTCCCCCGCCCAAAACTCACCAGCTATTACTGAAGCAGTTTCAGTACAGCGGATGGCAGTTGGTTGGCCTGAGCCAGAACTGCGGTGGAAGCTTGTTGCAGAGTTTGTTGCTTGGTCAGCTGTGCAGTCTCGGAAGCGAAGTCGGTATCTTGTACGCGACCCAGTGCAGCACTGGCGTTTTCGTTGATGTTTTGCAGGTTGGCGATGGTGCTGGTCAGACGGTTTTGTGCAGCACCAAGGTCAGCACGGCTGGCGTTGATGGTTTTCAGTGCGTCGTCAATTGCGCCAACAGCAGCCGAGAAGTTGGTTTCAGCTTCGGCGCTGGAAGAACCGGCAACGGTGATACCGGAAGTGATACCCAAGCTGGCGGCGTCAAACTTAGCGGTCAGATCGAGTGTGATCTGGTTGTCGGTACCAGTGTTGGAGCCAACCTGGAAGGTCATGGTGCTGGCGGAACCGTCGAGCAGGTTTTTGCCGTTCAGGTTAGTGGAGCCAGCGATGCGGGACAACTCGGACGCCATTGCGGTGAACTCTTTGTTCAGAGCGTCACGGTCGTCGGAGCTGTTGCTGTCGTTTCGCGACTGAACTGCCAGTTCACGCATACGTTGCAGGATGTTGGTTTGTTCCTGCATCGCGCCTTCAGCGGTCTGAGCGATGGAGATACCGTCGTTGCCGTTTTTGATCGCCATGGTCTGACCACGAATCTGCGAGGTCATACGGGTAGCGATTTGCAGGCCGGCGGCGTCGTCTTTGGCGCTGTTGATTTTCAGACCGGACGACAGGCGAGTCATCGAAGTCGACAGAGCATCGGAAGCCTTGTTCAGGTTTTTCTGAACATTCAACGATGTGACGTTAGTGTTTACTGTTAAAGCCATGACGAATTCCTCGTTGGTTGGGTACTGCGGCTTCCGGCCCTGGCAAGCGCCGGGTGTGGCCTAGAGAACCTTCGTAATAGTTATCGTCGTCAGAGCGGGTTGCTTGAGGGCTTTTTTAAAAATATTTACTAGCAGACTGCCATCCCCCGTAAATCAAGGACTTGGCGGTTGTGCCGCACAAAAAAAATGACGTCAAAAAGCTGATACGTAGAATTCAGGCAAAAAAAAGCGCTGTCGGCAGGACCGGCAGCGCAATAAAGAAACCCGGATAGATCAGCCGCGATAGAGAATCGCCGAGCCCCATGACAACCCAACGCCAAACCCGCTGATGGCTACTCGCTTCCATGCTGAGGTCAAAACGTGCTTTTCCAGCAATAAAGGAATGCTCGATGAAACGGTGTTGCCGGTCTCGACCATGTCCTTGATGAATTTCTCCGGCTCGCCTTCAAAGCGTCGCGCCACCGCATCGACGATGGCCGCGCTGCCCTGGTGAATGCAGAACGCGTCAATGTCGCTGGCTTGCAGCGCCGACTCGTCAAGCAACTCGTGCAGGTGGGCAGGCACTTTCAACAGGGCAAAGTTGAAAACCTGTCGGCCGTTCATGAAAAACACGCCGTCGCTGACTTTCAGGTGGGGCGCCCCGGAACCGTCTGTGCCGAACTTGGCCTTACCCAGCAACCACGGCGCATCTTCGGCCATCCACGTTGCAGTGGCGGCGTCGCCGAAGAGCATGGTGGTGTTGCGGTCTTCAGGATCGACGATTTTCGAATACGGGTCGGCGGTAATCAGCAAACCGTTCTTCAAACCCGCCGCTTCCATGAAGCCTTTCATGGCATAGATGCCGTAGACATAACCCGAGCAACCCAAGGAAATATCGAACGCCGCCACATGGGTCGGCAAACCGAGTTTGTCCTGAACGATAGCGGCCGTGTGCGGCAGCCCTTCTTCATCACCGTTCTGGGTCACAACGATCAGCGCGTCGATGGACTCGCGCTTCAGTTCAGGATTACTGGCGAACAGTGCATTGACCGCTTCAACGCACAGGTCCGAGGTTTCCTGCTCAGCGCTTTTGCGCGGCAGGAAAGCCGAACCGATCTTGCCCAGGATGAATTCTTCATCTTTGGCGAATTTGGCACCCTGAGCGTAGTTATCCACGCCGGCAGTCGGCACGTAACTCGCTATGCTTTTTATGCCAATCATCATGGCTTCCCGATCATAAACAGCGACTAGGTTCACCCCGAAGAGCTCAAGGGTGCATCAAAATGGTTGATTTTCCGGGGCAGACTGATCGCCCGCTCCCAGAAACACAATACAGTGAAGATGCACTTTATGACCTATGCGTCACGCCGTTAAGTACATGAATGCGATTTTCCGCCTGCACATAGAGAAAATACGACTGAACAAAAAAAGGCTCACCGTCAGGTGAGCCTTGTTTGCAGCGAACGCGGATTACGTTCTTGCCTGATCTTCAGATTTTGATCTGATCGATCAAAGCTTCCCAAGGGACGTTGGTCACCGGACCCAGCGAGAAGCCAGCGCCGTCCACGGCAAGGTTTTTGTTATAGAACCGATCCTGCGCCAGCGCTTCAGACCATTTTTCCCCAAACGCCTGCCGGGCCGTTGACGACTCCGCCATAAGCCCCGACTGAATAACCTGCACATGGGGCGTCCAGACCGTCAGATACCCCGCTTGACCCACACGCAGGCATAGGTCGACATCACCCAACGCCTCGGCGAAGTACCCGGTATCAACGCCATCCGACTCATCGAACAGCTGCCTGGAAATCATCATGCAGGCAAATGACACCGCCGAGCAGTTCTGCTCGACCACCAGCCTGTTCATATAACCCAAGGCAGACTTGGGCTCGCCCACGAACGGCGAGCCGACCCCCTTACCAAAGCCCAGAATCAGCCCGGCCTGAGTAACACGTCCTTCGCGATCAATCAGCTTGGCGCCAACCACGCCCACTTCCGGACGCTGGACCTGATTAAGCAGCGATTCGATCCAGTTGACGTTAACCACCTCTGCGTCAGCCGCGAGCGTCAGCAAGTATTCGCCCTTGGCCTGCTGGCTGGCGATATTGATCAGCGCCCCGGTTGCCAGACCCGGTTCGGCACTGAACAGGCGAACCCGTTTGGCTTGCTGACCCTGACCATACAGCCAACTGCTCAGTTGCGCCGCGTAGGCCGCATCGTCGGGCACCAGCACTTCGTAGCGCTGATAGCGAGTCCGTTGCAGGACACTCAGGATGCAACGCTGCAGCGTCGCCAGATCGCGCACACCGTGCAGGATGACCGAGACCATAGGCCGGTCGATGAAGCGGTAATCGATCTTGTGCGTACCGGGTATCAGAGAACTGACGTCAGCCTGATAGCCCCGTGTAGCAAGATGGCGCAGCAAGGTCTTGCGCTCGTCGTTGCTGGCCCGCCCGCCCAGTGCCTGACAAATCAACAGTGGCTCTGCCAGATGCGCCAGTCCATCCAGGCCGCCCTGTTCGATCAGGCGCAAGAGCAAGTCGAACTCCAGCGCTTTCTTGAATTCACGGGAATAACCGCCAGCCGCCACCATGACATCCCGACGGACCAACCAGTGGCGCGCCATCAAGGCCGGGCAGTTTTGCAGAAGATCAAGGTTGAAACCCGGACGGAAGACGTCAACCAGCGTTCCATTTTCCTGACGCTGGAATTCGTCCATGGCCACAGCACGGCACTTCGGCGCGGAGAGCAACTCCAGGCTCGCCTGGTACAGGCCGCTTTGAGTTAATTCGTCGCCCGCTTCAGCCAACACCATCCAGTCGCAATCGGTCTGACTGACCACCTGATTGATCTTGTCGACATAGTTGCTTTCATTGACTTTGACGAAATGCAGCGTGTGTCGCAGCGTGGTTTCTGCCGGCAGATCGCCGGTGGTGAACACGATGATCCTGAACGCTCGGCAATAGCTGTTCATCACACTGTCGAACGTCGCCTGCAGCTTGCGTACATCGGCGTCAAGGTCCAGCACGAGAATGCCGAAGGTCGGGCCACCGGAGTGGCGTGCCAGATGCCGGGAAATGTCCTTTGCCTGGTGCTCGCTCGGGTTGCGCGCCTCCAGCCAGTTCAGCAGTCGACCTGAACGTGTGGTGTCGAATAAACCACGATCACTGTCAAGCATCGCTGCGCCCAGTCGCTCTCCCCATGCTGTTATTTTCTCAGCCTGTGCACGGTCGTCTTCGCCCGTCAGCGTCCGCGCAAATTGCTCCACCACTTCCTGGTTGAAGGCATAGCTTTCAAAGGCTTGAACCAGTCGCTCCTGGAGAGGTTCTGCATTGCTGTTGCGGTGAATACGCGACAATTCTTTTTGTTTGAGCATCGTCGCTTCGAGCTCTTCCAACTGCAGCGTGCCGGCCGGCACCGCGTGCATCATGAACTCGAGCGAGGCCAACGCCTCGAAAAAGGCTTGATTGTAGAACGGTAGCTCGACGTACTGCGTGGGTTCGAAACGGCGAATCGGCTCGCCGGCAAATGAACTCCAGGTCGACTCGAACAGCTTCTCGGTGATCTCGCCAAAGGTGATGCTGCGGCGCTCATGGAGCGCATAGGGGATGGGAAGAAGGCGCACTTTGCCGCCCTTCGCCAGCGCATCTGAATACCCCTGACCTCGCGCGTTCGGGTTGAAATCCGCAGCCAGCGATCCAAACCAGCGCTTTACGGTTTCAGTGCGGGTGACAGCATTGGCCAGGGACGGGCAGTCGCGGTCCAGCACCGCCAGCCGAGCGTCAGGCGAAGCGTCGCTATAGTCTTCGCAACCCTTGCGGTCCCGCAGAAAGTAATCAACGCGATCGGCATGCGCTTCGTACGCCAGGCTGTAACCTTGACACGTTGAGTAGTCGGCGTTGGCTTCAAGGAACGCCAATGCTTGATCGGGTGCGTCTGACAACAGGAAGCTTTCGGCCTCTACCACCGCCATGTAGGGCGTGGTGATCCGATCGATAATCTGACCAACCCTGACGGTGAAATGTTCGGCGCGCGAGGCAGGGGTATGCACGTACTTCGCGTTGGCAAACGTCGCAGCGAGTTCAGCGTCTGCTTCGAGGGATGAGTCGAGGACCAGCACAGGGCACGAACGATCGCTGTAATAGCGCAATGCACGGCGCACTGCTCGCGGCTCATTGTGAGCCAGCAGCACCAGGGTAAATCTTGCGTTCAACGGAGCAGACGATCCATTCGGGAAATTGCTAAGCATATGAATTCCTATAACGAGCGGGTGCCAAATCAGCGGCTTTGCGTTTTTTTAAAGGCTCAACGTTAGGCCACATCAATCGGCCAGCCAGCCATCAGCCCAGTACTGCAGGTTGTCGCCGCGCAATATGAAGTCGCGCAACACCACTTCACGTAAGTCGTCGCCCATCCGATAGCTGGCAGCCGGGTCGGACAGGTGCATGCGAATCGCCTGCAACCATTCATCCGTGCTGTTGGTAATGATCCGCGTACAGGGCAGATGACCACGATAAGCTTCAGTGTCGGAGCAAATGACCGGATAGCCGCAGGCACCGTATTCAAGCAAACGCAAGTTGCTCTTGCAGTCGTTGAAGATATGGAATTCCAGCGGGGCCAAAGCGAGATCAAGGTTCAGGCTCGCAAGTTTTTGCGGGTATTCGGAGAGGGCGACACCTGAGTGATATTCATGGACGTATGGCCGGAGCACGTCAGGGCACATTCCGAAAAACACCCATTCAACCTCATCGGCCAGTTCGCGCACGACGTCGGCGATCAATTCGAGGTCGCCGCGGTGGCTGGTGCCCCCCCCCCAACCGATACGTGGCTTGGTCGATACACCTCGACGGCTTTTGAGATTATCGAACAGATACGGCGCCAACATATTCGGTACAACGCGAATATCGTGGTGCATGTCTGACATAGCGTTTGCCAATGCGTGCGTCGAGACCACCACCCGGTCACACATGCCCACACCTCGGCGCAGCAGCACCGCCAGATTGTCAGGCATATTACGGCGGTGATCATTCTTGCTGGGGATATCTGCGACGTAATCATCCAGCTCGAAGATGCGCATTGCATTCGAAAAGTTTTTGACCTGGCCGATGTCGTCAATCTTGTTTGCGTTGTAGCGCCCTTGCAAGACGATCACGTCTGGCGACTGACGCTCGATGTCGATGATCGACGGCATGTCGTAAGCGACGCGGCCGACCACCCGCCCCGCCGCCTGCAGTTCGAACAGCGGCTGGCTGATGCGGTAATGCCCTATCGCCGAGCTGTTCAGCGCCAGCCCCAATATCGACGGAGTACTGCGCGTGCATAGCGGATTCCAGCCGGTACGCGGGCCCGGCCTCAGGCTGAAAGTGTTGCCGGTCAGACTGAGGTTGCGATTGTAAGCCGGGTCATTGGCGATGGTCGGCAGCCAACGCTGATAAAAGGCCTCCTGTTCGATCTCCAGGCGCTTTTGCCAAGACGCTGGGCGCGCAGTCTCTGAGGAAGGCGCCAGCACAATGCTTGAGTACGGTGTGGTGACGATCAGATAGCCGTCGCTGCCAACACGCAGGCACAATTCGAGAGAATTGATGCCTTGAGTATTGATAGCTTCCTCAAACCCGCCGGCACTCTCCAGCACCTCCCTGCGCACCATCAGACAGTGGCCGCTGACAGCGCTCCAGTTTTGCACCATTTGCAACCGCTGCATGTAGCCGCCGGACGTCACAGGTTCATCGACATAGGCCCTTCCTGCCAGGCCATTGAGTCCAAGCACCAACCCAGCGTCAATGACATTGCCTTGCAGGCTAAGGGTGCGCGGACCAACGATGCCGACTTCAGGACGCTGCGCGTGATTGAGCAACTCACCCAGCCATGTGGCGTCATGCGCAATGCAGTGAAGACTCAGGAAAAGCAAATAGTCGCCGCGAGCCTGTTGCACGGCAAAATTCATGATGTGCGCGTCACTGCCGCCGTCGGGGTACGAAAATATCCGCAGCGTATCGCTACCTATTTCGGCCATGGCGTTCAACCAGTGACGGACCTCGGGATCTTCACTAGCGTTGTCGACAATGACTATTTCATAACGTGGATAGGCGGTATTGCTGATCAGACTGTTGACGCAACGCGCAAGCGCGCTCAATTCGTTTTTGACACTGATGATAATCGAGACCAGAGGTTGCTCGGCATGCAGGTATTCGATGCGCGGGACCATCTGCAGCAGCGGACCAGGCAGGAGTCGATGGGCAACACCAATGCGCTGCAGGTGAGCAGAGACCAGTCGAGGATTTTTCTCGACCACCTCGGGTAGTGATAACCATTGAGCGAAACTGAAGGCAGACTCGACCTGGACTTCAGCGATGTGCCCAATGGTCTGCGGCCCGGAAGATTCGACCAGCCGCCAGAGCACATCATGAGGCGCCAATTCACCCAACGTCGAGTCGAAGCCACCCATTTCCATAAAGCATCGACGTTCAAAGGCCAGTGTGCGGCCGACGAAAGGATAGCCCCGCATCAAATCAAGATTGAAATCAGGTTTGAAGATTGGCTCGGCTGACCTGTCGTCTACCAGCGCGCCCTCGTCACTGTAGATGCAGGACGCGGCTGGCGCTCCGACAATCCTGTCAGCCAGCACCAGCAACGCGGATTCGGTCAGCCGGTCACCGGCACGCAACAGGTAGAACCAGTCGACATGGTGCAGCCCTGGCAGCAACTCGTTGAGCTGCTGCGGCCAGTCGGATTGCAACTGCAGTCGCTGCACCTGATCATCCGATTCGCCGGTGGCATTCGATAACAGCACGACTGATTCACAGTTGTATGTCTGGGCCGCAAGGCTCTTGAGGGTTACGTCGAGCCCATAGACATCATCGTCGGGATCGATGATCACCGCTACGATGACAGGACGATGTGGCCAGCGTGCGATTTGCCGGGACAACACGTGTTTGCGTGACGGTGTGAAACGTCGACATTCGATCCATTGCGCATATAGATCGGCGTAACTTTCACTGTCCGTGCCTACCTGCACCAGCATATTCCCTTGGCGAGAAGCCATGGCCGTATACAGATTGAGCTCATCCCACTCGCGGGTTTCTGGCGAAGTCAGTTCGTCCAGCATTACGTAACGCACCCATTCAGTGGCCGGTGCGTCTTCGCCGCTGCGCTGTGCGAGCATTTGCCCAAGCCATGTCCACTCGACGACGGAGGCAGAAACCATGTCAGGCCGCTTGCTGAAGCGCTCCGGATACAAACGTACGACGCTGCCGACGTCACTGAGCTGTACCAGATTACCGCGGCGCAGGAGGCAGATGTACAAGGCGAAATCGAGCAGCGCGACGAATCCGCCGCCCGCCTGCGTCAAGGCAGGTAACAACGAGGCGATGTCTGCCCGACGCATCAGCGAACAGCTGAAACCGCCGAGGATATTACGCGGGGTTTTTTCGAAACTGGCCAGCAGGTCTTCGCCTTTGAACAGCGCATCAAATGGCGTAAGCCCGACGTTCTCCATGCGGGCCGGCAATACGTAATTGTCGGCATCGACGAGGTGATGCTTGCTCACCACCAGAAGTACTTCAGCATGCTCGCTCAAAATGGCGGCCTGCCGGCTGATGGTATTCACCACCAACTGGTCGTCGTCACACAGAAACTTGACGTACTCGCCCCGGCACTCGTCAAAGCAGCGCAGAATATTTTGCTGAAAGCCCAGGCGGACAGGGTTGCGCGAATAACGAATCGTCACCTGCGACTGCGCGCTCAGCGACTCGACGATCCGCTCGATTTCGTCGGTACGGCAATCATCACAGACGACAATCTCGAGATTTTCATAAGTCTGGTCGAGCGCGCTTTGCAGCGCGACATCGAAGAAGCGGGGATTGAAAGCGGGGATGGCGATGCTGACAAGAGGAGCTGGTTTCACGCGCATGACTCTCGACCGGTTGGCGCCAACTCATGCGAGCGCAACGCCCTGAACCGTAAAAAGGAGTAGCTCGGGGATCGCATGCCGGCATGCGCCCCCTGCTCTGGATCAAACCTTGTTGAACAGGCCCAGCTGGGCAATTTTGCTGAACGCCAGCTGCGACGCTTGCAGCATGGTTTGCTGCAAGGTCAGCCGGGTCAACACTTCAGCCGGATCGGAGTCGCGGATCGACGATTGAGTTTGGGCATTGGCCAGCACCAGCGCCTGGTTGGTGTCGCTCTGGGTATCCAGCGCCGAGCCGCGACCACCGACCGAGCTCAAACCGGCAGACACCTGATCAATCCCGCTAGCCAGGTTGGCCATCCCCGCTGACATCGCGGCGATCTGTTTCTGGGTCGCTACCGGGTCACCGGTGGTCGGCGTATTCAACGCCGATTTCAACTGGCTCACGGTGTCCAGAATGTTCTGGGTTTCGTGAGTGTTGACCGCCACGGCGAATTGATCACCCGTTTCCAGCGGATCAGCCACGGTGTTATTCAGGGTGAAACTGACGCCCGACGCCGTCGCGACGTTGCCTACCATCGTGCCGCTGGACACTGGCTTGCTGTCGGCGGTGACGGGTGCGGCATAGAGGTCGAAATCGGTGGCACTGGTGAATTTCAGGACCGCCGAACCACTCGGAAAACTGGCGTTGTAAGCGGCCGGGTCGGTGACGGTGGTGCCAGTCACTTGGGTAGGACTCGGGTTGCCCGGGCTACGCGCGGCGTTAAACGTGTCCGGTTTGGCCCCCAGCGTGAAGCTATGACCAGTGAGTAGCGCTGCGCTCTCGCCGGCATTCAGGTTGACGTTGAGGGTCAGATCGACGCCGCGAAAACTCACGGTCTGATTCGTGCCGCTGCCGACCACGCCATTCTGGCTGGCTTCATTGGTCACGTCGTCGCCGTTCGCGGCGGTGATTTTCAGCTGCGTGCCGCTGACGAATTCCACGGTGTACGGCTCGCCGCTGCGAAACTTGCTGTTGAACGCCGTGTTCGACGTCACCTGGCCGTCAGACAGGGTCGCACGGCTGTCAGCCGGAACCGGCGCGGTCTGCGTAACCTGACTGCGATTGGTGTTGATTGCCTGCTGGAACACTTCCCAACCGGTGCTGTTGGTAGCCATCGACATACTGTCGCCGACCGGCAGATCCAGAGTGGCCTGATCACCGTTGTAGGTGTAGGTGCCGTCGGTGTTGCGCGTGAACGGCACGGTGTCGCCCTTCGAACCGGCAAAGATGTACTTGCCGTTTTCGTCCTTGCTGTTCATCAGGCTCAGCAGCTGCTCTTCGATCTGGCCCAGTTCCGAGGCGTTGGCCTGACGGTCGGCGTCGGTGTAGCCGGCGTTGTTGGCGCCGATCGCCAGTTCCTTGGCACGCTGCAGAACGTTGTTGATGCTGGTCATAACCGATTCGGCCTGACCCAGTGTTGCTTTAATGGTGCTGGTGTTGGCCGCGTACTGATCCAGCATCGAAGCCTGCTGCCCCAACTGCAACAACCGCGAAGCGCCGACCGGATCATCGGCCGCCGTGTTGACACGAACCAGGCTGCTGGCCTCTTCGCTGCTTTTAACGATGTTGGCGAAATTCTTCTGATAGTTCGCAGCCGTGGACTCGTAAAACTGGGCGGTAGAAATGCGCATGGACTACGACTCCTTAAAGACTGTTGATCAGTGTGCTGAAAATGGCTTGCGCGGCTTTGATGATCTGCGACGACGCCGTGTAGTACTGCTGGTATTTGACCAGGTTGCCGGTTTCCTCATCGAGGTCGACACCCGATACCGAATCGCGTGCACCCTTGGCGTTGGCCAGGATTGCGCCGGTCGCGGCCGTATCGAGCTTGCCTTGCGCCGCTTTGGAACCGACACCTTCGACCAGTTTGCCGTAGGCATCGGTCAGGGAAATACCTTTGCTGGCGGAGCCTGTGTCTACGGTCTGCGCGGTTTGCAGGCCGGCAAGCGCAGTGCCGTTGCGGTTGTCCAGCGTGCCCGGCTGGCTCAGTGAAACGTTGATCGCGGTGCCCTTGCCCGGCGAGCCGGCAACGGTCATGTCGAAGCCTACGGTGTACTGCGCGGCCGGTGGCGCCGGCATAGGCGCGCCCGAGGCGTCCTTGAGCGGAATATTCAGGCTCAGGGTGTTGTTCTGGCCAGGCTTGATGCTGCCGCTGCTGATGACGCCGCCCTTGGCATCCAGAAACTGGTAAGTCTGGCTGGTACCGTCAGCGGAGACATCGCCAAAAACGATTTTGGTCGGCGTGGAGTTTTTCAGGCCGGTCTGCATCGCAGTGGTGATGGCCACGTCGTCGATGTCGAATTTGGTGGTCAGAGTCGGCTGACCACTGGCCGGAATCGACAACGTGCCGCTGCCGCCGGCCGCAATGGCGGCGCCCAGCGGTGCCGCGATGGCCAGACGCTTGGAGTCGGTCATCTCGGTCTTGATGGTGGACGCAGCGTTGCGCGTCGGGGTGATCTTGAACGTGTCACCGGCCGCAGCGGTACCGCCGGCCAGCTTCAGGGAGAACCCGTCGATCACCGGTGCCGGCGTGGTCGCGGTGCTGTAAGAACCTACCGCCGTGTTGCCCGGCAGACGCTGCACGGTGTAGTCGGTTGCACTGGTAAACGTGACCTTGTAATCATTGAGGGTCAGCTTGCCGGTGTCCTCGATGCTGACCTCGAAATTGCCCGAACCGACGCTGTTGCCGATGGTGGCAACGCTGCGCTGCGCCATCTGTGCGGCGCTGTTGATGCCGCTGAACAGGGTCGAACCAAAGTCACCGTTCTTGTCGATGCCCTGGGCCTGGATCGTGTTCATCTGGTCTGCAACGACCAGCGCCACCCGACCCAGTTCGTTCATGGCCGGGTCGAGCACGGTGCTGCGATAACGCAACAGACCGCCAATCTCGCCGCCGGTCATGATCGAGGTGATGTCGACGCTGCTGGCACCGCGATTGAGCTGCAACGCGAGGCGACCCGGGTCGTCCTTGCTCGGCACGGTTTCCAGTTTGTTGACGGTGTTGCCCATGACCAGCGGCTGACCGCTGCCCAGGTAAATGTCGAGGCTGCCTTCACGTTCCACGACCTGCGCACCGGTAAAGGTCGACAGCTGGCGCACGGTTTCATTACGGGCATCGAGCAGATCGTTCGGCGTGCCGCCGGCCCCGGAGACTTCGGAAATCTTCTGGTTCAGTTGCGCAATGGTCGTGGCGAGCTTGTTGACCTGATCGGCCATGCTCGTCAGGTTGCCGTTGATGTTGGCATTCTGCTCGTTCAACTGCGAAGAGACCGAGTTGAAGCGATTGCTCAAGGCCTGCGCGTCGCTCAGCAGCAACTGGCGGGACGCGTCGTCACCCGGTTTGGCGTTGACGTTTTGCACCGAGGCAAAAAATTTGGTCAGGGCGCCGTTCAGGCCGGTGCCGCTGTCGGACAGCAGTTTGTCCAGCGGCGTGACCTGGTTCAGGTAGGCAGCCGAATCGCTGTTCAACGAAGTCGTGGTCTGCAGCTGCGCATCGAGGTAGCTGTTGTACACCCGACGCACATCGGCCAGGGTCGTGCCGCTGCCGATGAAGACGTTGCCATACTGCTGCGAGGCTTTGGTGCCTTGCACTGTTTGCTGGCGTGAGTACCCGGCGGTGTCGACGTTGGCAATGTTATTGCCGGTGGTCATCAATGCGGATTGGCCAGCGGCCAGACCCGACATCCCGATATTGAGCAAACTCATGGTTCAGACCTTATGCCTAGTGCCTATAGAGGCGTGGTTGAAGCGCCCGCTGCAGCGTAGTTTTGGTAACTCGTCATCTGCTTGGCTATCTGCGAAATCTTGTTCGCGTAGTTCGGGTCGGTTGCGTAACCGGCCTTTTGCAACTCGCGTACAAACTGTTCTGGGTTATCGGCCGACTTCAGCACATCTTGATAGCGATCGTTGCTTTGCAGCAGCGTTACCAGGTCATGGAAACTGTCTTTGTAAGAGTCGTAGGAACGGAACTGCGCCGTCTCCTTGACCATCGCGCCATTCCTGAATTCGCTGGTAATGGCGCGTGCCGAATCACCCTTCCAGTTGCTGCTGGCCTTGATGCCGAACAGGTTGTGGCTGCTGCTGCCATCCTGGGCGCGCATGACCGATTTGCCCCAACCGGTTTCCAGCGCAGCCTGGGCCACCAGATAACGCGGATCGACGCCAATGCGCTCGGCCGCTTCCTTGGCCATTGGCAGCATGGTGTTGACGAATTCATCCGAGGAAGTGAACGCTTTCTTTGCCGGCGCCAGCGGAATTTGCGCAATGGCGCGCCCGTGAATCTGCAGGCCGGGATTCGCTGCCGCTTGCGCGTTCGCCAGCCAGTCGCCGTTGTACAACGCGCCCGTGCCGGTGGCGGCTGCGGTGCTTTCCGGCAACGGCGCCTTATTGACGCTTGCAGCGTTCACCGTGGCCGACGGCACCAGACCGGCGAGCAAGCGATCGGCCAGTTTTGGCGGCAAGGCCAGGCGACGCTGATTGATCAATTCCATGTCGTTGCGATGGCCGCCCTCGCCCGCCGCTTGCGGTGCATTGACGGCACGCGAAGCCCACAACGGACGCTGGCCATTGATGCGCGACAACGGGCCATCGGTGCCGACCGTGCCGGCAGCGATCGGCGTATGGGCTGCCGCTTTCGCCGCTTCCTGCTTGGCCGCGGACAGCGTTGCCGCTTCGCCCGGTGCCAGCGGTTTGTTCTTCGACATCTGACGCATCAGCACGTCTGCCAGACCAATGCCGCCGCCTTCGCGGGACATCGAAACGGCCAGCTGCTGGTCGTACATTTCCTGGTACTGCTTGGCCGCCTCGGTATTGAGCGGATTGTCCTGGCCGAGCGTGTCGGTGGCCGAACGCATGGACTTGAGCATCTCGCCAATAAACAGCGACTCGAATTCCTGCGCCACCTTGCGCATATTGCCGTCGCTGTTCTTGTCGCCGACCTTCAGCTGGTTCAAGCGATTGAGGTCCGAGTAGGAACCCGAATCGTTGCCGCTGACGCCCATACCCTTGCGCATATCCATGGTCGTCGTCCTCAGATCACGATCAGGTCGGCTTGCAACGCACCGGCCTGTTTCAACGCTTCGAGAATCGCCATCAAGTCACCTGGCGCTGCGCCGACCTGATTAACCGCTCGCACGATTTCGTCGAGGGTAGTACCCGGGCCGAACTTGAACATCGGCTTGGCTTCCTGTTCCGCGTTGACGCGCGAACGTGGCACCACGGCCGTCTGGCCATTGGACAGAGGCCCGGGCTGGCTGACGATCGGGTCTTCGGTGATGGTCACGGTCAGGCTGCCGTGAGTGACGGCGGCCGGCGAGACCTTGACGTTCTGGCCGATCACGATGGTGCCGGTGCGCGAGTTGATGATGACTTTCGCTACCGCCTGACCCGGGTCGACTTCAAGGTTTTCGAGGATCGACAGGTAGTCGACACGCTGACTCGGATCGAGCGGCGCACTCACACGAATCGACCCGCCGTCGATGGCCTGGGCCACGCCAGGGCCGAGCAATTCGTTGATCTTGTCGACGATGCGTTTGGCGGTGGTGAAATCGGAGCGGTTGAGGTTCAGCGTCAGGCTGTTGCCCTGGTTGAAACCGCTCGGCACTGCCCGTTCTACCGAAGCACCACCGGGAATGCGACCGGCCGATGGCACGTTCACAGTGATCTTCGAACCGTCGCGACCTTCGGCATCAAAACCGCCGACGACCAGGTTGCCTTGAGCAATCGCGTACACGTTGCCGTCGATACCCTTGAGCGGTGTCAGCAGCAAGGTGCCGCCGCGCAGGCTCTTGGAGTTACCGATCGAAGCGACGGTGATATCGACCTGCTGACCTGGCTTGGCGAACGCCGGCAAATCGGCACTGATCGACACGGCAGCGACGTTCTTCAACTGCACGTTGCCCGAGCCCGGCGGCACTTTGATGCCGAACTGCGAGAGCATGTTGTTGAACGTCTGCAACGTGAACGGCGTCTGCGTCGTCTGGTCACCAGTGCCATTGAGCCCGACCACCAGGCCGTAACCGATCAATTGGTTGGAGCGCACGCCGGAAATACTGGCGATGTCCTTCAGCCGCTCGGCTTGCGCACCGAACGCTGCAGACATCATCAAAGCGGCCACCAACAGGTGTTTAAGATTCAACGTAGCCACCTAGAAAGGGAACAGCGGGCTGAGGAAGAAACGGTCGAACCAGCCTGGCTGACTCGCATCGGCAAAAGCACCGGTGCCCGAATAGGTGATACGTGCATCGGCGACGCGGGTCGACGACACGGTGTTGTCGGTAGCAATGTCATCTGCGCGCACCAGGCCGGCAATCCGCACCAGCTCATCGCCAGTGTTGAGGGTCAGCCACTTCTCGCCGCGCACGGCGATGATGCCGTTGGGCAATACATCGGCAACAGTCACGGTGATCGAACCGGTCAGGCTGTTGCTCTGGCCGGACTTGCTGTCGCCGTTGCTGGAGCGGTCGGCGCCGTAGCCAGCGTTCAGGCTCAGGTCGCCGCCACCGATAGGGTTATTGGTGGTGAGGCTGGAGCCGAACAACGACGTGAGGCCGACACTGGTGTCGCTGCTTTTATCGATTTGCGAGTTGGCATTCTTGCTCGCCTGCGTGCGCTCGTTCAGGGTGATGGTGATGATGTCACCGACCCGGAATGCCTTGCGGTCGCTGTACAGGTTCTGTTCGAAACCGGCCTGATAGATCGAGCCGTTATTGGCGGCAGCCGGCAGCGGCGTGCGCGGCAACACCGGGGCGTAGTAAGGGTCATTCGGCTTGGGCGGCGGCGCGACGCAGCCCGCCAGCGCGGTAATCCCACTCAGTGCCAGAACAGATACAAAGCGATTCATGACCCTACCTCACGGTGTTGCTGGCGACCGCATGGCCGCCACATAGACTTGATTACAGATTCTGCGTTACGAACGAGAGCATCTGGTCGGCGGTGGAGATCACCTTGGAGTTCATCTCGTAAGCGCGCTGAGTAGTGATCATGTTGACCATCTCTTCAACGGTGCTGACGTTGGACGTTTCCAGAGTGTTCTGCAGCGTGGTACCGAAACCGGCGAGGCCCGGCGTGCCGACTTGCGGCGCGCCACTGGCGGCGGTTTCCAGGAACAGGTTGTTGCCCACGGCTTGCAGACCGGCCGGGTTGATGAAGTCCGCGGTTTGCAGGTTGCCGATCACCTGAGCAGCCGGGTTGCCGGCGACGGTGACCGACACAGTGCCGTCCTTGCCGACGGTGAAGGTCTGCGCATCGTTCGGAATGACAATCGCCGGTTCCAGCGCGAAGCCGCTGGAGTTGACGATCTGGCCGTTGGAATCGAGGTGGAACGTACCGTCACGGGTGTAGGACGTGGTGCCGTCCGGCTGCAGAATCTGGAAGAAACCGCGACCGTCGATGGCCATGTCCAACGGCTGTTCGGTGGTTTGCAGGCTGCCGGCGTTGAAGTTTTTCTGCGTACCGACGATGCGCACACCGGTACCCACTTGCAAACCCGACGGCAGTTCGCTGTCCTGGGTCGACTGGGCGCCTGGCTGGCGTTTGATCTGGTACAGCAGGTCCTGGAACTCGGCGCGGTCACGTTTGAAACCCGTGGTCGACACGTTGGCCAGGTTGTTGGAAATGGTCGTCAGGTTGGTGTCCTGGGCGGACAGACCTGTTTTGGCAACCCATAGAGCCGGAAGCATTCGATTCTCCTCGTGCGCCTGTTTAACGGCGCGACGTTGTGATGATTATTAGAGTTGCAAGACCCGAGCCATGGCCTGGTCGTCTTCTTTGGCGGTATTCATCATCTTGATGTGCAGTTCGAACTGCTTCGCCAGCGCCAGCACCGAGGTCATTTCTTCCACGGCATTGACGTTGCTCGATTCGAGAAATCCGGACACCAGTTTGACGTTGGCATCGGCTTGCGCCGGCTGGCCGTCCTTGGTGTGGATCGAGCCATCGAGGCCCTTGGTCATGTTCTTGAAATCCGGGTTGACCAGTTTGATCCGGTCGACTTCCGCCATCACGCGCGGGCCTTCGCCCATCGCACGGATGCTGACGGTACCGTCTTCACCGATTTCGATCTGCTGCTCGGGCGGCACGGAAATCGGCCCACCGTTGCCCATCACCGGCATGCCGTTGCCGGCGCGCAATACGCCGAGCGCATCGATGTTCAGGCTGCCGGTGCGCACGTAGCTTTCGCCACCATCCGGGTTCTGCACGGCGAGCCAGCCATTGCCCTGCACGGCGACATCGAGTTCACGTCCGGTTTGCACCAACGCACCTGGAGAGAAGTCAGTGCCCGGCCGTTCCGACAGCGCAAACGCACGCGCCGGAAAGCTGTCGCCAAACACCGGCATCGAACGCGCCTGCTCCAGGTCTTTCTGGAAACCGTTGGTAGAGATGTTCGCGAGGTTGTTCGCGTGAGCCTTCTGCGCCAGTGCATTCTGGCTGGCGCCGGTCATTGCCACATAAAGGTACTTGTCCACACTCATTCCTCTGCATGCCGGACGTTTGCCGTCCACTGCTGTACTGCTGAGCCTTAAGCAATTTGCAGACCAACTTTTATTTGACGGCGCAAGGCCCGGCAAATGCTGGGCGTGAAGGCAACAAGAGGGCTTTCAATGAATGGGACGAAGACGAAAAACCGGCGGTGTTATGCCGCTTCGCGGCAACCGGTCGAAAGATCGCAGCCTCGTTTCACTCGACAGCTCCTACGCCGCCCCCCCCCGGAGATCCAGAGCTTATGGATAAACCCTGCCCCTGTAGGAGCTGTCGAGTGAAACGAGGCTGCGATCTTTTGATCGTTAAACGGGGGAACCGCGGCGGCGCAAAGAGCACCACCGCAGAAAAACGAAGCCCGATTATCGCGCCTGATACCGGACGCGTCAGACGAAGCTCAGGTTGATACGCTGCTGTCCGTAGACCACCCGCGCCGCGGGCATCAGCTGGTGAGGGATTTCGACAAAGGGGATATCCGAGTTGGCCAGCGCAACGTCGATAAGCTGCACCATCAGTGAGTTCTTTCTGACCAGAATCACGTCAGACCAGTCGGTATTGGTGACCGCCACGGGGATGAAGTCAGAGCGCTTGATGAAACTGCTCATCGCTTCGAGCACGCCCAGGTTCTGCTTGGTGCCTTGCAGGCTATGACAGCAATCGTTCAAGAGGATGAAGCCATCGTCGGTCAGCAGGTCCTGGTAGTACATCAAATCGCGCAGGATGTATTCGTACTGATGATTTGCATCGATGTAAACCAGATCGAATTTGTCGATTTCGGTTCTTGTCTTGATTTCGTCAATCGCGGCAATGGTCTCGGCGCGGATGACAGTCACGTTGTCCTTGTCGGCAAACCTGCTCAGACATTCCTGATACAGAGTGTCGTACGTGGCCATGTCATGCATGGGGCCGCCATAGTAGTAGGCATACTTGTCGACCGAATCGACCCATGGCGGCAATTGATCAAAAGGGCTGTAGGCATCATTGGCAGCGGGGCTCCAGCTGTCGATCAGGACCATCTCTTTAGGGTTGAGCGCATTGTAAAGCTTCAGCGCGTTTTCGCCGCGCAACACGCCCAGCTCTGCAACGACTGGCTGCTTGTTGCACGCGTCAAATACCGCTTTGAGAAGGTGGTAAAAGGTTTCTCGGTAAGTAATACAGACTTTCATACCTGCTCCTGATTTTATGATTCCAGCCCTCGCTACGGCGCTAAGCACACGAGTGAGGTAGCCCTTGGGGTTGTATCGACTGCTTGGGTAACACGTTGAGCGGAGTTTCGAACCAGGTCGGCGGCTCCGGTCCACGGTGGATCCGTGAGGTCATGGGATCGCCAAATCAGGCCTTTGCCAATGCCTCGGCCAGAACCCCCACTACCCGTTCCTGTTGATCATTGGACAAACCAAGCCATAGCGGCAAACGCAATAAACGCTCGGAATATTCATCGGTGACATCCATCGAACCCTGCACTCGCCCATAGCGCGTTCCAGCGGGTGATGAATGCAGCGGCACGTAATGAAAAACGGTGTAGATGTCGTGTCTCTTCAGCTCATCAACAACCACTTGGCGATCCAGCCCGGGGGCGATGAGTACGTAATACATGTGGGCGTTGTGCTGGCAACTTTCAGGAACGATCGGGCGACGCAGTGCCCCTCGCAGCTCAAGCGCCGACAAAGCGTCATGATAATTGCCCCAGATGGCCAGGCGGCTATCGGTGATGGCTTGGGCTTCTTGCAATTGGGCCCATAGAAAGGCTGCCGTTATTTCTCCGGGCAGAAATGAGGAGCCCACTTCCTGCCATGTGTATTTGTCCACCTCGCCCCGGAAGAATCGACTTCGATCGGTGCCTTTCTCGCGGATCATCTCGGCGCGCGATGCCAGCGCCGGATCATTGACCAGCAAAGCCCCGCCCTCCCCCGAGATCACGTTCTTGGTTTCGTGAAAGCTGAATGCCCCCAGGTCACCGATACTGCCCAAGGCTCGACCTTTGTAGGTTGACATCACACCTTGCGCGGCGTCTTCAACGACAGCCAGTCCGTGCTTGCGCGCAATGGCCAGAATGCTATCCATTTCGCAAGCCACACCGGCGTAATGGACGGGGACGATAGCCCTGGTCTTTGGAGTAATCGCCGCCTCGATCAAACGCTCGTCCAGGTTCAGGGTATCAGGACGTATATCGACGAAAACCGGCACCGCACCGCGCAAGACAAATGCATTGGCCGTGGAGACGAAGGTATACGAAGGCATGATGACTTCGTCGCCAGGCTGGATGTCCAGCAGCAAGGCGGCCATTTCCAGCGCTGCGGTGCATGAGTGGGTGAGCAACGCCTTGTTGCAGCCCGTGTGCGACTCCAGCCAGCGGTGACAATGCTTGGTGAACGGGCCATCACCCGCAAGCATGTTGCCAAACTTGGCCTGGGCGATGTAATCCAGCTCCTTGCCGGTCATGTGCGGACGATTGAAGAGGATCGTTTCTTTGCTCATTGCAAACTTCCCTGGGCAGGCACCGAACTGAGCCGCCCACCTATCTGAGTGCCTGTATCAAGATTTTCATAAAAGTAGGGCGTGAAGCCGGCCCTCTTCATCGCCTGTTGAGTTTCACCGATATCGTATTCAACCCGATGCAGGACGAACGCTTCACCGTCCCATGTCGCAAAGGCTGCCCGAGAATCACCGTCACGCGGCTGGCCGACCGAACCGGGATTGCAGTAGACCTTGCCCTCGCCGCTCCACAAGTACTGC
This sequence comes from Pseudomonas sp. Ant30-3, assembly GCF_000690905.1. GTDB lineage: Bacteria > Pseudomonadota > Gammaproteobacteria > Pseudomonadales > Pseudomonadaceae > Aquipseudomonas. Next base: position 60,176 of record NZ_JMCL01000040.1, on the reverse strand, counting down.
ACGTGGGTGTGGCCAGATGCGAAATAATGGCCAGGCAACTGCGCGAAATACGCCTGCGAAGGCCGCACGTATTCGTCCAGCGGATCACTCCAGCCGCCATGGACGATGCTCACGCCATGCTCGTTTGAACGCTCTGCAAGTGAGCCAAGCCATGCCAGATTCTGCGCAGTGATGACGCCCCGCTGATAGTCCAGGCACGCATTGGCGCTATTGGAGCGGGGGCATCGCTCATTTCTGGCCAGGTACGCGTCGTGATTGCCCATCACGGAAAAAACATTGCGCTCGCGCAAGGCCTCGCAACACTCATTGACCTGGCTGTAATAACCGGCCGTGTCACCCAGACAGATAATCCGCGACACACCCAGCTCATCCAGCCTGGCAAGCACAGTGCGAAGGGCGCCGTAATTGCCGTGCACGTCAGAAATGATCCCGATCATAGACAATGAAATCCTCTATATAACGAACAGCGAACCCACTGCGAATGGAGGGCTGATGCAGTGTCTTGTTGTCGAGGTAATGATCCAGGCACATGGCGGCCTCGTTGTAACCAAATGCGCGACGTATCGAACTGGTCGAGGAGATGCGCGGATTGATCTCCAGCAGGCTCCAGATATTGTTGGTGCCACGACGGAACTGCAGATTGGTCGGCCCCATCGGCTTGAACGCTCGGCACAACCTGATGACCGTCTGATCCAGAGAGTCGTCCTGGTACACCCGAGCCTTGGCGGTGGACCCGTCTGAGGCCAGACTGCGCTGAAAATTGATGGTTGGGCCGGTGCCACCCTTGCCATCGCCAAACGCCGCCACGGTGAATTCGTCGGCGGCGCTGCCAATGATGGGCTGCGCCATAAGGTGCTCACCGAGCAGCGCTGCATGAGGTGTAAAGTCGCTCTCTTGGCGAACCCAGACCAACCCTTTGGAGGCATAGCTTCGGCGCGGCTTGAGCAGAAACGGCAGGCCCAGGACAGCCTTGAGCGTTTGAAAATCTCCGGAAAGAAAACTGGGAATACGGCTGGCATCTCCCAGTGCTACCAGCGCCTGGTCCATTGCCCATTTATCTCTGGAAAGGTTGATCAAGTGCTGATTGTTGAGCACGACCTGGCAGGCAAACGTGGCCAACAAAGCCCGGTTGTCCGACAGCCAATGAATATCCTGTTCGATCCCCGGAATCAGCAAGTCAACCTTGTGCCTGGCCACTGTATCGCTCAGCCACTGGCCGTACTCAGCGGCAGCGGTCAACGGCGCCTGCTCAAATGCATCGCACCAGCCGCGACCGACGGCGTCGTCGTAGATGTCAGTGCCCACCAGGCGAACCGAAGGGTCCGCGGCACGTAATGACTTGAGCAGGCCGTAGCCCATGATTGCCCCTACGCCAGTAACCATGACGGTCTTCAAGACAGATTCTCCCGGTGCGCTCTCATCAGTTCGAAGCCGCGGCGAATATCTATTCGCGGAATGAAACCGATTCGCTCGAACAACTCATGCGCGCAGTCAAACGGCGGCAGGTCGGGAATATCGTTTTTTTCCGCCAGGAAGCGAACATCCACCGGCTTGCCAAACGCCTGGTATGCGGCCTCGGCGATCTCGGAAAGACGCGGCGTTTCGGGATGGCCGCAGTTGTACAAACCGGTAATGCCCTGCTCTGCCAGCCGCGCACAAACCTCGGCAAAGTCACTCAGATGCAGGTAATTGCGCCTGGCGTCGTTACTGCCGTACAGCTCGACGGTTTGCCCAGCCTGGGCCTTGTCGGCAATGGCGTATAACAACGGTTGATGAGACCTGCACTGCTCGCCACTGTCGTAGACCTGACTGATGCGCAGGACACTCAACGCCATGCCACGCGCCTGGCAATACAGGCTCGCGACTTCTTCGGCATGGCGTTTGGACAGCGAGTAAATGCCGAAATAAGGATCCGTCGCCTGGTGGCAAGCCCAACGCGAAGACAACAGAATAAAATGACGCGCCCCGCACTGTTCGGCCAGGCGGCAGGCCGCCAATGTACCGACACTGTTGACCAGTTCGGCGCGAATCAGATCATCTGGCTGGTTACCGCCGAAATCGGCAGCGGCCAGCACAACCACGTCGAAGCGCTCGTCGCTGTTGGAGGGAGTCTGGCTACTTAGATCAAAGGCAATATCGGCATCGCGACGGCCCGCCAGCTTGACCTGACCGTAGCGCGACAACGCACAGGCGACTGCCTTGCCAACGGCCGAGGTACTTCCGATCACCAGGCTTTTCATGAGTGGGCGACTGTCGCTTCAAGCATCATTGCGCAGCTCAGTTCCGGATAGTCGATGCCCACGGTGCACATGGCTGTGATGACGTCCGCACTCAAGTTCAAGTCTTTCAATTGCCCGGTGGTGAACGGCTTGAGAAACAAGCCTTCCTTGCGCACCACCTGAAGTCCGGCAGCTTCCAGTTCGGCGGTCAGGGTTTGCATCGAATAGCTGCGCATATGGCCCAGCTCCAGATCGCCACTGCCCAGCGCCATCATGTCATCCAGGAGCCCCGCAGCGTGACCGAAGCGTCGATGCAGAGATTCGCCATTGGGTACCAGAACGAAGCAACGGCCGCCCGGCGCGAGAAAGTGTTTGAACCTTTGCAATACGGTTTGTGGATCATCGACATGCTCCAGGACAAAGCCCATGACGATGAGATCGAATCGCTTGTCGGTGTCGAATGTTTCGAAGTAACTGTCGACAATTGCGGCAGTATTGTCCGGGTACTGTGTTTTGAATTGGGCGATCACCGATGCAGAGCCATCGATTACCGTGTGCTCTCGGAAGAACTGCGAGAAGCGGTTGGTAGTGAAACCGTGACCAATGCCGAGTTCCAGCAAGCTCTGCTCCTCGGTGCACAGCGCCATGATGCGCTGGGGGTACCAGTTGAGCATGATGTTGTTGTCATAGGCATAGCCAAAGCTGTCGCTGTAGGCTGGGAGAAAAGTATCAAGATGGTTGCTCATTTCACATGCACTCCACTGAGCGGCCAAGGGAATAATTAAAAGGCATCAACTGGCCAGCCAGGCTTGTCGCCAGGCGTCGAGGCGCTCGCCTTCGAGCAGCCACTGCGCACGCACGGTCGACTGCAAAGCGTCCCCTAGAGCCGCAGAGGCATCGCGGTCCTCCAGGTGCAAGCGAATCGCCCGGATCCAGTCTTGCGACTCGTTGTTCACTCGCGACAGCGGCAATACATCGCCCCCGACAAAACCCGGCACCCGGCTGCAAATGATCGGATGCCCGCAAGCGGCATGCTGCAGGACACGCAGATCACCAGAACAGGCATTGCCCAGGGTTTGCGCCATGGGCACCAGCGCAAGATCAAGATTCAGTGCTGCCAGGGCCGCTGCCAACTGGTGCTGCTCGACGCCGGGATGCAACTCGGTCAGTAGAGGCCGCAGCGACTCGGGGCACTCGCCGAGCACTACCCAATCCACTTCGTCTGCCAGCGCAGGCAGCACATCGATCAGCAGATGAGTATCTTTGCCACCCAGCCAGCCCAGGCGAGGCTTGACCCCCGTGCGTCGCTTGCTTTGCACACGCCCCCATCCGGGCGGCAGCAGACTTTCCAGCACACGGATATCGTCGTGCTGGCCCTGCAACAGTTCGGCCAGCGCAGGCGTGCCAACCAGTACCCGATCGGCCTGCATCATTCCAAATCGCATACGCTCCAGCAGCTCATCGGCAGTGTAGTCATTCTTCAAGTCCATCTGTGGCAAGTAACCGTCCAGATCGTAGACAGTGAATGCGTTGGAAAACGCCCTCAGGCGACTCAGAGCCAGTAGCCCGGCATCATCGAGAGGGCGCTGCAACACCACCGTTGTCGGCGCCAGGCGCTCGATCTCCACCGGCGACAGCACACTGCGAACAGCCGCGCCTTCGATCTGCCCGCCTTCACGCAATGCCCTCAGCGGCTGAATCAGCCGCAAATCACTTGCCGCCTGCTGCTCAGTCACAACGACCAACACCTTAGGCACGCTGCCTTGCAACGGTTGCCAGCTCAGGTCGTTGTTTTCCAGGGCAAATCCCTTGTCGGCGCGCAGCGAAAAATTGACGTTGTAGGTCGGATCGCGGGCCAATTGGGGTAGCCAGCGCGCGAACAAGGCGTCCTCCTGCTCGCTACTCGCACAGGGGCCAGACACAGCGTCCAGCAACAGCCGTGCGTGGGGCGTCCAGACGTTCAGGTAACCGGCCTGCTGCAGCCTCAAACAGAGATCGACGTCCGCCCAGGGTGCCAGCAGCGGATCTGTGTCGAAGCCGTCTGCCTCGAGGAAAAGCGCTCGACGCAGCATCAGGCATTCGGCGCCCACTGCGGAGCAGTTCTGCTCAAGTCCAAGCCGTGCGGGGTAACCCGCCGACCGGGATGACAAGCCCTCTGCAGTCCGATCGACAGTCCCTCCCAGCCCCAACACAAGACCGCCCAGGCGTGTGCTGCCATCGCTGCCCTGCAACTTGCCGCCCACAGCGCCGACTTCCGGGCGCTGGGCGTGATTGAGCAATGCCTGCAACCACCCGGACTCAAGCACGGCGCCCTGCGCATCGACCCAGACCAGATACTCGCCGCGCGCTTCCCGTGCCGCCGCATTGCACATGGCCGCACGGGACTGCCCCGGCGTGAAACGCAAAACCTGGAAGCGACCTTCGCCCATCTGTTCGACCAGCCCCAGCCACTCCAGCAAAGCGGGATCGTCACAGCCCGGCTCTACCAGCAAGACTTCGTAGTCCACAGAATGACTCTGCGTCAGCATGCTTTCGAGACAACGCTGAAAATGCACCAGCTGCCCTTCCAGGCAAATCAGGATACTGACCGAGGCCTGTCGCTCATGGCCGTAGTCGATACGATAGCGTCCCGGCTCCCCTTCCAGCGCAATCGCTCGCGCCTGGCTATAGCCACGCGCTTGCAGAAGCGCATCAATGACCGCGCACTCATCAGCGCATTCCGACTGTCGAATCTCGTTGGCGATCAGCAGGGGTTCGCTGACATGACCAATGCTCGCCCCCCCCTGTTCGCTGATCAGGCGCAGTTGATAGGCCAATTCGAATGCGCCGCCGCAGGAATCATCAAAACCGCAAACGCTCACCAGTGCCTCACGACGGTACATCCAGTGACGGGAAAGGCTGGCCGGATACGCTAGCAACAAATCCAGATTGAGATCAGGCCGCAACGCGATGTCGACTACCCCATTCCCACCGCGCTGCGCCCCGTCGGCGTAAACCGCCAGGCAACTTTCCGGCGCCTCCAGCAGATTCAGAGCCGTCACCAGAAGCCCCGCGGCAATGAACTCCTCACCGGCCTCGATCAGCATGAACCAATCGCTTTGGCTGCTTTCGAGCAGTGTATTGATCGCGGCCGCAGGATGCCTCGGATCACACGGCAACCACTGAACGTCGACCCGCCCTGGATCAGCGCCGCCCATCACGCACACATGAACACGCTGGTACAAACGCTTATCAAGGCTGTCCAGGGTGCGAGCCAGTGCCAACTGATCGCCGTCATCGCGGACCAGGACAGTGAAACCGGGCGCCGCCGGACTTGCCAGCCGCTCATTGATCAAACGCAGTTGCTGCGGCAGCGGGTAGCGTTGGCGCAACCAGTCAAGCGCACCTAAACGGTTCCCGGCCGCCTCTCGAGCAGCAGCCGCCTGGGTTTTGGCAATAAACACGTCCAGCTGCTGCCAGAAAGATGCGGTGCGTTCAACATAACGCGGCAAGGCATCGCCGAGGCTCGCCCGAGCATGCTCCAACGGCTGCGGTTGATCGAGCATGGCAAAGCCGACGCTGCCAAAAAAACTGTTGTCGAGCAGTTGCTGGTCGACGCCATATCCCGGAATGAATATCACCGGGCATCCACAAAGCACCGCGATCACGCACGTCATCGACCATTCATAGGTGTACATCACCTCTGCATTGCGCAGTAGCCCAGCCAGCTCGGGCAGAGTCAGCGCATTGGCCATGCTCAGCAGACGGATGTCCGCTGGCAGTTGCGAGTAGTCGATCTGCGCCAACGGATGGCGGTTCTGGTACAGGTAGCACCCCTCGCGCACGGTTTCAGCGACCCCTTTCGAGAACAGCCCGACATCAATGGTCGGCAGGCACAACAGGTCACCGTCAGGGTCGCCACGGTGCTCGGCGAGCCGAGCCGCGTAATAGAAAAACAGGTCGCTGGCCGCAGCGTCCATGTTTGTTCCCGAGAGAAAACCCTCGAAGTTCAGGAGGAAACGCACCACGACCGCACGGTTCAGCGGATTGCCCGAAACGACCTCGGGATACACCGCAATCGGTACCTTGCCCGCTGCGACATGGCGCTGGGCAATGGTTGAATCGAGCAGTGGCGTCTTCAGTTCCGGATTGACCCCGTCAGTGCCGCAGATGTAAGCCTCGCGCCCGTTGAGATTGAGCATGTGGCAGAGGTAGTGCAGCGAGACGATGCCGGACGAAGTTTCACGGTAAGGAGGCGCCAGGAAATAATAAGGATGCTCGGGTTTGGCATACATCAGCTGCAGACGCGCCAACGCCTGTTCGTGCGAGTAAGCGTCTGGCAGCGCAAGGTTCGACATCGGGTGCAATCTCCAAAATCCAAATCAATCAAGGTGTCACTGGTAAGGCCCGTTCAGGCAGACCTTTGCTTCATAAAAGCTGTTGCATCTGCGCCAGTGTTTAACAACAGGTCGATGACGCTGAGTGCATGCTGAAAGTCGCCGTACACCTGTGGATATTCGGGATAGCCGGCATAGCTCATATAGGACACGGTAATTCCGGCGGCAGCGAACGCCGCTTCGTCGAGGTAGCAACTGGCGGCAGGTCCGGAAAGGTATTCGCGGGCGCCGAGCGCTTGGCAGAGGTGGATCAGGCGCTCATTTCGACCCTCTGCACCGCCGAGCTCTTCGGAACGGTACAGCGGCGTGTGAATACCCAGCAGAGGGCACAACCCGGCGATGAACAGGTGGTTGATTCGGGACAGGTGGGTGAGGTCGGCAGCCTGCTCGTAGAGCGCACGAATAGGTGCCTCCATTTGGGAAAAGCACGCTGCGCGGCGGTAGCTCTGCTGGATAGTCTTCCAGTGCGCTTCAGCCCAACCCTGATTACTGATCTGGACTTCATTGATCAACTGACCGAGGAGCCCCTTCTTCCGGACCGGAATACTCAGCCAGTGCTCCCCCTGAGCGGTTTTGATCTTGTTGCGGTTGCGCCAGTCACACCGGGTGTACTGAACGTCGTCATACAGGATGAACGCGTCGACGCTGCGCATCAGATCGAAATAGCCCTTCCACGGAATATAGTTCGACTGCACCACAGCTATTTTCTTGTGCATCCTGACCCTCACGTACGCAGCGGGAACCGGGGCTCTGCCCTGTCAATAAATCGCCACCGAACATGAAACAGCGGGGACTGGTTCCGATTGAGCAAATCGCATGCCAGCCATCACTCAGCCTTGTCCACTGCATACTCCCGCAACTTATTGGCAATGGTCGTATGGGAAACCCCTAACCGCTTACCCAATTGCCGACTGCTCGGATGCTCGGCATACAAACTCTCCAGCACGGCTTTTTCAAAGCGCCCGACTATCGCGTCCAGACCGCCCTCCAGCGAAAAATCGCCAAGCGGCTGACGCGCGCCGTAATCCGGCAGTCGGATATGTTCTGCCTTGACCGTGCCGCCGTCGCACAGGGAAACCGCCTGGAACAGCACGTTCTCCAACTGCCTAACGTTGCCCGGCCAATGGTAATGGCTGAGCCGATCCATTGCCGCCGGCGCAAGTTTCGGCAGCGCGCAACCGATCTGCCGGCTGGCCTGATCGAGGAAGTGATCGACCAGCGGCGTCAGACCATCGAGGCATTCTCGCAAGGGCGGAATATGCAGCGACAACACGTTGAGGCGGTGATACAAATCCTGACGAAATTCCCCGCGAGCGCACAGTTCGGACAAATCAACTTGCGTCGCGCAGATTACTCTTACATCCAGATAGACCTCTTCATCACTGCCTACACGCCGGAAGCACCCGTCCTGCAAAAAGCGCAGTAATTTCACCTGCAGCCGCGGACTCATTTCACCAACGCCGTCGAGAAACAGCGTACCGCCCGCCGTCAGTTCCAGCAGGCCGAGTTTGCCTTCGGCGCGTGCGCCTTCGAAAGCGCCTGGGCCATAGCCGAACAGCTCGGTCTCGGCCATCGATTCCGGCAGGCCGGCGCAGTTGAGCGCCATTAGGGGTGACTGCCCGCGTGGGCTGGCCAGGTGACAAGCGCGCGCCAGCAGCTCCTTGCCGGTGCCGGTTTCGCCTTCTATCAATAGCGGTGCATCCAGTGGCGCCATGCGCCGGGCCTCGCGCACCACCGCCGCCATCACCTTCGAGCTTTGAAAAATGCTGTCGAAACCCCGCAGCTCCTGCTTGCGCACATTGTAGATTCGTTCCCCGACCCGATCGGCGCGGTGCAGGGTCAGCACCGCACCGGCCATGGCTTCGCTGTCGTCATGCTCGGATTGCAGCGGTGCGATATCAGCGAGAAACACGTCACCGTTGACCTTCACCCGCATGCCATTGATCCGCGATTTGTTGGCGCGCACCAGTTCCGGCAAGTCAAAATCCTCGGCATACCGCGACAAGGGAATCCCCGGCACCTCATCCACCCGCACGCCGAGCAACTGCGCCGCCGCGCGGTTGGCCGCCACGATGGACCCGCCCATGTCGATCGACAGCACCGGAAACTCCAGAGCACCCAGCAAAGCGTTCAGCTCCATATGCCGACGCTCGCTGGGCATCAGCCCTACCCGCTTGACACCGAAGACTCCGCCGATCGATTCGAATTTCGGACGCAGCGCCTGGAACTGAATGTTGATCAGGTTGGGGCAATGCAGGTAGATCGCGTTGCCATGCTCACCACCGACCTCACCGCGAGCGACGTTGATGCCGTACTCGACCAGCAGGTTGAGAATGTCGCGCAGGATGCCGATGCGGTTCTGGCAATGAACTTTGATACGCATATTAAACGCCTGAAAAAACCAATGAGCAGGGTGCAGACACAGCCCAAACCTGTGGGAGCCAGCCCTGCTGGCGATAGCAATCCATCACACGACATTGATGTCGAGTGACCCACCGCATCGCCAGCCGGCTGCTCCCACAAAGATCAGGGCAGGAATTTTCTACGCAGCCCTCAATATATTCGTAAAGATTATGTGACAGCTGGCGCCCTTTTCAAGCCCGGAAATCATGATTGCTACGAGATGCCCGCAAGTTTGTAACGAATGCTTTACGTTATCTCGCGAATTTTCCTACGCATGGCACGCCGCATGTGCTGCAACCCGGCACCTGATGGAGTACTTCTAGGTCCATAGCAGGACATAACAAGAACGATATCCCCTAGCAGGAGAGCAGCATGAAACAGACGCAATACGTGGCTCGCGAGCCCGATGCGCAAGGTTTTATCGACTACCCCGCCGAAGAACATGCGGTGTGGAACACGCTGATCACGCGCCAGTTGAAAGTGATCGAAGGGCGTGCGTGCCAGGAATATCTGGACGGCATTGAGAAACTCGGCCTGCCTCACGACCGTATTCCGCAACTGGGCGAGATCAACAAAGTCCTCGGCGAAACTACCGGCTGGCAGGTGGCTCGCGTGCCGGCACTGATTCCCTTCCAGACCTTTTTCGAATTGCTCGCCAACAAGCAGTTCCCGGTGGCGACGTTTATTCGTACTCGCGAAGAGCTGGACTACCTGCAAGAGCCAGACATTTTCCACGAGATTTTCGGCCACTGCCCGCTGCTGACCAACCCATGGTTTGCCGAATTTACCCACACCTACGGCAAACTTGGCCTACAGGCTTCCAAGGAAGAACGCGTTTATCTCGCGCGTCTGTACTGGATGACCATCGAGTTTGGCCTGGTGGACACGCCAGAAGGTCAGCGCATCTACGGCGGCGGGATCCTCTCCTCACCGAAAGAAACCGTTTACTGCCTGTCGGCCGAACCTGAGCATCAGGCCTTCGATCCGCTGGAGTGCATGCGCACGCCATACCGCATCGATATTCTGCAACCGCTGTATTTTGTCCTGCCGAATCTCAAGCGCCTGTTTGATCTGGCCCACGAAGACATCATGGGCATGGTCAAGCAAGGCATGACGCTTGGCTTGCACGCACCGAAATTTCCGCCTAAACCGAAGGCTGCCTGAATACCCCGGCAGTCGCGGCACGCGCCGAAAAATAGTAACGTCTAACAAGAATCGAATCGGGAAACAGACCATGTCGACATTGAATCAAGCCCACTGCGAAGCCTGCCGCGCCGATGCACCGCAAGTCAGCGACGAAGAACTCCCGGTATTGATCAAGCAGATCCCGGACTGGAATATCGAAGTCCGCGATGGCGTCATGCAGCTGGAGAAGGTTTTCCTGTTCAAGAATTTCAAGCACGCGCTGGCGTTCACCAACGCCGTCGGTGAAATCTCCGAAGCCGAAGGTCATCACCCGGGCCTGCTCACCGAATGGGGCAAAGTCACCGTGACCTGGTGGAGCCATTCGATCAAGGGCTTGCACCGCAACGACTTCATCATGGCCGCGCGCACTGACGACGTAGCGAAAGACGCCGAGGGCCGCAAATAATGCATTTCGACGCCATTGGCCGAGTTCCCGGCGACCCTATTCTGGGCCTCATGGAGGCCTACGCGCAGGACCAGAATCCGGGTAAATTCGACCTCGGCGTCGGTGTCTATAAAGACTCCTTCGGCCTGACGCCGATTCCGCAAGCGGTGAAGCTGGCCGAGCAGCGTCTGGTGGATCGTCAGACCACCAAGACCTACATCGGCGGTCACGGCGAACCGGCATTCGGCAAAGCCATCAGTGAACTGGTGCTCGGCGCCGACTCGGCGCTGATCGCCGAGCAACGCGTCGGCGCTACGCAGACCCCGGGCGGTACCGGTGCCCTGCGCCTGAGCGCCGATTTCATTGCGCAATGCCTGCCGGGCCGCGGCGTCTGGTTGAGCAACCCGACCTGGCCGATTCACGAAACCATTTTCGCCACCGCCGGGGTCAAGGTCAGCCACTACCCTTATGTCGGCAGCGATAATCGTCTTGATGTCGAGGCAATGCTCGCAGCCCTGCGTGAAGCGCCGAAAGGCGATGTGGTGCTGCTGCATGCCTGCTGCCACAACCCGACCGGTTTCGATTTGAATCATGACCAGTGGCGGCAGGTACTCGACCTGGTGCGCAGCCGCGATCTTGTGCCGCTGATTGATTTCGCTTATCAAGGTTTTGGCGACGGACTGGAACAGGATGCCTGGTCCACCCGGCTGTTCGCGGCTGCACTGCCGGAAGTGTTGATCACCAGTTCGTGCTCGAAGAATTTCGGCTTGTATCGCGACCGCACCGGTGCATTGATTGTTTGCGCGAAAAGCGCAGACAAGCTGATCGACATCCGCAGTCAATTGGCCAACATCGCCCGCAACCTGTGGTCGACGCCGCCGGATCATGGCGCGGCTGTCGTGGCAACGATTCTTGGCGATCCGGAGCTGAAAAGTCTCTGGGCCGATGAAGTGGAAGCCATGCGTTTGCGCATTGCCCAGTTGCGCAGCGGTCTGGTGGAGGCGCTGGAACCGCACGGTTTGCGCGAGCGGTTTGCGCACATTGGCGAACAGCGCGGGATGTTTTCCTACACCGGGTTGACGCCCGATCAAGTGAAAAACCTGCGCGATCATCACAGCGTTTACATGGTTGGCACCGGCCGGGCGAACGTCGCCGGGATCGATGCAACGCGCCTCGACCTCCTGGCCGAAGCCATCGCCAAAGTCTGCAAATAAATAGCCTGCCGGTTCCCCTGTAGCAGCTGCCGAGCCTGCGAGGCTGCGTCGGGTGCGTGGCGCAGCGGGACGCAGCCTCGCGGGCTCGGCAGCTGCTACAGGTTTTTCGAAAAGTTCCTCGGTGCGGCCATTGGTCGCAGAAAATCGAGATAAAAGTCTATTTGTCATTTCTTCTGCTGTATCCTGCGCAGGCTTTGTAAAAGCGCGGATCTACCAGATCTATCAACAGACTTTGCGAGGAGCGCGAACCATGCACGAGATTCCTAATCTCCCCTTCCCAAGCCTGCACGAAACTGAGCAGACAACCACGCAACAAGCCGGCGCCCAACCGCCCGAGCCGACACAAGCCACTGAACGCCGCCAAGCCGACAGCGAAGACTGAAACACCCGCAATGCCAGACCGTGTGGAAAGCGCTAACATGCGCTTTCCACACCGCCTGAACCCCGAGCCCTGCCATGACCGACAAAATCATCCCGCCTGTTGATGAAGAGCTGCAGGCCAGCATTCTGATCGGCACTGCCGAGAAGATGATCGACATCTGGAGTCGCCTCTCCCCCGAAAAACAGGCTGCCCTGCTTGCCCGTTTCGGCACTGAAGAAAACGCCTTGGCCGCCCTGGTCACGACTCACCTGGTCGCCCCCACCAAACCCTGAAGTGCCCGCCCGGCAAATAGTTATACTTTTCCACGACCCGCGGCCATTCGCGCCGCTATCATAAGCAGCCTATCTATCCTGCTTTTCCGTGGACCTTTACCTCATGCCTGAAAACCAGCGCCCCTTGGCGGTCACGCTGCAAGTCGTTTCCATCGTCCTGTTTACCTTCATCGGCTACCTGAACATCGGCATTCCTCTCGCCGTACTGCCCGGCTACGTCCACAGCGACCTTGGATTCGGCGCCGTTGTTGCCGGCCTTGTGATCAGCGTGCAATACCTCGCCACCCTGCTCAGCCGTCCGTATGCGGGGAAAATCATCGACAACAAAGGCAGCAAACTGGCGGTGATGTACGGCCTCGCCGGGTGCGGCTTGAGTGGCGTGTTCATGCTGATTTCGGCGTGGACGCAAAGCTTGCCGATGCTGAGCCTGATCAGCCTGTTGATCGGCCGACTGGTGCTGGGCAGTGCCGAAAGCCTGGTCGGCTCCGGTTCGATCGGCTGGGGCATCGGCCGCGTGGGGGCAGCGAATACCGCCAAAGTCATCTCGTGGAACGGCATCGCCAGCTACGGCGCATTGGCAGTCGGCGCACCGCTTGGGGTGTTTCTGGTCGGTCAGTTGGGTTTGTGGAGCATGGGCGCGAGCATCGTCTTGCTGGCCGTGCTGGGCCTGGCGCTGGCCTGGCCGAAGACCGCCGCGCCGATCGTGGTCGGCGAGCGCTTGCCGTTCATGCATGTGCTCTGGCGCGTGCTGCCGCACGGTTGCGGTCTGGCGCTGGGCTCGATCGGCTTCGGCACCATCGCCACGTTCATCACCTTGTATTACGCGACGCTCAACTGGGACAACGCGGTACTGTGCCTGAGCCTGTTCGGCGCCAGTTTCATCGGCGCGCGCCTGCTGTTCGGCAACCTGATCAACCGTCTTGGCGGCTTTCGTGTGGCGATTGCCTGTTTGTCGGTAGAAACCCTGGGCTTGTTGCTGCTGTGGTTGGCGCCCGACGCGCAATGGGCACTGGCCGGTGCGGCACTCAGCGGTTTCGGCTTTTCGCTGGTGTTCCCGGCGCTGGGCGTGGAGGCGGTCAATCTGGTACCGGCGTCCAGTCGCGGCGCGGCGGTCGGGGCGTATTCGCTGTTCATCGATTTGTCGCTGGGCATTACTGGCCCATTGGCCGGGGCGATTGCGGCAGGGTTTGGCTTTGCGTCGATCTTTCTGTTTGCTGCGCTCGCCGCGCTAAGCGGGTTGGCTCTGAGCGTTTACCTGTACCGGCAAGCACCAAAGTATCGGCAAGAGCGGGATGCCCGCTAGAAATCCACCTTGCCGCGCCCGGCCTTGATGCTGCCGCGCTTGGTCTTTGATTCCAGCCGGCGCTTCTTCGAGCCGAGGGTCGGTTTGGTCGGGCGGCGTTTCTTTTCGACTTTGGTCGCGCTCAGGATCAGCTCGGTCAACCGCTCCAGCGCATCGGCGCGATTGGCCTCCTGCGTGCGGTATTGCTGGGCCTTGATGATCAACACGCCTTCGCTGGTGATGCGACTGTCGCGCAGCGCCAGCAGCCGCTCCTTGTAGAACTCGGGCAAGGACGAGGCCGGAATGTCAAAGCGCAGGTGCATCGCGCTGGACACCTTGTTGACGTTCTGCCCACCCGCGCCCTGAGCACGAATGGCCGTCAGCTCAATCTCGGCATCGGGGAGGTGCACATTGTTGGAGATTACCAGCATGGAAAAGCGTCCGGGTTTCAGAGCGTGCAGGATAGCGTGAATAATGGTTTTTGAATTGCAGACCATCAAATGGTGCAGGCGCGATCAGGGTAATTTTCTCGGTATTTTTTCTTACAGCGATTTCTGATTTTCATTAGGGCCGTTGCTCGGCTCCGAACGGCCATATTAATCTACCGGGCCAGCTGATAGAAGACATCAGAAATGAATCTTGAAAACATCCGATACCACATCGCAGTGACTCTTATGGTTTTAGGCTGCTCAGGCCTACCCTCGGCGCTCATCACATTCGGCATTAGAAAAATAATTCTTATAGATGAAAAATATTTGTCTGTGGCTTACCTAATGGTATACGCAATCGTTGTTATTTGTGGATTAGTATTTTACATTCCAAGAATGCGCGGTAAGACTTGACAACCCCTTCAATCAAAATACTTCACCTCTGAAACAATGGTTTTCAGAGTTATAAAATCAACTATTGCTTCAAACGTTAAAGCGAGAATTCCAGTTTGCATGTATGCGCTTTCGTAATTTATGGGGTCACGCCTAAATAATTCCACTGCGCCAGGCTTGAACACGCTTCTGAATACACCGTATGCAGAAATCGACACATCCATCGAGTAGTAAGCCATGTCACCGTGATATTCATCCAATAGCGATCTGTAAAAATTTCTCACAGGGCCGACTGCCGGAAGAGCATCCTGCCCATGAAAAATATTACTCATGCCTTCATAGATATTATTCACACCATGCCCCACCATTAATCCTCCAGGCACGACAGCGAGCCCTCCCGAGCTGCCGATAATCGAAACACCCGTCCCGACCTGCACCACACCACCCGCAACACCAATACCGTTCTGAAGGTAAAAACCAGTCTTTGACAGTAATTCGTCATGCTCGGCTCTTAGCTCCTGAAGCCCTTGCCATGCGCTGATGAGTCCCTGGTCAACCGCCTGAATAACCTCATCCGCGTACGCCGAAACAATCGCACTGAAACGCAACCGTGCAGTTCCATCTGCCAGATGCCTCAACCCGATCGTGCACCCAACGGCCACCAGATCGGAAGCGGCTTTGGCGACATCGTGAATATCACACGATTCCTCATTCATCCTCATTACCCCACGTGCAATGAGCACTTGTCGCGCCAGGCACATGCGCCCAGGCGATCTCCCGATATCGGATCGAGACGTGTTCTTGCGGCTCCGCATCGTTCATGCGGATAGCGTGAGGAACTTGCTGGCTGATATGCGCTATACGCGCCCCTGTCAGATGAATTGAGAAGTATCGCTCCTGCCCTCCTGCAGAGGCCGTCCGGAAAAGATTGATGACGCACTCCACCTCTTCACCCGCATGCAGCGCACTCGCTAACAACGGGGATGACTTATCAATGGCTTTTGTAATCATGATTGGCATGTGTTTGCCGCGACCAGCCTGATGGCCACCCTCCTGGCCGGCAACCATATCGTGCGAGTAAGCCAGCACCATGATCTCGTCCATGTGCGTGGACTGGCACTTGTTCCCTATAGAGTCAAATCCCGAGCAGCCTGCAGAAATCAACCCTTGATGCTTGCCCGTAATCGTCATGTAGCTATGGCTGGCCATTACTCTTCGCACTCCATGTGAATTGGAGCGCCAGACTAAAATAAATATATCGTGATGAGTTGTAGGCAATTTCCCAAGTCAGAAAGTCATACCCTGTTTTGCAAAATTTCCGAAATCACTGTAGGAAAATACCGGTGCTTACAGTTCAAAATCCTCAGGCAGAGCTATGCATGGCCACGCATTCTAGGAAGGTAAAAGCGCAAACCGAAAAAAACGAGAGTCACGTACGTTACTGCGTAAGCTATATTCAGATGCGCTCCTTCCAACGGAGCAATCCCAGTTAGACACCACACTATGGCGCCTGTCGGCAGACCACAGCAACCTAGCACCAAGAGTGTAACTGAAATATGGTACCGAACATTCTCTAGTGTCATTAACGCACACGCTCCTAAATTGCGCTACGGAGTTACTCCTGAAGCACGCGGCTAAATGAAGCTAGCACTATGTGTTGCAGGCTACCTCCCAAGATAGAACACTTCACCTAGCTTATCATAGCGCCCAAAATTGTTGTGGGACAGGACGCTGCCACAGGGTCTTGACTTAAACTTTTCCTACAAGACTTTCCGACACAAAATCATTAAAGTTGTCTTTTTTCAAACGAACACATTAATCTAGTTTCTTGCACAACTGAACCAGACTTCTCAATGAAATTCGAAAATACACGGTATTACTTATCAGTTACCTGCTTGGTTTTGGGGTGCTCTATACCTGTTATGGGGGCAGTTGTTTGGGCCATAACCGAAGTGATCCCTCTGGAGGGACGCGCCTTGAAAATCGCCTACATACTTA
This sequence comes from Pseudomonas sp. Ant30-3, assembly GCF_000690905.1. Lineage (GTDB taxonomy): Bacteria > Pseudomonadota > Gammaproteobacteria > Pseudomonadales > Pseudomonadaceae > Aquipseudomonas. The sequence continues at coordinate 43,639 of NZ_JMCL01000040.1, read as the reverse complement.
CCTACATTCCCATTGCGATATCAGGTTTGCGCTTTTATATCCCAAGATTACGCGGTGTGGCGTAAAGTAAGCCGCCGCGACCAAATTATGAGAGCAAGCCAACACCATGATCTCGTCTGTATGAACACACCGACTCCTTAGCAAAAGTCCCTTAAATAACAAACCCGGCACTAGGCCGGGTTTGTAGTTCCTGAGCGCAGCGTTATTTCACCGCAGGCTGCAACGCATGCTGCGCACTACGTTTATTCTTGATCCCGTAGCACACCCACATGAATGCAACCCACACCGGGATTGCATACACCGAGATCTGAATGCCCGGGATTAGCAGCATGACACCGAGAATGAACACCACAAACGCCAGGCAGACGTAGTTACCGTACGGATACCAAAACGCTTTGAACAACGGCGTTTGCTTGGTCTTGTTCATGTGCTGACGGAACTTGAAATGCGAGTAGCTGATCATCGCCCAGTTGATCACCAACGTGGCGACCACCAGCGACATCAGCAACTCAAGCGCGCTTTGCGGGATCAGGTAGTTCAGCAATACCGCGATCAGCGTTACCGCCGCCGAAACCAGCAGTGAACGCACCGGCACGCCGCGCTTGTCGATCTTCGCCAGCGCTTTCGGCGCATCGCCTTGTTCGGCCATGCCCAACAGCATGCGGCTGTTGCAGTAGGTGCCGCTGTTGTACACCGACAATGCCGCGGTAAGCACCACGAAGTTGAGGATGTGCGCTGCAGTGTTGCTGCCCAGCATCGAGAACACTTGCACGAACGGGCTGCCGCTGTAGGAATCGCCGGACGCGTTAAGCGTGGCCAGCAGGCTGTCCCATGGCGTCAGCGACAGCAGGATGACCAGGGCGCCGATGTAGAAAATCAGGATCCGGTAGATCACCTGGTTAATGGCTTTCGGGATTACGGTTCTCGGCTTGTCGGCTTCCGCTGCAGTGAAGCCGAGCATTTCCAGACCGCCGAAGGAGAACATGATGATCGCCATGGCCATCACCAGTCCGCTGACCCCGTTCGGGAAGAAACCGCCGTGCGACCACAGGTTGCTCACCGAGGCTTGCGGGCCGCCGTTGCCGCTGACCAGCAAATAGCTGCCGAGGGCAATCATGCCAACGATCGCCACCACCTTGATGATCGCGAACCAGAACTCGGCCTCACCGAAGACTTTGACGTTGGCCAGATTGATCAGGTTGATCAGCACGAAGAACCCGGCGGCCGACACCCAGGTCGGGATGTCCGGCGCCCAGTAGTGAATGTATTTGCCGACCGCGGTCAGCTCTGACATGCCTACCAGAATGTACAGAATCCAGCAGTTCCAGCCCGACAGGAACCCGGCGAACCCGCCCCAGTACTTGTGCGCGAAGTGGCTGAAGGAACCGGCGACCGGCTCTTCGACGATCATTTCGCCGAGCTGGCGCATGATCATGAACGCGATGAAGCCGCAGATGGCGTAGCCGAGGATCATCGACGGGCCGGCGGATTTCAGCACGCCGGCCGAGCCGAGAAACAGGCCGGTACCGATCGCGCCACCAAGGGCGATCAGTTGAATATGACGATTCTTCAGGCCGCGTTTCAGCTCGCCTGAATGCGAGTTTTGTCCACTCATGAAAAGGGTCTCACGCAAGGTTTGATGATGTTCACTAGACGTTGCTGCTCGGTTTCGATTTCAAGCAGCGCCGATCAAACCCCAGCGCAGGCACCAGGAGTTCAGCGGATTTACAACGGTCATGCGTCACCTGTTTGTTTTTATCTGTGACGAAATCGAACCCGAAACGCTTGTGGCGTGGCGGAGTGAACAAGGCGGATAGCCTCGAAAGTTGCGCATTTGCGCAGGAGGTCACAGGTAAAACGCGGCGCATTGTACACCGCTAACCCCCTGCTGCCAGACACCGCTGGATCAGTGGGTCGGATGCCGGGATTGCCTGTGTCCGCCCTGAGGGTCTCGGGCAGCTGCGAAGGGTGGGTCAGACCTTTGCGGGTCATGGGCGGGGACGCTGGCAATATCGCCCCACAATTGGGAGAGGAACTGGATCACGGCGTTCATTGCGCCTCCTTGTTGTTATGCACCTGCACGGCAGGTATGGAGCGCATCTCACCCTCACAGCGTCTGTGAAACAAGCGCGCCAGAGCGTTACTTGGATGCTAATCGGCGGGTTCCCGGCAGGATTTCCTTACATCTCTCGCTTAAGCGTGAATGTCGAGTATCTAAGGGGAAATCCCGTCAGGATTTTCTGACATTGCGTAAAGAATATTTGCCAGGTGAGATAGGGTGTCGAGGTGATCTGCGGTGGTGCTAATTACGCCTTCGCGGGCAAGCCACGCTCCCACAAAGATCCGCGGCGACGCCTTTCGCGGACAAGTCGGATCGCCGCACCGCACGCTCCCACAGGATTTCTGGGATGCGCGGGAGATTTGTGCTTATGCGAAACCTGTGGGAGCCGGGCTTGCCCGCGATGAGGCCCTTGGATTCATCCGCCAACCAAACGCATACGCAAACAAAAACGCCAGCCCGAAGGCTGGCGTTTTTGATTTATCGCTCACCCGATCACTCAGGCTTGCGACGACCAAAGCCCGGGCGCTGACCCGAACCGGCGGGTGCACCGCGGCGTTTGCCCGATGGCTTGTCGTCGACCAGTTTGATCCCCGGACGTTTCGGCGCTGGCTTGGCCGGGCGCTTGGTGTCGGCAGGACGATCTGCCACCGGCGTACCGCGAGCGGAATCACCACGGCCTGCTGGCGCGCCGCGATCACTGCGACCACCACTTGGTGCACCGCGACCGTTGGCCGGCCGCGGAGTACGTGGGCCACGCTCACCGTCAGCACGAGGCGCGACTGGCTTGCGCGATGGACGCTCGCCTTCGATCTGCGGCTCGCGGGACTCACGGCCGGCAGCCGGAGTACCCGCAGCTGGACGTAAGGTACGAACGCGTTCGGTCTTGCCCATTGGACGCGACGACTTGCGCTGCATACGGTCGAGCTTGTCTTTGCTCTTGGCGTTCATCTGCGGCATGGCCACAGGCGTGAGGCCGACTTCAGCGCTCAGAATGTCGACTTCGTACTGGCTCATTTCGCGCCAGCGACCCATCGGCAGATCGGAGTTCAGGAACACCGGACCGAAACGCACACGCTTCAGACGGCTGACCACCAGGCCCTGGGATTCCCACAAACGACGGACTTCGCGGTTGCGACCTTCCATCACCACGCAGTGGTACCAGTGGTTGAAGCCTTCGCCGCCCGGCGCCTGCTTGATGTCGGTGAATTTGGCCGGGCCGTCTTCAAGGACAACGCCTGCCTTCAGACGCTCGATCATTTCGTCATCGACTTCGCCGCGCACACGTACCGCGTATTCACGGTCCATCTCGTAGGAAGGGTGCATCAGACGGTTGGCCAGCTCACCATCAGTGGTGAACATCAGCAGACCGGTGGTGTTGATATCCAGACGACCGATGTTGATCCAGCGGCCTTCTTTCGGCTTGGGCATCTTGTCAAACACGGTCGGACGCCCTTCAGGGTCGTCACGGGTGCAGATTTCACCGTCAGGTTTGTTGTACATGATCACGCGGCGAACCGACTCGGCGGCTTCTTCGCGCTTGATCACCTTGCCATCAATGGTGATGGCGTCATGCAGGTCGACGCGCAGACCGAGGGTGGCGTCTTTGCCATTGACCTTGATGCGGCCGTGGCTGATCCAGGCTTCTACGTCACGGCGCGAGCCGACGCCGATGCGGGCGAGGACTTTCTGCAGTTTTTCGCCTGCTGGGCCGATTTCCTGATCGTCTTTAGAGCCGTCTTTCTGGTCTTTGATACTCATCTGGGCACCTCCCGGTGTGGTCTGTTCAGGCGGCGCTGAATTGAGCGTCCTGAAGCGATGTAAATCTGGGTACTTTTTGCAGAACCTGGGCGAAGCGATCGCCGAAGGGTCGCGAATCATACGCTCATGCACGCGTTTGCGCATCAGAGACTAGCTGATGGGCGCCAGGTTATTTTTTCCGCCGACCGGTGGCGCCGAGTTTGATCAAGCGCATGGCCGCCTCTGCGAGCACAGTGCGTTTGTCGGACTTGTCGAGCTTCTTCCAGGCCTTGATCTCGCGCTTGCTGCGTCCGCACCCGATGCAGATGTGCTCCTCGGTGAATTTGCAGACGCTGATGCAGGGGTCTTTGGTTGAGCTCATCCAATTCTCCAGTCAACACAAAACCACTGTAGGAGCGAGCCTGCTCGCGATGAGGCCAGCACATTCAAATTGAAGTATCTGAAAGAGCGCTATCGCGAGCAGGCTCACCCCCACAGTGGAACTCCAATGCCGATAAAATGGGGTCAGTCGTCGAATTCGCGGCGTTCGGCTTCGATGGCTTCAGCTAGAGCCCGGGCCTCGGCTTCCTCGTCGGTCAACTCCGGCTCGGGTGCGGACGGTTGAAGCGCGGCGACGGCGGCCAGAAGTTTCTCGCGGGCTTCGGCAACGCCCAGCACATCCTCTTCCTGCGCTTCTTCGATTGGGGCGTCTGGCTTGAGCTGAAGTTTAACTTCAATCACAGGCTCCGGGGCTGGCTCGGTCTCAGGCTGATCCACGATCGCTTCGGTTGAACTTTCCACGCCATCACGCAACAAATCATCAAAGTCCGTCTTGATCCCCTCCTCCATCGTGTCCAGCTCAAGCAACAACGTGTGGAAACTGGTTTCTTCCTTCGGCTCTTCCGGCTCGGCACTGGCGTCGGCCAATGCCTGCAGGCTTGCCGGCACCGGCGCGTCGTCGAAGTCAAGAACGGGGTCGGGCTCCAGCTCGCGCAGGTCGGCCAGTGGCGGCAGGTCGTCGAGGTTCTTCAGGTTGAAGTGATCGAGAAAGACCTTGGTCGTCGCGAACATCGCCGGTTTGCCGGGCACATCGCGGTAACCGACGATGCGAATCCACTCGCGCTCCATGAGCGTTTTGACGATGTGGCTGTTGACCGCCACACCACGCACGTCTTCGATTTCGCCCCGGGTGATCGGCTGGCGATAGGCGATCAACGCCATGGTTTCGAGCATGGCGCGGGAATAGCGCTGCGGGCGTTCTTCCCATAGACGGCCGACCCAGGGCGAGAACTTCTCGCGGATCTGCAGACGATACCCCGAGGCGACTTCCTTCAGCTCAAAGGCGCGACCATCGCAGGATTTCGCCAACAGCGTCAGCGCTTTTTTGAAAACCGGCGGCTCCGGGCGCTCACCCTCCTCGAACAGTTCGAACAGGCGCTCAAGCGATTGCGGTTTTCCCGAGGCCAACAGAAAGGCTTCAAGCAGTGGCGCCAGCTCGCGGGGTTCAGTCAGGTTCATGATTCGACTCGTTATTCGGCTCGGGCTCGGACATGGATCGCCGCGAAGGGCTCATTCTGCACCAGCTCGACCAAGGATTCCTTGACCAGTTCGAGGACTGCCATAAAGGTCACGACAACGCCCAAGCGCCCTTCTTGCGCGGTAAACAGCTCGACGAACGGCACAAATCCGCCGCCCTTGAGCCTCTCCAGCACATCGCTCATGCGTTCGCGCGTGGACAGCGCCTCGCGGCTGACCTGGTGGCTTTCGAACATATCGCCGCGGCGCAGGACTTCGGCCATGGACATCAGCAGCTCTTCGAGGCTGACGTCCGGCAACAGCTTGCGCGCCCGCGCTTCCGGGGCATCGAGCTTGGGCACCACGACATCGCGGCCGACCCGGCTGAGGCCATCAATGCCCTCGGCAGCGGCCTTGAAGCGTTCGTACTCCTGCAGACGCCGGATCAGCTCGGCACGCGGATCGTCTTCTTCATCTTCGATGGTTTCGGCGCGCGGCAGCAGCATCCGCGATTTGATCTCGGCCAGCATCGCCGCCATCACCAAATATTCGGCGGCCAGCTCCAGGCGCACCGACTGCATCAACTCGACGTAACCCATGTATTGGCGGGTGATTTCCGCCACCGGGATGTCGAGGATGTTGATGTTCTGTTTGCGAATCAGGTACAGCAGCAGATCGAGCGGGCCTTCGAAAGCTTCGAGAAACACTTCGAGCGCGTCGGGCGGAATGTACAGGTCCAACGGCATTTCCAGCACCGCCTGGCCATAGACCATGGCAAACGGCAATTCCTGCTGGGCGCCGGCCTGGCTGTCGACGGGTTCCACTGCAGACATCTAGGCCTCGGCCATGAACGGCGCAGGGTCGCCGCAACCGACGCGGATCACTTCCGGTTCACCGTCGGCGAGGCTGATCACCGTCGACGCCTTGATCCCGCCGTAGCCGCCGTCGATGATCAGGTCAACCTGATGCTCGAGCAATTGCCGCATTTCGTAGGGGTCGGTCAGCGGATCCGTGTCGCCAGGCATGATCAGCGTCACGCTCATCAACGGTTCGCCCAGCTCTGCAAGCAGCGCCAGAGCAATCGGATGGCTCGGCACGCGCAGGCCGATGGTGCGTTTTTTCGGATGCAGCAACAGTCTTGGCACTTCGCGGGTGGCGTTGAGAATGAAAGTGTAAGGCCCAGGCAGGTGCGCCTTGAGAATGCGAAAGGTGCCAGTGTCGATCTTGGCAAAGATGCCCAGTTGCGACAGGTCGCTGCAGATCAGTGCGAAGTTGTGCTTGTCATCCAGTTGACGCAAGCGGCGCACGCGTTCCACGGCATTCTTGTCGCCGATCTGGCAACCAATGGCGTAGGACGAGTCAGTGGGATAAATCACCACCCCGCCGCTGCGGATGATTTCAACAGCCTGTTTGATCAGGCGCGCTTGCGGGTTTTCCGGATGAATCTGGAAAAATTGACTCACGTTCTCTACCTGTTCAGACGGCGGCAATAATTGGGTCATGTTTGAACCGACACCACAGCGGCGGCAGGTCCTCCGGGAGCGGGCGATATTCACCGATCTCGGACCAGCCTCCAGGGCCATGAAAATCACTGCCGGCGCTGACCAGCAGACCGAACTCACGGGCGAGAATGGCCAGGCTGCCCACTTGTTCGGCGGGCTGATGACCGTTGACCACTTCGATGGCGTGGCCCCCTGCTTGAATATAGTCGGCAATCAGGCGCCGGCGTTTACTGCGCGTGAAATCGTAATGCCAGGGATGCGCCAGGCTGACCCAGGCGTTCGCCGCACGCAGGGTTTCGACGGTTTCTTCGAGGGTCGGCCAGTGTTGCTTGACGTCGCCCAGCTTGCCGGCCCCCAGCCATTTGCGAAACGCTTCGGCGCGATCCTTGACGAAACCTTCACGGACCATCCAGTCGGCGAAATGCGGACGGGCCGGCGCGTTGCCACTGTCGCCGAGTTCCTGCTGGATCGCCCGAGCGCCTTCGAGCGCACCCGGCATGCCTTTCAACGCCAGTTTGCGGCTTATTTCCTCGGACCGCAGCCAGCGGCCATCGTGCAGTCGGGCAATGGCCTCGACCAGCGACGGCGCCGTCACATCGAAACCGTAACCCAGTACATGAATGGTCGCACCGCCCCACGTGCAGGACAATTCGACACCGTTGACCAGTTGCATCCCCAGCGCCGTCGCTGCGCTACGCGCCTCTTCGAGGCCTTCGAGGGTGTCGTGATCGGTCAAGGCCAGGACTCGCACGCCTTTCTCGAACGCTCGCGCAACCAGGACCGCAGGCGCGAGGGCGCCATCGGAGGCTGTGCTGTGGCAGTGCAAATCAACATTCACAGGGATGTGTAACCTCAAATCAGCTGGCGCTATCGCGCGCCCATATGTTTGTTATTATGCCGCCACATCCTGCTTCTGGCTGCCACTGTGAAACAATTCATCGATTTCATCCCGCTCCTGCTGTTTTTCATCGTTTTCAAAATTGACCCACGGGTTGTCGATATTGCCGGCCATCAGGTGACTGTGGGCGGTATCTACAGCGCCACGGCGATGCTGATCATCAGTTCCCTGGTCGTCTACGGCGCGCTCTACTTCAAGCAGCGCAAACTGGAAAAGAGCCAATGGCTGACGCTGATTGCCTGTCTGGTCTTCGGCAGCCTGACCCTGGCGTTCCACAGCGAGACTTTCCTGAAATGGAAAGCGCCGGTGGTCAATTGGCTGTTTGCCCTGGCATTCCTCGGCAGTCACTTCATTGGTGAGCAGTTGCTGATCAAACGCATCATGGGCCATGCGCTGACGTTGCCAGACCCGGTCTGGACCCGCCTGAACATTGCCTGGATCGCATTTTTCCTGTTTTGCGGTGCCGCCAACCTGTTCGTCGCGTTCACGTTCCAGGAATACTGGGTCGACTTCAAAGTCTTCGGCAGCCTGGGCCTGACGTTGCTGTTCCTGATCGCACAGGGCATCTACCTGTCCCGTCATATGCACGACGCTGATACCACAACGCCCAAAACCGAGGACTGACATGCTTTACGCAATCATTGCCACAGACGTCGCTAACTCCCTGGAAGCCCGCCTGGCCGCACGGCCTGCCCACCTTGAGCGCCTGCAAGTGCTCAAAGGCGAAGGCCGCATCGTTCTGGCCGGCCCGCACCCGGCGGTCGACAGCAATGATCCCGGCGCTGCGGGTTTCACCGGCAGCCTGATCGTTGCCGAATTTGATTCCCTGAGCGCCGCACAGGCCTGGGCCGACGCCGATCCGTACATTGCGGCCGGCGTCTACGCCAATGTGTCGGTCAAGCCATTCAAGCAAGTCCTGCCCTAGTCTCATGTGTCGCGATGAACCTTCCCGGTTCATCGCGCTATCAATCGCTCATTATTCCCGTTTACCTGCCGATAGCCTGCCCAATAATAATTGGAATCAGGAGCTCCTATGCGCAAAGGTCCGTTGTGTCTGATGTTGGTGACGTTAGCGATCGGGGCACCCGCCCACGGGGAAGAATCTGCCGAGGGCAGTCAGGCGACTCCGCTGTCGTTGAGCGCTGCTAGTCAGATCGCCGAATTGCAGCAGCGCTTGAAAGTGAGCGAGCAGCAAAGGGAAGAACTGAGCAAGCAACTGCAAAGCACCCATGCCGAACGTGAGAGCGTGCAACTGAGCCGGTTGCGTCAGGACAATCAGCGCCTGAAGCAGCAGCTCAAGGAAAACGAGTCAGGCAGCCCGTTGCGGCGCTTTCTGACGGATCAACAGCAATGGTTCGTGGTCGGCGCAGGAGTAGCGCTATTGGCTCTGCTCTGCGGTATCTTCGCCAGCGGTGCGTATAGAAAACGTCGACAATGGCTAAATTGAGTGAGTCATGAGCGAGCTGTTATTAATTGATGATGATCAGGAGCTGTGTGAGCTGCTGGTCAGCTGGCTGAGCCAGGAAGGCTTTCAGGTGCGTGCCTGTCACGACGGCCAGAGTGCCCGTCGTGCGCTGGCCGAAACGTCGCCGGCAGCGGTGGTGCTGGACGTGATGCTGCCGGACGGCAGTGGCCTGGAATTGCTCAAGCAATTGCGCAGCGATCACCCGGACTTGCCGGTGCTGATGCTCTCGGCTCGCGGCGAACCGCTGGACCGTATCCTCGGCCTGGAGCTGGGCGCCGATGATTACCTGGCCAAACCCTGTGACCCACGGGAACTGACCGCCCGCTTGCGCGCGGTGCTGCGCCGTAGCCATCCGGCGGCCGTGTCCAGCCAGCTCGAACTGGGCGACCTGTGTTTCAGCCCGATGCGCGGGGTGGTCAGCATCGACGATCAGGAATTCACCCTCACTGTCTCCGAAAGTCGCCTGCTCGAAGCCCTGCTCAAACAACCCGGCGAGCCGCTGGACAAGCAGGAACTGGCTCAAATCGCCCTCGGCCGCAAGCTGACCCTATATGACCGCAGCCTGGACATGCACGTCAGCAACCTGCGCAAAAAAATCGGCCCGCACCCCGACGGCCGCCCCCGCATCGTGGCGCTGCGCAGCCGCGGTTATTACTACAGCCTGTAAAAGCACCGCGACTTTGTATCAGCTGCCGAGCCTGCGAGCCTGCGTCCGGCGGCATAGCCGTCGCAAAACCTGACAACGCGGTTTACCTGAAAAATCCCATCGACTGAATTGACGACGGCTGCGCCGCCGGACGCAGCCTCGCGGGCTCGACAGCTGCTACAGGGGGCGCGGTGAATCGCTGGGTTTGTCAGGCGGGTACAAAATCCTCTTTACCGAAGCTTTACGCTTCCCTGACCGCCGCTGACCTTGATCTGCGTAATCTGAACTCATCCGGAACGTACCGGGAACGAGACAAGGAGATACACCATGCGCAAGACTCTTATCGCTCTGATGTTCGCTGCCGCTCTGCCAACCGTTGCCATGGCCATGCCTGAAGGTGGCGGCCCGATGGACGGCCCGCGTCACGGTGGTCAGATGCACGGCATGCACGGCAAGGGCCCGTACAGCCAACTGGACCTGAGCCGCGAACAGCGCGAGCAGATTCGCAAGATCATGGGCGAGCAGATGCACGAGCGTAAGCAAGTGGTCGACAAATACCTGGAGAAGCTGTCGCCAGCCGACCAGAAAGCCATGAAAGACGAAATGGCTGCCAACCGCAAAAAAGCTGAATCTGACGTACGCGCCCTGCTGAAACCGGATCAACAGAAGCAATTCGATGACATGCAGAAGAAGAAAGCTGAACGTCGCGCCGAATGGGCAGAGTTCAAAGCCTGGAAAGCGCAACAACCGCAAAAAGCGCAATAATGCGCTGACCCTAGGCCCGATGGCTGACCCCGTCGGGCCTGTTTCCATGCGGTTCCATGTGGGAGCGAGCCTGCTCGCGATAGCGGTGTATCAGATCACGCAATGTTGACTGGCACACGGCTATCGCGAGCAGGCTCGCTCCCACATTGACCGACATTTGTTTGAGGATTTTCTGTGCGCTCATTGTTCTGGCGGATTCTGGCCAGCTTCTGGCTGGCCATCACGCTGGTAGCGGGTCTTTCCATTCTGTTGGGGCACATGCTCAACCAGGATGCGTGGATTCTCAGCCGCCATCCGGGGCTCAATACGCTGGCCGAACAGTGGACGCAAACTTTCGAAGCTCAGGGTGAAGAGGCGGCGCAAGACATTCTCAAACAGCGCAAACGTCAGTACCACATTGACGTTCAGGTGCTCAACGAAAGCGGTGACCCGGTGGTGCGCGGCACTTTTCCACGTCGCGCCGCCGCCTTTGAAGCCCGCCAGAATAACGACGATCGTCGCCTGCCGTGGCGGCGTTTGACGGACGAATACACCAGCGCGAAAACCGGCGACACCTACCTGCTGATTTACCGCATCCCGCATCCGGAACTGGATTCGTGGCACCGCGAAAGTCTGCTCTGGCCCCTGAGTGCCCTGGGGATTGCGCTGGTGGTGCTGACCTTGTTCAGTCTATTCGTCACCTTGTCGATCACCCGGCCGTTGAGTCGCCTGCGCGGTGCCGTGCATGATCTGGGGCAGACCACTTATCAGCAGAATAGCCTGGTGAAACTGGCCAACCGGCGCGATGAATTTGGCGTACTGGCCAACGATTTCAACCGCATGGGCGCTCGCCTGCAAAGCCTGATCGGCAGCCAGCGACAGCTGTTGCGTGATGTATCTCACGAATTGCGTTCGCCCCTGGCTCGATTGCGCATCGCCTTGGCACTGGCCGAGCGCGCCAATCCCGAAGAGAGGGAGAAACTCTGGCCGCGCCTGACCCGGGAGTGCGACCGTCTGGAAGCGCTAATCAGCGAGATTCTGGTGCTGGCGCGCGTAGACGCCGACAACGCCAGTGCCGAAGATGTCGACCTGAATGCACTGCTGAACACGCTGCAAAAAGATGCTCAATTGGGATCGCCCGAGCAAAGCGTTCATCTGGAAGCCGAACCGCAATTGAGTCTCAAGGGCTGGCCGACGATGATCGAGCGCGCCGTGGACAATTTGCTGCGCAATGCCCAGCGGTTCAATCAGCCCGGTGGATTACCCATCGAGATGCTGGCGTTGCGGCAGGGTGAGCGGATTGTCATCAGTGTTCGCGATCACGGGCCGGGTGTTGAGGCCGAGCATTTAAGTCAGCTGGGTGAGCCGTTTTACCGCGCACCGGGGCAGACGGCTGCGGGGCATGGCTTGGGATTGGCAATCGCACGGCGCGCGGCGGAGCGACATGGCGGCAGTCTGGTGCTGGCCAATCACCCGGAGGGCGGGTTTGTGGCCAGTCTGGAATTGCCGTTGGTGCCGGGGGTGGTGGTTCAACCGTAATCCCTGTAGGAGCGGGCCTGCTTGCGAAGGCGTCGTATCAGTCACCCCGCTTGGTGAATGACAAACCGTTTCGCGAGCAAGCCCGCTTCCACATTAGATCGCTGTCGTCAGGCCTTTCCGGCCCAGGCGCTGACGAACCCGCTCAGATCAACCTTCTCCGCCACCCGCGGCTCCTTCTGCGGCGTACCCAGATAAAGAAACCCGATCACCTCCTCCCCTGCCGCCAAGCCCAAGCCTTGGGCCACGTGCGGCGAATAGGCCAACTCCCCCGTGCGCCACACTGCACCAATCCCTTGCGCGTAGGCCGCCAGTAAAATCCCGTGCGCTGCACAGCCCGCCGCCAGCAACTGCTCGGACTTGGGGTATTTGACGTGATCCTGCAAGCGCGCGACCACCACGACCACCAACGGCGCCCGCAGTGGCCCGTTGCGCGCCTTGTCCACTGCGGCCGCGGACACATCGCCATCCTGCAGTTTCGCGGCTTCGGCCAGCAACTCGCCCATTTGCTCGCGCGCTGCGCCTTCGACGGTCAGGAAGCGCCACGGCTGCAAATGGCCATGGTCTGGCGCGCGCATCGCGGCGCCAAACAACAGTTCGCGCTGCTCAGCGGTGGGCGCCGGATCGAGCAGTCGGGGAACGGAAACACGGTTGAGCAAAGCGTCGAGAGCCTGCATCGGCCACCTCCAGAAAAAATGTCCGGCTATTCTAGCGGTATCCATCACCGGCCTGCCGGTTTACATGCCCCGCTCCACGGGTAGAATGGCGCCCTTCCTTAATCACTGCCCGAGCGGACTTCATGGCGTTGCCGACCTTACGGACAATTGGTTTCATCATCGGCATCTTCCTGATCACCTTGGCGATCGCCATGGTCGTGCCCATGGCCACTCTGGTGATTTTCGAGCGCACCGGCGATCTGCCCTCGTTCCTCTGGGCGAGCATGATCACCTTCGTCGCCGGCCTCGCGCTGGTGATTCCCGGGCGCCCCGAGCACGTCCACCTGCGCCCGCGCGACATGTACCTGCTCACTGTCAGCAGCTGGCTGGTGGTGTGCATCTTCGCCGCGCTGCCGTTTTTGTTGACTCAGCACATCAGTTACACCGACTCGTTTTTCGAAAGCATGTCCGGCATCACCGCAACCGGTGCGACGGTGCTCAATAATCTGGACAAGATGTCGCCCGGCATCCTGATGTGGCGTTCGATGCTGCACTGGATCGGCGGCATCGGGTTCATCGGCATGGCGGTCGCGATTTTGCCGCTGCTGCGTATTGGTGGCATGCGCCTGTTCCAGACCGAGTCCTCGGACCGCTCCGAAAAAGTCATGCCCCGTTCGCACATGGTGGCGCGGTTGATCGTGGCGGCGTACGTCGGCATCACCATTCTCGGCAGCCTGGCGTTCTGGTGGGCGGGCATGAGCCTGTTCGATGCGATCAACCACGCGATGTCGGCGATCTCCACCGGCGGTTTCTCCACCTCCGACAAGTCCCTGGCCAACTGGTCGCAGCCAGCGGTGCACTGGGTGGCCGTGGTCGTCATGATTCTCGGTAGCCTGCCGTTCACCTTGTACGTGGCGACCTTGCGCGGCAATCGCCGGGCATTGATCAAGGATCAGCAGGTGCAGGGTTTGCTTGGGCTGTTGCTGCTGACCTGGCTGGTGCTCAGCACCTGGTATTGGTGGACGACTCAGTTGCATTGGCTGGACGCGTTGCGCCATGTGGCGCTGAACGTTACCTCGATTGTCACGACCACAGGTTTTGCGCTCGGGGACTACAGCCTGTGGGGCAATTTCTCGCTGATGCTGTTCTTCTATTTGGGTTTCATTGGTGGCTGTTCAGGATCGACCGCCGGCGGGATCAAGATTTTCCGCTTCCAGGTGGCCTACATCCTGCTCAAGGCCAACCTTAACCAGTTGATCCACCCACGCGCGGTGATCAAGCAGAAGTACAACGGCCACCGCCTCGACGAAGAGATCGTGCGTTCGATTCTGACCTTCTCGTTTTTCTTCGCGATCACCATCTGTGTGATCGCGCTGTTGTTGTCACTGCTGGGTGTCGACTGGATGACGGCTCTGACCGGTGCGGCCAGTACCGTTTCCGGTGTCGGTCCGGGGCTGGGCGAAGTCATCGGCCCCGCTGGTAACTTCGCCACCTTGCCGGACGCCGCCAAGTGGATCCTCTCGTTCGGCATGCTGTTGGGTCGACTGGAAATCATCACCGTGTTTGTGCTGTGTATTCCTGCGTTTTGGCGTCACTGACCGGTTTCTCCATCTGCGCCAGTCGCGTCCGGTATTCGCCGGGCGTGGCGTCGAACCAGCGGCGGAAGGCGCGGAAGAAATTGCTCGGGTCGGCGAACCCCAGCAAGTAGGCAATTTCCAGCAGAGTCATCCTCGGTTGCGCCAGATACTGCTCGGCCAGTTCGCGCCGGGTGTCATCCAGCAACGTCTGAAAACTCGTACCCTCCTCCTGCAAACGCCGCTGCAACGTCCGTTGCGACAGGTGCAGCGTCTGGGCCACCGTATCGCGCTTGGGTTCGCCCTGAGGCAACAGGCGGCATAACACCTGCCGCGCCTTGTGCGTCACGCGACTCTCGGAAAAGCGCGCCAGGTACTCACCGGCAAATCGATCATGCAGCAGCGCCATGGCCTCGTTTGCCGTGGGCAGCGGCGCTTCCATGTCGGCGCGCTCGAAAATCAGCGCGTCATACGGCGCGTTGAAGACCATGGGGGCGTGGAAAGTTTGATTATACGGTTCGAGGTTGACGGGTTGGTCGCCTTGCAGCAGAACCTTGCGCGGCTGCAGGGTCCGCCCGGTCAACCAGCCACACAGCGCCAGCGCGCAGGCCAGTGACGCCTCGGCGCTTTGCCGGGTTGGTGGCAAATGATCGCCATGCACCGTCAGAATCAGTCCGTAGCCTTCGTCGAGCAGGCGGAAACTCAGGTCGGCGCTTTCGGCAATGATGCGCTGATAACGCACCAGACGTTGAAAACCTTCAACCAGTGTCTGACTGGACATCAACGCATAACCGGCCACGTGAAACGACGCCGGTCGCGCCACTTTGCCCATGTTCAGGCCGATCGCGGGGTTGCCGGACAGCTCGACCGCACGCTGCCACAGCCGTGTCATGGAATCTTGCGGGAAGCGCGCATCCGGATCATTCAGCGCCGCGAAGTCGAGCCCCAGTTGCTTGAACAGAACCCGGCAATCCAGGCCGTCCATCTCCAGTGCTTTGACAATTCCCATCGCCCAACTCGAAGAAGTCGTTCGTTCACTCATGGCGGTTACTTGCAAGGGTGAGCCGCATATCGCGGAGAATTTGCGAAGGATACTAAAGTGGCGCCCATTGTCACTGGCTGATGCCAATGATGACTCTAGACTCAAATAAGGTACCCGCAGAACAACTTGCAGCCGGATCAACACCACAGAGATCGCAGTCGTGGAAAACATCAAACGTTTCAACAGCTTCGCTGAGTTCTACCCGTATTACCTCAGTGAGCACAGTGACAGTACTTGCCGACGACTGCACTTCATCGGCACCACGCTGGTGATTTTGATTCTCGCCATCACGATCAGCAAAGGCGCCTGGTTGATGCTTTTGGCGTTGCCGCTGGCCGGTTACAGCTTTGCCTGGATCGGGCATTTCTTTTTCGAAAAAAATCGTCCTGCGACCTTTCAGCACCCGCTTTACAGCCTGCTTGGCGATTTCGCCATGTACCGCGACATGCTTCTGCGGCGCGTGCCGTTCTAGCGCACAGCATCAAAGAGGACAGCCGATGAATGCCAACGCTCGTTTCACCCACATGCAGGACGGCACACAGGAAGACTGGGCGATCATCGCCGCGGATTTCAGCGCCTATGCCCGCCAATTGCCGACCCGGATCGTGGCGCACCTGAAATTGCTGGAAGGCGACTTTGGCGGCTTCCCGGTGGATCGCCTGACCCATTCCCTGCAAACCGCCAGCCGCGCCTGGCGCGACGGTCGCGATGAGGAATACGTCGTCTGCGCGCTGCTGCATGACATCGGCGACACGCTCGGTTCCTACAATCACCCGGACATTGCGGCAGCGATCCTCAAGCCGTTTGTCAGTGCCGAGAATCTGTGGATGGTCGAGAAGCACGGGATTTTCCAAGGTTACTATTTCTTCCATCACCTGGGCATGGATCGGCATTTGCGCGAGCAATTCAGCGGGCATCCGCAGTATCAGGCGACCATCGAATTCTGCGCCAAATACGATGCGGCAGCGTTTGATCCTGCTTATGAGACGCTGCCGCTGAGCTTCTTTGAACCGATGCTGGCGCGGTTGTTTGCGCAGCCGAAGAACTCGATTTACAAGGCGGCGATGGAGGAGCGTTCGACTGCCTGAGTTGTTTGCGGTGTTTGCTCTGGCCCTTTCGCGAGCAGGCTCGCTCCCACATTGAAGCGCGCCCCATCGCGAGCAGGCTCGCTCCCACATTTGAACCGTATACGCAGCTGAATTGTGGGAGCGAGCCTGCTCGCGAAAGGGCCGGATGAGGCAGCTTGTTTTTCAAGCCGGCTCAGCAACCTTGATCGCCCGCAGCCCAGCCTCCCGGGCCTGCGCGTCCGCCAGGCGATAAAGCTCGATTGATCCGTCCCAATGCTCGATCAGTGCCGTGCACGACTCCACCCAATCCCCGCAATTAAGGTAGTCCACCCCTCCGACCTTGCGAATTTCGGCGTGGTGAATGTGCCCGCACACCACGCCGTGCAATTCACGCTTGACGCATTCATGGGCGATGGCTTCTTCGAAATCGCTGATGAAACTGACCGCGGTTTTCACTTTGTGCTTGAGGTACGCCGACAGCGACCAATAGCCATAACCGTAACGGGCGCGCCAATGATTGAGCCAGCGGTTGAGCGTCAAGGTGAACTCGTAAGCCGAATCACCCAGGAATGCCAACCAGCGGTGATAGCGTGTGATGACATCGAATTGATCGCCGTGAATCACCAACAGGTGGCGGCCGTCTGCGGTCACGTGTATGGCTTCGTCAACCAACTGGATGTTGCCCAGGACCAGTTTTGAATAACGCCGCAGAAACTCATCGTGATTGCCGGTGACATAAATCACTTTGGTGCCGCGCTTGCTCATGGTTAACAGACGACGGATCACGTTGGTGTGTGCCTGCGGCCAGTACATGCCGCCGCGCAGTTTCCAGCCATCGATGATGTCGCCGACCAGGTAGATCGTGTCGGCGTGATGGCCCTTGAGGAAGGCCGACAAGTGTTCGGCCTGGCAATCGCGCGTGCCCAGGTGCACATCGGAAATCCACAGGGTACGCACTCGTTGCTTACGACTGGGGTTGGCGAGCTCGGCGCTGGTCATGGGCGAACCTCTACGATGGTTTGGCCAAGCTTGCGCCGCTGTGATTAATCACCCATGACAGGCATAAGTCAGGCGTGTGACAGCGCCCACGTGTGCCCTCGGTGTAGACTGGCGGCGACTGTTACTGAGAGACCTGCGATGAGACCGATCCTCACGCTCCGCCATTACACACACGACCTGATCGTCCACAGCCATGACCATGCGCAGTTGGTGTTCGGGCTTTCAGGAGCACTGGATTTCGAAGTCGACGGCCGCGGCAGTCGGGTGGTGCAACAAAGTTTTGTGGTGGTGCCGTCCGGTTTCCATCACGCCTGTGGCAGCAGAAATGGCAGTCGTTGCCTGGTGCTGGACGTGCCCGGCGACCAGTGGCTTTCACAGTCTCTGGGCGATCACGCCGACGCCAGCCGCCGCTTGCTCGACAACGCCGGGCGGCTGTCGCTGGACGCTGGGCAAAGCCAGCTGGTCCACTGGTTGGCAGGCAGTCAGGTCAGCGATCCGCTGATCGCGCAACAAGGCGCGGTGTTGCTGCTGGCCAGCCTGAACAACGCCCGGCCCGAAACCGTGGGTGGCCGCCGTTTGCCCTATGCCGCGCTGAACAGGCACATTGATCAACATGCGGCCTATCCGCTGCAGGTCGCCGACCTGGCGCGTATCGCCGGGTTGTCGAGTGCGCGTCTGCACGCTCGTTTTGTTGCGGAATGCGGGCAGACGCCGATGGACTACATTCGCAGCCGCCGTCTGCACATCGCCGTGAACCTTTTGCGGGGCTCGGCGCTGCCGATTGGCGAGATCGCCAGTCGGGTAGGTTACAGCTCGCAAAGTGCCTTTGCTGCAGCGGTATTGCGTGCATTTGGTGTTCCGCCCAAGAAGTTGCGACGCGAGGCTGGCGACAAAAGACAGTAGTAGCCCGACAGACTTGTCGAGGCGCACGCGATTAAATGTAGGCGCTGGCGAAGCCTGCGATCTTTTGATTCTTCTGTTGAACATCAACATCAAAAGATCGCAGGCTGCGCCAGCTCCTACGCTTTGTCTGCACACTGTTAAGGATCGCAATGACTCCCCGTACCGCTCTCGGCGCCCTGCATATTGGCGCATTAATGTTTGGCCTGACCGGCGTGTTCGGCAAACTGGCTGCCGCGTCCCCCGCTGTCATCGTGTTCGGCCGTGCGGCGTTTGCCGTTTCGGCGCTGGCGGTTTTCGCCAGATTCGCCAGTCAGACGCCTTGGCGCAAACTTGAAGCTGTGGATTGGCGTCGACTGCTGCTCAGCGGTGTACTGCTGGCCGGACACTGGGTAAGTTTTTTCATCGCAGTGAAAGTCGCGGGCGTAGCGATTGCGACCCTGGGGTTCGCCAGTTTCCCGGCGTTTACCGTGATACTCGAAGGGCTGATCTTTCGTGAGCGGATTCGCGCCAATGAGATTCTGCTGGTGGTGCTCGTCAGCATTGGCCTGGTGCTGGTTACTCCGGATTTCAATTTCGCCAGCGACGCAACCACCGGGCTGCTCTGGGCGGTGGGTTCGGGTCTGCTGTTTGCGTTGCTGTCGCTGACCAATCGCGTCAGCTCGGGGCGAATTCCGCCGGTGCAGGCTGCGTTGTGCCAGAACGTGGTGGTTGCACTGTGCCTGCTGCCGGTGGCGGTGCCGCAATTGGCGCAAGTGCGCCCCGTCGACTGGCTATGGATCGGCCTGCTCGGCGTGTTCTGCACCGGGGTTGCGCATAGCCTGTTCGTCGCCAGCCTGGCCGTGATCAAAGCGCGAACCGCCGCCGTGGTGTTCGCCATGGAGCCGGTTTATGGCATCACTCTGGCGTGGCTGCTGTTCGATGAGACCCCAACAGTGCGCATGTTGATCGGCGGTGCGCTGATCATCGTTGCGATCGTGGTGTCGAGCCGACTATCGGGTAGCGCCAGCAGGAAAACCGTTACGGCTTAGGCGGCCTCTCACTGACTGCGGTCGTTATGCCCGAGGTCGCGGTCCGGATCGATCTGATCGCGGACCCGCTGCTTGAGCACCTTGGCCTCGGGGAAGCCGCCTTCGGCCTTACGCTCCCAGATCTGCACGTCGTCACAGAAGATATGGAACACCCCGCCGGTGCCGGGCACGAGCGACACTTTGCCGAGGTCATCGCCGAACGTGCTGAGCAGTTCCTGAGCCAGCCACGCCGCACGCAACAGCCATTGGCATTGCGTGCAGTAGGTGATGACGATTTCCGGTTTATGCGCGGCCATGCCGGGCTCCTGGACTGTGGACGCAGGCATGATAAAGGGTCACCGGATGCCGGCCAACAGCGTCCGGGCTGTTTGCTTGAGAGGTTCATCGCCGTCCTCGAGCAACTCGTTGAGCAACTCGATCGCACTGTCGAGATCGCCGTCATCAATACAGGTCTGGGCTTGCTCAAGCTTGTCGGCATGAGCAGGTACGGCGGGTTCCAGCTCGATCGATTCGGTGCTTAGAGGTTCCAGCTCGAATGACTGCAGCGGGTCGCTGAATTCATTCAGAAAAGCGTCATCCAGAGACTTTGAATCCGGCTCGGCCACCCACTCCAGTTCCGTCTCATCCAGCGTTGGTTCGTCAGACATGTCGAACTCAACGGGCATCACTTGCAGGTTTGAAGAGAAAACCGACTCGTCCGGCCTGGCGGGTTGACTGGCAGACGCAGTTTCATCGAATGGACTGATCAAATCCCAGTTTGAATCCATGGACAGGTCGTCAAGATTCAACTCAAATTCGTCTGGCGGTGCGTCGGCGGGTTGCACCGGCGCGACGATGGGCGCGATGGTCGGGGCGATAATCGGCGCCGCCGGTGTTACAGGAGTCGGCGCGCTGGTCATTTTAGGGTAGCGCTCGCGAATCTCCTGAAGTTGATGTGGGTCAAAACCGCTATCGATCAGGCCTTGTTCCTGAGCATCGTAGGCCGGCACATCGCCCTGTTTGCCCAATACCTCGAGCAACCGTAACGCCAGGTCCGTGCGTTGTGGCTCCTTGACCAGCGCTTCTCGCAGCAACGCCGATGCTTCGGAGAACCGGCCATAGGCGATGTAGATGCCGACGCCTTCCAGCACATCGCCAGAAGGCGTTTCTTCGTGATGCAGAGGGGCGTGCTTGAGTGCGGAAGCCTGTGCGGCGGGCTCTTCCTCCCGGTCAAGGACCGGTTCAAGTTGCTCTGCCAGGACTGCGCCCTGTAGTGGCGACGCCTGAGCCTGTTGCCTGCGGCGGCGAATCAAAAAACCTAGCAACAGCAATCCCGCCAGTGCCAGCAAGCCGATGATCATGGGCCAGTCTGCAGGCTCTGATTCTTCAACGACAACCGGGTCTGGAGCGGACGAAACGGGCACGGCCGGCACCGCGACTGGCGGCGCCTGTTGTACTTCGGCCAGTCGGGTTTGCAACTCGACGACCTGCTTTTTCTGGCCGGCAATCTGCTCATCCTGTGCCAGAAGCTTCGCATTCAGCTCGTCGAGATTTTTTTGCAGCTGCTGGTTCTGCAGGACGCTGGCGGCCAACTGCTCGGCGACAGGGTCGATCACCGGCGGCGCAGGTTGTTGTGCGCCAGGTTTCGCAGCAGGTTTTTTTGCCGATGCAGGTGGCACAGCGGCAGGCGTGACTTTCGGGAAGGGCGAGTTCGGCGCACTGGCCTCCGGCTCGTCGGCAACAGCGACGATACCGGGAGCACCCGGCGGATCAATCAACACCGTGTATTCCCGTAGCAGCCGACCATTGGGCTGATTGAGTTGCACGAGAAAATTCAGAAAAGGTTCGTTGACCGGTTTGCCGGAGCTGACTCTGATCACGGCGCGATTGCCGCGCAAAATCGGCGTGAATTTCAGGTCATTAAGAAAAAATACTCGCTCGACCCCGGCGCGCCCGAACTCCTCCGCGGTGGCCAGGCTGACTGACAGATCGCCCTCCTCCAGGCCTGCGGCATCCACTAGAGCAATGTCAGCGCGCAGCGGCTGATTCAATGCCGAATGTATGGTGAGCTCACCAAGACCCAATGCGGATGCCGCGACCGAATAAGTGACGAGCCCACCTGCCAGCAACCATTGGCTGCAACACCGCATTACTACGTGCCAACTTTCGAGCATGAGCATCCCTTAAATAACCGCGACCGAGCTGTAGGCGCTCGCACATCGGTACAAATACGTTCCACTTGAAAGTTCTTTATAGCCTGCTGAATGGCGTATCTCAAAAGACCGCTGCGATGTTCTGCCTCAAGACTTTTCGAGATTGGCCAGAATCAGCCCATGAACCCGCATGCACACTTTCAAATCCGCCTCATCGACGCCTTCAAACAATTCATGTCGGAGTTGCGTGGCAATGGTTTCAATTTGTTCAATCAATGGACGGGCCGGTGCACAAAGTACGATTTTCTTGGCCCGGCGATCTTCTACCACCGATTGACGCTGCACCAGCCCCTGGCCTTCGAGGCTGTCGAGCAACCGGGCCAGTGTCGGCCCTTCCACGCCAACGCTTTGCGCTAACTCACGCTGGGTCGGTGCATCGTCGAATCGTGCCAGATGCAGCAGCACCAGCCAGCGCGCCTGAGAAAGGCCAAGACCGGCCAGCCGGCGGTCGAGTTCGGCGCGCCATCCGCGCGACATATGGGCCAGTTGCATGCCAAAACGGTGTTGATCGGTCAGCGGCATAAAACACTCATGATCAGACTGAAATAGAAAAAACTAATTATTAGTCAGCTAAGCATGACCTTTGGCTTGAGGCAAGGCTCGCACCGTACTGAATCGTTACATCACCCGCACCGCGCGCAAATAACTGATTCACATCTCAAATTCAGATTGCAGCGCAGCGCGGACGCAATAGAGAACGCCTTCCGGCACGCGCCCGGCGAACAATGCAGCGATCTCTGCCACGGCCGGCAATTCGCCTTCACCGTCGAGGAACGCGTCCTGAACTTCACCCATCAAATCTTCGGGCAGATCCAGCGCCTGATCCAGTGACAGCTGCTGTTTGCCAATGGCTTCGGCAAGCATGGTGTAGACGTTTTTCTCTGAGCACTGCAACTGACCGGCAATCTGCAATGGCGTCATACCGGCGCGGGCAAGGGTTATCAGCTCGTGGCGCACGTCGGCCACCACTTTCGGCACCTCGGCCTGGCCACCGAGCACTTCGAGGAAGGCTTCGCCGTAGCGCTCGAGTTTGCGCGCACCGACGCCACTGACCGTGCCCATTTCCGCCAGCGAAGACGGCTGGCTGCGGAGCATTTCCAGCAGGGTCGAATCGGGGAAGATGACGTACGGTGGCACGCCGTGTTCTTCGGCCAGTTTGCGCCGCAACGCACGCAAGGCTTCCCATTGTTCGCGCTCTTCGCCGCGGACCAGTTGGCTTGCCTGACTCTTGCTGCTCTTAGCGGTGGTTTGCGGCTTGAGGTCGCGGCGTAATTCCAGGGTGACTTCACCCTTGAGCAGCGGCCGGCACTTATCGCTGAGGCGCAAGCCGCCGTAGCCTTCGAGGTCAATATCGGCAAGGCCCCGCGCAACCAACTGGCGGAACAGCGAGCGCCATTCGCTTTCGCCCATCGACTTGCCGACGCCGAACACCGACAAATGCTGATGGCCGAAGCTGCGCACTTTTTCGTTGTCCTTGCCCAGCAACACATCGACCAGATGACCAACGCCGTAGCGCTGGCCAGTTCGGTAGATCGCCGAGAGCGCCTGACGCGCCGGCTCGGTGGCATCCCAGGTTTGCACGCCATCGACGCAATTGTCGCAGTGGCCGCACGGCTCAGGCATGTCTTCGTCGAAATAGGCCAGCAGGGTCTGGCGCCGGCAGCGGGTTTCTTCGCACAACGAGAGCATCGCGTCGAGCTTGTGATGCTCCAGACGTTTGTGGCGCTCGTCGCCTTCGGAGTTTTGCAGCATCTGCTTGAGCATCACCACGTCTTGCAGGCCGTACGCCATCCAGGCATCCGCCGGCAGACCGTCACGGCCACCGCGACCGGTTTCCTGATAATAAGCTTCAAGGGATTTCGGCAGGTCCAGGTGCGCGACAAAACGCACGTTGGGTTTGTCGATGCCCATGCCGAAGGCCACGGTGGCCACCATGATCAAGCCTTCTTCGTTGAGGAAGCGTTTCTGGTGGTGGGAGCGTGTTTCGTTGGGCAGGCCTGCGTGGTACGGCAGCGCGGGGAAACCCTGCTCGCTGAGGAACACGGCAACTTCGTCGACTTTCTTGCGCGACAGGCAGTAGACGATGCCGGCATCGCTGCGGCGCTCGGCGAGGAACGCGAGCAACTGCTTGCGCGGCTGCTCCTTGGGCACGATGCGATAAAAAATGTTGGGGCGGTCGAAACTCGACAGAAAGCGCTCGGCATTCTGCAAGTGCAGGCGGTCGACGATTTCTTCCCGCGTGCGTTTATCGGCGGTGGCGGTCAGGGCAATGCGCGGGACGTTGGGGAACAACTCCGCCAACTGGCCAAGTTGCAGGTATTCGCGGCGGAAATCGTGACCCCATTGCGACACGCAATGCGCTTCGTCGATCGCGAACAGGGCGATCTCGAGACTTTGCAAAAACGCCAGCATGCGCGGCTGGACCAGACGTTCAGGCGCGAGGTACAGCATCTTCACTTCGCCACGCTTGATCCGCGCGGCCAGATCGCGTTGCTGCTCGGCGCTCAGCGTGGAGTTGAGGGCTGCGGCGGCGACGCCCAGTTCTTCGAGGGTCGCGACCTGGTCGTCCATCAACGCGATCAGTGGCGAAACCACCACCGCCAGCCCTTCACGCAGCAGCGCCGGCACCTGGAAGCACAAGGATTTGCCGCCACCGGTAGGCATCAGCACCAGGGCGTCGCCGCCACTGGCAACGCGCTCAATGATCGCACCCTGCCGGCCACGGAAACTGTCGTAGCCGAAGATGTCCTTGAGAACGCGTTGAGCCTGTTCGAGCATAAAAACTCCAAAAATCACCGAAACATCCCTGCAAGGCTGGTTCAGAAACACGCGTGCTGCACTGACAAATCGTAAGTGCGCGTTGCATGACACTTCACATCAGCCGCGACGCTGGCAGGGCATTCACAAAACGCGGGAGTATACCCGAGGGCTGTCCGGCAGAGGGCGCCGCTGAGAAGACCGGCAAGCAGGCAATGCCCGATCTTCCCGTGGGAGCTGCCGAAGGCTGCGATCTTTTTCATTTTGTCTGCAACAAGACAGATCAAAAGATCGCAGCCTTCGGCAGCTCCTACAGGGGGAACAATGCCGGGTCATGGGCAAATATGCCGCGCGGCTGGCCTGAGTGCTCAAGAAGGCCTAGAATTCGCGCATCTGTTTAATTCCCAAGGTAGCCCTTTAATGTCCTTCGCTGAGCAATTAACCCGCCTGCAAGTCTTCCTCGACGCCGATGAACTGCATGACGAGGCGCTGGACTACGTGGCCGCCCACGGCTACCTCACCGCGCTGTCAATCTGTTCGGAAGAAGTGCCTGAACGCGAATGGATCGACGCGCTCTTCGCTGAAGAACCGCATTACGCTGACGACACCGAGCGCAAAGCGATCGAATCCACGCTGATTCTGCTCAAGGCGCACATCGCCCGTCAGCTGGCCGCTGATGAAGAATTCGAGTTGCCTTGCGATCTTGACCTTGGCGAAGAGCCGGACGATTCCGACCTGCGCGGCTGGTGCATTGGTTTCATGGAAGGTGTGTTTCTGCGCGAAGCGGCCTGGTTTGAAACCGCCGAAGACGAAGTCAGCGAAATGTTACTGCCGATCATGGTTGGCTCCGGCCTGTTCGACGAGCAGCCGGAGTTTTCCGACATCGCGGCCGACGCCAATCTGATGGACGACATGATCGTGCAGATCCCGGAAGCCCTCACCGCGCTGTACCTGCTGTGCAATGCCCCGGACGAAAAACCGGCGATCCTCAAGCCACGTCACCACTAAGGTGCCGCCTATGGACAAACCCATAGGCAACCGCTCCCCGATGTTGCGCTACGTGCTGCTAGCCGTCGGCTGGCTGAGCGTGGCGCTGGGGGTGATCGGCATTTTCCTGCCGGTATTGCCCACTACGCCCTTCCTGCTACTGGCGGCCGCCTGTTTCGCCCGCAGTTCTCCGCGTTTTTATCATTGGCTGGTCGAGCATCCACGGCTCGGACCGTGGATTGGTGATTATCTTGAAGGTAACGGCATTCCACTCAAAGGCAAGGTTTACGCCATTGGCATGATGTGGATAAGCATTCTGTTTTCCTGCTATCTGGTGCCTCTAATGTGGGCTCGTGGTTTCATGCTGACCAGTGCAGTGCTGGTGACGGTGTACATCCTGCGGCAAAAAACCGTTCGCAAGGAGTGAACCTTGAAGTCGCCTGCATAACTACACTCTAGCCACTCATCTGAAATGCAGTACATCCTGTGATTTCTGACAGTAGCCGATATTGACCAATCCCCCCTTAAATTCCTCCGTTATCCCTCTTTCAAGGATCGGAGTAATCGCCATGACCGCAAAAACAACGAACATTTTTTCGGATACTGAAAACAAGGAAACAGAGACCGTCTTGAGCATTCGGGAAGTCAGGGATTCCAATGCGAATCTCATTCCTAACAATGGCTTGACGTTCGATACCAAGATCATCATCAGTGGTAATTCCGAGCCGTCCAGGTCACTGTTGATAAAGGATGGATTTGACACTCTGACGAATGCAAACAGTGACAGCCTAGGGAAATGGGCAACCGGTCTGTTTGAACTGAATGAACTCAAAGGGTATGCCCTGACAGTTTGGGATGGTAAATCGGTTTCCACGCCGCCACGGAATTTGATAGTTGCGCGGGCAAAGCCGAGCATTGAGGGAGTGATCGATGAAGAAGGGGACGTTGAAGACGCTGGCAATACCTATTTCACGTCGGTGACGATCACAGGCAAAGCCCGGCCGAATGAAAAAGTACAGGCCTTCAACGGCGCTATACCACTTGACGAGGGGCCGGTAGAAAGCAAGGGCGATTATAAAATCGTCCTGGAAAACCTCGAAACTGATGCCACCTATAACCTTACCGTCAAGGCACTTTACGGTGACTACGAATCCGAGCCGCGCAGTTTCACAGTACGCGATGATGTCGGGTTAACGCTCGATGCTGTCGAAGATTCCGTTGGCGCTCCTGTTGGAGAAGGTACTGTAACCTTCGATGACACGTTAACCATCAAAGGCAAAGCCCGGCCACTGGCGACCATTCAGTTATTTGATAAGGGCAATGTACTGGGCCCGCCGGTATCCGTTGGAGACAGCGGCGACTGGGAAACCATCATCGATGTGATACCGGGTGCTTATGCACTCACTGCCAAAAAGATGTACGGCGACAATGCTGTAACCACCCCACCCCGGACTTTCACCGTCCTGCAACGCGCCGATATTGCTCTCGACTCCGTTGAAGACTCCCAAGGTAATCCCGTCGCTCCCGATACCGTAACCTACGACAACGCGCTCACCGTGCGGGGCAAAGTCACGCCTCATGAGCGCGTCCAGTTACTCAACGATGCGCAAGCGATCGGTAGTCCATCAATTCCTGCTACGGACGGTGGTATCTGGACAGTCGAACTAACCGTCGCCAAAGGTCCATACAAACTCACCGCCAAAGAAGTCGACACCGATAACGAATCAACTCCGCCATGGAATTTCACCGTTCTGACAGACGTTGATCTGTCCCTGGATGACGTTAAGGATTCCAACGGACAAACGGTTGAACCAGACGCCACAATCCGCGACGACAGCGTGACCGTCAGTGGTTACGCCACACCTCTTGAAACCATTGTCCTTTACAATAATGGTAGCCCAACCAGTGCTACAGGCCCCGTCGACGATGATGGATATTGGGAAATCCGCTTACGCGTGTCCATAGGTACGTATAGCCTTACTGCGAAAGAAATGACCAGTGGAGAGGTGTCCAGCGATCCACGCACATTCACTGTAAGGGCAATCCTTTCGGCGACACTCGACAGCGTGGTGACTACCGGCGGCAAGGTCATTGAGAAAGAAGGTTTTACCTACGAGACGACGCTGATTGTCAAAGGCTCCGCCGAACCAGGCGAAACTATCGAGCTCTTTGATGGTGAAGATTCATTGGGTGATGCAACTGTCCAGGACAACCAACTTTACGAAAAAACCATCAGCGGATTATCAGTCAAAAGTTATAGCCTCGAAGCCAGACCAGACTACCCCGAGGGCGGTATTTCCGATCGGTACTCATTCGAGGTGAGAGCCAGCCCCGCGCCTTGGGAAACGCGGGTCCACCAACTGTCAGGCCTGATTCCCGACAACGGCACCACCTCAGACACCTATGTCGTTGTGCGCGGCGTCACTCAAGCGTTGAAGTCGGTAAAAATCAAGGTTAATGACGTCATCAGCCCCAAACTTGAGCCTGCCAACAACGACGGAAAATGGGCAGGGTTAATCGTAGGCCTGCAAAACGGTACGTACGTCGTGAGCGCCGTCTCATCCGACGACGACAGCGCTGAGTCCAATACGTGGACATTCACCCATGTCGCAGCCGCGGACCCAACCGAAAGCAACTGAGCTTGGGAACCATCAACAAAAAAACCGCTTAAAAGCGGTTTTTTTACTTCTTTTCTACCACTGATAACTCATCCCCAGTGTTACCGCGACAGGCTGTTCAATGTTTTTACCCTTGGCATAATCCACACCCGCATCGAAGCGCATGTTGTCCGACACCGAAACTGTCATGCCGGTGCCCACTTCAAAACCGGAACCCGACAAATCGGTATTGAGGGTGTTGCCGTTGACCCGCACGTTATCGTTCGAGGCAAATTCGTGAACCATGGCCACCCGCCCGTAAGGCCTCACTCGCATACTGCCCAGATTGACAGAGCGACCCGCCGAAACACCGAGCTTGGTCCGCAATGAATGGGTGCGATCACTGTCTGCTTGCATATCGTTATCCAGCCGATAGTTCCCGCCCTGGATAACCGCAGCGGATAACTGAACCGAAGGCTTGGCAAACCAGTCATTGCCCAGATCGATCAGACGACCACCCTCCAGCAATGCACTCACCGCTGAATTGCTATAGTCACCTTTGGCCCGCTGCCCATCACTCATGCTGACTTTGGATTCATTACGCAGATGGTTGAATTTCAGAGCGCCGTCCAGGAAGTCGCCATTGTCCGGATTAGACCAGCTGAAATAAGGTCCGAAGTAGTAGCTGTCGACATCGGCCGAAGTACCGCCGTCGAGCGACAGATCCGACTGGCTGTAACCGGCCATCAAGCCGACCCGCCATTGACTGTGGCCCAGTCGGGTGTCGACACCCAGGGATAATCCCTGCTGTTGTTGGCTGTAGCCAACGCCCGAACCGTCCGCAACTTTGTACTCGTTGCCGTAAGGCCGAATCCACAATCCGTTCAGATTGGCGTCCGATTGCAACTCGCCCATGCGGTTTTCCAGCGACTTCAATTCGCCGTAAGAGACTGTGAGTGCCGTTTGAAACAAGGCCACGACCGATTGGGCACCAGGGCTGAGTCGCGTGGTGGGATTGAGGTAATACTCGGTACCGCCGTCGGTATTGGTCCTTTCAGCCAGTTCATAGTCCCAGGTGCCGACATTAACCCGGCCGCCCAGCAACGAGAAAGTGGCCTGGTTACGCTCGATCTGCACCAGCGTCAGTGGCTGTGGATCTGCGGCATCCTTGCCTGACGCATTAACCTCCAGATCAAAGCTGCCTGTGGCCGTTGCGGCTGTTAGCAAGTCCCTTTCCCCAGTGGCAAAATTACCCTGCATGGCAATGGTGCCAGAGCCGGAAAGCGTAACGACGTCAAGTTGGCGCGCGGCGCGCTGTTCTCCAGGGACACCGAAGTTGACCGTGCCGTCGTTCAACGACAACGTATCGATGCGGTCGTTGTCCACCATGGTCAGATCCGACTCGTTGAGGGCAAGGTTGCTGCCGTTCAAACGACCGGTGAATGATGATCCATTGTTCAAGACAACATTGGCCAGAGAGCCTTCCTCACGAACGATATCGCCAGCCATCGCCGCCCGGTCGAACATCAGGCTGGCCGTGCTGTTCCCGGTGATTTGCACGTTTCCTTGCAGGCGACTGTTCACAATGTCCATGTCTGCCGCCGAAGCGCCCTGTACCTCGAGCAAGTTTCCGTTACTGCCAATCAGCGTGGAGTTGTTCGATACAGTGATGGTGGCGTCAACGCCTTGATCAATGATAATTGCTGCGCCATTGCGGCCTTCCACGGTGGAGTTGTCCAGGAACAGAGAAGCGTTGCCCTGTTGTGCAGGATCATTGACCATCACTACACCCGCAACATCACCGCTGATGTGTGTACGCGCCGTTGCGCGAACTGCACCGCCGAAAATGTCCACACCGTGACTACCCGCGGTTGTCCCGGTCGCTTGGCTATTGATGAGTTCGAGGGTACTCAAGCCGGAGACGGCGGCACCGGTTTCACCGCCGTTGAACTCACTGTCGGCAGCCGTTACGGTGGACCCCTGCGTCGACGCATTAGGGCGATTGACCAACAGGGCCGTCGAATCACTGTTGACTGTCGCCCGATTGATGGCCGCGCTACTGCTATTAATGGCGACACCAATGCCACCATTTTGTCCGTTGACCATCGCATCATTGAGGTTGAGGGCAGAGCCGGATGTCACGCGGATGCTCTCGGTTAACGCCCCTTGGACATTCAGAGTGCTGTTGTTGCGTACCAGGTAATCCGTGACTGGCGTTGTAGCCGAATCGACGTCCAGCGTTGCGCCGTTATCGACGATGGTCGCTGCCCACGCCGGGCAGCTCATAAAAAAGAAAGCGGACAATGACAATACTGTGAACGCACCTGTGGAATCAGGTACGCCTGAAATTTTTTTACCCAATATCATGCGCCTGCACCTTTTAAAAAAATCGGTCCCTTCGGCTAAATGTTCAGGGACGCCAAAGGGTGCGGACAATACAGAATCTTCCTACGCAAAAATGTAGGATTTATCTCTCTTAAAGTAAGGAAAGTTCTCGCCTGCCATGGCTGGCTTAGATAATTACCTGACAGTACAAAAAAGAGGCACTTTCGTGCCTCCGTGAACCCATCAGATTGCGCAAGTACCTCCGCTGATCCGCATCGTCACCTTGGTGGGGTCAGAGGTGGCCGATATCGTCTGACCATCAATAGATGCGCTATAAGCAACCTTGCCCCAACCGTCATTAGTAATTGCAAATTGCGCGTAGGGCACTTTCACCAGGAAACCATCTCTTGCTTCTTCCGGTGATGGGGTTTTTCTAACTGTCACCGTATTGCCAGGGATCTCCGCACCCGGATCATTACCCCCGCCGGTAAAGTCGTTTAAATAGCCCTGATAGACAAATTCGAGGTCTTGGTTTGCCAGTTTTGGTTCACCACCAGGAACTTCCACTTCGATAACCTTACCCAGCAACGAGTCGTCCCGAATGGACCTGCAACCTAACGTTGGCCCATCAAGATCATCGATCGTGTGCAAAAATTTTGGCACTGGTAAATTAATTGGCACAATGTACACGTCAACATGCTGATTCTGGGAACGGTTGAGATTTTCGTTCAAAGTGTGCGATACATTGTAGTGACACAATGTGGCTGGATCGTTTCCGCTGGCTTGGAAAATTCCTGGCTCAATCGTAAATGCCAGTACCGTCGCATCTGTTTCAGAACCGTCCATCGTCCACACGCCACCCTTGCCTCTGGCGTTGGCAGGGTCCGCTGGAACAGCGACTCCGTTGACAAATAGAGACACCACTTGTCCGGCCTCATGCCCTTTATAAATGTCCACAGTGGCATCAACCGGGGCAACGAGGTCCCCTGCCCTGATCGTGTTAGCCTCAGTTGTGACGGAGCCTTGCACATTAACGGGTAAAAGATCCGGATGCGGAGAACCCGGCAAACCCGGATTCTCCGGATCAACGGTTACCGGTGACCGCAGATCAATGGTCAAATCCTTAGGCGTAGGGACTTTCGGAAACAGTAACTTGCCGCGGCTGATCTGATACACAAGCGGTACCGTTTTCAAACCATTATTACCGTTTTGCAGATATTTATACGGCAGTGAAATCACACACGGAGATTGCGTAACCGAAACATTGATGGGTATCTGCCCGTCAACGCTCACTAGCGCCCTGTCCCCATCCAACGGGATATCGTATGTAATAATTACAGTAA
The DNA here is from genome assembly GCF_000690905.1 of Pseudomonas sp. Ant30-3. Lineage (GTDB taxonomy): Bacteria > Pseudomonadota > Gammaproteobacteria > Pseudomonadales > Pseudomonadaceae > Aquipseudomonas. The sequence continues at coordinate 12,064 of NZ_JMCL01000040.1, read as the reverse complement.
CCGGGGTCCGTGCATCGTCAACCAGGATTTTTCCGTCGTCGTCGTGCAGTTCAATTTTTAAATTCAAGTTTTCCGGAGGATCTGACAGAATTACACTCAGTACTCTGGACTCTGATGGAAGGCTCTCATTACCCTTACGATCTACAAGCACATAAAAAAGCGAATGGTCACCCTCCTCCTCACCAATAAATGCCTCTGTCAGCTTACGGGTCTCCGGAAGTATGGACATATCCGTGCGTTCGACTTCGTCGATCAAACGAGACAGAGGCAATGACTTGCCATAGCGAAATTGAACTTTGTCATGCAATTTTGCCCCGCCCCACTCATTGCAGCTCAATAGAACAAACCCGTGAGTTTTGAGGTACTGCTTGGTTATCATTTGTTCCGCTTCAATTTCGGCAGGAACATTTACTTTACCGACAGGAGTAGGCGGGTCCATATCGATATTGATATTAAGCTCATCGGAGTCTTCACTGTTGATGCCATACCACTGTTTAAAACCCAACGAATGCGGCCCAGGAACATTCAGGCGCGCCGCGTCAACTTGAAATGTCATCGGGAATTTCGCTGTAATTTCGGCAGGCGTCAAAGGAATGATAAAAGTCTGCTCTTCTCCGATCAGAGACCCATCCCAAATCAGCTGAACCCTTATACGTTGCCTTTGTTGGGAACTGGCATCCGGGAACTCGGCAATGCTCACATCCATGGCAAAGTTTCGGTCCTTGCGCTGCAGCTGGTTGCCTGGGTCATCTGCGGTCGCAGCAAGCAGCACGGCGCTTTTCAGGGTCGGCGCAGAGTTTTTGCGTTTGGGAAGGTTGCCCAGCATCACCCTATTGTTGTACAGCCGCTGTTGTTGTGCAGTCAGCGTCTTGAATCTTTCATATACGGTCATTTCGCAGTTCCTTCCATTGGCCGGGCTCGAGTAGCCCAAGGGGTGTAGCGAATCTGTGCTACCGACGGCAGTCGACGGCGATTTGAAAACCTTCCCGATACAAATGCTCGACGGTGGAAGCGAAGTGGAATCGTCATTAACCGGTGAACTCCCACCGTGCTTCGCGCGCCTGACGAGATGATTTAAAGGCAGACTCGATGTGCCGGCTACTGTCATAAATCACAGGTTTTAGAACCGCTGGTCGGGGGGCGACATCCACAAATCACGCGCATTAAAAAGCCCGCCATCCCTTACAAGGGAATGGCGGGCTTCGTTGTTGCAGTTATCAGATCAAACGGTATCAACCTTCAGCGAGTGGTCATTCAACATGCCAGTGATGATCGTCGCGGTGTCATGCCCGCCTGCGACCATCCCACCCGCACCCGGCGTCACGCCGTAATGGCTGGCGAGGTTGACACCGGCCAGATCGATGGTCTAGTTCGGCGCAGCGCCGGCCATGGCGCTAACATCGATACTGGTGATCACTTCGGAGCCGCTGCCGATTACTTTGAAGTGCAGGTAATCGTCCAGCGAGCTGACGGTAGCGTTTTCCCCCTGCAGCAGTTGTGACAGGTCGAGCTTGTCGGTACCCGGGGTGAAATCCGTCACCACGTCATGCCCGCTGTTGCCTTTCAGCCACTGGAAGGTGTCCGCACCAGCACCACCCGTCAGGGTGTTGTTACCGAGGCCGCCGATCAGGAAGTCGTCGCCGTCGCCGCCGTTGAGGATGTCATTGCCCAGCCCGCCGGTGATGACGTTGCTACGGCTGTCACCGGTAAGCTGGTCGTTGAAGCTGGAGCCCGTGAGGTTTTCGATCGCGGTCAACGTATCGGTGCCTGCACCGCCGGTGTTCTGCGCATTTGTCAGACCCAGGTCGACTTTGACCCCGGCCGTGGCGTTGGCGTAGTTGGCGGTGTCGACGCCTGTGCCACCGTCGAGCAAATCGTTGCCTGCGCCACTGTAGAGCAAGTCATTGCCGGCGCCACCGTGCAGCTCGTTGTTGCCGGCGCCAGCGCTAAGCACATCGTTGCCGTTGCCGGCATTGAGGATGTTATCGCCGGCGCCCGCCACCAGCACATCATCGCCTGCAGTACCGGCGATGGTGTGACCGGCCTGATAGCTGATGGACACTGCCGCGCTGTCACTGCCGCCGTGACTGTCGTTGGCCGCGTAGGTGCCATGTGCGTCGGGAGTGACATCCTTGGCGTTGGCGTAATTGACAGTCATGGTCAATTTATACGCTTCGGAATCAGTTCCGCCGTTGCCCGGGGTATCCAGCGTATTGATGACACGGATTTGGTAGGTGCCGTCCGAGTTCGCCGTAAGGGTCTGGCCGTCCGCAAGCGCCATGAACGCGCCACCGTTGACCGAGTACTGCATGCCGATGTTGCCCGCCGCCAGGTTGTGATCCAGGTTGAGGGTTTCACCCTGTTTCAGGTTGACGGTGATGCGGTCCTCGTCATTGGCATTGAGGTTGCTGACCGCGCCCAACGCACCGCCCACTACCAGCACAGCGGTCATCGCCGCCGTGTTGGCAACGAACTGGCTGCGAGCAATTGTCACTGCCTGCTCATTGCTGCCGGTGAAAACGAAATTCGATTTGGTGCCGATAAAGTCTGCGCCTTTCGCGGCCCAGCCGGTCTTGAACGTGGTCGGCGAGGCGGTCATCTGATCGCCATTTGGATCCTTGTCGTTGGCCAGCAACAGCTCACCGGGCACGACGATGTTAGGCGCGAGCACGTTGGTGATGACGTGATCGTCCACTGCCACCGGTGCCCCGTTCGGGATGACCTTGATCACCAGTTTGGCGCTGGAGAGGTCGCCGTCGTTGTCGCTGACGGTGAAACCAACGTTTTCCGTCAACACAACCGTCGTGGTTTTCTGCGAGGTGTAGGTGTATTCGCCGGTATCGAGGTTGACCACCAGCGTGCCTTTGTTGTCGGTGGCGATGCTCAGGGTGTTGTTGACCGTGTTAAAGGTGCCATGGTTGGCCGCCCCGCTGACCGTCAGCGAACCCTGGTTGCTGTTGCCTTTCGGATCGAAGCTGTAAGTGGTGCCATCGACCGTGATGGCTTTAATGAAACCGCCATCGGCGCCAAAGGTACCGCCCTCGCCCAACAACGTACCGGTGACCGGCGCGCCGACCACGGTACCGGAAAGCACCGAGTTGAGTTGGTTGAGATCCGTCACCACCACGGAGTTGGTGTCGGTGCCTTGGCCCGTACCGGCGGTACCGTCAAACGCCAGCGGATCAAGGTTGAGATTGCGAGCGCCATTGCCCAGGCCGATCGCATAGTTGTTGATGTTGTTTGCTTCGAGGAAGTTTTTCCAGCCAGCTTCTTCCGTTTTATCGAGGTTGCCCACAGTGGGTTTACCGTCGGAGAAGAAGTAGCCAACGTTCTGCGCGCCGGCCAGTTTGCCGTCGTTGCTGAACGCAGTTTGCGCCACTTTGATGGCTGCGTCGTAGTTGGTGTCCCCGTGCGCCACCAGGCCGGAGATGATCGACTTGGCGGTGGCCACATCGACCCAGATCGAGGTCTTGTCGGCGGCATCGCTGCTGAACGTGACGATCTGCACTTTAACGTCGCCGAGGTCATCGTACTTGTCGAGCAAGGCGCTGATTGCCTGTTTGGCCAGCGCCATGCGCGACAGACCGGCGACACCGGATGCGTCCTTCATACTGCCGGAGACGTCGATCACCAGCAGCAGGTTGGAATCGATCTCCACCGCAGCCACCGAACGATCAGACGCGACGGCTTTTGGCACGTCATCGACAATGTTGATCTGGATGGTGCTGGTGGTGCTGTTGCCCAGCGCATCAGTGGCCTTGTAGGTGAAACTCTCGCTGACGCTGTTCGCGCCATCGTTGGCGCCCGGCGAGGTTTTCGGGGCCGAGGTCAGGGTGTAGGTGTAGGTGCCGTTGGGGTTCAGCAACAGTTGCCCGAACGCACCGGTGGCGTTGCCAACCAGGGTGTAAGTGACCGCACCGCTGGCGCCGCTGACCGAACCGACCAAAGTGCCGCTGGCGGTTTCGCCGGCGTTGCCGGGTTCGCTGCCAGTGACCGTGCCAGGCGCCAGATCCAGACCGCCCTTGTTCAGGTCCAGCGCTTTTTCGTAGACGGTAACGTCGGTGTCTTTGGCGGCTACGATACCGCTGTTGTTGACATCAATGGTGATGGTCGTGGTGGCTTCATCGCCGTCACCATCGCGCACGGTGTAAGAGAACACATCAGTCGCGCCAGCAGGGTTAACGCTGTTCGGATTGCTGTGGTAAACCGCATTGCCCTGGGCATCCAGCGTCAGGTAACCGTAGTTGCCCTGAATCTTGGTATTCAGCCCGCCAATGGCCGAGCTCGAATTGTCGTCGCCAGCGCGCACGCCGATGACCGCGCCACCCGCTGCAGCGCCGTCCGCCCCGAGTTTGTCGTTGCCGAGCACGTTGCCGGTGACGGTGCCGCCTTCAACGACCGAGACAAAATCGCAGTGGGCGATCGGCACGTCATCAACAATGTTAACCACGATCTGGCTGGTGACCGTGTTGCCGAGCGAGTCGGTGGCCTGATAGGTGAAGCTTTCGGTCAGCCGATTCGGGCCATCATCCACGCCCGGCGTGGTCGTGGCTGGCGACGTGAGGGTGTAGGTGTAGCTGCCATCGGCGTTGAGCAAAATCTGCCCGTAAGTCCCGGTGGGGTTGCCAACCAGCGAATAAGTGATCGCGCCCACTGCGCCGGTGACGGAGCCGACCAGCGTGCCGCTCGCTGTCTCGGCAGTGCTACCCGGCTGGCTGCCAATGACTGTGCCCGGGGCCAGGTCCTGGCCGTCGCGGGTCAGGTCGAGGGCTTTTTCCGAGACCTTCACATCTTTGTCTGTCGCGGCCACGAGGGCGCTGTTGGAGACGTCGATGGTGATGGTCGTGGTGGCCTCATCGCCGTCGCCATCTCGTACGGTGTAAGAGAACACATCAGTCGCGCCAGCGGGCTTCACACTGTTCGGATTGCTGTGATAGACCGCATTACCTTGGGCATCCAGCGTCAGGTAACCGTAAGTGCCCTGAATCTGAGTGTTCAGCCCGCCAATCGCCGAGCTCGAATTGTCGTCGCCGGCGCGCACGCCGATGACCGCGCCTGCCGCTGCAGCGCCGTCGGCACCGAGAATATCGTTGCCCAGCACGTTGCCGGTGACGGTGCCGCCTTCCACGACCGAGACAAAATCGCAGTGGGCGATCGGCACGTCATCAACAATGTTCACCACGATCTGGCTGGTAACCGTGTTGCCGAGCGAGTCGGTGGCCTGATAGGTGAAGCTTTCGGTCAGCCTGTTCGGTCCGTCATCCACGCCCGGCGTGGTCGTGGCCGGCGACGTCAGGGTGTAGGTGTAGCTGCCATCGGCATTGAGCAAAATCTGCCCGTAGTTACCGGTGGCATTGCTGACCAGCGAATAGGTAATCGCGCCAACCGCACCGGTGACTGAACCGACCAGCGTGCCAGTCGCTGTTTCAGCGGTGCTGTTTGGACGGCTGCCTTCGACGACGCCCGGCGCCAGGTCCTGGCCGTCGCGAATCAGGTCGAGGGCTTTTTCGTAGACTTTCACGTCGCTGTCTGTCGCCGCCAAGAGGCGACTGTTAGAGACGTCGATGGTGATGGTCGTGGTGCTTTCGTCGCCATCGGCATCGCGGATGGTGTACGTGAATACATCAGTCGCACCCGGAGCGCCAACTGTGTTCGGGTTGCTGTGGTAAACGGCGTTGCCGTTGGCATCCAGAGTCAGGTAGCCGTAAGTGCCGTTGATCTGCGAATTCAGACCGCCAATGGCCGAACTCGAGGTGTCGCTGCCGCCGCGCACGCCAACCACTGCGCCGCCTGCGGCCGGGCCATCAGCGCCGAGTACGTCATTGACCAGCACATTACCGCTGACAGTCCCGCCTTCCGCCACCGAGGTGAGGTCGACAGAGGCGGTAGGCACGTCATCGACGATGTTGATCACAATCGTACTGGTAACGCTGTTGCCCAGCGGGTCGGTGGCCTGATAGGTGAAGCTTTCGCTCAGGGTGTTCGGTCCGTCGTTGGCATTCGGCGTGGTGGTCGGTGGCGAAGTCAGGGTGTAGGTGTAAGTGCCATCCGGGTTGACCTGTATCTGACCGTAGGTCCCGGTGGCGTTGCCGACCAGGGTGTACGTCAGCGCACCGGTCGTGCCGGTGACCGAACCGACCAGGGTGCCGGACGCAGTTTCGCCAGTGTTGCCAGACTGGCTGCCAGTCACGGTGCCAGGCGCGAGGTCCTGGCCATCCTTGGTCAGATCCAGCGCATTTTCTTTGACTGTGACATCAGTATCGACGGCCGCAACCAAAGTGCAGTCCGCCACGTTGATGGTGATGGTCGTGGTGCTTTCATCACCGTCCGCATCGCGCACGGTGTAGGTGAACACGTCAGTCGCACCCGGTGCGCTGACTGCGTTCGGATTACTGTGGTAAACCGCGTTGCCACTGGCGTCGAGCGTCAGGTAACCGTAGCTGCCGTTGATCTGCGAGTTCAGCCCGCCGATGGCCGAGCTTGCGGTGTCGCTACCCGCGCGCACGCCCACCACGGCACCGCTGAGCGCCGGACCATCGGCACCGCCGATGTCGTTGTTAAGCACGTTGCCGCTGACCGTGCCGCCTTCCTGCACAGTGTCGGCATCCGGGTTGGCGGTCGGCAGGTCATCGACGATGTTGACGTTAATCTGGCCCGACGCGGTGCTGCCGTCAGTGTCGGTCGCGACCACGTCGAAGCTCTCGCTGATGCTGTTGGCACCGTCGGCATTCGGGTGGGTTTCATTGTCGACCAGCGTGTAGGTGTAGCTGACCACGCCGGTGATCGGGTTGTACCCGTTGATAGTCAGCGTGCTGCCCAGCGGCGTCACGGTCGACTGCGGGAAACCTGCGGCGACGCCACCGGTGACCAGGGCGATGCCGCCAACGGTCAGGGTTTGCAGGCCGTCCAGCGCGGTGACGGTGAAGGTGTCGCTTTGGGTCAGCGCCGGGGTGTTAGGGCTGGTGCCGTCGCTGAGATTCTGTTCGGAAACGGTCAGCTCGCCACCGTTGACGTCGAGGCCGTTAAGGATCACGTCATCGTTGTTGTTGTTGATGTTCAGCACCAGCGTTGCGGTGCTGGTGTCGCCGTCCGCGTCGGTGAGCGTGTAGACGAAGCTTTCCGTGCCGTTGCCGCCGCCATTCAAGGCTTTGAAATCGGCGTCGCTGACGTCGAGGGTGTAGGTGTACGTGCCGTTGGCGTTGAGCACCAACGTACCGTAGGTGCCGGTGAACGTACCGGCAGTGATCGGCCCGGTCGCGACACGGTCGGCGCCTTGCACGTCATTGGTCAGGACATTGCCTTCGAGCGCCGGCAGGGCTTCGGACCCGGTGCCGGTGTTGCTGTCGTTGATCGCTTGCGGCACGTCGTCGACGATGTTGACGTCGAGGCTGCCATTGGCGGTGGTGCCGTTGTCATCCACCACGGTCACAGCGAATTGTTCGGCGATGCTGTTGCTGCCATTGGCACTTGGATGAGCTTCGTTGTCGGCCAGGGTGTAGCTGTAGCTGACGATGCCGGTAACGCTGTCGAAACCGGTGATGGTCAGCGTGCTGCCGAGCGGTGTGACGACCGATTGCGGGAAGCCTGCTGCCACGCCCGCGGTGACCACGGCGATACCACCGACGGTGAGGGTTTGCACGCCGTCCTGAGCGGTGATGGTGAACGTGCCGCTCTGGGTCAGTGCCGCCGCGTCCGGGCTGGTGCCGTCGCCGAGGTTCTGTTCACGGACCGTCAACTCGCCGCCCGCAAGGGTCAGCCCATCGATAACCACCGGGTCATCGTTGTTATTGATTTCCAGGACCAGGTTGGCGGTGCTGGTGTCGCCGTCGGCATCGGTGAGGGTGTAGGTGAACGTCTCAGTGCCATTGCCGCCACCGGTCAACGCTTTGAAATCCGCATCGCTGGTATTGAGGGTGTAGGTGTACGTGCCGTTGGGGTTGAGCACCAGCGTGCCGTAGGTACCGGTGAACGTGCCGCCGATGATAGGGCCGCTGTCGGGGCCAACCGGAATCCGGTCGGCGCCCTGCGCGTCATTCGGCAGGACACTGCCGGTCAGCGTGACGAGGTTTTCCGAAGCCGTGCTGTCGTTGCTGTCATCGACTGCCTGCGGCACGTCATCGCTGATGTTGACGTCCAGCGTACCGGTAGCGGTATCGCCGTTGTTGTCGCCGGCAACGACGGTGAACTGTTCGCTGAGGTTGTTGATGCCGTCACCGGCCGAATGGGTTTCGTTGCCGGTGAGGGTGTAGCTGTAGCTCACCACGCCAGTGGCCGGGTTGTAGCCGGTCACTGTCAGGGTATTGCCCAACTGGGTAGTGATCGATTGCGGGAAACCGGCAGCCACGCCACCGCTGATCACGTTGATCCCGCCGATGCTCAGGCTGGTCAGACCATCCGGTGCGGTAATGCTGAAGGTGCTGTTCTGGGTCAACGCGCCAGCGTCGCGTGCGGAACCGTCAGCGAGGTTGGCTTCGTTGACCGTCAGTTCGCCACCGGCCACCGAGAGGCCCGTCAGGGTGACAGGGTTGTTTGGCGTGTTGGGAACCTGCGGGTCACCGGGCACCACTGGATCAACCGGGTCAACCGGGTCCACTGGATCAATCGGATTAACCGGGAGGTCGCCAGGATCGCCCAGGCCATCATCCCCGTTATCCGGGTCACCGGCCAGACGCCCCAGCGGGAACTCGGGGATGCCGTTGAAGCCTTCGGTCGGGAAGCCGACGGTAGGATCGACGCGCCCTGCCACTTCTTCCAGCAACACGAAACTGTGGCCGCCACCCAGCGGACCACCTGGTGCTCCCGGATTGCCCGGGCCGGCCGCCGTGGCTTCGCCGGTTTGAGTCGGGTCAGCGCCCGCAGCGATGGCCTTCTGCAGCTGTTCGACATCGGTCAGTTGCGCCTGGGTCGGCGTGGTCGCGTCAGCGGTATCCACGTGCGGCGCCTGATTGGCAAGCAGCTGCGCATTCATCTGAAGGCTGCTGCCACGCCCTAACGTCAGCTCCTGGCCGTTTTGCAAGCGCACCGCTACCGCTCCGTCGGCTCCGGTCATCAACTGATCGCCAGCGTACAGCTTGTCGCCCTCGGTCAAGACCCGACGCGCGCCATCGCCCGCAACCGCGAACACCTGGCCAATGATTTGAGTGACGGTACCGATGAGCGTAGCCATTAACATTTCCTCCGCTGCCAACCGCTGTCGGCACCTGTTGTCAGCGAAGAAGGTGCACTGGCTCGAGCAGGTGGCTGGTAGCTGAAGACTGCGGGCACGATAAAACAAGCCGCAAGTCAGTCCTCAATTACGTCCAGCGCTTCGTTTTCAGTTAAGCCCGCAACAGTGAAAATCTTCGCCATCTGTGGCATCCAACTCACCGTGCAATGCAGCCCTGTCAACGATCTGTAACGGTCTAACCACACAGAGTGACAAAAAAATGTCGCTCAAACCGTTACACTTTTCCTCCCCTCCAGCACTTCTTCGCTCTATGTCGATAAGTGGATGGAACTTTTTGTACGTTCCCTTGATCGCGCTACAAGTCTCTTGCTTCAAGGGTTTTACGAGTGAACAATGTCGTGGAATCAGCATAGCGCATAAGTTTTTTTTAGAATAAGGTTTATGAGAAATTCTTCTTAACTTTTCGCTGGAATGTTCTTAGCTCTGTTGTTACAAGCATGAAACGGTTTTACCTATAAATGTCGTCAAATATTTGGCGACTGATAAAGCACCATCAGAATCCAGGGAGATGCACCCATGCGCCTTTTAACACCCCTCTGCAGCGCGATATTACTGGCCATGGCCTGCACAACTCAGGCTCAGGCCATGTCGTTGACAGAGGCCATCCAAAGTACCCTCGCCACACACCCGGAACTGGCTTCGCGCGTAGACAGCCGTTTGTCCGCTGACGAAGATGTAAAAGTTGCCAAAGGCGGGTTTTATCCGTCGGTGGATCTGAATGCCGCGTACGGGCGCGGGTACAGCGATAACACCAACACCCGGGCGTTCGGCAACCACAACACCAAAATCCTCACCTACACCCAATCGGAACTGCGTCTGCGGCAGATGCTCTTCGATGGTTTCAACACTGCCAACGAAGTCGAGCGCACCAAAGGCGTGGTCAATTCCCGGGCCTATTACGCTCAGGGCACCGCCCAGGATCTGGCCCTGCGCACCATCGAGGTCTACCTTGAAGTGCTCAAGCGTCGCGAGCTGGTGACACTGGCCACCAACAATCTGCAGGCGCACCTGCGGGTCAACGACCAGATCGGCCTGCGCACGCAGCGCGGCATCGGCAGCAATGCTGACGCCGATCAATCCACTGCCCGTCGCGCGCTGGCTGAGAACAACCTCGACACCGCGCAAGTCGATCTGGCCGATGCCGAGTCGAACTTCTTCGCGGTGACCGGACGCATGCCCGACGAACTGGAAACCCTGCCGTCGATCCGCGGGGAAATGCCCGCCAATCTGCAAGACGCGCAGACGAGCATGGTCGACAACAACCCGTACCTGAAATCCGCCCAGGCTGATGTGCAGTCGGCCGAGAGCCAGTACGAAGTTGCCAAGTCGCCGTTCTACCCGCGCTTCGACGCTGAAGCCGCAGTAGGCGCGAACAACAACGTGCAAGGCGAGGAAGGCCACGACAACGAGTGGCGCGTCGGTGTGGTGATGAACTACAACCTGTTCCGCGGCGGCAGCGACAAGGCACGCCTGGCTTCCAACGCGCACCTGATCAACCAGGCGATGGACATTCGCAACAACGCCCTGCGTCAGCTCAACGAAAACATTCACCTGGCCTGGAACGCCATGGTCAACGCGCGCAAGCAAACCCCGACCGCTCGCGAATACGCCGAGACGACCACTCGCGTGCGCGCCGCTTATCAGGATCAGTTTGGTCTCGGCCAACGGACCCTGCTCGACGTGCTCGACAGCGAAAACGAACTCTACAATGCCAACCGTCGCTACACAGAAGTTCGCTACACCGAGGAATATTCCATGTACCGTGTGCTGGCGAACATGGGCCAGCTGTTGAGCAAGCAACGAGTGGTGCTGCCGGCCGATGCAGTCGCTCAGACTGAAGTGAAAAGCGAAGCCCGTTTGCCTGAACTCAGATAAGCCGTAGGAGCTACCGGAGGCTGCGATCCTTTGATCTTGCTGTCCTTAAGATCAAAATATTCAAGCCTTCGGTGACGCCTGCGCTCAGCTGCATTACTACGGATCTACAGGAACAATCAGTGTGACCAGCATGGAAACCGGCAATACCGGCGTCGATCCGCGGCTGAGCTTCGACGACCCGCTTCTGGATGGTCTGTTGATTCTCTGCAAACTTCATGGCGCGACTGTCAGTCGCGCCAGCCTCAGTGCCGGGCTGCCTATGGCACACCAACGCTTGAGCCTGGACCTGCTGCCTCGTGCAGCGGCCCGGGCCGGTTTGCAGGCGCGCCTGTTGCGGCGCGAGCTGGCGGACATCTCGCCGCTCAATCTGCCGGTCATGTTGATGCTCACCAACGGACGCACCGCCGTGCTGCGACGCGTCGGCGATGACGGGCGCCTGTTGATTCTGCCCAGCGAAGCCGACGGCGGCGAGCAATGGGTCAGCCGTGAAGAACTGACGGCCGACTACACGGGGCAAGCCTTGTTCGCGCGCCCGCGCCACGAGCTCGAAGACCTGCGCGCGCCGCTGGTACCGAGGGTGGATGCGTGGTTTCGCGACACCCTGAAATTATCGAAATGGCTGTACAGCGATGCGATTCTCGCCAGTTTCCTGATTAACCTGCTGGGTTTGATGGTGCCGCTGTTCGTCATGCAGACCTACGACCGCGTGGTGCCGAACCAGGCCACGTCGACCTTGTGGGTATTGTCGATCGGGCTGTTGATCGGCACCGGTTTTGAACTGGTGCTGCGCCTGGTGCGTGCGCACTTGCTCGACACCGCCGGGAAGAAAACCGATGTGATCCTCTCCGCGACGTTGTTCGAGCGTATCACCGGCATGTCGATGAAAGCGCGACCGGCCACCATCGGCGGTTTCGCCCAGAGCATTCACGACTTCCAGGGGCTGCGCGAATTCCTCACCGCCGT
>NZ_JMCL01000039.1 GCF_000690905.1 Pseudomonas sp. Ant30-3 | reverse complement strand
CGAGGGAGCTTGCTCCCGTTCGACCGGGCTGGCGCTCCAGCGCGAAGCGGTCGCAAGATTTTTGGGGCTGCTTCGCAGCCCAGCGGGAGCAAGCTCCCTCGCCACAGGTGTCATACGACCATGAATTTTGTATGAGGCTCCAGATGTCCCAGGCTGAAAAAATCGTAATCGCCAACGTTCCCTCGCGTTGGCAGGATGTGGTCGCCGTAGCCCGTGCCGGCGCGCAGCTCGAGCTGTCCGCAGACGCCTGGGCGCGCATTGAAAATGCCCAGGCGATCGTCCAGCGCATCGTCGCCAGCGGCGAGCGCGCCTATGGCGTCAATACCGGTCTGGGCGCGCTGTGCAACGTCTCGCTGAAGGACGAACAACTCAGCCAACTGTCGCGCAACACCTTGCTCAGCCACGCCTGTGGCGTTGGCGCGCCACTGGCAGACGAACAAACCCGCGCGATCATGTGCGCGGCCATCATCAACTTCAGCCAGGGCAAATCCGGCCTGCATCGCCAAGTGGTCGAAGCGCTGTTGGCGCTGCTCAATCGCGGCATTACCCCGCAAGTGCCGTCCCAGGGATCAGTGGGCTACCTGACGCACATGGCCCATATCGGCATCGCGCTGTTGGGTGTCGGCACGGTCAGCTATCGCGGGCAGATTGTTCCAGCGCAACAGGCGTTGGCCGAAGAAGGTTTGCAGCCGGTTCAGCTCGGTGCGAAAGATGGCCTGTGCCTGGTTAACGGCACGCCGTGCATGACCGGGCTGAGCTGCCTGGCGATTGCTGATACGACGCGCCTGCTGCAGTGGGCCGACGTGATCGCTGCGATGAGTTTCGAAGCGCAACGCGGTCAGATCGCTGCCTTCGACGCCGAGATCATCGCGCTCAAGCCGCATCCGGGCATGCAACGGGTCGGCAGCAATCTGCGCTCGTTGCTGAAGGGCAGTGAAGTGATCGCATCGAGCAAAGGCATTCGCACCCAGGATGCCCTGAGCATCCGCTCGATTCCTCAGGTTCACGGTGCTGCCCGCGATCAGCTTGAACACGCGACAAAACAGATCGAAATCGAGCTCAATGGCTGCACCGACAACCCGCTGCTGCTGGGCACGCCGGACGCCTATCGGGTGATGTCCCAGGCCAACCCGCATGGCCAGTCAGTGGCAATGGCGGCCGATCTGCTGGCCATCGCCATGGCCGAAATCGGTTCCATCGCCGAGCGGCGCCTGGACCGTTTGATCAACCCGCATGTCAGCGGACTGCCGGCCTTTCTGGTGGCCAATCCGGGCGTCAACTCGGGAATGATGATCGTGCAATACGTCGCCGCGTCATTGTGTGCGGAGAACCGCCAATTGGCGCAACCGGCGGTGCTCGACAACTTCGTCACCTCGGGCCTGCAGGAAGATCATCTGAGCATGGGCACCAACGCCGCACTGAAGCTGCACCGCGCCTTGGAAAACTGCACGCAGATCCTCGCCATCGAGTATCTGCTGGCGGCCCAGGCCTTCGAATTTCTCAAGGAACAACGTTTCGGCGCTGGTACCGATATCGCGTGGCGACTCTTGCGCGAACAGGTTCCGGCCTATGACCAGGATCGCTGGCTGGCGCCCGATATTGCCGCTGCTGCCAGCGTTCTGAAAAATCCTGAGCGGCTGCACAACGCGCTCCCGGATTTGCACTGATCAATACTCATACCAGCGTGCCAAGGCGCGGATCGTCCAAAAGACGCGAGGCGACGGATAACGGAATGCTCCGGAGCGACTGGTAGTTAATAACAAACTCTCAAAAGGAGCATTTGAATGACTGCGCTTAACCTGATTCCCGGCCAACTGAGCCTTGCCCAGCTGCGTGACATTTATCAGCAGCCGGTGCGGATTACCCTCGACGACAGCGCCTCGGCGCAGATCGAAGCCAGCGTCGCCTGTGTGGAGCAGATCCTCGCCGAAAACCGCACTGCTTACGGCATCAACACCGGTTTCGGCCTGCTCGCCTCGACGCGCATTGCCAGCGAAGACCTGGAAAACCTCCAGCGCTCGCTGGTGTTGTCGCACGCTGCCGGTGTCGGCGAGCCGATCAGCGATGCGCTGGTGCGACTGGTCATGGTGCTCAAGGTCAACAGCCTGAGCCGTGGTTTTTCCGGGATTCGCCGGGTGGTGATCGATGCTCTGATCGCGCTGATCAATGCCGAGGTGTACCCGCACATTCCGCTGAAAGGTTCGGTCGGTGCATCCGGTGACCTCGCGCCGTTGGCGCATATGTCGCTGGTGCTGCTGGGTGAGGGCAAAGCGCGTTACAAGGGTGAATGGCTGGACGCGACCGAAGCACTGCAAGTCGCAGGCCTCAAGCCGCTGACGCTGGCGGCGAAAGAAGGTCTGGCGCTGCTCAACGGCACGCAGGTGTCGACCGCTTATGCGTTGCGCGGCTTGTTCGAAGGTGAAGACCTGTTTGCCGGCGCCGTGGCGCTGGGCGCCCTGACGGTCGAAGCAGTGCTGGGCTCGCGCTCGCCGTTCGACGCACGCATTCATGCCGCGCGTGGCCAGAAAGGCCAGATCGACGCCGCTGCCGCCTATCGCGATTTGCTCGGTGAGCGCAGTGAAGTGTCCGACTCGCATCAAAATTGCGACAAGGTCCAGGACCCTTATTCCCTGCGGTGCCAGCCGCAAGTCATGGGCGCGTGCCTGACCCAGTTTCGTCAGGCGGCCGAAGTGCTCGCTGTCGAAGCCAATGCGGTGTCCGACAACCCGTTGGTGTTCGCCGCTGAAGGTGACGTGATCTCAGGCGGTAACTTCCACGCCGAGCCGGTGGCCATGGCAGCGGACAACATGGCGCTGGCGATCGCGGAGATCGCCTCGCTGAGCGAGCGTCGTATCTCCCTGATGATGGACAAGCACATGTCGCAACTGCCGCCATTTCTGGTGGCCAATGGCGGCGTCAATTCCGGGTTCATGATCGCTCAGGTAACTGCGGCGGCGCTGGCCAGCGAGAACAAGGCTTTGTCCCATCCGCATTCGGTGGACAGCCTGCCGACTTCGGCGAATCAGGAAGACCACGTGTCGATGGCCCCGGCTGCCGGCAAGCGCTTGTGGGAAATGGCCGAAAACACTCGCGGCGTGCTGGCGGTGGAATGGTTGGCGGCGTGTCAGGGGCTGGATCTGCGTAAGGGTTTGAAGACCTCGGCGAAGCTGGAAAAAGCCCGCGCGATCCTGCGCGCTGAAGTGCCGTTTTATGAGAAGGACCGGTTTTTTGCGCCGGACATCAATGCGGCGACCGAGCTGTTGGCGACGCGTTGTTTGAATGAACTGGTGTTGGTGAAGTTGTTGCCGAGCCTGTAAGGGCCCCATCGCGGGCAAGCCCGGCTCCCACAGGGATTGTGTGAACGCTGCAGATCCAGTGTGGGGCTGAGGCCATCGCGAGCAGGCTCGCTCCCACAGGGATTGTGTGAACGCTGCAGATCCAGTGTGGGGCTGAGGCCATCGCGGGCAAGCCCGGCTCCCACAGGGATTGTGTGGACACTACAAAACCAGTGTGGGGCTGAGGCCATCGCGAGCAGGCTCGCTCCCACAGGGATTGTGTGAACGCCGCAGATCTGGTGTGGGGCTGAGGCCATCGCGAGCAGGCTCGCTCCCACAGGGATTGTGTGAACGCTGCAGATCCGGTGTGGGGCTGAGGCCATCGCGAGCAGGCTCGCTCCCACAGGGATTGTGTGAACGCTGCAGATCCGGTGTGGAGCTGACGCCATCGCGAGCAGGCTCGCTCCCACAGGGATTGTGTGAACGCTGCAGATCCAATGTGGGAGCGAGCCTGCTCGCGAATCGATTTTGAACAAGACGAGGAACCCGGGATGAAAACCCTCTGGCACAACTGCCACGTCGCGACCATGGCGCAAGGCGTCTACTCGATCATCGAGGACGCAGCCATCGTGACGTCCGGTGCGCACATCGAGTGGCTCGGCCCCCAGGCTGAACTGCCGCCGGGAGACTATTCGGCCACCACCGATTTGCACGGAGCCTGGGTCACCCCAGGCCTGATCGACTGCCACACCCACACGGTGTTTGGCGGTAACCGTAGCGGCGAATTCGAGCAGCGTCTGCAAGGCGTCAGTTATGCCGAAATCGCGGCGGCCGGCGGCGGTATCGCCAGCACCGTACGCGCCACCCGTGCCGCATCGGAAGACGGGCTGTTCGCCAGTGCCGCCAAGCGTCTGAAAAGCCTGATGCGCGACGGCGTGACCACCGTCGAAATGAAATCCGGTTATGGCCTCGACCTGGCCAGCGAGCGGAAAATCCTGCGGGTCATTCGTCGTCTCGGCGCGGAACTGCCAGTCAGCGTGCGTAGCACCTGCCTCGCGGCGCACGCCATGCCGCCGGAATACGCGGACCGCGCCGACGACTACATCGAGCACATTTGCACACAGATGCTGCCAGCGCTGGCGGCCGAAGGTCTGGTGGATGCGGTCGATGCGTTTTGCGAGTACCTGGCGTTTTCGCCCGCGCAGGTCGAGCGCGTGTTCATCGCCGCGAAACAACTGGGCCTGCCGGTGAAGCTGCACGCCGAGCAATTGTCGTCGCTGAACGGCTCAAGCCTGGCCGCGCGTTATCACGCCTTGTCCGCCGATCATCTGGAATTCATGACCGAAGACGACGCCATCGCCATGGCCGCCTCCGGCACGGTCGCTGTGCTACTACCCGGTGCGTTCTACTTCCTGCGTGAAACACAGTTGCCGCCAATGGACGCGTTGCGCAAACACGGCGTGAGAATCGCCATCGCCAGCGACCTCAATCCCGGCACCTCACCCGGACTGTCACTGCGCCTGATGCTGAACATGGCTTGCACTTGCTTCCGCATGACCCCGGAAGAAGCGCTGGCGGGCGCGACGATTCATGCCGCTACCGCGCTGGGCATGGCCGACACCCATGGTTCGCTGGAAGTGGGCAAGGTCGCGGATTTCGTCGCCTGGCAAATCGATCGTCCCGCCGACCTGTCGTACTGGCTGGGCGGCGATCTGGAAAAACGCGTCGTGCGCCACGGCGTCGAAACGAATCTGTAGGAGAGCAGTTGTGGACAAGGTTCTGAATTTCAAACAAGGCCGTGTGCCGCTTTTGATCAGCATGCCTCACGCCGGTCTGCGCCTGACGCCGGCCGTCGAGGCCGGGCTGATCGGTGACGCGAAAAGCCTGCCGGACACCGACTGGCACATCCCCACG
Organism: Pseudomonas sp. Ant30-3; assembly: GCF_000690905.1. Classification (GTDB taxonomy): domain Bacteria; phylum Pseudomonadota; class Gammaproteobacteria; order Pseudomonadales; family Pseudomonadaceae; genus Aquipseudomonas. The sequence goes on along the minus strand of NZ_JMCL01000039.1, from coordinate 69,654 downwards.
CTGTATGAATTCGCCGACGCGCTGGGTGCCAGTACGCTGGCGGCTGAGTATTCGCGATTCGTCATCGACCTGAATCGTCCGTCTGACGACAAACCTTTATATGCCGGCGCCACCACCGGTTTATTCCCGGCGACGCTGTTCGACGGCATTCCGTTGTTTCGCGAGGGCATGCAACCTTCGGCAGCGGAGCGGGCGAGTTATCTGGAGAAGATCTGGACGCCGTATCACAGCGCGCTGCGCGATGAACTGGCACGACTGAAAGCCGAGTTCGGTTACGCCCTACTGTTCGATGCGCATTCGATCCGCTCGATCATCCCGCATCTGTTCGACGGCAAACTGCCGGACTTCAACCTTGGCACCTTCAACGGCGCCAGTTGCGATCCGCAGTTGGCCACGCAGCTGGAAGCGATTTGCGCACAACATGCCCAGTACAGCCATGTGCTCAACGGTCGCTTCAAGGGCGGTCACATCACCCGGCATTACGGCAACCCGGCCGACAACATTCATGCGGTGCAGCTGGAATTGTGTCAGAGCACCTACATGGAAGAGTTCGAACCGTTCCGGTATCGGCCGGATCTGGCCGCGCCGACTCAAGTTGTTCTCAAGAAACTGCTGCAAGGCCTCCTGGCCTGGGGTGAAAACCACTACAAGCGCTAGCCTGGCGCAAAACCCTGTAGGAGCGAGCCTGCTCGCGAAAAATCCGCAAACGCCGCAATGCGTCAGATTCAACGCATTATCGTTGACGACCATCGCGAGCAGGCTCGCTCCTACAGGGATCGTGCTCATTCACGTAAATCGGGTTTATGATGCCGAACGGCAGAATAATAGAAGTCCCCCCAGGGATGACCTCGACCCCTTACGGAGCGCGCAATGCAGACTTTGTACCCGCAGATCAAACCCTACGCCCGGCATGATCTGGCTGTCGATGAAACCCACACCCTGTACGTTGACGAAAGCGGTTCGCCGGAAGGATTGCCGGTGGTGTTCATCCACGGCGGGCCCGGTGCCGGATGTGATGCGCAGAGTCGCTGTTATTTTGATCCCAATCTTTATCGCATTGTTACCTTCGACCAGCGCGGTTGCGGTCGCTCGACGCCCCATGCCAGCCTGGAAAACAACACCACCTGGGACCTGGTCGCCGACCTTGAGCGCATCCGTCAACACCTGGGCATCGACAAATGGGTGCTGTTCGGCGGTTCGTGGGGCTCGACCCTCGCGCTGGCCTACGCGCAAACACATCCAGAGCGGGTACACGGTCTGATTCTTCGCGGGATATTTCTCTGCCGTCCGCAGGAAATCGAGTGGTTCTACCAGGCGGGCGCCAGTCGTCTGTTCCCGGATTACTGGCAGGACTACATCGCGCCGATTCCGCTGGATGAGCGCGACGACTTGCTCGCGGCGTTCCACAATCGATTGATCGGCAACGATCAGATCGCGCAAATGCACGCGGCGAAGGCCTGGTCCATGTGGGAAGGCCGCACGGCAACCCTTCGCCCGAACCCGTTGGTGGTCGACCGCTTCTCCGAGCCGCAGCGCGCGTTGTCCATCGCTCGCATCGAATGTCACTACTTCAGCAACAACGCCTTCCTCGAACCCAACCAGCTGATTCGCGACATGGGCAAGATCGCCCATCTGCCAGGCGTGATCGTGCATGGCCGCTACGACGTGATCTGCCCGCTCGATAACGCCTGGGAGCTGCATCAGAACTGGCCGAACAGCGAACTGCAGGTAATCCGCGACGCTGGCCACGCGGCCTCGGAGCCGGGCATTACCGACGCATTGGTGCGTGCGGCCAGTCAGATGGCGCGGCGCCTGCTCGACCTGGCTCCCGACGAAGCATGAAGGGGCTCCTGCAACGGGTGAGTGCCGCGCGGGTCGAGGTCGCGGGCGAGGTGGTCGGTGCCGTCGATCAGGGCCTGCTGGTATTGGTCGCGGTCGAACCCGCAGACACGCCGGCCAGCGCCGACAAACTTTTGCATAAGCTGCTTAACTATCGTGTGTTCAGTGACGCCGAGGGCAAGATGAATCTGTCCTTGGCGGATGTCGGCGGTGGGTTGCTGCTGGTCTCTCAGTTCACCTTGGCCGCCGACACCAAAAGCGGGCTGCGACCGGGTTTCTCCACGGCTGCCCCTCCGGCCTTGGGGGAGGAGTTGTTCGACTATCTATTAGGCAAAGCGAAACAGGTGCATGGCACTGTGGCATCAGGTAGATTCGGCGCGGATATGCAGGTGCATCTGGTCAACGACGGCCCGGTCACCTTCCTGTTGCAGACCTGAAAGCGCTTGAAACAACTTTTTAAGCGCTTTTCGCCTGAAAACAGGGTTTTTTCGCGAAAAATACTTGCTGGCGCCTGATGCGTTGTAACGCAGCCTGCTAGATAATCGCGCGCTACGGGGATCGGCGTTCGTTGGTCCGTTTTTGACTTAGGTAGAGACTTGTCCTGAGCCTGTTGGGGAATCATTTTGCCCCATGGGAGTCGGAACAATGCTCGCCAACTTGGCAAGAGTCGCTGGCAAGGTCGGTTTTTTGAACCGCACACCGAGCTGGCACTTTAACTGGCCGTTGGTTTTTTGATCTGTTTTCGGCGAGGGTTGCTCGTGATTGTTAGTCCCTGTAATGCACCAAAATTGACTGCCAAACGGTTTCGAAGCGCTCTGGTAGCGGGCTCTGCTCTGCTCTGCCTGCTCAGCGCCGGCCAGCTTTGGGCATTCAATCTGGAGGATGTGTCGGTCAAGGCAAAAGAGCTGGCCGGGCAGAAGTACGAAGCCCCGCGCAGTAATCTGCCAAACGAATTCCGCGAAATGAAATTCGCGGACTATCAGAAAATTCGTTTCCGCACCGAAAAAGCTGAATGGGCCGATCAGAAAACCCCGTTCAAGCTGTCGTTCTATCACCAGGGTATGCATTTCGATACGCCGGTGAAAATCAACGAAATCACCGCAAACAGCGTCCAGGAAATCAAATACGACCCTACTCGTTTCGATTTCGGCGATGTGCAATTCGATCCGAAAGCCACTGAGCAACTGGGTTACGCCGGTTTCCGTGTGCTTTACCCGATCAACAAGGCCGACAAGCAAGACGAAATCATGACCATGCTTGGCGCGAGTTATTTCCGCGTTGTTGGCAAGGGGCACACCTACGGTCTGTCCGCTCGCGGTATGGCCATCGATACCGCTTTGCCGTCCGGCGAAGAATTCCCGCGTTTCACCGAGTTCTGGATTCAACAGCCGAAGCCGGGCGACAAGCACCTGGTGATTTTCGCGCTGCTGGATTCGCCTCGCGCTACCGGTGCTTATCGCCTGACCCTGCGTCCTGGCAGCGACACCGTGGTCGACGTCAAGGCGCGGATGTTCCTGCGTGACAAGGTCACCAAGCTTGGCGTCGCGCCGCTGACCAGCATGTTCCTGTTCGGCGCCAATCAGCCGTCCAAGGTGCTCAACTATCGTCGAGAGCTGCACGACTCCAGCGGTCTGTCGATTCATGCCGGCAACGGCGAGTGGATCTGGCGTCCGCTGAATAACCCTAAACATCTCTCTGTGAGCAACTTCTCCATCGAGAACCCGCGTGGTTTCGGTCTGCTTCAGCGTGGCCGTGACTTCAGCCACTACGAAGACCTCGATGATCGCTATGACAAGCGCCCGAGTGCGTGGATCGAACCGAAAGGCGATTGGGGCAAGGGCTCTGTAGACCTGGTGGAAATTCCGACCGCCGACGAAACCAACGACAACATCGTTGCTTTCTGGAGCCCGGAAAAACTGCCTGAGCCAGGCCAGCCGCTCGACGTTGCCTACCGCATGCACTGGACCATCGACGAAGCTGCGCTGCACGCTCCGGACAGCGCCTGGGTGAAACAGACTCTGCGCTCCACCGGTGACGTCAAACAGTCCAACCTGATCCGTCAGCCGGATGGCAGCGTTGCTTATCTGGTCGACTTTGAAGGCCCGTCGCTGTTGGCATTGCCGGCAGACACCGACGTTCGCAGTCAGGTCAGCGTTGGCGATAACGCCGAACTGGTCGAGAACAGTGTTCGTTACAACCCGGACACCAAAGGCTGGCGCCTGACCCTGCGCATGAAGATCAAGGACCCGAGCAAGGCCACCGAGATGCGTGCTGCACTGGTCAAGAACATTGTCACGGCCGATCTGGCCAAGACGCTGCCGACCTCCAATTCCTCCGTTGCCAAGGCCGACAAGGTTGCTGCCAAGCAGCAGGAGAAAGAGGACAAGGAAGCCAAGCTCGCCGAAGCCAAACAGGCTGAAGTCAAGCCAGTCGCCGCTACCAAGGAACAGGACAACAAAGACGCCAAGCAGCCAGTCGCTGCCGAAGCGGCCCCAGCCACACCGGAATCGGCACCGACTGAAGAAGTCCTGACCGAGACCTGGAGCTACCAGTTGCCTGCCGATGAGTAATTCTCAAGTACAGCCAGAGACTCTTGCCGAGTATCTGGCGCATCTACCGATGACCGACGAGCAGCGCGCGGAACTCGCGGGCTGCCAGTCATTCAGTGAACTGCACCAGCGTCTGTCGTCCTCGACGTTTGACGCTCCGGTTGAGGCTGCTCAAGCTTCGGTCGGCAAACGTTTGACCTTGAATACCGCCGAAGAACTCGAAGAAGCGGAAATGCTGGCGATGGATGCCAGCGGTCGCGTGGTTCTCAAGGCCACGCCGCCGATCCGTCGGACCAAAGTCGTGCCGGAGCCGTGGCGCACCAATATCCTGGTGCGCGGCTGGCGTCGGCTGACCGGCCGTACCAATCCGCCGCCGCTGCCAAAGGATGAGAACGTGTTGCCGGCCGCCCGCTGGCGCACGGTTGGCTCCATCCGTCGCTATATTCTGCTGGTCCTGATGCTGGGGCAGACTATCGTCGCGGGCTGGTACATGAAAGGCATCATGCCGTATCAGGGCTGGTCGTTCGTCAGTCTCGACGAGATCATGCACCAGCCGTTCCTGCAGACCGTTACCCAAGTGCTGCCGTATGCGCTGCAAACCAGCATCCTGATCCTGTTCGGGATTTTGTTTTGCTGGGTGTCGGCCGGATTCTGGACGGCATTGATGGGCTTCCTCGAGTTGCTCACCGGTCATGACAAATACCGTATTTCCGGTAAAAGTGCCGGCAACGAGCCGATTCCCAAGGACGCGCGCACCGCACTGGTAATGCCGATCTGCAACGAAGACGTGCCTCGGGTGTTCGCCGGCTTGCGGGCGACGTTCGAGTCAGTCGCGGCCACGGGCAACCTGGACCGCTTCGACTTTTTTGTCCTCAGCGACAGTAACGATGCCGACATTTGCGTTGCCGAGCAGCAGGCGTGGCTGGATGTCTGCCGTGAGGCCAAAGGCTTCGGCAAGATCTTCTATCGTCGTCGTCGTCGTCGCGTCAAACGCAAAAGCGGTAACCTCGACGACTTCTGCCGTCGCTGGGGCGGCGACTACAAGTACATGGTCGTGCTCGACGCCGACTCGGTGATGAGCGGCGATTGCCTGTCCAGTCTGGTGCGCTTGATGGAAGCCACGCCGGACGCCGGGATCATCCAGACGGCGCCGCGTGCGTCGGGCATGGACACCTTGTACGCACGCATGCAGCAATTCGCGACGCGCGTATACGGCCCGCTGTTCACTGCCGGTCTGCACTTCTGGCAGCTGGGCGAATCGCACTATTGGGGCCATAACGCGATCATCCGCATGAAGCCGTTTATCGAGCACTGCGCTTTGGCGCCGTTGCCGGGTAAAGGTGCGTTCGCCGGTGCAATTCTGTCCCACGACTTCGTCGAAGCTGCGCTGATGCGCCGTGCCGGTTGGGGCGTGTGGATCGCTTATGACTTGCCGGGCAGCTATGAAGAACTGCCGCCAAACCTGCTGGACGAACTCAAGCGTGACCGTCGCTGGTGCCACGGCAACCTGATGAACTTCCGCCTGTTCCTGGTCAAAGGCATGCACCCTGTGCACCGTGCGGTGTTTTTGACCGGCGTGATGTCTTACCTGTCGGCACCGTTGTGGTTCTTCTTTCTCGTGTTGTCGACGGCATTGCTCGCGGTCAACACGCTGATGGAGCCGCAATACTTCCTGGAGCCGCGTCAGCTTTATCCGCTGTGGCCACAATGGCATCCAGACAAGGCGATCGCGCTGTTCTCGACGACCATCGTGCTGCTGTTCCTGCCGAAATTGCTGAGCATCATCCTGATCTGGGCCAAGGGCGCGAAAGAGTTCGGCGGCAAGTTCAAGGTGACGCTGTCGATGCTGCTGGAGATGCTGTTCTCCATGCTGCTGGCGCCGGTGCGGATGATTTTCCACACCCGTTTCGTGCTCGCCGCGTTCCTCGGCTGGGCCGCGACCTGGAACTCGCCACAGCGTGACGACGACTCGACGCCGTGGAGCGAAGCGGTTAAACGCCACGGTCCGCAAACGCTGCTGGGTTTCTTCTGGGCGCTGCTGGTGATTTGGCTGAACCCGAGCTTCCTGTGGTGGCTGGTGCCGATCGTCGGTTCGCTGATGTTGTCGATTCCGGTGTCGGTGATCTCCAGCCGCGTGGGCTTGGGCCTCAAGTCCCGTGACGAGAGTCTTTTCCTCATCCCTGAGGAATACAATCCGCCCCAGGCACTGATCGACACTGACAAGTACACGCACGAAAACCGCTATCACGCGTTGAAAGACGGCTTTGTCCGCTCGGTCGTCGATCCTCAGCAGAACGCTCTGGCGTGCTCGCTGGCGACGTCCCGTCACCGTGAAGCCGAGCCGATCGAATGGCTGCGGATAGAACGGGTTCGTCATGCGCTGAAAGTCGGCCCAGAAGGGCTGACCAACAACGAGCGCGTGCAGTTGTTGAGCGATCCAGTGGCGTTGGGTCGCCTGCATGAGCAGATCTGGAACGAAGGTCATCCGGAGTGGCTGGAAACCTGGCGTAAATCGGTGACCGCCGATCCCCATGCGCCGCTGCTGCCACTCAGACCTATAAGTGCTCAGCCTCAGTTGGCATGAAGAAAATGAAAAACCCCGCGAAAGCGGGGTTTTTTTTGGCTGATTATCTTTGAATCACTTCAAACCTTGAACCTGCCCACCAGCGTCTGCAAATGCGTACCCAACCGCGCCAACTCAATGCTGGAAGCCGCCGTCTCTTCGCTGGCGGCCGAGGTCTGCTCGGACACATCACGCACATTCAGCACGCTACGGTTTATCTCCTCAGCTACTGCGGTCTGCTGTTCAGCAGCGGCGGCAATCTGCTGGTTCATCGACTGAATCGCCGATACCGTGCGCGTGATGTTTTCCAGTGAGCCGCCGGCCCGACGGGTCAGCTCGACGCTGCTGTCGGTCAGGGTGCGGCTGTTGTCCATGATGGTCGCCACTTGCTGGGTGCCGGTTTGCAGGCCGATGATGAGTTCTTCGATTTCCTCCGTGGATTTCTGTGTGCGCTGGGCGAGGCTGCGGACTTCGTCGGCGACCACCGCAAAACCGCGTCCAGCCTCACCGGCGCGCGCTGCTTCAATCGCCGCGTTGAGCGCCAGCAGGTTAGTCTGCTGGGCCACGGATTTGATCACGTCGAGGACGCTGCCAATCTTGTCGCTCTCGCGCTTGAGATGCCCCATGGCTTCGGTGGAGTTGCCGACTTCGAGCGCCAGACGCTCGATTTGCGCGATGGCTTCACCCACCACTTTGTCACCCTCGCGGGCTTGCTGATCTGCAGCGGCAGCCGCTTCGGACGCTTCTTCGGCGTTGCGCGCGACTTCCTGCACGGTGGCGGTCATTTCGTTCATGGCAGTCGCCACCTGATCGGTCTCGATCTTCTGGCTATTGACCCCTGCGCTGGTCTGCTCGGTCACGGCTGACAATTCTTCGGCAGCGCTGGCGATCTGAGTGACGCCCTCACCGATCCCGCTGATCAGTACGCGCAGGCCTTCCGTCATGCTCTGGATCGCGCGTTGCAACTGGCCGAGTTCGTCACGGCGTTGCGACGCCAGGTTGTGCGTCAAATCGCCGGCCGCGATGCGCTCGGCCACCTTAAGCGTTTCGTTCAGTGGCGTGACGATCTGGCGAGTGATGAACCATGCCGCGAAAAGGCTGATAACCAGCGCCAGGCCGGTGGCCCACATCAGCATGTTCTTGGCATGGGCCGCGTCGGTATCACGCACGACGGTCTGTGAAACCGTGAGTTTCGTGCTGGCATCAATCAGGACATCGCCTTGCGCGCTCATACTTTTGAGGGCGGCGGCATTGGCGGTTTGGGAGTCGCGGAACTGGCTGACGGCGGCGCGATAAGTCTTCAACGATTCGCCGGACTGTTGCAGGTTGGCGGCGAATTCCTCCGGAAGACTGGTCGTCAGGCTGCTGAGGGTTTTCAGCGCAGCGTCGATAGCGTCGAGGGCCGGTTGTTCAGCGTCGGCCCGGCCGCTATAGGTGTAGCCACGGACCTGGTAGCGCGCTTGCTGCAGTTGTTTGCTCAGGTCGACCACGCTGTTGAACTGCGCAATGTTGTCGCCTTGCAGCATGGATTTCTCGATCTCCGCGATCTTCGCCACGGCATTATCGGCAGCAGCGCCGAGCTTGCTGCGGGCGTCTTCACGCTGCGCGCTGGCCTGTGTCATCGCGCCGAACGCACGCTTGTATTCGCTTACGGCGGCCAGTTGCTGGTCAATCAAAGCGATGTCTGACGGTTGTTCGATCAGGGTGCGGGCAGTATTCAGTCCGCTGTCGAGTTTACCCAGTAGCTGATTGACCTCCTCAGGGCCCTGTTCGCCACGGCGCATTTCGTAAGCCTGGCGGGCGATGCGCAGCTCTTTGCTGAGGTCGTTGAGGCTGGAGATGAAGCCCAGCTTGTCACCGCGGCTCATCACCTCGCCTAAACCGGTCCAGCCGGTGAAGGTGATCAATAACGTCAACAGCAGCACCAGACCGAAGCCGATCCCCAGTTTGCGATTAACGCTGACGTTTCCCAGTTTCTCGGCTAGCCATCCGTACATTGCTGCAACTCCCACAGACCACAAATTGGTTTTTATGGAAGCTGTATCGGCCCATGGGTGGGATTCTGTAGAAAGTCCCCGGACTTCACGACGGACGTCATCCTTGTAGCAGCCTGCGTCCGGCTGCGCAGCAGCCGTCTAACCCTGATTGCACAATTTCCCTGAACCACTACAGAGGTGGACAAACGACTGCTGCGCGGCCGGACGCAGGCTGCGCCAGCTGCACAGGTACTGAGACGGTCAGAACAGGCGAGCGAGCAACGCGGTGACGGCGGTTTCGACGCGCAGGATGCGCTCGCCCAATTGCACGGGCTGAAGGCCGGATTTGGCCAGCAGGTCGATCTCGTAAGGAATCCAGCCGCCTTCCGGACCGATGGCGAGGGTCACAGGCTCGACCAGCCCGCGCGGGCAGGGCGGATAATTGCCGGGATGGCCGACCAATCCGAGTGTGCCTTCAGCAATCGCTGGCAACCGATCCTCAACGAACGGTTTGAAGCGTTTCTCGATGACGATTTCCGGCAGGACGCTGTCTCGCGCCTGTTCGAGACCCAGTATCAACTGCTCGCGAATAGCCTCGGGCTCGAGGAACGGCGTCTGCCAGAAGCTCTTCTCGACGCGATAGCTGTTCACCAGCACGATGCGCGGCACACCCATGGCCGCGACCGTCTGAAACACCCTACGCAGCATTTTCGGGCGTGGCAGAGCCAGGATCAGCGTCAGTGGCAGCTTGGCGGGCGGTGATTGATCAAGCGTGACGCGCAGTTCGGCTTCATCGGCGGCCAGGCGTAGCACTTCAGCCGAGCCCATCAGGCCGCCGATGCGCCCGACGCGCATGCTGTCCCCGACTTCGCAGCGATGGACTTCCTGCATGTGCGTCAACCGTCGATCCCGCAGGATCACCCGGTCAGCCGCAATGAAATCGGCCTCTTCGAGGAGCAGCAGGTTCACGCTTGAGTCGCAGGAGGCTGATCGTTGGGGTCGTCGACCGGCTGATCGTCAGGATGATCACCGCGTTTGCTGATCAGACTGCTAAACAGGATGCCGATCTCGAACAGCATCCACATCGGCACCGCCAGCAGCGTCTGCGAAAAAATGTCCGGCGGGGTCAGGATCATGCCCACCACGAAGCAACCGATGATCACGTAGGGGCGAATCTTCTTCAGGTAAGCGACGTTGACCACGCCGATCCATACCAGCAAGACCACGGCTACCGGAATTTCAAAGGCCACGCCGAAAGCGAAGAACAGCGTCATGACGAAATCGAGGTAGCTGGCGATGTCAGTCATCATTTCCACGCCGGCCGGGGTGGCGGCGGCGAAGAACTGGAAGATCAACGGGAACACCAAGTAATAGGCGAACGCCATGCCGGTGTAGAACAGCAGAATGCTCGACATCAGCAGCGGCACCGCAATGCGCTTTTCATGCTTGTACAGGCCTGGCGCGATGAAGCCCCAGATCTGATGCAGGATCACCGGGATCGCCAGGAACAGCGAGACCATCATCGTCAGCTTCAACGGCGTGAGGAACGGTGACGACACATCGGTGGCAATCATCGTCGCGCCGGTGGGCAAATACTGGCGCAACGGCGTGGAGACGAAGGTGTAGATCTGCTGGGTGAAGGCGAACAGCCCGGCGAAGATGATGAAGATCGCCGCTACGCAGCGCAGCAGGCGAGTACGCAGCTCGGTAAGGTGCGACACCAGCGGCATGTGCTGGTCGTTTTCAGGAAGGTCGCTCATGGGGCTCGCGGCGGCAAAGGGGTATCGTGAGGCGCCGGGGTGACGGGCGCGGTGGAGGGCGCTGAGGGCGCGGGTTCAACAGCGGTCACCACCGGCGCCGTGACAGGCGCAGCGTCAGGTTTCGGCGCGTGAATGGTCTGCGGGGCCACGGGCTCGACCGGTGGCACCGGCGTGGGCTCCTGCTGAGTCGGCGTGAAAATCTTCCGCGCCTCCTGCTCCAGCGACAGAATGTGTTCGTTGTGCAGTTGCCGACGGATCTCGTCAGCACCGATTTCACGCTCAACTTCCTGTTTGATCGCGTTGAAGCTGCGCTTCAGACGGCCGACCCACAGGCCGGCTGTGCGCGCAGCACCCGGCAGACGCTCAGGGCCCAGCACCAGCAGGGCGATGAGGCCGACGAGCAGCAGTTCAGAGAAGCTGATACCAAACATTAGTCAGTGCTCACACGTCTTTGCGGGTTGGCTCTTCGACTTTCTGCGCCTGCACGTCGATGGTGTGCGGCGGGTTCACCGGCTGGGCGGCCTGTGGATGAACAGGCTGAGCAGGCGGCACCGGTTGCGCCGGGGTCACGGTCGGGTCGGCCGGTTTTTCGTCATCGTTCATGGCTTTGCGGAAGCCCTTGATCGACTCGCCGACGTCAGTGCCGAGATTTTTCAGCTTTTTGGTGCCGAACACCAGCACGACAACTACCAGGATGACGATCCAGTGTTTCCAGTCAAAAATGCCCATGGTGCTGCTCCTCTCAAATAGTTGTTCAGGCGGACGGGCGCGAGGCTTTCTCGGCGTGTCCGGACAGACCGAAGCGACGGTCAAGTTCATCGAGCACAGCCTGCGGATGCTGCCCCAGCTGGGCAAGCATGACCATGCTGTGGAACCACAAATCGGCGGTCTCGTAGATCACATCGCTGCAGTCGCCGCTGATGGCGGCGTCCTTGGCGGCAATGATGGTTTCGACCGACTCTTCGCCGACTTTCTCCAGAATCTTGTTCAGGCCCTTGTGATAAAGGCTGGCGACGTACGAACTGTCGGCGGCGGCGCCCTTGCGCTCTTCCAGCACTTCTGCCAGACGGGTCAGCGTGTCACTCATGAGTGTGTCCTGCGCTATAAATGGCGTGCGGGTCTTTGAGCACCGGGTCGACGGTTTTCCAGTCGCCGTTTTCGAAGACACGATAGAAGCAACTCTGGCGGCCGGTGTGGCAGGCAATGTCGCCGATCTGCTCGACCATAAGAATGATCACATCGGCGTCACAGTCCAGGCGCATCTCGTGCAAGACCTGCACGTGGCCGGACTCTTCGCCCTTGCGCCACAGCTTGCCACGGGAACGTGACCAGTAAATGGCGCGGTTTTCGTCTGCGGTCAATTGCAGGGCTTCACGATTCATCCACGCCATCATCAAGACGCGCCCGGTTTTGTGATCCTGAGCGATCGCCGGCACCAGGCCGTCAGCGTCCCACTTGATCTCGTCCAGCCAGTTGTTCATCTTCGACTCCGACAGCGGGCGCCGCACTTCATTAGCAGCGCCCAACGTTCAAACAGTGTGCCAGTGGATCACACAACTGGCTATCGACGCACGACCAGATACAAACCCACCGCCATCATGATTGCCGCCGGCCAGTAAGCCAGTTCGTTCAACGGGCCGCCGATCGCCAGTACCGCACCGCCGGCCAGATGCGCGGTGCCGAGCAGGCGCAGGAACCAGTCGTCACGGCGTCGATGCCAGGGGGGTGGCGGGTCGTAGGCGTGCGGTTGCGACATGCGTTCGAGCAGGTCTCGCGCCATGTTGGCCAGGTGCGGCAACTGCTCGAACTGGCTCTGCACGTTGCCGAGCAAGGTTTTCGGGCTGACGCGCTCGCGCATCCAGCGTTCGAGGAACGGCTGCGCGGTGTTCCACAGATCAAGGTCCGGGTACAACTGACGACCCAGGCCTTCGATGTTCAACAGGGTTTTCTGCAACAGCACCAGCTGCGGTTGCACTTCCATGTTGAAGCGTCGAGCGGTCTGGAACAGGCGCATCAACACCTGGCCGAAGGAAATATCTTTTAACGGTTTTTCGAAGATCGGCTCGCAAACTGTGCGGATCGCCGCTTCGAATTCGTTGAGTTTGGTCTCTGCAGGCACCCAGCCGGAGTCGATGTGCAATTGCGCGACGCGCCGGTAATCACGCTTGAAGAACGCAAACAGGTTGCGCGCCAGGTAATCCTGATCTTCTGGCGTGAGGCTGCCGACGATGCCGCAATCGATGGCAATGTACTGCGGGCTCCACGGGTTCACGGTACTGACGAAGATGTTGCCGGGGTGCATGTCGGCGTGGAAAAAGCTGTCGCGGAACACTTGGGTGAAGAAGATCTCCACGCCGCGTTCGGCGAGCATTTTCATGTCGGTGCGTTGATCGGCCAGCGTCGCGAGGTCGGTGACCTGAATGCCGTAGATGCGCTCCATCACCAACACTTTCGGCCGACACCAGTCCCAATAGACTTGCGGCACGTACAGCAGCGGCGAACCTTCGAAGTTGCGCTTCAACTGGCTGGCGTTGGCCGCCTCGCGCAGCAGGTCAAGTTCGTCGTAGATGGTTTTTTCGTAGTCCTGCACCACGTCGACCGGGTGCAGCAGGCGAGCGTCGGCTGAAAGTTTTTCGGCGGCGCGGGCGAGAATGAACAGCCACGCCAGATCCTGCGCGATGATCGGTTTCAGGCCCGGTCGAATCACCTTGACCACGACCTCTTCACCGGTTTTCAACTGCGCCGCGTGAACCTGTGCCACCGAGGCCGAGGCCAGTGGTTCAACGTCGAAACGGCTGAACACTTCGCTGATCTTTTTGCCCAGTTGTTCTTCGATCAGCCTGATGGACACTTGCGAATCGAACGGCGGCACGCGGTCTTGCAACATCATCAGTTCATCGGCGATGTCTTCGGGGAGCAGGTCGCGGCGCGTGGACAGAATCTGCCCGAACTTGATGAAGATCGGCCCGAGGTCCTGCAAAGCCAGGCGCAGGCGCGCACCGCGGCTGAGCTCCAGCGTTTTGCGCGGAAACCAGCGCCACGGCAGTGCATAGCGCAGCGCCAGCAGGAACCACGGCAACGGCAACGCGAACAGCAAGTCGTCGAGGCGGTAGCGGATCACAACGCGCTGAATGCGCAACAAACGGCGGACGGCAAGCAGCTTCATGCGTTATCGCTTGGGTCGAGGGATCGGGAAAGGCGCTCGAAGCGCGCCTCGAGACGTTCCAGATCGAGTTTGATCTGGTCCAGTTCACTGAAACGGGCTTCGGCTTCGCGCTGGCCCACCAGGGTGCGCGACTCTTCGGCCAGGTATTCGCCGAGGTTCTGGCCGAGGGCGGTAAAACCCTGCTGATACCAGCGAGCGCGGCTGCGCAGGTGACCGCCCACCAGAGGTGTAGCGATCGGGCCGAGCCAGCGCGAGAGTTCGTACTCCCAGTCCAGCTCGAGGTCCTGAAGAATGGCCGCCAGCTCCAGGAGCACGCCGCTGTCGCCATCGAGTTCGACTTCCGGGCCATGCAGGACGGCGGTCTTGTCTTTGCTCATCGCCAGTTTCAACAGGCTCGCGGCCGGGGCGCGCAGTGTGCAATCGGCGCCCGACTCCCACTGCGAGGCGAGCATCAGGCCTTCATCGCTCGGCAGGATGAAGACGTGGAGCGCCGGGCTGCGGCATTCGACGGCAATCACTTTGCCGCTCAAATGCGCCAGCCGCGGCAGCGCGGTACTGTCGAGACGCAGCACGCGGTTTACACCGAGTTCAACGCTGGCGAGCAGCCCGGCCAGCAACATCAGGGCTTGATGCCGCGGTGCAAGGCGACAATGCCTGCGGTCATGTTGTGGTACGTGACGCGGTCGAAACCGGCCTCGACCATCATCGACTTCAAGGTTTCCTGGTTCGGGTGCATGCGGATCGATTCGGCCAGGTAGCGGTAGCTTTCCGAGTCGTTGGTGATCAGCTTGCCCATCAAGGGCATGAAGGCGAACGAATAGGCGTCGTAGGCTTTGGACATCAGCGCGTTGGTTGGTTTGGAGAACTCCAGCACCAGCAGGCGGCCGCCCGGCTTGAGTACGCGCAGCATGGAACGCAGGGCGTCTTCCTTGTGCGTTACGTTGCGCAGGCCGAAGGCGATGGTCACGCAGTCGAAATGGTTGTCCGGAAACGGCAGTTTTTCCGCGTCGGCCTGAACGAATTCGACGTTGCCGGCCACGCCCAGATCCAGCAGACGGTCGCGACCGACCTTGAGCATGGATTCGTTGATGTCAGCCAGTACCACCTGGCCGGTCGGGCCGACGAGGTGCGAGAATTTTTTGGTCAGATCGCCCGTGCCGCCGGCGATATCCAGCACCCGGTTGCCGGTGCGAACGCCCGACAATTCGATTGCGAAACGCTTCCACAGGCGGTGCATGCCGCCCGACAGGAGGTCGTTCATCAAGTCGTATTTGGCGGCGACGGAGTGGAACACCTCAGCGACTTTTTCCGCTTTCTGGCTTTCCGGAACGTTTTTGAAGCCGAAGTGAGTGGTGGGTTCGGCATCGCTGCCTTTGCGCTGATCAGTCATATCGCTGTCACCAAAAGAGAATGCGGGACATTCTAATCCCGGTGGCCTGCTTTGTCTTGGCAAGGCTGAAGGTAAGATAGGCAACCACCGGGACGTTTTGCCGCAGTGGCGGTCAAGATGCTCAGGAAGTATTTATTTAGCAGGAGTCATGCAATGGCCCGTATCAGTGTTGAACGTACTCACGACCTGGGCAAGGAAGCGGCCCGCGAGAAGGCCGACAAGTTGGCGCAGAAACTCTCCGAGCAATACGGCCTGGAGCCGCAATGGTCCGGTGACGTGCTGAACCTCAAGCGCTCGGGCGTCAAGGGCGCGGTGCATGTCAGCGATGATTTGATCCGCGTCGATGTGGAACTGGGCCTGATGATGTCGGCCATGAGCGGCATGATCAAAGCCGAGATCGAGAAGGCCCTGGATAAAGCGTTGGTCTGATCTCCAATTAAAATGCGCTCCCCTCTGTAGGAGTGAGCCTGCTCGCGATATCGGTGTATTAGCCGACATCAATGTTGACTGACACACCGCTATCGCGAGCAGGCTCACTCCTACATTTGTTTTGCGGTGCACCCACCGTTCACGTCAGTTGTTAGGGTGCCGTTTCTAATTATTCCCCCTACTTTGTGCCTGAGCCCGACACTTTCACGGGCAGTTCCTCAATCCTTCTGCGCGTGAGGTGCACCATGGCCAAAGTTATTTTGAAGAAAAAAATCGACGCATCGACCACTGCTCGAAGCGACGTCAAATCCTATGCCCGCAAGATCTGGCTGGCAGGCCTGGGCGCTTACACCAAGGTCGGCCAAGAGGGCAGCGAGTACTTCCAGGAGTTGATCAAGGCTGGTCAAACTGTTGAAAAGGAAGGCAAAAAAGTAGTGGCTGAAAAACTTGAAGCCGCTAACGCCGAGATCGATGACGCGAAGAGTGAAGTGAGTACTTTCAAGGGCAAGGTCGAAGTTCAACTCGACAAGGTCGAGAAGGCATTTGACTCGCGTGTTGCAACTGCCTTGAATCGTATCGGCATTCCGTCTAAACATGACGTGGAGACACTCTCTGCTAAGCTCGATGAACTGACGGCATTGCTCGAACGCGTCGCGCGTAAATCTTAAGGAGAACGGGATGGCTGGTAAAAAGAACACAGATAAAGAAGGCAGCTCGTGGATTGGGAAAGTCGAAGACTATTCCCGCAAAATCTGGCTGGCTGGTTTAGGCGTGTACTCGAAGATCGACACTGACGGCAGCAAGCTCTTCGATACATTGGTTAAGGACGGCGAGAAGGCCGAGAAACTGGCCAAGAACGCAGTCGGCGATAAAGTTGATTCCGCTAAAGATTCTGCAACGTCGGCCAAGTCGCGCATGAGCGGCGTGAAAGATCGCGCAATGGGCAAGTGGGATGAGCTCGAAGGCGCGTTCGACAAGCGTCTGAACAGCGCCATTTCGCGCCTGGGCGTTCCGAGCCGCAATGAAGTCAAAGCCCTGCACAGCAAGGTTGATACCCTGACCCGGCAGATCGAGAAACTCACCGGTGCCAAGGTTGCGCCTGTTGCGTCGAAGACCACTGCAGCCAAACCTGCAACCAAAGCAGCTGCCAAGCCGTTGGCCAAGGCTGTCGCCAAACCGGTTGCCAAGACTGCCGCGAAGGCAGCCTCTGCAGCGAAAACCGCGACCAAGACTGTTGCTTCCAAAACCGCTGCAGCGAAACCGGCAGCCAAGTCAGCTGCCAAATCGGTCGCAGCAAAAGCGACACCCAAGCCAGCGACGAAAGCAGCTGCCAAGCCTGCAGCCGCCAAGCCTGCTGCGAAAACTGCAGCGGCGAAACCGGCGAGCAAGCCGGCAGCAAAACCTGCTACAGCGAAAAAGCCCGCGGCGAAAAAACCCACAGCACCAAAAGCTGCAGCAGCAAAACCGGCGGCGGCCGCCTCGGCCACTTCGGCCAGCACCACCAACTCGGCTGCTGCGCCGACCACAGCTGCAAGCCCGACTGCGAATTCGACATCGACTCCGTCGACGCCAACCAGTCAGTCCTGATTTTTCAGGGCAAAAAAAACGCCCGGCCTGTGAAGGTTGGGCGTTTTTTTTTTGAACCACGCCATCAATGTCGGAGCTGCCGAAGGCTGCGATCTTTTGATTGTCACGGTCAAAAGATCGCAGCCTCGTTTCACTCGACAGCTCCTACAGGGGGTAGTGATGTTCCCGTCAGTCGTGCTCTTCCAGATACTGCAAGGCCAATTGCTCAGTCGCCGCCTTCACCGCTGGCAACAGATGCGGCGCCACCAGCATCATGATCTGATACACCACCAGCCTCACTTCGCCTTGACGCCCCAGAATCCGCTGATAATCCAGCGAAAACAGCAGCGTCAAGGTGATCTGCTCCACCAGTTGCCCCAACGCCTGAGTGTCGCTGACCAGTTGCCCCCGAGCCTGCAACCGTGCCAGCAATGACGCCAGCGTACGTTTCAGCGCATTGAGCAGATTGCGAATCCCTTTCGCCAGTTTCGGCAAACGGCCCGCCAGGTTCGACAGGTCCTGAAACAGGAACCGGTACTGAGCCAGCCGTTCCACGATCAGATGCAAAAACAGCCAGTAATCTTCCGGGGCCAGTTCAACATCCGGGGGTGGATCCAGCAGTGGCGCCAGTTCCGCCTGAAAGCGTTCGAACAGCCCGAGAATCAACGGCTCTTTGCCGTGAAAGTGATAGTAAAGGTTGCCCGGGCTGATCCCCATTTCGTTGGCAACTTCCATAGTGGAGACGTTCGGTTCGCCCTTGTGATTGAACAATTGCAAAGCACATTCGAGAATCCGGTCGCGTGTTTTCATCCAGTCTTCTTAATGGTTTGTTGCACGTCAGCGGACCCGCACGTAAGTACCGGGCGCCGCTTCCATCGGTGGATAGTTCTGATTGCCAAGCGCCATGTGCGTCGGTTTTTGCGCACCCGAACGTTCTTGAACCCAGCTCAGCCATTGCGGCCACCAACTGCCCTCGACAGGCTTGGCGTCGAAATACCAGGCGCGTGGGTCGCTGCTGAGTTTCGCGCCTTCGATATATGTGGCTTTCGGGTTAGACGGCGGGTTGAGGATGCTCTGCACGTGGCCGCTGTTGGACAGCACGAAGCGCCGCTCACCACCGAGCAGCAAGGTGGAGCGATACACCGCATCCCAAGGCGTGATGTGATCGTTCATGCCGGCGACGCTGAAACTGTCCACCGTGACTTTCTGCAAGTCGATTGACGTACCGCACACTTCGAGACCGCCCGGATGGCTCAGCGGGTTGTGCTTGAAGAAGTCCAGCAGGTCGCCATGCAGGGCGGCGGGCAAGCGCGTGTTGTCGTTGTTCCAGTAGAGGATGTCGAACGCTGGTGGCTCCTTGCCCAGCAAGTAGTTATTGACGAAATAACTCCAGATCAAATCGTTGGGGCGCATCCAGGCGAACACCTTGGCCATGTCCCGACCGTCGAGCACGCCTTTCTGATACGAGCGACGTTTGGCCGCCTCCAGCGTTTGCTCATCGGCGAACAGGCTCGCCGGCGTGTCCATCTGGCTATCGAGCAGGCTCACCAGGTACGTTGCGCTGGACACCCGTCGTTGCTGCCGCTTGGCTTGCAAATGTCCCTGCAGTGCGGCGATGGTCAGACCTCCGGCGCAGGCACCCATCAGGTTGACCTCGCGGGCGCCGGTGATCGCCCGGCACACATTCATCGCTTCTTCGGCGGCCGCTACGTAAGTCGACAGCCCCCACTCGCGGTGACGAATGTCCGGGTTGCGCCAGCTGATCACGAAGGTTTGCAGGCCGTTTTTCAGGGCGTACTGGATGAAGCTGTTGTGCGGGCTCAAATCAAAAATGTAGTACTTGTTGATCTGCGGCGGCACGATCAACAAGGGTTTTGAATACTGCTTTTCGCTCATCGGCTTGTACTGGATCAGCTCGAGCATTTCATTGCGAAACACCACGGAGCCCGGCGTGGTTGCCACTGTTTTGCCGACTTCGAAGGCTTGCTTGCTGACCTGCCGGGGCAGGCCGTCGTTGTGCAAAAAATCGTCCAGTAGGTGGCTGACGCCGCGCACCAGGCTGTTGCCGCCGGAGTTGAAGATCTCTTTCACCGCCAACGGATTGAGCAAGGTGTTGGACGGTGCCATGGCGTCGTTGAGCAAGGAGAAAGCAAAATGCGCGCGAGCCCGGTCATCCGGGGGCATGTCGCTTTCGTCGATCCAGTTTTTTACCTGCTTTTGCCAAGCCAGGTAGGCCTGCAGGCTACGACGATAGAACGGATTAAGGCTCCACGCCGGGTCGGCAAAGCGGCTGTCCTGCGGATTGGTCGGGTGCAGGGTTTCACCGAGCAGGACTCGACCCAATTGACCGCCGAGTTTCAAGGCGTGACGAGCGGTGTGCAGCGGGTTGCGCAAACCATGGGCGGCGACGCTGCGCAGCGTCGACAACATATCCTGGCCACGCACACCGGTGATCGCAGTCTGAGCATTGATATACGTGGCGGGCGTCGTTAGAGACTCCCTTGCGGGTCTGTCGCGCATGACTCAACACTCCTTCGTCTTCAGGCAAAAAACAAACACACCGAACCAGAACACCATAGACGCTGTAACGGGTTGTTGCGCGGTGCGGCTTCCTGCCGAACCGATGACGGGTTGATTAACTGCCCAGTGGTGCCGGGTGTGGATGCATCACGGCGCGCTGCCGTTCTTCCTGAAGGAATCGCATGATGATCGGAGCAACCGCTTCGGCCCGGGTGATCAGGAACAGGTGGCCGTCATCAATGATGTGTAGCTCAGCGTTGGGAATGCGCCAGGCCAGCACGCGCATGTTGATCAGCGGGATCAGCGGATCGTCGTCGCCGGCGAGCACTAGCGTCGGCTGATTGATCTTGTGCAGCCAGTGAATGCTGGTCCAGCCAAGGCCGGCGAACAGTTGCCAGTAGTAGCCGAGTTTGCCCGCCGAGCGCACTTTCGCCGCGTGCCGGGCGGCGAGGGTCGGATCGCGACGGAACGCGCCGCCGTAGATCATCGGCGCAATGCGAATCACGTGGGACGGCTGAATGTAACGGCGAGGGCTGGCCATCATCCACAGGACTTTCGGCTTGCCTGGCACCATCACCGCGCCCGCCGCCGTGGCCGCGAGCACCAGTTTTTTACAGCGCTCGGGATAGTCGTAGGCAAACTGCTGGGCGAGGGCGCCACCCCACGACACGCCGATCACGTTGACCTGGCCGTAGTCGAGGTAGTCGAGCATCCGCGCCGTGAGTTTGGCCAGGCCCGGAAAACGATACGGTCGATTCGGCGTCGACGAGCCGCCAACCCCGGGAACGTCGAAGGCAATGACTTCGAGGTCCGGGTCCAGCGCTGCGACAAATGGAAACACCAGCTCCAGGTTGGCGCCGATGCCGTTGAAAATCAGCAAGGGCGTCAAATGAGGCTTGCCGGGGCGCACCGCCGTGCGGAGGGTCTGGCCATCCAGGTCGACGGTACGAAAAATGAACGGTTGCGGCATGCTTCAGGCCCTGTGGGTGAATTCAGCCCAAACCCCCTGTGGGAGCGGGCTTGCTCGCGAATGCGTCAGGTCAGCCAACATCAATGCTGAATGATGAAGCGCTTTCGCGAGCAAGCCCGCTCCCACATCGGGTCGAGGTGTCAGTTACCGCTCATGTACATAAGTGCCCGGCGCAGCTTCGCCGACCGTGTAAGTCTTGTTGCCCAGTTTCGTCGGCGCCTTCTTCAGGTTGCCCGAACGTTCCGCTTGCCATGCCTGCCAGTGCAGCCACCAGGAGTCAGTGTGCTTGGTGGAGTTTTCCTGCCAGTCCTCGGCCTTGACCGGCATTTCGCTGCTGGTCATATACCGTGACTTCGGGTTGCCCGGCGGGTTCAGAATGCTTTGGATATGTCCGCTGCTGGACAGCACAAACTCGACGTTGCCGCCAAACAATTGCGCGGACTTGTAGCAGGATTTCCACGGTGTGATGTGATCGTTGGTGCCGGCCAGAGAGAAGATGTCCGCCGTGACCTGCTTCAGGTCGATCGCGGTGCCGCACACTTCCAGTGCATTGGGGCGGATCAACGGATTGTTTTTGAACATCTCGATCAGGTCGCCGTGGAACGCGGCGGGCAACCGGGTGGTGTCGTTGTTCCAGAACAGGATGTCGAACACCGGCGGCTCATTGCCGAGCAGGTAGTTGTTAACCCAGTAATTCCAGATCAGGTCGTTGGGACGCATCCAGGCAAACACTTTCGCCATGTCGCGCCCTTCCAGCACCCCGGCCTGATAGGAGTGGCGCTTGGCCGCCTCCAGGGTCTGCTCGTCGACGAACAACGCAACGTCGCTGTCCAGCGTAGTGTCGAGCACACTGACCAGCAGCGTGAGGGCGTTGACTTTGTTCTCGCCGATCGCCGCGTAATGGCCGAGCAGGGCGGTGCAGGTGATGCCGCCGGAGCACGCGCCGAGCATGTTCACGTCTTTGCTGCCGGTGATCGCGGTGACCACGTCGACCGCTTCCTTGAGCGCTTCGATGTAGGTGGAAAGCCCCCACTCGCGCTGCTCCTTGGTCGGGTTGCGCCAGCTGACGATGAACGTCTGTACGTTGTTGCGCAGGCAGAAGCGCGCCAGGCTTTTATCCGGGCTCAGATCGAATACATAAAATTTGTTGATTTGCGGCGGTACCACCAGCAAGGGCCGTTCATGCACTTGCTCAGTGATCGGGCGATACTGGATCAGCTCCAGCACGTCGTTGCGAAATACCACTGCGCCCTCGGTCACACCGAGACTCTTGCCGACTTCGAAGGCGCCCATGTTCACCTGGCTGGGCATGCCGCCGTTGTGCACCAGGTCTTTGGCAAGGTGCGAGAGGCCGTCGAGCAGGCTCTTGCCGCCGGTTTCAAAAAAGCGTTTGAGCGCTGCCGGGTTCGCCGCGCTATTGGTCGGGGCCATGGCTTCAGTCATGAGGTTGATCACGAAGTGTCCGCGCGCGACATCCTTGGGCGGCAGGTTACTGTCGTCGACCCATTCGTGAAGCTCCTTGCGCCACGCCAGATACGTTTGCAGATAACGTTTGTAGAGCGGGTTCTGGCTCCAGGCCGGATCGGCAAAGCGTCGATCATCGCTTGCGGGTTGCAGTTCGGATTTACCGAACAGCACGTTCTTCAGTTCCAGGCCAAAATGTGCAACATGCCTGGCACTGTGAATCGGTTGTTTGATGGCTTGCCTGAGCACCATCCGAGCAGACGCCAGTAGATCCTTTCCACGTAGCCCAACGACAGGATTCAGCCCGAGAGTGTTTTCCGAGGCCTGATACTTCAAGTCATCGTTATTCTGTTTACTCATCTACGACGCTCCATTGTCCTGAGACGAGTACCGGATCCAGCCATGTAGTCACACAGCCAATGCCAGGTACTACTGCTCGGGGTGACCGTTGATTCTGCCGCTGCTTTTCAGTTCAGAGAGCACTGCAGGGAACTTGCCAGCTCCATTGGTTACCCGAGTTTGTTTTTTTTCGCAAGCAGGCTGATGACTGCCCTCGCGGTCAGGCATTCAAGCAAATGGAGTTAGAAAATGCGCCCTAATGGGCAAGAAGCTCGAGTTAGAGCATCAGCTTGACGATCGACTCGTTCGGATCGCGGGTCTTTCCGGCGGCTTTCAGTTCAGCAAGATAATCGTTCCACAGATCATCCTGACGCACGCCCAACTGGTAGAGGTATTCCCAAGTGAACAGGCCACTGTCGTGACCGTCGTCGAAAGTCAGTTTCAGCGCGTACTGACCGGCCGGTTCGACCTTGGTCAGACCGACGCCGATCTTGCCAAATTGCAGGATGGGTTTGCCGTGGCCCTGGACCTCGGCGGAGGGAGAATGCACGCGCAGAAATTCGGCGGGCAGGTGATGTTCCTCGCCGGACGCGTATTTCAGCGAGAGGGTTTTCGAAGCTTTGTGCAGCTTGATGTCGGTGGGCAGTTGGGTCATGAATGCATTCCGTCTGAAAGACCGCAGCTCAATGTGGGAGCGGGCTTGCTCGCGAAGCGGTGTGCCAGTCAGCATCAATGCTGCATGACATACCGCATTCGCGAGCAAGCCCGCTCCCACAAATTCCGCGTTCGCCTGTAAGTATGGCTTACAGGATATAACGGGACAGGTCTTCGTTCTGTGCCAATTCACCCAGGTGGCTGTTGACGTACTCAGCGTCGATCATGATCGCTTTCTCGTCATGCGCGCTGGCCAGATCACCTGCACTGAAAGACACCTCTTCCAGCAGACGCTCAAGCAGGGTGTGCAGACGACGGGCACCGATGTTCTCGGTCTTTTCGTTGACCTGCCAGGCGATCTCGGCAATGCGCTTGATGCCGTCCGGCTTGAATTCGATGGTCAGGCCTTCGGTTTTCAGCAGCGCACAATATTGCTCGGTGAGCGACGCGTGTGGCTCGCTGAGAATGCGTTCGAAGTCGCCCGGGGTCAGCGCCTTGAGTTCGACACGAATCGGCAGGCGACCTTGCAGTTCGGGCACCAGGTCGCTCGGCTTGCTCAAGTGGAAAGCACCGGAGGCGATGAACAGGATGTGGTCGGTCTTGACCATGCCCAGTTTGGTGTTGACCGTGCAGCCCTCGATCAGCGGCAGCAAGTCGCGCTGCACGCCTTCACGGGACACATCGGCGCCGCCGACATTGCCGCGCTTGGCCACTTTGTCGATTTCGTCGATGAACACGATGCCGTGCTGTTCGACCGCTTCCAGCGCTCGGGCCTTCAACTCTTCTTCATTGACCAGGCGCCCGGCTTCTTCCTCGCGTACCAGCTTCAGCGCTTCCTTGACCTTGAGTTTGCGGCTCTTGCGTTTGCCCTTGCCCATGTTGGCGAACAGGCTCTGCAACTGGTTGGTCATTTCTTCCATACCAGGCGGCGCGGAGATATCGACGCCGGCCATTTCGGCGACTTCGATTTCGATTTCCTTGTCGTCCAGCTGCCCTTCGCGCAGACGCTTGCGGAACAGTTGGCGAGTGTTGGAATCGGCTGAAGACCCGGCGTCTTCGTTGTTGAAGCCCATGCGTGCAGGCGGCAGCAACGCATCGAGGATGCGCTCTTCAGCGGCATCTTCCGCGCGATGGCGAACCTTGGTGATTTCCTGCTCACGAAACAGTTTGATCGCCGCGTCAGCCAGATCGCGAATGATCGATTCGACGTCGCGACCGACGTAGCCGACTTCGGTGAATTTGGTTGCTTCGACTTTGATGAACGGCGCGTTGGCCAGCTTCGCCAATCGACGGGCAATTTCGGTTTTACCGACACCGGTCGGGCCGATCATCAGAATGTTCTTCGGCGTAACTTCTACGCGCAGTTCTTCCGGCAGTTGCATCCGGCGCCAGCGGTTACGCAGCGCGATGGCGACGGCGCGCTTGGCATCGTCCTGGCCGATGATATGGCGATTGAGTTCATGGACGATTTCACGGGGAGTCATGGACATAATATTTGCGGTCCTCAAGCAAAAGTGAGCCGTGGCGTTAACGCCGAATCAGGCTTGTTCTGCGAGGTCCTGCTCCTCAATGGTAAAGGTATGGTTGGTGAATACGCAGATGTCGCCGGCGATGCCGAGCGCGGTTTCGACAATGTCCCGGGCCGACAGATCGGTACGCTTGAGCAGCGCGCTGGCAGCCGCTTGAGCGTAGCCGCCGCCGGAACCCATGGCGATCAGGCCTTCTTCAGGCTCCACGACGTCGCCGTTACCGGTGATGATCAGCGAGGCGTCTTTGTTGGCGACGGCGAGCATGGCTTCGAGGCGGCTGAGGGAGCGATCGGTGCGCCATTCTTTGGCGAGTTCGACGGCGGCGCGCACGAGGTGGCCCTGATGTTTTTCGAGCTGGCCTTCAAAGCGTTCAAAAAGGGTGAAGGCGTCAGCGGTGGCCCCGGCAAACCCGGCGATGACTTGCCCGTGGTACAGGCGACGAACTTTCTTCGCGTTGCCTTTCATCACGGTATTGCCGAGAGAAACCTGGCCGTCGCCGCCCATGACGACTTTGCCGTGGCGGCGAACTGAAACGATGGTGGTCAAGGGAGAGTCTCCACGCAGCGGGGCGAAAATGCCTTATGCCAACTCATATGGGGGTGGTGACGCATTTTTCAACTGCGGGGCGGGAGAGGGGACGAATGGCGAGTGGTGACCTGTGGCGAGGGGATTTATCCCCGTTGGGTCGCGAAGCGGCCCTGGAAGCTGCGATCGCGGCGTATCAGATACACCGCGAACAACGGTTTTACGACTGCTTCGCAGCCGAACGGGGATAAATCCCCTCACCACAGGGTTGTGGATCACCACAGGGTTGTGGCTCACCGCAGATTTGTGGCTCACCGCAGATTTGTGGCTCACCTCAGATTTGGGTGGCCAGCAATATCAGTCAGCGATTCTGGCGTTGTTGTAGCAAAAGATTGCTGAAGCCCGCGCCGGCCAGCTGTTTCTGCGCCGTGGTCAACTGCTCACGGTTGCTGAATGGTCCGACCAGCACCCGATACCACGTCTCGTCCTTGACCGTTCCGGACTCAACCGCCACCGCCTGGCCCAATAGAATGATCTGTGCGCGAACCTTGTCGGCATCCGCCTCTTTGCGGAACGAACCGGCCTGCAGGAAAAACTTGGTCACCGGTGCCGCTTTCGCTACAGGCGGGGCCGGTGGCGGCGTGATACCGGCCAGGGCTGCCTGGGCACGGGCGGTGTCGATTTTCGCCGCTTCCGCAGGCGTCACCGGTGTGGTCGGTACGGCCGGTGTCGGCGGGGTTTTCTCCGGCACGGCATCCGCTGGCACGATGACTTCCGATTCCGGCAGCAAGGTGTAGAAGTCGTACTTCGGTTTCACCGGTTGCGTCGGGCTCGGCGGCGTCTTGTTGGCCTCGGCGATCTTGCTCGCTTTCTGCTGCTCGATTTTCTCGCGCTTGACGCTTTCGCTGCCCTTGCCCGGCTCCAGCTTCATCAGGAACACGAGGAACGCACCGACCGTCAGGCCGATCGCCATCCACAGCCAACCCGGGATCGGTTGCTTTGCAGGAGCTTGGTAACGGCTGGCGCCACGCTTGGGTGCAGGTTTTTTCTTGGCAGCCAACTTACATACGCTCCAGTGTTTCCAGACCCAAGAGTTCCAGGCCTTGCTTGAGGGTGCGGCCGGTCAGCGCGGCGAGGCGCAGACGACTTTGCATTTGCGCCGGGGTTTCAGCGCTGAGGATCGGGCAGTTCTCGTAGAAGCTGGAGAACAGGCCAGCGACATCGTACAGGTAGGTGCACAGAATGTGCGGTGTGCCTTTGTCGGAAACGTTGTTCAGCACTTCCCCGAACTGCGCCAGTTTGGTTGCCAGCTCATGTTCATGCGCCGCTTCGAGAACGATCTGCCCTTCGACTTCGCTGAAGTCCTTGCCGAGTTTGCGGAATACACCGGCAACACGAGTGTACGCATACAGCAGGTACGGCGCGGTGTTGCCTTCGAAATTCAGCATCAGGTCGAAGTTGAAGCTGTAGTCGCTGGTGCGGTGCTTGGACAGGTCTGCGTATTTCACTGCGCCGATACCGACGACCTTCGCGATATTGCGCAGTTCGGCTTCGGCCAGCTCGGGGTTCTTCTCTTTCACCAGGGTGTAGGCGCGGTCCTGGGCTTCGGTCAGCAGATCAATCAGCTTCACGGTGCCGCCGTCGCGCGTCTTGAACGGACGGCCGTCGGCGCCGTTCATGGTGCCGAAGCCCATGTGTTCCATTTGCATCGGATGGGTCACGAACCCGGCCTTGTGCGCCACGGCGAACACTTGCTGGAAGTGCAATGCCTGGCGTTGGTCGACGAAGTACAGCGCGCGATCGGCCTTCAGCTTGCCGCTGCGATAGCGCACGGCGGCCAGGTCAGTGGTGGCGTACAGATAGCCGCCATCGGCCTTGACGATGATCACCGGCAGCGGATCGCCATCGGCATTCTTGAATTCGTCGAGGAACACGCACTGCGCGCCATTGCTCTCGACCAGCAGGCCTGCGGCTTTGAGATCATTGACCACGTTGATCAGGTCGTCGTTGTAGGCGCTTTCGCCCATCACGTCGGCCATGGTCAGTTTGACGTTTAGCAGTTCGTAGATTTTCTGGCAGTGCGACAGCGAGATGTCTTTGAATTTCGTCCACAAAGCCAGGCACTCGGCGTCGCCCGCCTGTAGCTTGACCACCAGGCCACGGGCGCGGTCGGCAAATTCTGCGGATTCGTCAAAGCGCTGCTTGGCGGCGCGGTAAAAGTTTTCCAGGTCCGACAGCTCATCGCTGGTGATCGGGTTTTCCTGTAGATAAGCCATCAACATGCCGAACTGGGTGCCCCAGTCGCCGACATGGTTCTGCCGAATCACGTCGTCACCGAGGAACTCGAGAACGCGGGCAACACCGTCGCCAATGATGGTCGAGCGCAAATGGCCGACGTGCATCTCTTTGGCCAGGTTGGGTGCCGACAGATCGACCACGGTGCGTTGAGCCGGACCGGCCTTGCGTACGCCGATGTGTTCGTCGGCCAGCGCGGCGTCGAGGCGGGAGGCCAACGCCTGGGTGTTCTGAAAGAAATTGAGGAAGCCGGGACCTGCGATTTCAGCCTTGGTGACGTTCTCGTCGGCCGGCAGCGCGGCAATGATTTTCTCGGCCAGGTCGCGCGGCTTCATGCCGGCGGGTTTCGCCAACATCATCGCGATGTTGCTGGCGAAGTCGCCGTTTTTCTTGTCGCGGGAGTTTTCCACCTGGATCGCCGGCGACAGGCCTTCAGGCAACACACCTTCGTTGACGAGTTGGGTGATGGCTTGTTGGATCAGCTGGCGAATGGTGTCTTTCATGGTCTTCTCTTTCGACCGCAAGCGCGGCGGCGCTTCAGTGCGCTGGTGGAAAAACTGGGCATTATCCGTTGCGAACGCGGGCTTGCCAACTATAGCGGGCAGGTTGTGGATATGTGGTGACAAAAAGTCCGCTTTCGCGAGCAGGCTCGCTCCCACAGGGTTCTGTGCATGACACACAGTTGGCGTCACCGCTGATCCTCTGTGGGAGCGAGCCTGCTCGCGAAGGCAATCTTCAGCTCAATATAAATCCACCGGATCAACATCCAGCGACCAACGCACCGCACGCCCGCTTGGCATTTGCTCCAGCGCCAGCAGCCAACTGGCCAGCAGCCGATGCAAGGGTGCGCGAGCGGAGGCTTGCAGTAACAGCTGTGCGCGATATCGCCCGGCCCGACGCTCCATCGGCGCCGGTACCGGGCCGAGCAATTCGATCCCGGTCAGATTCTGCTCGACCAACAAACGCTCAGCTTCGCTGCACGCTTCATCGAGGAAACTTTCAGCCTGCCCGGGCTTGTGCGCCTCTGCCCTCAGCAGTGCCAGATGCGCAAACGGCGGCAGGCCGGCCGAGCGGCGTTCGCTCAGCGCTTGCTCGGCGAAAGCGAAATACCCTTGTTCGGTCAATTGCACCAGCAACGGATGGTCGGCCAGATGCGTCTGAATGATCACTCGCCCCGGCTCTTCTGCCCGGCCCGCACGCCCGGCGACCTGCACAATGAGTTGCGCCATGCGCTCACTGGCGCGGAAGTCGCCGGAGAACAATCCGCCGTCGGCGTCGAGAATCGACACCAGTGTCACGCGTGGAAAGTGGTGCCCTTTGGCAAGCATCTGCGTGCCGACCAGAATGCACGGATGGCCTTTCTGGATGGTCGCGAACAATTGATTCATCGCGTCCTTGCGCGAGGTGCTGTCGCGATCGACCCGCAACACCGGAAAATCCGGGAACAGGATGGCCAATCGTTCTTCGGCGCGCTCCGTCCCGGCGCCAACCGGGCGCAGATCCACCTTGTTGCACTTTGGGCAGTGGCGAGGCACGCGCTCGACGTAGCCGCAGTGGTGACAACGCAACTCGGCGGAGCGCTGGTGCACGGTCATGCGCGCATCGCAGCGCTGGCACTCGGACATCCAGCCGCAGTCGTGGCACAACAACGTCGGGGCAAAACCGCGGCGGTTGAGGAACACCAGGACCTGCTGGCCGGCAGCAAGCGTTTGCCCGATGGCCTGTTGCATCGGCCCGGAAATGCCGCTGTCGAGCGGACGGCTTTTCACATCCAGGCGCAAAAAGCGCGGTTGCTTGGCGCCACCGGCGCGCTCGTTCAGACGCAGCAGCCCGTAACGGCCGGTGTAGGCGTTGTGCAGGCTTTCCAGCGAAGGCGTGGCGGAGCCGAGCACGATCGGGATGTTTTCCTGCCGGGCGCGCACCAGTGCCAGATCGCGGGCGTGGTAGCGCAGGCCTTCCTGCTGTTTATAGGAGCCGTCGTGCTCTTCATCGATAATGATCAGGCCGGGATTTTTCATCGGCGTGAACAGCGCGGAACGGGTGCCGATAATGATGTCGGCATCGCCGTCGCGGGCGGCAAGCCAGGCATCCAGGCGCTCACGATCGTTGACCGCCGAGTGGATCAGCGCAATGCGTGCATTGAAGCGCTGCTCGAAGCGCGCCAGGGTCTGCGGGCCAAGGTTTATCTCCGGGATCAGCACCAAGGCTTGTTTGCCGGCTTCAAGGGTTTCGCGAATCAGCTGTAGATAGACTTCAGTCTTGCCGCTGCCCGTCACTCCGGCCAGCAGGAACGCGTGATAACTGTCGAATCCGGCGCGAATCGCTTCATAAGCAGCGCGCTGCTCGGGATTGAGCGGCAATTCCGGTTGCGCCAGCCAGTGTTCATGACGGGCGCCAGGGGCATGCTTGCGGATTTCCACGTGTACCAGCCCTTTGGCCAGCAACAGATCGAGGCTGTCCTTGCTCAGCATCAATTTGCTCAGCAACTGATGGGCGACGCCGTGGGGGTGCTGTGTCAGCGTGGCCAACGCTTCACGCTGGCGCGGCGCGCGGGCGATACGCGGGTCATCGAGGCTGGCGCCGGGGGCCGCAGACCAGAAACGTTCCTGGCGGGGTTCGGCCAGTTCGCCCTGACGCAGCAACACCGGCAGCGCCCAGCTCAACGTATCGCCCAGGCTGTGCTGGTAATACTGCGATGTCCACAGACAAAGCTTGAACAGCGCGGGCGGCAGCGGCGGGGTGGTGTCGAGCAGCGCCAGTGCGGGTTTGAGCTTTTCCGCCGGGACTTCGCTGGTGTCGGTGACTTCCACCAGAATCCCGATCATCTCCCGCCGGCCAAACGGCACCCGCAAGCGCATGCCGGGGTGCAACTGCTCGCGCAGAACCCCGGCCGGCGCGCGGTAATCGAACAGGCGGCGCAAGGGCGAGGGCAAGGCTAGGCGCAGAATGGCGTCGGGCACGCGGGGGGATCTCGATCAGCAGGCGGTAAAAAGGATCAGGCACATAACCTTGTAGGAGTGAGCCTGCTCGCGATAGCGGTGTTTCAGACGACTTAAACATTGAATGACAGATCGCTATCGCGAGCAGGCTCACTCCTACAGGGGGCGGTGCTTTGGGTCGGGAGCCTAGCAGACGGTCGGTAGAAGCGACAGCTTGCGCGATCAGCATTGTCTGGTAGAATCCGCGGCCTAATTACGTGCGGTATTCAACAATAGTGTTGAGTGGCGGCACGCTAGCCTGAGGAATACACCATGAAAGCCGATATCCATCCAGCGTACGAAACCATCGAAGTAACCTGCAGCTGCGGTAACAAGTTCGAAACTCGTTCGAACCTGTGCAAGCCACTGGGTACTGACGTATGCAACGAGTGCCACCCGTTCTACACCGGTAAGCAGAAAACTCTGGATACTGGCGGCCGTGTACAGCGCTTCGCAGACCGTTTCGGTGCTTTCGGCAAAGCCAAAGCTCCTGCTGCTGCAGAGTAAGGTTGAAAGGCCCGGTGGGCTTTTCCATGCTGTTAAAAAAGGCGTCCCTCGCGGGCGCCTTTTTTGTGTCTGCGATTTGGCTTTCCACCGCCCAGGCCTTTTGCCCGATCCCGACCGGCCTGGCGTCTGTCACGGTGCAGCGAGTAGTGGACGGTGACACGGTGCGCCTGAGTGACGGTCGCAGCGTGCGCATGATCGGCTTGAATACGCCGGAGCTGGGCAAGAAGGGCCGTTCCGACGAACCGTTCGCGGTCGCTGCGCGTAAACGTCTGGAAGGCCTGGTGGCGACCAGCGATGGGCGCCTCGGTCTGCTCGCGGGTAAAGAGCGCAAAGACCATTACGGTCGAACCCTGGCGCATCTCTACGGTGCCGATGGCCGCAATCTTGAAGCGCAGATGCTCGCCGAAGGCTTGGGTTTCCAGGTCGCCGTGGCACCGAATGTCGATCTGGTCGCGTGTCAGCAAGCGGCGGAGCGCAACGCGCGTCAGGCCGGGCTCGGGGTCTGGCGGCAGTCGCCTGTGGTGAAATCCGGGCAGATCAGCGCGTCAGGCTTCGCCGTGATTAGCGGCCGGGTGAGCAAGGTTCAGCGCAATCGCGGCGGCATCTGGATCGAGTTGCAAGACTCGGTTGTCTTGCGCGTTGCCCCCAATTTACTGCGGCAATTTGACGTCGCTGCGCTTGAGCGACTCAAAGGCAAGCAAATCGAGGCGCGTGGCTGGGTAGTTGATCGGTCGCGACGTGGCGGATTGAAACCCGGGCAAGCACGCTGGTTATTGCCATTGACTGATCCGGCAATGCTTGTTGGCGATCCGAAATAAAAATTGTAGACATTTTCAGCTTTGATTGTGGACAGTCTAGCCCTTGTGTTCCGCGGCTCTTGACCTAAAGTCTTAAGGGTGGGCGCTTGACAGGGGTGACTGACCAGTCTTGTGGGGACTTTGCGAGGCGCGTATCCTCGCTGACCAGTCTGTCCAACAGTAAAAGCGGAATGCCCACATGTCTGATTTGAAAACTGCCGCTCTCGAATATCACGCCCATCCTCGTCCAGGTAAGCTGAGTGTCGAGCTCACCAAGGCCACCGCTACCGCCCGCGACCTGTCGCTGGCTTACAGCCCCGGCGTAGCCGAACCAGTACGCGAAATCGCCCGCGATCCTGAGCTGGCCTACAAATACACCGGCAAGGGCAACCTGGTTGCAGTCATTTCCGATGGCACCGCGATTCTGGGTCTGGGTAACCTCGGTCCATTGGCCTCCAAGCCGGTCATGGAAGGTAAAGGCGTGCTGTTCAAGCGCTTCGCCGGCATCGACGTTTTCGACATCGAAGTCGACTCTGAAAGTCCGCAAGCCTTCATCGACACCGTCAAGCGTATTTCCATCACCTTCGGTGGCATCAATCTGGAAGACATCAAGGCACCTGAGTGCTTTGAGATCGAGCGCGCTCTGATCGAGCAGTGCGACATTCCGGTATTCCACGATGACCAGCATGGCACCGCGATCGTCACTGCGGCCGGCATGATCAACGCCCTGGAAATCGCCGGCAAAACCCTCGCCGAGGCCAAGATCGTTTGCCTGGGCGCCGGTGCCGCTGCGATCTCCTGCATGAAATTGCTGGTGAGCATGGGCGCCAACATCGAAAACATTTACATGGTTGACCGTACCGGCGTGATCCACTCCGGCCGTGACGACCTGAACCAGTACAAGGCTGTTTTCGCTCACGCGACCGAGAAGCGCACCCTGGCTGACGCACTGGCCGGTGCTGACGTATTCGTTGGTCTGTCCGGGCCGAACCTGCTCAGCCCTGAAGGCCTGAAGTCCATGGCGGCCAACCCGATCGTGTTCGCTTGCTCGAACCCGGATCCGGAAATCTCCCCGGAGCTGGCTCACGCCACCCGCAGCGACGTGATCATGGCGACCGGCCGTTCGGACTACCCGAACCAGGTCAACAACGTTCTGGGCTTCCCGTTCATCTTCCGCGGTGCTCTGGACGTTCGCGCCAAGCGCATCAACGAAGAAATGAAAGTGGCAGCGGCCAACGCCCTGCGAGAGCTGGCCAAACTGCCAGTCCCTCAGGAAGTCTGCGACGCCTACGGCGGCATCAAGCTGGAATTCGGCCGGGAGTACATCATTCCCAAGCCAATGGATGCTCGTCTGATCACCCTGATCTCCGATGCGGTGGCCAAAGCGGCAATCGAGACCGGTGTGGCGACCCTGCCGTATCCGAAGAACTACCCGCTGAAAAGCGTGGATGATGTGTTCAACGGCTAAGGTTTAGCACTGAAAAAACCCGGCCATTGACCGGGTTTTTTTATGGCGCGCAAGTCAAAAGATCGCAGCCTTCGGCAGCTCCTACAGTAGATGTGTACTCCTGTAGGAGCTGCCGAAGGCTGCGATCTTTGGATCTTTGCGGCAAAAAAAAGCCCCGCGCTTCTTCCGAAGACGGGGCTTTTGCATTGTGCTACCCAATCAGAACAAATCGATCGGCGCCGCTTCATCTGCCGGCAGTGGGCTGCCCGGTGCACTGCCGTTACCCAGTTCACTGGCCGACGGTGGGGTGTCTTCAGCCTTGAACAGCTCAAAGTACGCCCCGGGCGTGCCAGGAGTAGCCGCACGGCCACTGACCGGATCCACCCGCAGGCTCAGCAGGCCTTCCGGTTCAGCTTGCGTGTGCGGCGGTTTGTCCTTGAGGGCTGCAGCCATGTAGTTCATCCAGATCGGCAGTGCCACGGTGCCGCCGAACTCACGGCGACCCAGGCTTTCAGGCTGATCGAAGCCGGTCCACACCGTTGTTACGTAATCGGCGTTGTAGCCGGAGAACCAGGCATCCTTGGACTCGTTGGTCGTACCGGTCTTGCCCGCAATGTCGCTGCGACCCAGCGCCAGCGCGCGGCGGCCCGTGCCGAGCTTGATCACGTCCTCAAGCATGCTGTTGAGGATGTACGTGGTGCGGCCATCGACAATGCGCTCGGCGACGGCAGGCGTTGTTGTCGCCGGCTGCGCCATTGTGGCGTCCGTGGTCGCGTTGACGGTAAAGGCCTCGGCTGCCGGCGCGGCCATCCCGTCCGGTGCAACTTCGCCTTTTGGCACGCTGGGCGGATTGGCCACGAACAAGGTGTCGCCGTTGCGGCTTTCGATCTTGTCGATGATGTACGGGGTGATTTTATAACCGCCGTTGGCAAAGGTGCTCCAGCCTGTAGCGATTTCCATCGGTGTCAGGGTTGCGGTACCCAGCGCCAGCGACAGGTTGCGCGGCAAGTCCTGTTTGTTGAAGCCGAACTTGCTGATGTAGTCGATGGTGCGATCGACGCCAAGCGCCTGAAGCAGACGGATCGACACCAGGTTGCGCGACTTGTACAGCCCTTCACGCAGACGGATCGGGCCAAGGAAAGTATTGGTGTCGTTCTTCGGACGCCAGACTTTGTCGAGGTATTCGTCGACGAACACGATCGGCGCATCGTTTACCAGGCTGGCGGCGGTGTAGCCATTGTCCAGCGCGGCGCTGTAAACGA
Organism: Pseudomonas sp. Ant30-3; assembly: GCF_000690905.1. GTDB lineage: Bacteria > Pseudomonadota > Gammaproteobacteria > Pseudomonadales > Pseudomonadaceae > Aquipseudomonas. The sequence continues at coordinate 35,129 of NZ_JMCL01000039.1, read as the reverse complement.
ACGGCTTGAAGCTCGAGCCCGGCTGACGCTTGGCTTGCAATGCACGGTTGTAGTTGCTCTGCTCGAAGGCGAAACCACCCACCAGCGAACGGATGGCACCGTTCTGCGGATCAAGCGAAACCAGCGCCCCTTGCGCCTGCGGGATCTGGCTGAACTTGAGCGAATTGTCTGGCTGACGCTGTACGCGAACCAGGTCGCCGACCTGCGCGACATCCGCAGGCTGCTTCGGGTTGGCGCCCATGCTGTTGGTGTTGAGGAACGGGCGCGCCCATTTCATGGTGTCCCAGCTGACGTGCACCTCGCCGGTGCGGGTCAACACTTGCAGACCATTCTTCTCTACCTGCAACACGATGGCCGGCTCAAGGCTGCTGATCGTGCGTTGCTTGGTCAGCTCGGCCGCCCAGGCTTCACGGGTCTTGCCGGGCAAGCGTGATTCCGGGCCGCGATAACCGTGGCGCTGATCGTAGGTCATCAGCCCTTCGTGGAGTGCGGTATTGGCCATTTCCTGAAGGTTGCTCGGCACGGTGGTCGTGACGCGGAACCCCTCCGTGTAGGCATCGCTGCCATAGCGCCCCACCATCTCGGCACGGGCCATTTCAGCGATGTACGGCGCGTTCACTTCCGGTGTCGGCACATGATAGCTGGCGTTCAGTGGCTCATTGATGGCAGTGGTGTAATCGGCTTCGGTGATCTTGCCAAGCTTGTACATGCGCCCCAGAATCCAGTCGCGACGCTCCTTGCTACGTGCCGGATTAGCCAGCGGGTTGAAGCGCGAAGGCGCCTTGGGCAGGCCGGCGATCATCGCCATCTGCGCCAGGCTGACATCACGAATCGACTTGCCGTAATACACCTGCGCTGCCGCTTCGATGCCGTAAGCGCGGTTGCCGAGATAGATTTTGTTGACGTACAACTCAAGGATTTCGTCCTTGGTCAGCTGCCGTTCTATCTGCAACGCCAGGAGGATTTCAGTGGTCTTGCGCGAGAAGCTGCGCTCGCTGGTCAGGAAGAAATTCTTCGCTACCTGCATGGTGATGGTGCTACCGCCCGACTGAATGTGTCCGCTTTTTACCAATTGTGTCGCCGCACGCATCAAACTGCCTGGATCGACGCCATAGTGATTGGCAAAGTTGTCGTCTTCAGCACTTAGTAACGCATTTATGAAGTTGGGGGGAATGTCGGCGAAACGGATCGGAGTCCGGCGCATTTCGCCAAATTCTGCGATCAACTTGTCGTCGCTGCTGTAGACGCGCAATGGAATCTGCAACTGGATGCTTCTCAGTGTCTCCACTGACGGCAATCCAGGGCTAAGGTAAAGAAACGCGCCGCTGAGACCTAGGAGCAGTCCGCAGAATACGGCGACGATGGACCAACCGAAAAACTTCAGCAGACGGATCAAGGCTTTGAGATATCCAGGGCAAAAAATGAATGTGGCAGCAGGAGTTCAGGTAAAAAGGTGAACGGCCCGCGCTTGAAAAAATAAGCGGAAAAAATCGCTGGGCATTATAAGCAGTTTTTCCGGCGCGAGCGTCATTTGCGCTGCTGTCAAGACGGGTGGATTGAACGCAATGGGCGTCCAGAGTTCGTAACTAACGGAAAGTCATAGGGAATTGGTAGTGCTGGGACTCTTCAATAAAAAGGCCAATACGCTTCTGGGGATCGACATCAGTTCCACGTCGGTGAAGCTTCTGGAGTTGAGTCGCCACGGTGATCGCTACCGGGTCGAGGCCTATGCCGTAGAGCCGCTGCCCGCCAGCGCCGTGGTGGAGAAGAACATCGCCGAGCTCGAAGGTGTGGGCCAGGCACTGTCTCGCGTGTTGCTCAAGGCCAAAACCAATCTCAAAAATGTCGCCGTGGCGGTCGCCGGTTCTGCCGTCATCACCAAGACCATCGAAATGGATGCGGGTCTTTCCGATGACGAGATGGAAAACCAGCTGAAGATCGAAGCGGATCAGTACATCCCTTACCCGCTGGACGAAGTGGCCATCGACTTTGAAGTCCAGGGCCCGTCGGCGCGCAACCCTGAACGGGTCAACGTGCTGCTGGCGGCCTGCCGCAAGGAAAACGTTGAAGTCCGCGAAGCTGCGCTTGCGCTCGCCGGGCTGACGGCTCGCGTGGTGGATGTCGAGGCTTATGCGCTGGAACGTTCCTTCGGTTTGTTTGCGGGTCATCTGGGTGCCGCCCAGACGCTTCTGACCGTCGCCGTGGTGGATATCGGCGCGACCATGACCACCCTCAGCGTGCTGCACAATGGTCGAATCATCTACACCCGCGAACAATTGTTCGGGGGGCGCCAGCTGACGGAAGAAATTCAGCGGCGCTACGGGCTGACCGTCGAGCAAGCAAGCGCCGCAAAGAAGCAGGGCGGCTTGCCTGACGATTACGTCAGCGAAGTGTTGCAACCTTTCCGCGACGCGGTGGTGCAGCAAGTGTCGCGCTCGTTGCAGTTCTTTTTTGCATCCGGGCAGTACAACGCGGTTGATCACATTTTGCTGGCAGGCGGCACTGCGTCCGTCCCCGGTCTGGACCGGTTGATCGAACAGCGCCTGGGCACGCCGACTCAAGTGGCCAATCCATTTGCCGATATGACACTTGGCAGCAAAGTCAACGCAGGTGCCCTGGCCAGCGATGCTCCGGCACTGATGATCGCCTGCGGACTGGCGCTGAGGAGTTTCGACTGATGGCGCGGATCAACCTTTTACCCTGGCGCGATGAACTGCGCGAAGAGCGACGTAAACGCTTTCTACTGGCACTCGCCGGTGTATTGGTGGGTGCGGTCGGGACGGTACTGATCGCGGACAGGGCCATCAGCGACGCCATCGATCGGCAGATTGCCCGAAACGATTACATTGGCAAGCAAATCACCGTGGTCGACGAACGTATCAAGCAGATCAGCGAACTGAAGGCTCGTCGCCAGCAACTGGTCGAACGCATGCGCATCATCCAGGGCCTGCAGGGTAATCGGCCGATCAGCGGACGTATTTTCGATCAGCTGGCGCGCACCTTGCCGGACGGCGTGTATTTCACCGAGGTGAAAATGGACGACAAAACCCTGTCTGTTACAGGCGCCGCAGAATCGAACAATCGTGTCTCTGACCTGATGCGCAATCTCGACGCATCCGACTGGTTCGATGCGCCTACGCTCACCGAGGTCAAGGCGACCACCGCCGGGCAAATGGACCAGGCAAACGTCTTTCAATTGACCGTGCGTCAGACCCAGCCTGCTGACGTGGAGGCTGTTCAATGAGCCTGGCCCAATGGTTCGAAGGGCTGCGCAAGGTCGACATAAACGATCTGGACACCAACAACATGGGCTCCTGGCCGCCCGCCATCAAGGCGCTGGCGGGTATTGTGCTGGCCGGTCTGGTGCTGGCGCTGGGCTACAACTTCTCCATCAGCGATCTTGAAACCCAGCTGGAACTCAAGCGGGATGAAGAGTCGACCCTCAAAGAGCAATTCGCCAACAAAGCGCACATGGCGGCGAATCTGGAGCTGTATGTCCAGCAGATGAAAGAAATGGAAAACTCATTTGGTGTGTTGTTGCGGCAATTACCCAGCGACACCGAAGTGCCCGGTTTGCTTGAAGACATCACTCGCACTGGCCTGGGCAGTGGCCTGGATTTCGAAGAGATCAAATTGCTGCCGGAAGTCACTCAGCAGTTCTACATCGAATTGCCCATCCAGATCACCGTCACAGGCGCCTACCACGACCTTGCCACGTTCGTCAGTGGCGTCGCCGGGTTGCCGCGGATCGTCACGCTGCATGACTTCGAAATCGCTGCTGCCGACCCCGAAGGTGGCTCGAAACTGCGCATGAGTATTCTCGCCAAGACCTATCGCTACAACGACAAGGGGCTGCAAAAATGAGCCCGATGCGAGTCTTTACGCTGTCCGTCATGCTGTTGATCCTCGCCGGTTGTGACGGCGACAACCACTTCAACGACCTCGACGCCTATATGAATGAGGTGCGTCTGCGCCCCCCGGGCAAGATCGAACCCACCCCAATATTCCGGTCAAACCCGACGTTCACCTACAGTGCTGCCAATCTGCGAAGCCCGTTTTCCCGTCAGGTGCGGGTTGACCTCGCCGGTCAGAAGGCAGGCTCGCGCAACGTCAAGCCCGACCCCAATCGGGCCAGGCAGTACCTCGAAGGTTTCAACATCGAGCAGTTTGAAATGGTTGGTACGATCTCCAATGCCGCTGGCTCCTTTGCGTTGTTGCGCGGGGCGGGGGGTGTGCATCGGTTGAAAGTTGGCGACTATCTGGGTCGCAACGATGGGCGCATCGTCGCCATCAGCGGCGTGCAAGTCGATGTGGTAGAAATCGTTCCGGATGGCGAAGGTGCCTGGCTGGAACGGCCGCGAACCATCCCTTTGAAAGAGCACTCATAGTGGAAACCGAATAATGAACAGGATTTTCACCGCCCTCGGGGTTTCGCTATGGATAGCGTTGCAGTCACCGATGGTACAAGCGGCCAACCTCAAAGCGCTGGACGTTGCCGCGCTGCCGGGAGATCGCGTCGAGTTGAAGTTGTCGTTCGATGCAGCCCCTCCGGCACCCCATGGCTACACGACTGAACAGCCTGCGCGAATTGCTCTCGATCTGCCCGGCGTGGTCAGTCAGCTGACGAGCAAGACTCGCGACCTCGGTGCCGGTAATGCCCGCAGCGCCACGGTGGTCGAGGCCAAGGATCGTACGCGGTTGATCATTAACCTGACGCAATTGGCCCCGTACACCTCGCGGGTGGAGGGCAATAACCTGTTTGTGGTGGTTGGGCGGGGTGCCGGCAACGCGGCCGCACGACCTGCCGCCAAATCGGCACCGTCGCGCGCGGCCACCCCTGTTGCCGCTCCGTCCAAGGCCTATGCGCCGGTGGCCAAGGCCATTCGTGGTGTCGATTTTCAGCGTGGCACCCAGGGTGAAGGGAACGTGGTCATCGATTTGTCCGACCCGTCCATTGCCCCGGATATTCAAGAGCGCGATGGCAAGATCGTCCTCGGTTTCACCCGCACTCAGTTACCCGAGCCGCTGCGTGTGCGCCTGGACGTGAAGGATTTCGCGACTCCGGTGCAGTTCGTCAACGCCAGCGCCACGGGTGACCGCGCCACGATCACCATCGAACCCAGCGGTGCCTTCGACTACTCCACCTATCAAACCGACAACAAGCTGACTGTCAGCATTCGCCCGATGACGGTGGATGACTTGCACAAACGCAATGCTGAACGGTTCGCCTACACCGGCGAAAAGCTTTCGCTGAATTTCCAGGACATTGACGTACGTTCCGTGCTGCAGTTGATCGCCGACTTCACCAACCTCAATCTGGTGGCCAGCGACACAGTGCAGGGCGGCATTACTCTGCGCTTGCAGAATGTGCCCTGGGATCAGGCGCTCGACCTGGTGCTGAAAACCAAGGGTCTGGACAAGCGCATGATTGGCAATGTCCTGCTCGTGGCCCCGGCGGAAGAAATTGCCGCCCGTGAGCGTCAGGAGCTGGAATCGCAGAAACAGATCGCCGAGCTGGCGCCGCTGCGGCGCGAACTGCTGCAGGTGAACTACGCCAAGGCAGCCGACATCGCCAAGTTGTTCCAGTCGGTGACCAGCGCCGAAGCCAAGGTCGACGAGCGCGGTTCGATCACCGTTGATGAGCGCACCAACAACATCATCGCCTACCAGACCCAGGATCGCCTCGACGAACTGCGCCGAATAGTCGCGCAGCTGGACATTCCGGTGCGTCAGGTAATGATCGAAGCGCGCATCGTCGAGGCCAACGTCGATTATGACAAGAGCCTGGGCGTGCGCTGGGGCGGTTCGATACAAAAGGGTAACTGGAACGGTTCCGGGGTCAACGGCTCGTCGACCACCATTGGCACGCCGGGCAGCACCAGCACCAACTCTCCATTTGTGGACCTTGGCACCTCGGGCAGCACTTCGGGAATCGGCATCGCCTTCATCACCGACAACGTATTGCTCGACCTGGAGCTGACGGCGATGGAGAAAACCGGTAACGGCGAAATCGTTTCACAACCCAAGGTGGTCACGTCCGACAAGGAAACCGCGAAAATCCTCAAGGGCACGGAGATTCCTTACCAGGAAGCCAGCTCCAGTGGCGCCACCTCGGTATCGTTCAAGGAAGCATCCCTGTCTCTGGAGGTGACGCCGCAAATCACCCCGGACAACCGCATTATCATGGAGGTCAAGGTCACCAAGGATGAACCGGACTACCTGAACAAGGTGCAGGATGTGCCGCCGATCAAGAAAAACGAGGTCAACGCCAAGGTTCTGGTGAATGACGGCGAGACCATCGTGATTGGTGGGGTTTTCTCCAATACTCAGAGCAAGGTTGTAGATAAGGTGCCATTTCTCGGTGATGTGCCGTATCTTGGCCGCCTTTTCCGGCGTGACGTGGTTTCGGAGAAAAAATCCGAGCTGCTGGTATTTCTCACTCCGCGTATCATGAACAATCAGGCGATTGCTGTGAGTCATTGATTCTGTGCGAAATTTGATTCTTGTTGGACCGATGGGTGCTGGAAAAAGCACCATCGGCCGGTTGCTGGCCAAAGAGCTGCGCCTGCCGTTCAAAGATTCCGATAAGGAAATTGAATTGCGCACGGGCGCCAATATCCCGTGGATCTTCGACAAGGAAGGCGAACCGGGTTTTCGTGACCGTGAGCAGGCGATGATCGCCGAGCTCTGCACCTGTGATGGCGTGGTTCTGGCGACCGGTGGCGGTGCCGTCATGCGCGAGGCTAATCGCCGGGCACTGCATGCCGGTGGTCGGGTGGTTTATCTGCATGCCTCAGTCGAGCAGCAAGTCGGTCGCACCGCTCGTGATCGTAACCGGCCTTTGCTGCGTACCGCCGATCCGGCAAAAACCCTCAGAGATTTACTGGAGCTTCGCGACCCGCTTTATCGGGAAATCGCCGACCTGGTGGTGGAAACCGATGAGCGGCCGCCGAGAATGGTGGTGCTTGATATTCTGGATCGCCTGCAGCAACTGCCGCCGCGTTAAAGCGCAGCGTGAAATGCGCTATCCTCGGCCTCCCGCCATGCCTGTTCAATGTCGTGGCAGGAGCTAAAATCGGCGTTGGCAGATGCCGTAGACACTCGATTTCTTCAGGCAGGACGCCCTGATTCCATCTTTACTGTGGGGACACATGCAGACACTCAAGGTCGATCTAGGCGAGCGCAGCTACCCGATTCATATTGGCGAAGGTCTGTTGGATCAGCCTGAGCTGCTGGCCCCGCATATTCGCGGACGGCAAGTGGCGATTATCACCAACGAAACCGTAGCGCCGCTGTATCTCGAGCGATTGACCCGCAGCCTTGAGCAGTTTTCGGTGATTAGCGTCGTGCTGCCCGACGGCGAATCGTTCAAGACCTGGGAAACCCTGCAACTGATCTTTGATGGCTTGCTGACCGCACGGCACGATCGCCGTACCACAGTGATCGCCCTCGGTGGCGGCGTCATCGGCGACATGGCGGGTTTTGCCGCTGCTTGCTATCAGCGCGGTGTCGATTTCATTCAGGTTCCCACCACGTTGCTGTCGCAGGTGGATTCGTCGGTGGGCGGCAAAACCGGCATCAATCATCCGCTGGGCAAGAACATGGTCGGCGCGTTCTATCAGCCGAACGTTGTGCTGATCGACACCGCTACACTCAACACCTTGCCTGCCCGCGAACTGTCGGCGGGGCTGGCGGAAGTCATCAAGTACGGCTTGATTTGCGATGAGCCATTTCTGACCTGGCTCGAAGAAAACGTTGATCGCCTGAGTGCTCTGGATCAGGTTGCCCTGACCTACGCCATCGAGCGTTCGTGCGCGGCCAAGGCTGAAGTGGTTGGCGCCGACGAGAAGGAAACCGGAGTGCGGGCTACGTTGAACCTGGGCCACACCTTTGGGCACGCCATCGAGACGCACATGGGATATGGTGTGTGGCTGCATGGTGAGGCGGTGGCTGCTGGCACGGTCATGGCGCTGGAAATGTCGGCGCGGCTTGGCTGGATCAGCGAGCAGGAGCGTGATCGCGGCATTCGACTGTTTCAACGTGCCGGCCTGCCCGTGGTTCCGCCTGAAGCGATGACGCCAGCCGATTTTCTCGAACACATGGCAATTGACAAGAAAGTGATCGACGGTCGTTTGCGCCTGGTGCTGCTGCGCCACATGGGCGAGGCGGTGGTGACCGACGATTATCCGAAAGAAGTTTTACAGGCCACGCTGGAAGCGGATTACCGCGCTCTGGCTCAGCTTAAAGGTTAATAAGATCCCGATGACTAGTTTGCACGCCGACGAGGCTTTCCTCGGCCATTTCCAGTTGAGTCACGACCCTTTTGCTCCACGGGTGCCTGGCTTCAAATTCTTCCCGGCCCAGCGCAAGCCGGTCCTGGGGCAACTTCATCATCTGGCTCGCTACAGCCAGTTGCTGCTGGTCGTGACCGGCCCGCACGGCAGCGGCAAGACCCTGCTGCGTCAGGCGCTGGTGGCCAGTACCAACAAACAATCGGTGCAAAGCGTGGTGGTTTCCGCCCGTGGCGCCGGTGATGCGGCTGGTGTGTTGCGCCAGGTAGCGCAGGCCTTGAATGTCGCTCAGGCAGAGATCGGCCCGATCCTGGCTCAGGTGGTTCAACTGGCCCTGACCGGGCAGGAGGTCTATCTGCTGGTGGATGACGCCGAACAGCTCGATGAATCCGCGCTCGAAGCGTTGATGGAGCTGGCCGCTGGTGCACCGGAAGGTCGCCCGCATGTGTTTCTGTTCGGTGAGTCGTCGCTGATCGCGCAACTGGAGGCGCTGAGCCTTCAGGAAGAGCGTTTTCACGTTATTGAACTGCAGCCTTACACCGAAGAAGAAACCCGTGAATACCTGGATCAGCGGCTCGAAGGTGCCGGTCGGGGTATCGAACTTTTCACTGCAGATCAGATCTCTGATATTCACGAAAGCTCCGATGGCTGGCCTGGCAACATCAACCAGGTCGCCCGCGATGCTCTGATCGAAGTCATGATTGCCAGCCGCTCAGCGGTCAAGCGTCCAAGTATGGGGTTCAACATGCCGAAGAAACACGTATTGGCGATTTCCGCCGTAGTCGTGGTCGCGGTAGCCGCCGCCTGGTTGATGCCGGGTCGCAGCAAAGCACCGACCACTGGCGCACCTGCCAATGAACAGGCGCAATTGCCGCTGGGTCAGGGCACGCCACAACAAAACGACGGCGGTGCTCCTGCTGTTGAATTCGCCGGTAATTCGCAGCCGATGCCATTGCCGCTGGTTGGCAACTCGCAGCCGGTGATGCGCGGCCCGTTGGCTGAAGCGGCCGGTGGCATTACTGAAGGCGACGACGGCGTGCCTGTGGAAGGTTCGAGCGAAGTTCCGCCGACCGTGACCACCACCGCGCCGCCTGCGGGCATTCCGGCCGGCCCTGCGCCGACCGAACCAGCCGCCAAACCGGCACCGGCACCCACGCAGATTGCGACGGCCAAGCCAGTACCGGGCCCAGCCCCAACCCCAGCCGCCAAGCCCGCTCCGGCACCGGCCGCTGCTGCCAAACCTGCCGAGAAGCCGACCACTGTGGCCAAGGCTGCCGGCGGTACCTGGTACGCCGGCCAGCCGACCAGCAACTACGTGGTGCAGATCCTCGGCACCAGCTCCGAGGCATCGGCGCAAAACTTCGTCAAAGAGCAGGGCGGCGAGTACCGCTATTTCAAGAAAGTGCTCAACGGCAAACCGCTTTTCGTCATCACATACGGCAGCTTTGGCAGCCGCGATGCAGCCCTCAACGCCATCAAGGCCTTGCCAGCGAAGGTTCAGGCTGGTAAACCTTGGCCTCGCACTGTCGCCAGCGTCCAACAGGAACTGGCAACAACTCGCTGAAGATTCGGCGGCCTTACCCAGGCCGCCTCTCCAAGCACCTCAAAATTTCTACATGTGCGCGCCGTCCCTGCGACCGCGCGCCTTGTGGTGTCTGCGTTACAGTAGTCTTTGAGTCGTTGCAGTCAGAATTAAAAAAGTTTTGACTAGCACAGCATATCGCTTTAAACCTTTCACAAATGCGACATAGATTTGCGACATTTCGTCGTCAAATTTGTGAGCGTCTGTGTCGCTGTGTACAATGACCACCCTTTTGCCCCCGCTAAGCCGGCGTACGTTCGGCGCGGTTCGCAAGTGGTTGAATTGAAAAGAAATTTGCCTCGAAAAGAGGCAGCCTGGTGAGAAAGTGTCTATGAAAGCAGGTCTGTACCAACCAGATGAATTCAAGGATAACTGTGGTTTCGGCCTGATAGCTCATATGCAGGGCGAGCCCAGTCATACCCTTTTGCAAACGGCCATCGAGGCCCTGACCTGCATGACCCACCGCGGTGGGATCAACGCCGACGGCAAGACCGGTGACGGTTGCGGTCTGCTGATTCAGAAGCCGGATGTATTCCTGCGAGCCATCGCCCAGGAAACCTTTGGTGCCGAACTGCCCAGGCAATACGCTGTGGGCATGGTCTTCTTCAATCAGGACCCGGTCAAAGCCGAAGCCGCTCGCGATAACATGAACCGCGAGATCCTGGCTGAAGGCCTGACGCTGGTCGGCTGGCGCAAAGTGCCGATCGACACCAGCGTCCTCGGTCGACTGGCCCACGAGCGTCTGCCACAGATTGAACAAGTGTTCATCGGCGGCGAAGGCCTCAGCGATCAGGACATGGCGATCAAGCTGTTCAGCGCTCGTCGTCGTTCGTCCGTCTCCAACGCCGCCGATGTCGATCACTACATCTGCAGCTTTTCCCACAAGACTATTATTTACAAAGGTCTGATGATGCCGGCGGACCTCACCGCCTTCTACCCAGACCTCAGCGATCAGCGCCTGCAAACCTCGATTTGCGTATTCCACCAGCGCTTTTCCACCAATACCTTGCCGAAATGGCCGCTGGCTCAGCCATTCCGCTTCCTCGCCCACAACGGCGAGATCAACACCATTACCGGCAACCGCAACTGGGCGCAGGCCCGTCGCACCAAGTTCACCAACGATCTGATGGATCTGGAAGAGCTCGGCCCGCTGGTGAATCGCGTCGGTTCCGATTCCTCGAGCATGGACAACATGCTTGAGCTGATGGTCACCGGTGGCATCGACCTGTTCCGTGGCGTGCGGATGATCATTCCGCCTGCGTGGCAGAACGTCGAAACCATGGACCCGGACCTGCGTGCGTTCTACGAATACAACTCGATGCACATGGAACCGTGGGACGGCCCGGCCGGCGTGGTCATGACCGATGGTCGTTACGCGGTGTGCCTGCTTGACCGTAACGGTCTGCGTCCGGCGCGCTGGGTGACCACCAAAAACGGTTTCATCACCCTGGCGTCGGAAATCGGTGTCTGGAATTACCAGCCTGAAGATGTGATCGCCAAGGGCCGCGTTGGCCCGGGTCAGATCTTTGCTGTAGACACCGAGACCGGGCAGATCCTCGATACCGACGCGATCGACAACCGCTTGAAGTCCCGTCATCCGTACAAGCAATGGTTGCGTAAGAATGCCCTGCGCATTCAGGCGACCATGGAAGACAACGATCACGGTTCGGCTTTCTATGATGTCGACCGGCTCAAGCAGTACATGAAGATGTATCAGGTCACGTTCGAAGAGCGCGACCAAGTGCTGCGTCCGCTTGGCGAGCAAGGCTACGAAGCGGTTGGCTCGATGGGCGACGATACGCCGATGGCCGTGCTGTCCCAGCGCGTGCGCACGCCGTATGACTATTTCCGGCAGCAGTTCGCGCAGGTCACCAACCCGCCGATCGATCCGCTGCGCGAAGCCATCGTCATGTCGCTGGAAATCTGCCTCGGTGCCGAGCGCAATATTTTCCAGGAGTCACCAGAACACGCTTCGCGCGTGATCCTCAGCTCGCCGGTTATTTCCCCGGCCAAGTGGCGCTCGCTGATGAACCTCGATCGTCCGGGCTTTGAGCGCCAGGTCATCGACCTCAACTACGACGAGAGCGTTGGCCTCGAGGCCGCGGTGCGCAATGTTGCCGACCAGGCTGAAGAAGCTGTTCGCGCCGGTCGCACCCAGATTGTTTTGAGTGACCGTCATATTGCCCCGGGCAAGTTGCCGATCCACGCTTCTCTGGCCACCGGCGCGGTGCATCACCGTCTGACCGAAAAAGGCCTGCGTTGCGACTCCAACATCCTCGTGGAGACCGCGACCGCTCGCGATCCGCACCATTTCGCCGTGTTGATCGGTTTCGGCGCCTCGGCGGTCTATCCGTTCCTGGCGTACGAAGTGCTGGGTGACCTGATCCGCACCGGCGAAGTGCTGGGCGACCTCTATGAGGTGTTCAAGAACTACCGCAAAGGCATCACCAAAGGCCTGCTGAAAATCCTCTCGAAGATGGGTATCTCAACCATTGCTTCGTACCGGGGGGCTCAGCTGTTCGAGGCCATCGGCCTGTCCGAAGAAGTCTGCGACCTGAGCTTCCGTGGCGTGCCGAGCCGCATCAAGGGTGCACGCTTCGTCGACATCGAAGCCGAGCAGAAAGCGCTCGCCGCCGAAGCCTGGAGCCCGCGCAAGCCGATCCAGCAGGGCGGCTTGCTGAAGTTCGTCCACGGTGGCGAATATCACGCCTACAACCCGGACGTCGTCAACACTTTGCAAGCTGCAGTGCAGCAGGGCGACTACGGCAAGTTCAAGGAATACACAGCGCTGGTGGACAACCGTCCGGTGTCGATGATCCGCGACCTGTTCAAGGTGAAAACCCTCGACACCGCGCTGGACATCAGCGAGATCGAACCGCTGGAGTCGGTGCTCAAGCGCTTCGACTCTGCCGGCATCTCGTTGGGCGCGCTGTCGCCGGAGGCTCACGAAGCCCTGGCCGAAGCAATGAACCGCCTCGGTGCGCGTTCCAACTCCGGCGAAGGCGGCGAAGACCCGGCGCGTTACGGCACCATCAAGAGCTCGAAAATCAAGCAAGTCGCGACCGGCCGTTTCGGGGTGACTCCGGAATACCTGGTCAACGCTGAAGTGCTGCAGATAAAAGTCGCTCAAGGCGCGAAGCCGGGTGAAGGTGGTCAACTGCCGGGTGGCAAGGTCAACGGTCTGATCGCCAAGCTGCGCTATGCGGTGCCGGGCGTGACGTTGATTTCGCCGCCGCCGCACCATGACATCTACTCGATTGAAGACTTGTCGCAGCTGATTTTCGACTTGAAACAAGTCAATCCGCAGGCGCTGGTCTCGGTGAAACTGGTTGCAGAAGCGGGCGTCGGCACCATCGCTGCCGGGGTGGCCAAGGCTTACGCAGACTTGATCACCATTTCCGGCTACGACGGCGGCACCGGCGCATCGCCGCTGACCTCGATCAAATACGCGGGCGCACCGTGGGAGCTCGGCCTCGCCGAAACTCACCAGACCCTGCGCGGCAACGACCTGCGCGGCAAAGTCCGGGTGCAGACCGACGGCGGCCTGAAAACCGGCCTCGACGTGATCAAGGCCGCCATCCTCGGCGCTGAAAGCTTCGGCTTCGGCACCGCGCCAATGATCGCGCTGGGCTGCAAATACCTGCGTATCTGCCACCTGAACAACTGCGCCACCGGCGTTGCAACGCAGAACGAGAAGCTGCGCAAGGATCACTACATCGGCACCGTCGACATGGTGGTGAATTTCTTCACCTACGTCGCCGAAGAAACCCGTGAGTGGCTGGCGAAACTGGGCGTGCGCTCCCTCGAAGAGCTGATCGGGCGTACCGATCTGCTGGAAATTCTCGAAGGCCAGACCGCCAAGCAGAATCACCTCGACCTGACGCCGTTGCTGGGCAGCGACCACATCCCGGCAGACAAACCTCAGTTCTGCCAGGTTGAGCGCAACCCGCCGTTCGACAAAGGTTTGCTGGCCGAAAAAATGGTCGGTCTCGCCACGTCGGCAATCAACGACATGAGCGGCGCCGATTTCGCTCTGGATATCTGCAACTGCGACCGCTCGATCGGTGCGCGGATCTCCGGCGAAATTGCGCGCAAGCATGGCAACCAGGGCATGGCCAAAGCGCCGATCACGTTCCGCTTCAAAGGGACGGCCGGTCAGAGTTTCGGTGTGTGGAACGCTGGTGGCCTGCACATGTACCTGGAAGGCGACGCCAACGACTACGTCGGCAAAGGCATGACTGGCGGCAAACTGGTCATCGTTCCGCCGAAGGGCAGCATCTACAAGACGCAGGACAGTGCCATCATTGGCAACACCTGCCTCTATGGCGCCACCGGCGGCAAGCTGTTCGCGGCTGGCACTGCAGGCGAGCGTTTTGCGGTGCGTAACTCCGGTGCTCACACCGTGGTGGAAGGCACTGGCGATCACTGCTGCGAATACATGACCGGTGGTTTTGTCTGCGTGCTGGGCAAGACCGGATACAACTTCGGCTCAGGCATGACCGGCGGCTTCGCCTACGTGCTCGATCAGGACAACACCTTCGTTGACCGGGTCAACCACGAACTGGTGGAAATCCAGCGGATCAGCGGCGAAGCGATGGAAGCCTATCGCAGCCACCTGCAACGCGTGCTGGACGAATACGTCGAGGAAACCGACAGCGAGTGGGGTCGTAACCTTGCTGAAAACCTCGATGACTATCTGCGCCGTTTCTGGCTGGTCAAGCCCAAGGCTGCCAACCTGAAATCGTTGCTTTCCAGCACCCGTGCCAACCCGCAGTGATATGCGCCTGAAGAGTTTGATGAGGTTTTAACAATGGCTGAACGTCTGAATAACGACTTCCAGTTCATCGATGTCGGGCGCAAGGATCCGAAGAAGAAACTGTTGCGTCAACGCAAGAAAGAGTTCGTGGAAATCTACGAGCCCTTCAAACCCCAGCATTCGGCCGATCAGGCCCACCGCTGCCTGGGTTGCGGTAACCCGTATTGCGAATGGAAGTGCCCGGTGCACAACTTCATTCCGAACTGGCTCAAATTGGTGGCCGAGGGCAACATTCTTCAGGCCGCCGAGTTGTCGCACCAGACCAACACTTTGCCGGAAGTGTGCGGCCGGGTGTGCCCACAGGACCGTCTGTGCGAAGGTGCCTGCACCCTCAACGATGGTTTCGGCGCGGTGACCATCGGTTCGGTCGAGAAGTACATCACCGACACGGCGTTCGCCATGGGCTGGCGCCCGGACATGTCCAAGGTTGTACCGACTGGCAAGCGTGTGGCGATCATCGGTGCTGGCCCGGCAGGCCTGGGTTGTGCCGACGTGCTGGTGCGCGGCGGCGTGACCCCGGTGGTGTTCGACAAGAACCCGGAAATCGGTGGTCTGCTGACCTTCGGTATTCCTGAGTTCAAGCTGGAAAAGACCGTGCTGAGCAATCGTCGCGAAGTCTTCACCGGCATGGGTATCGAGTTCCGCCTGAACACCGAAGTGGGCAAAGACGTGACCATCGAGCAGTTGCTCGCTGAATACGATGCCGTGTTCATGGGCATGGGCACCTACACCTACATGAAGGGCGGCTTCGCCGGTGAGGATCTGCCGGGCGTGCACGACGCGCTGGATTTCCTGATTGCCAACGTCAACCGCAACCTGGGCTTTGAAAAGTCGCCGGAAGATTTCGTCGACATGAAAGGCAAACGGGTCGTGGTATTGGGCGGCGGCGACACGGCGATGGACTGCAACCGCACTTCAATTCGCCAGGGCGCCAAGTCGGTGACCTGTGCTTATCGTCGCGATGAAGCGAACATGCCGGGCTCGCGCAAAGAGGTGAAGAACGCCAAGGAAGAAGGCGTGAGGTTCCTCTACAACCGCCAGCCGATCGCCATTGTTGGCGAAGACCACGTCGAAGGTGTGAAGGTGGTCGAGACCCGTCTTGGCGAGCCGGACGCCCGTGGCCGTCGCAGCCCCGAGCCGATCCCGGGCTCTGAAGAGATCATCCCGGCCGACGCCGTGGTCATCGCCTTCGGTTTCCGTCCGAGCCCGGCTGCATGGTTCGAGCAGTTCGAGATCCAGACCGACAGCCAGGGTCGTGTCGTGGCGCCGGAGCAAGGTCAATACAAGCACCAGACCAGCAACCCGAAAATCTTCGCCGGTGGCGACATGGTGCGGGGTTCTGACCTGGTGGTGACGGCGATCTTCGAAGGCCGTAATGCGGCCGAAGGGATTCTGGATTATTTGGGCGTCTGAACCCGATCCTGACCTATAACGCAGTAACCCTGTAGGAGTGAGCCTGCTCGCGATAGCGGTTTATCAGTCGCCAGTTTGATTGACTGACACTCCGTCATCGCGAGCAGGCTCACTCCTACAGCTGTTTCGCGATGTTGCTAAATGCCGCATTCCACCGCGACAAATTGACCCGATAGACAAAAGGCACGGCTCTTGCCGTGCCTTTTGCGTCGCGCTCTGAGAAAATGCCCGCACTTTTTTTCCGGATGCCGACATGACTGCCCTGAAGAACGACCGTTTCCTTCGTGCCCTGCTCAAGCAACCCGTGGACGTCACGCCTGTCTGGATGATGCGTCAGGCCGGTCGCTATCTGCCGGAATACCGCGCCAGCCGCGCCAAGGCGGGCGACTTCATGAGCCTGTGCATGAACCCGGAGTTCGCGTGCGAAGTCACGATGCAGCCGCTCGATCGCTATCCGCAGCTGGACGCGGCGATTCTCTTCTCGGACATCCTCACCATCCCCGACGCGATGGGCCAGGGCCTGTACTTCGAAACCGGTGAAGGTCCGCGCTTCAAGAAAGTCGTCAGCACCCTGGCCGACATCGAAGCCTTGCCGATTCCTGATCCGCATAAAGACCTCGGTTACGTCATGGACGCGGTCAGCACCATTCGCCGCGAACTGAACGGCCGCGTGCCGCTGATCGGGTTCTCCGGCAGCCCGTGGACCCTGGCTACCTACATGGTCGAAGGCGGTTCGTCCAAGGACTTCCGCAAGACCAAGGCCATGCTCTACGACAACCCGCAAGCCATGCACCTGCTGCTGGACAAGCTCGCACAGTCGGTCACCAGCTACCTGAACGGCCAGATCATGGCCGGCGCGCAAGCGGTGCAGATCTTCGACACCTGGGGCGGCAATCTCTCGGCGGCGGCGTATCAGGAGTTCTCCCTGGCCTACATGCGCAAAATCGTTAGCGGCCTGATCCGCGAACACGAAGGCCGTAAAGTGCCGGTCATCCTGTTCACCAAGAACGGCGGCCTGTGGCTGGAAAGCATCGCCGACGCTGGCGCCGACGCACTGGGCCTGGACTGGACGTGCGACATCGGCAACGCCCGTGCTCGCGTCGGGGACAAAGTCGCCTTGCAAGGCAACATGGACCCGACCGTGCTGTACGCCAAGCCGGAAGCCATTCGTACTGAAGTGGGACGGATTCTTGCCAGCTACGGCAAAGGCAGCGGGCATGTGTTCAACCTCGGCCATGGCATCACCCCTGAAGTCGATCCAGAGCACGCCGGCGCGTTCATGCGCGCCGTGCATGAGTTGTCGGCGCAATATCACCAATAAAACCGGTGAAGTTTCTTGAAGCCTGCCCGGCATAAGTTGGGCAGGTTTTTTTTGGTCCGTTGAATCGTGTCTGCCCAAACAATTTCTGAATGTAAGAAATGTTTCGTCTTTGTCGGACGAATTACCAGAGAGACCGATCCTTCCATCAGCGGCGATTCCTCCTACATAGAATTTTCCGCCATCCCAGTAAGGTTTCTGACCTTCGTTCAACTCTTTGGTGAACGAACTTACGAACAGTGGTGCTCACAAGGCGCCTTGATTATCGATAAGCAGTCTGGAATCCAATCATGAAAAATACTTTCTACAAAGGAGGCGCATTCACCGCGTGCACCTCCTCGATGATCCTGTTATCGGCAATGCTCGCTTCACAAACGGCCTCTGCCCATGGCTACCTGGATGTGCCGCCTTCGCGGGCATTGCTCTGCCAGAAAGGCGTGAACACCAACTGCGGTGGCGCTCAATACGAGCCGCAAAGTGTCGGTGAAACCTTCAAGGGTTTCCCGGCCGGCGTCGGCGGTGCTCCGTTGCAGGGGCCGGTCGATGGCAAGATCGCCAGTGGCGGCCATTCCAATTTCTCGGCGCTGGACGCGCAGTCCGCCACACGCTGGCAGCTGACTGAAATCAAAGACCGCAACATTGATTTCCAGTGGCACTACACCGCCGTTCATCCAGCAACCAAACACGAGTATTTCATTACCCGTAATGGCTGGAACCCGAATGAATCGCTGAAACGTGCCTCCTTTGAAAGCACGCCGTTCTGCACCATTGACGGTGGCAACCAGAAACCGGTCTCCGGCACGAAACACAACTGCACCGTGCCCGAAGACAAATCCGGCCATCACGTAATCCTGGCGGTGTGGACAGTCGGCGACACCGACGCAGCGTTCTACAACCCGGCCGACGTCAATATCCTTGCTGAACCTTCGCTGCCTGGCGGTTGGTCTTCGGTAGGGGGCATCGCACCTTCGACCGCGCTGTTGGTTGGCGACAAGGTCAAGGCACGGGCCTTCACTGTCGACGGTGAAAGCACGGAGTACAGCGTCGAAATCTCCATCGACACCGCCGAGCAAGGCCTGGCCAACAACTGGGCATTCAAGCTTGCCGAAAAGATCAACGCGACCCACTCCCTCGTCCGCGCCGGTGTGCGTGATGAAGCCGGCAACATCGAACCGGTGAAAGGCAACAACAGCCTGTACGCGCAAAAAGAAAGCGGCATTACCCGCTACGAAGTGCAGCTGGACATGAAGGAAGATACTGATGCCCGCATGTCGGTCGCTTCTCAGCAAGCTGAGTACATACTGGACAAGGGTCAGGCCAAGGTTGATTTCAGAATGATCGCCAATCGCAAGATGAAGGTGGAAGCGACCTTGTTCGATGAGAGCAACAAACCGGTCGGCATGACCTCGGCTCAAGTGGACAGCGGCACAACCGGGTTGGTCATGGATGTTCGCAGTAACCCCGGCAAACACACCCTGAAACTGATTGGCACCACCCTCGACGGCCGCACCACCCTCCAGGATACCCAGCCGACCACGCTCACCGGCGAGGGTGCCGGTGCTGAATACGACTTCGTTTTCCCCGAAGGCGTCAGTGAGTACGCAGCGGGTACCAAGGTACTGCAGCCGAAGACCAATGAAGTCTTCGAGTGCAAGCCTTTCCCTGAGTCCGGCTATTGCAAGCAATACACCCCGACAGCTAACGGTTTTGAACCCGGCGTCGGTGCGCATTGGCACATGGCATGGAACAAACTCTAAGTAAGCCGTAATACTTTGGGCGATTCATCAAGGATCGCCCGAAGCTCATTTCTTGTTGAATTTCAGAGTGGCGAATGAAGACTTCGGGTTACTCCGCCCAGCGCGTATGGCTGCACTGGCTGTCCGCCGCTGTAATCATCTGGACCCTGGTGTCCGGCTTTTCCGTGGCCAGTTTTGAACTGCCCGCGGGCATCGAACAATCGATTGCCTTTGTCAATGTCTCGCTGACGACCGTGTTCATTCCGTTCTTCGTCTGGCGTCTGTTCATTTTTATCGCTCATACCCGGCGCACGAGCGTGAGCGCATTAGTGTTTATGGCGAAACTTGTGCTGCTGGTGCACACGTCGATCTACCTCATCGTCGGTGTCGTCTTGGTGACCGGCGTTTTGATGATGGATCGCCCGATCGATGTGTTTGGCTGGATCAGCATCCCTCAACCGTTGAGCGACCCCGCGCTGATTGGCTCGTTTGTCACACTTCACATCGGTGCCTGCGTGGTCCTTTCGTTGTTGATCGTGCTGCACGTTGGCGCGGTGATTGTTCACGAAGCATGCGGGCATCGGCTGCTGCGCCGTATGTCCTGGTGCAAATATCGCCGCAGTGAGCACCTTGAATGAGTTGGCTATGAAACGCATGCCTCAGGCGACTTCCGTGGTGCTGCCTCGTTTGAGCAGCGCAGGTTTGCTGATGTTGCCGATCGCTTATCTGGTGTTTTTGGCGTGGCAGGAATGGCGATTTCGCGACGAACTTGCTGTCCCGTTGCCAATTGTCTCCGCGACGGCGCCGATATTGGCGCGAGAGCCGTTGAACACCGGAGCGATCGCTTCGGTACTCGGTTTGACGACCGCACTGTCGCCGTTGCCCAGCGCCGAGCCGCTGACATTGCACGCCAGTTTCATCCACAGCAACGGCTTGTCCAAAGCGCTGTTGGCAGACGCGCAAGGTCCGCGCATGTATCAGGTCGGCGAGCGGTTGCCGGGCGGCAGCATTCTGCGTCGCGTCGAAACAAGACAGGTGGTGCTGTGGAACAAGGGACGCGAAGAAGTATTAGCGCTGCAGCCATCCAGCACGCGTTTTCTGCGTCCGTTCGAAGCGCCGAAACAACCACAAGCGCCCGCTATTTCTACACGTTTTCTACGTCCGGTTTCCGGGCAGTCAGAGTGATCAATCCCATGAACAGCTTCACCGGCGCGCAGCGGCTGCGCTCCCTGGTTTTATTCGGCATTTTTACGTTGACGAGCATCCCTGGCCTGCTGCTGGCCGAGGAACAGAAGTGGCAACTGGCGATGAACAATGCAGAGCTGCGCGACATTGTCGAAGAGTTCTCGACCATCCTGGGCACGACGGTAGTGCTCGATCCAAGGGTCAGCGGACGCATCACCGTCATGTCTCAGAAGGCTCTCGACCGCGAAGGCGTTCGACGGTTGTTTTATTCAGTACTGGACGCGCACAACTTCACGGTCATCGATGAAGGCGACCGAATCCTGATCACGCCGGTCACCGAAGCCAAAAGCCGTGCCGGTCAGGGCACCGCGCAAAATGCTACGCCGTCGCAGTTCATCACTCAGGTGATCGAGCTCGACACCAGCAGCGCTTCGGACATTGCCGGGCTGGTGCGACCACTGGTATCGGTCAACGGCTACGTCGGCCCGTCGGTTTCGGCCAATGCGCTGGTGGTGACCGACACCGCCGCCAATGTTGGTCGTATCGGCAAGGTCGTCCGTCAGCTTGATTCCGGGCAGAACAACCTGCACTCCGTGGTGCAGATGCGCCATGCTCAAGCCGCCGACGTCGCGACCATCATTGAATCCTCCCTGGGCAAACGCAACGCCGATACGACGATCCAGGTGCTCGCCGACAATCGCACCAATCGTTTGATCCTGATTGGCCCGCCGGCGGTTCGAAAACGTCTGCTCGACCTTGCCCACGGCCTTGATGCCCCCGCCACCGCGACCCTCGACAATGCCCGGGTCATTCGCCTGCGCCACAGTGATGCCAAGCAATTGGCCGAAGTGCTGGAGACCATGGGCCAGGGACGGAGAACGGCAGCGGCCATCCCTGGAGTCAAGGACAACGCGTCCAGCGCCACCTTCATGATCAAGGCCGACGAGAGTCAAAATGCGCTGGTGCTAATTGCCGAGCCTGCGCAGATTCGCACCATCGAGAACATCGTGCGTCAGTTGGATCAGCCGCGAGCCCAAGTGCTGATCCATGCCGCCATCGTCGAAATTTCCGGCGACATTGCTGAAGCCGTGGGCGTCCAGTGGGGATTGAATACCGGCAGCGCGACGGGGTTCATCAACCTCCCCGGCACCGATATTCCGATCGTTGGCGGTCTTACATTCAATGAAAAAAAATCCGCACCGGAGGGTGCCATTCTGCAACTGGGCAGCGACCGTTTTGGGGCACTAATCACTGCACTGGCCAGCAATACGCGGAGCAATTTGTTGTCCACGCCGAGCCTGTTAACGCTGGACAATCAGCAAGCGGAAATCATCGTCGGCCAGAACGTGCCGTTCAAGACGGGCTCCTACACCACCAGCAGTAACGGTGCAGAGAATCCGTTCACTACCGTCGAGCGCAAAGACGTCGGCATCAGCCTGAAAATCAAGCCGTACATCAACGAAGGTTCAACGCTCCGGCTGGAGGTCGAGCAAGAAGTTTCCGACATCGCGCCCTCGGTCTCGGGCATCGATTCTTCGGATCTGATCACCAACAAACGCGCGCTCAAAAGCACGATCCTTGCCGACGATGGCGAGATCATCGTGATCGGCGGTCTGATTCGCGACAGCGTGCGGACCCAACAGAGCGGCGTGCCGTTGCTGCGCGACATACCCTATCTGGGCGCGCTGTTTCGCTGGAGCCGCGACACGCAAACCAAGAGCAATCTGATGGTGTTCCTGCGTCCGACCATTGTGCGCAGCAGGGAAGATTTGGCGGATGTCAGCCAGCAGCGCTACAACGCGCTGCGCGACTTGAGCCAGCCCGGAGCGCAGGGCAACAACTCCTTGCTGCTGCCTGCCGAATCGCGCCACCTGTTTGACCCGGTCAGCGACGCGCCGGTGTTCGATTTGCGCAAGCAGACGCCGGTGGTCCCATGAGCGAATCGGGTGCAAGCCTTACGCAATTGCCGTTCGGTTTTGCCCGACGTTTTGGTGTGTTGCTGGAGCAAGGGGGGGCTGAGCCGATCCTCGCCATGCGAGCCGATACACCGCTGACCGCCGTGGCTGAAGCGCGCCGGGTGTGCGGCCAGGTGCCGCTCCGGATGCTCGCGGCTGGCGAATTCGCCCAGCGCCTGGCAGTCGCTTACCGCGAAGGGCAGAGCGCGGCGGAGCAAGTCGCACAAGGTCTGGACGACGAACTGGACCTGCTCAGCCTGGTCGACCAAGTGCCACAGACCGCCGATTTGCTGGAGCAGCAAGGCGATGCGCCGATCATTCGCCTTATCAACGCTTTGCTCAGCGAAGCGGTGCGCGAGCAGGCGTCGGACGTGCATTTGGAAACCTTCGAGCAGTACCTGTCGGTGCGTATGCGAATCGACGGGCAATTGCGTGAAATGTTGCGGCCACGGCGCGAACTGGCGACCTTGCTGGTGTCGCGCATCAAGGTCATGGCGCGTTTGGACATTGCCGAAAAACGTGTGCCCCAGGATGGCCGAATCGCCCTGCGACTGGCCGGGCACGAAGTCGACGTGCGGGTCTCTACACTGCCTTCTGCGCACGGTGAACGGGTCGTGCTGCGCCTCCTCGATAAACAGGCCGGGCGTCTCGAATTGCCGCGACTTGGCATGCCCGCAGACACCCTCGCTGACTTGCGCCAATTGTTGGGCAAACCTCACGGGATCCTGCTGGTCACGGGCCCGACCGGTTCCGGCAAGACCACCAGTCTGTATGCCGCGCTGAGCAGCCTGAATGATCAGACGCGCAACATTCTGACGGTCGAAGATCCCATCGAATATCACCTGCCCGGCGTCGGGCAGATGCCGGTCAATCCAAAAGTGGACATGACGTTCGCCCGTGGTTTGCGCGCCATTTTGCGTCAGGATCCGGACGTGGTGATGGTCGGCGAAATCCGTGATCGCGAAACCGCAGAAATCGCCGTTCAGGCTTCGCTGACCGGGCATCTCGTGCTCTCGACCTTGCACACCAACAGCGCGGTTGGCGCGGTCACGCGGCTGGTGGACATGGGCGTCGATCCCTATCTGCTGGCGTCATCGCTGGTGGGGGTTCTGGCCCAGCGTCTGCTACGCACCTTGTGCCCGTACTGCAAGGTTGCGTCCACGGCCGATGCCTTGCAGTGCCAGCGTCTGGGGCTGAGCGTTTCGACGTCGCCACAACTGTTCACAGCGGTGGGCTGTGAGCGTTGTCAGCACGGTTATCGCGGCCGTATCGGGATCTACGAGCTGATCGGCATCACGCCGGCAGTCTCGGCCCTCATCCATCAAGGCGCGAGCGAGCAAGCGCTGCTCGGGGAAACGCGCAAGCTCTCGCGCAGCCTGTTTCAGGACGGTCGGCAGCGGGTGCTGGACGGTGTAACCAGCCTTGACGAATTGCTGCGCGTCACTCGGGAGTAGCCGACATTGCCGACCTTCGATTACCGCGCTGACGATGCCCTCGGCCGGCGCTGCAAAGGGCGCCTGGAAGCCGACAGCCCACGCCATGCGCGACAGCTGATGCGTGAGCGCGGCCTGTGGTTGCTCGAACTGAACGAGGTCACGAGCACCGCCGGCTCAGCCGCTCAGCCTCGAGGGGCGCGCCTGAGTGCGGCCGATCTGGCGTTGCTGACGTTGCAGCTGTCGACACTGATTCAAGCGGGCTTGCCGCTGGAAGAAGCGCTGGAGGCCGTGGCAAAACAAAGTGGCAGGCGCAAGGTTGCGGGTGTGCTGTCGGCGGTCCGCAGTCGGGTGATGGAGGGCCATGCACTGTCGATGGCGCTCGGGCAGTTCCCCAAAGCGTTCCCTGAATTGTTTCGCGCCACCATTGCGGCCGGGGAGCGCTCCGGGCATTTGGGCCAGGTACTCGAACAATTGGCGGCCTACACCCAAGCCCGCCAGGCGTCGCGGCAAAAAATTCAGATGGCCCTGGTTTACCCGCTGATTCTGATGCTGGCGAGTGTGGCAATTGTCGGTTTTCTGCTCGGTTACGTGGTGCCCGACGTAGTGAAAATTTTCGTCGACAGCGGTCAGCCGTTGCCCTGGCTTACCCAGGCGCTGATCAGCCTGAGTGACGGGCTGCGCAACCACGGCCTGCTGGTCACCGGTGCTCTGGGCGCGTTGATCGGGCTGTGGCGCTGGAGTTTGCGCCAACCCGATTGGCGTCTGCGCTGGCATCGGCTCGCTTTGCAAATCCCGCTCGCCGGCGAGGTGCTGCGAGCGATGGAAGCGGCGCGCTTTGCCAGCACTTTGGCGATTCTCGGCAAGAGTGCCGTGCCGCTGGTAGATGCGCTGGAGATCGCCGCCGCCGTGATCGGAAACCTGACGATTCGCGCCCGCATGGTCGACGTCGCTCGCTCGGTTCGCGAGGGCGGCACCCTGACCCGAGGTCTGGAGCTCAGCGGCGACATCCCGCCGATGATGCTGCACATGATCGCCAGCGGCGAGCGTGCCGGAGAACTCGATCAGATGCTGGTGCGTGCTGCCGAGCAACAGGAAAACAGTCTGGCGGCGCGCATCGCGCTGGTTGTCAGTTTGTTCGAACCGGCCATGCTGGTGGTGATGGGCGGCGTCGTGCTGCTCATCGTCATGGCCATTCTTCTACCGATTCTCAGCCTCAATCAGTTGGTGAATTGATCCATGAAAGCCTTACACAACAACCCGCCTCGCGCCCAACACGGTTTTACCCTGATCGAAATAATGGTGGTCGTCGTCATCATCGGTGTGCTCGGCGCCATCGTGGTGCCGCAATTCATGAGCAGGCCCGATCAGGCCAAAGTCACCGCGGCGAGAGTGGATGTGCAGGCCATTGCCACTGCGCTGGAGATGTACCGCCTCGACAACTTCAACTACCCCTCGACGCAACAAGGGCTGGAAGCTTTGAACAAACGGCCTTCCGGCATGCCTCCTGCGCGGAACTGGAACCCTCAGGGTTATTTGAAGAGTCTGCCGGTGGACCCGTGGGGCACGCCTTATCAATACATCAACCCCGGCGTGCAGTCAGGCGATGGCAGCTACGACCTGTACTCGATGGGGTCCGACGGTGTCGTCGGCGGTGAAGGCCATGCTGCCGATATCGGCAACTGGGGCGATTGACTGATGCGGCATCGTTGTCGGGGTTTTACTTTGCTTGAATTGATGATTGTGATGGTCTTGATTGGCATCTTGATGGGCATGGTCAGCTTTGCCACCGGCCCTAATCCGGGGCTGCAAGCGCGAGAGCAAGCACAAGGACTTGCCAGCATTATTCGACAATTGCGCGAGCAGGCTGTACTCGATGGCCAGCAGTACGGATTGCGACTGAGCGTGGACGGTTATCGCGCGCTGACGCTCGATGTTCAAACCTGGACGCCGATCTCACCTTTTTATCGATGGCCGGAAAATCTGCGACTGCAACTTGAGGTGGACGGTCAGTTCGTGGACCTGGGCAGCGACGACGGCCCGCCGCACTTGCTGATGCTCAGCAGCGATGAAACCAGCGCTTTTTCGCTGACCTTTTCCAGTGCAGACACGACGTGGCTGAACCTCTCCAGTGACGGTATCGGCGAGGCAGTGATCGATGGTTGAGCGGGTTTCGCTGTCGCGCATGGGTGGGTTTACCTTGCTGGAAATCATGGTTGCCCTGGCGATCTTTTCGACGCTGGCGGCCGCAGTGCTATCTGCCAGTCAGTATGTTGTGAAGCAAACGGGTCGGGTGGAAGAGCGTCTGGTTGCCGCTTGGTTGTCGGATAACCAATTGAACGAGTTGCGCCTGCAAACCGGGGTGGCCATTGGTCAGTCGCAAAGTGTTGTGGCGATGAACCACCGCGATTGGTTGCTGCAACAGCGCGTCAGCACCACGGGTCATCAACGTCTGTTTCAGGTCGACATTGACGTCAGCCTCGCCGGTCGCCAGCAATCAGTCCATCACGCGACTGGCTGGGTACTCGCCCCTTATGAATAGACAGCGCGGCTTCACCTTGCTGGAGCTGGTGATTGCCCTGGCGATTTTCGCTGTGTTGGGGCTGGCCAGTTGGCACTTGTTCGATACCGTTGTGCGCGTGCAAAAAAACGCGGCGGCGCACGAACAGGAGTTTCGCAGCCTTCAACGCGCTGTGGCGGTGATCGAGCGCGACCTGCTGCAGGTCACCGAACAACCCATTGCGCTGACTCAGGGCGTGCTGCAATTGCAACGCAGCAACTGGCGTAACCCGCTGGATCAGCCGCGCAGTGAACGGCAAACGCTCACCTATCGACTCGATAACGGCAGCCTCTGGCGTGGGAGCCAGGCTGACAACGTTCCACTGCTGCAGCGGCAAAAGCTGCTCGACGATGTTCACTCGCTGAGCTGGCGCCTGTTCGACGCTGATGCCGGCTGGCGCAGCGAGTGGCCGGTCCAGCGCGGCTTGAAAGCACCGATGGCGGTGGAACTGCAGGTGTCGACCGGGCGCTTTGAATCGATCCGTCGCGTGTTGCTGTTGCCGGGTGCATTGCCATGAGCAGTCGCCAAAACGGCATTGCCTTGATCAGTGTCCTGCTGGTCATGAGCCTGGCGCTGCTGGTCACCGGCACCTTGCTGCGTAACCATCGCGTGGCGCTGCAAAACAGTGGGCAGCAGCTGCAGCAGCTGCATCTGCGCCAGCTCGCCAGTGCTGGTGAAACATGGGCGCTGGCGGTGTTGCAGGAGGCAGCATCGGCGGGGCAGAAAAGTGTCGACCTGACACAGGACTGGGCGCGCTCGGCACCTGATTTTTCCTTGGACGACGCGCAAATCGACGTTGCCATTGAAGACCTCGCTGGACGCTTCAATCTCAATTCGCTGTTGCTCGAGGGCAAAGTCGATCAGGTTATTCTTGGCCGCTGGACCCGTTTGTTGGCCTTGCTCGGTCTGCCGCCGCTGGAGCTCAAGCAAGTGGGGGCTGTGCGCGAGTTGAGCCAGCTGCGACATCTCCCGGGCGTCGACGGGCAATTGCTGCGAGAGCTCGAACCTTGGGTGGCGTTGCTGCCCAAAGACGCGACGTTGAACGTGAACACCGCTCCGGCGCTAGTCTTGCGAACACTCGATGGCATGGAGGCAGCAACAGCGGACGCACTGGTACGCCAGCGCTCCAGCAGTGCATGGACAAGCGTCCAGGCGTTCACTCAAGACCCTATGCTCGGCGGAGCAGCCCCACGCAGCCATGGCCTCGGCATCGGCAGCCGCTGGTTCCGGATCACCGTGAATGTGTCTCAGGGCCAGCGCTCATTGCGGCTTGCCATCGACGTCGAACGCGACCTCAAAACCCATCGTCTGAGCCTCTTGCAACGACGCTTGCTTCCTTCCCGCCCCTACGAGATGTCGCGATGAATACCTGGCTTTACCTCACCCCCCAAGGCTGCGCCGAGGCTTCGATCGAGTGGCCCTGCTGTGTGTGGTCTGGTCCCCGTCAGCGGCGGGTGTTGCCGCTGAATCAAGTCGCGAAGACGTTGCAGGGGCAAGCGGTCAGCGTCGTGTTGCCGATGGAGATGTGCAGTTGGGTTCGCATTAATCCGTGGCCGTCGCGACGCCGGCCAAGCACGCAAACCCTGGTGTTTGCGGTGGAGGATCAGCTGAGCGAGCCGCTGGATCTGTTGCATCTGAGTGCAGGCGCGCGTGACCGTGACGGCCGTTATCCGTTGATGGCGATCAATCGTGATCGACTCAGCAAGGTTCTGGCGCTGCTGGCGGAGTCCGGCATAGTGGCGCGTTCAGTGTTCGTCGATGCCGATGTCTTGCCCGTCGATCAACCGCTGGGCGTGTGGTGGTTCGGTCGGTGGTTACTGGGCGGAGCACTCGATGTGCGCATGGCCCTTTCGGAGGCAGACCTGAAGCTGCTTGGACCGGCCTTGCCCAGTGACTCGCAATGGCTCCACGAACCTCAGGCCGCGGACGCGATCGAGCAGTGGCTGACTGCACGAAGCACACGGCCAATTGATCTCTTGCAAGGCGATTTTGCTATACGCCGAAAACATTTGCCTTGGCGACCAGCTGCTTTGGCGCTGCTGATGGCGGCGCTGCTGACCTGGGCGGCCGCTGAAACGCGAATCCGTTTCCTCGCCAGCGAAACGCAACACCTCGCGAGCCGCAACGAAGCTCGCTTCAGAACGCTTTACCCGAATCAGCATCGCATCGTCGATGTCGCTACCCAACTCAAAGTGCTCCAGAACCAGCGCACAGAGCCGCAGCACACGCGCATCACCGGTCTGGTGAAACTGGTCGAGCAGGTCGTCGGCGCCAGCCACGTCGAGGTCCGGCGAATCGAATATCGGCTGGGCGATGGCTGGAAGATTCAGCTGAGCGCCAACAGCTTTGTCGAGCTCGAGCAACTGCGCGAGCGCGGGCGTCAGCAGGGCATGCCAATCAGCCTCGACAGCGCGAGCAAACAGAGCGACCGAGTGCAGGCGACCCTCACTGTGGAGGATGAAACATGAAGGCAACATGGCAAGGCATATCCCGTCGCGAGCAACGGTTGCTGCAAGCATTGGGCATTTTTTTTCTGGTGGTCATGGCCTTCAGTCTGATCTGGCAGCCTACGCGTCAGCGTCTGGCCAACGCCGAGCTTCAATATCTGCAGCAGCAACAGCTGTCAGTGCAACTGCAACGGGCGCAACCACAAGGCCAGCTGCCCGCTATCACTCAACCCCTGTCACTGCACGTCAGTGAAAGCACGACAGAGGCGGGGCTGGATATTGCTCAAATGGAAGCTGACAACGAAGGGTTGCGCCTGACCCTAAGCGGCGATGCCAGTGCTTTGCTGCAGTGGCTGGACCGCATAGAGCGCGAAGGCATTGCACTACAGTCGCTGAGTCTGGAAAAACGTGAGGCGGTGCTTGAGGCGCGGGTAGTGCTCAGGTAGTTGGGGGGCTGCCCGGCAGCAACGGCAAACGCGCCAGCTTCAGCGCAATCAGCAACGCCACCACCAGCAACGCGCCAATGAACAGGCCGATCCCGTTCCAGCCACCCAAGTGCCAGAACACGCCGCCCGCCGTCCCCGCAATACTCGACCCGGCGTAGTAACTGAACAGGTACAACGACGACGCCTGCCCTTTGGCTTTGAGGGCGCGGCGGCCGATCCAGCTGCTCGCCACCGAATGGGCGCCGAAGAAGCCGAAGGTGAAAATCAGCATGCCGATGATCACCAGCGGCAGCGGCGTGAACAGGGTCAGGGTGAGGCCGACAAGCATCAACGCGATGGTCGCCCAAAGCACGCGGCGGCGCCCGAGTCGGTCCGCCAGTGCGCCGATTTTTGCCGAGCTGTAAATGCCCGACAGATACACCACCGACAGCAGCCCGACGTAGGCCTGGTCCATGTTGTAGGGCGCAGCCAGCAGGCGATAGCCGATGTAGTTGAACAGCGTGACGAAAGCGCCCATCAGTACGAACGCTTCGAGAAACAGCAGTGGCAGGCCGGCGTCGCGAAAGTGCTGGGTGAAGCCGTCGAGCAGGCTGCGCGGGTGCAGCGAACGCGGACGGAAGTTGCGCGATTCCGGGAGGATCTTCCAGAACACCGCGGCAGCGATCAGCGCTAACCCGCCAATCACCAGCATTGCCGTGTGCCAGGTAACAAAGTCGATCAATACGCCGGTGATCAAACGTCCACTCATACCACCAATGGCGTTGCCGGCGATGTACAGGCCCATCGCCAGACCGATGTGTTGCGGATGAATTTCTTCGCTCAGGTAAGTCATGGCGACCGCGGCCAGACCACTCAGCGACAACCCGATCAAGGCTCGCATCAGCAGCACACCGTGCCAGCTCGGCATCATCGAACTGGCAAGCGTGCACACGGCCGCAGCAAACAGCGCCGCAACCATGACCGGTTTGCGTCCGACCCGGTCCGAGATCGGGCCGGTGATCAGCAGACCGAAAGCCAGCATGCCGGTCGCCACCGACAGAATCAGGCTGCTCTGCGCCGCATTGATCGAATACTCGTGGGACAGCAACGGCATCATCGGCTGCACGCAGTAAAGCAGCGCGAACGTCGCGAAACCGCCGCAGAACAGCGCCAGCACCGTGCGCATGAACATCGGCGTGCCTTTCTCGATATAGATTTCCTTGAGCTCGGCCACGGCATCGTCCAGCGCGGCGGGCGGGACTTCATGGGCGAGTGGAGCGACAGCAGTTTTCACGTCAGACCTCGGAGGGGTGCAGCCGGTCAGGCAATGGAAAAAGCATATAGCCGGCTAATGATTCAATCCAATATATTGTTCGACCTCTTTGAGAGGTTTTTCGACCTATTGGGGTTTTTATGGAATTGCGTCACCTGCGCTACTTCATCGCCGTCGCTGAAGAATTGCACTTCGGCCGCGCCGCTCAGGTGCTGGGCATCTCTCAGCCACCCCTGAGCCAGCAGATTCAAGCGCTTGAGCAGGAAGTGGGCGCGCGGTTGTTTGAGCGGACCAATCGTCGGGTCGAGTTGAGCGAGGCCGGTCGATTGTTTCTGGAAGAAGCACGGCTGGTGCTGGCGCAGGTCGACAAGGCCGCCGATGTGGCGAGGCGCGCGCAGCTGGGCGAACTGGGCGAATTGAAGATCGGCTTTACCTCTTCGGCACCCTTCAACTCGACCATTCCACAGGCGATATTCGCTTTCCGCCAACGCTTCCCAGCCGTGCACCTGCACTTGCGTGAAATGAGCAGCACCCAGGTGGCCGATGCGCTGGTCGATGAATCGATAGAAGTCGGCATCATGCGGCCGCTGGGATTGCCGGAGTCGCTCAGTGTCGTGGAATTAATGCGTGAACCCTTGGTGGCCGTGCTCAGCTCCAAGCACCCGCTGGTGGCAGAGAGTGAAGAAGGTTTATTCCTTTCGGCGCTGGCCCTCGAACCCTTCGTGTTTTTCCCGCGCAGTTACGGCAGCGGTTTGTATGCGCAATTGCTGAGCCTGGCGCGGGACGCGGGATTCAGCCCGCATTTCGCTCAGGAAGCGGGGGAGGCGATGACCATTATCGGCCTGGTCGCGGCCGGGCTTGGCGTATCGGTCCTGCCGGCGTCGTATCAGCGAATGCGCATTGACGGCGTGGTCTACCGAGCCTTGCTGGACCCTGCAGCGGTGTCGGCGGTGTGGCTGGTGCAGCGCAAGGATCAGAAATCGCCGATGGCGAGGGCGTTTGTGGAGTTGTTGACGAGCAAGGTTGAGCCGTTGGAAGGGTGACTGGCAGGTCGCGTGCCGCACATCGGGTATCAGTTTTCCCGGTTGAAGGGGTGTAGCTCATCGGCTACACTTCCGGCATGACGGAGATTTTACGAAGTACAACATTTTCCAACTGGCTGCTGAAGCTGGGAGATAGTCGCGCCAGGATGCGTATTCAGGTTCGGATCGACCGCATGGCTGAGGGTAATTTTGGCGATGTTAAGGCCATTGGCGAGTCTTTGAGTGAGGCCCGCATCGACTATGGCCCCGGCTATCGAATCTACTTCATGCAGCAGGGCCGCCAGTTAGTCATACTCCTTTGTGGTGGTGACAAAAACAGCCAAGCTCGAGATATCAAACAAGCCAGGCTGATTGCAAAGTCCTGGCAGGAGCAAAATCCATGACCGAACAATTCAATCGCTGGGATTCTGCCGAGTACCTCAAGACCGAAGAGGACATGGCCAATTATCTCGATGTTTGTATGGAAGAAGCGGGAGATGACCCAGCTTTCATTGCTAAAGCTCTCGGGACAATTGCGCGTGCTCGCGGTATGACTCAAGTCGCGCGCGATGCAGGGCTTTCTCGCGAAAGTCTTTATCGTGCACTTTCGGGTGAAGTTAATCCTGAATTCGGCACAATACTCAAAGTAATGAAGGCTTTGGGACTGAAGCTACACGCCAGTACTTGAACTCTGCGCAATGTGAAACCTAACCTAGTGAAAGGCGCCCTTTGTTGTTTCAGGGGGAGCGCAACCTGATACTGCGGACCCGACCTGTTGACGACTGCTGCGTCCGGTCGCGGCCCGAGTCGGACGCAGGCTGCGCCTGCTGCTTCAGGATGTCGTCGTTGCGGCGAGCGATAGCACTCGCACACTCAGCCTTTACTGAACCTTCGCCAGATCCCCTTTCAACGCAACGCCCGCCATGATCGCGCCGGCGTGGCATTCGTAGTTTTTGGCATCTTTGCGCTCGTTGCTTTTGTAGAAGCTGACGATGTTGGTCACGGCGTTGGCGCCGGCGTTTTTTGCAGCCTGGTGCAGGCTGACGATCCGGACGTTTCTCGCGCACCGAACGCGATCTTCCTCATCGCTCCCGATGTTGATAATCACCCCCTTCTTGAGTACGCGTGTGAATCCTTGACGTCTGCGAATGTCATGGCGAGTGACTTTGCGAGGTCCTTGAAACGATCTCAAGCAACACTTTGCTGGGAATTCAACAGTCGATCATGCTCGGGGAATTGGCGGTAAATCGCGTGGGATAATTGAACTCCCCCTGACCGTTCAGCCGCTAGAGTCCCGAAAGGGGTTAGTGAGACTCTGAGGATCCTGGGTAACCAGCCATTGCAGAGCCAAACGGGTCAAAGGCGATGACAAGCCGACCCGGTTTCTAGAGGGTGCCGAGAGGCACCCTTTGTCGTTACAGCCCATGCGCTACCGAGTGCCACTCCCAATAGCCCTATGCAGTGAGTTGCGCCTGCAATCGTCTTCCGACCACATCCAGCAAGTCGCAGCCATCGCGCAACGAGGTAACCAACACTCGTGCCAGCTCGCTGTGAATACCCTCGCCTGAGGCATAGCTCTCCAGCAGTTGGGTCGCAGTGCGGATGCGATAAGCCGCCGTGTCGTGCAGCACATCGAGCGGGGCTTCGGTATCAATAAGTAGCGACGGGATGGGGCAATCGATACCGGTGATAGGCATATATCTATCCATGATAAAAACTTCCAATGATTAAGAAAAAACGAAACTCAGGCATGACGGGTAGATGAGGTTTCACATAGCCCTTGCAGAGGGCTCTGGATGTCGAGCGCTCTATTGACCAACAATTCTCCCAGTACCGCGAACTGTTGAATTGCCAGCGCCGCATTTCTACGTGGTCCCTCCAGATCGCTGGCGAGATTAGCGCTCATGGTGTTCAGCGATGCCAAGGTTTCACAGGCATGACACAGCAGGGATTCGAGGTCGACATTAGGTACGATTGTGAAAATCTGGCTCAAGGAGTCGGTTCGGTTCAAGTTGTGCGAAGTCTCGTCCGAGCGTGGATCGATGGCTTTGGTGGGCTGCCTCAATTTGCTTATTTCATTGGGCGAGAGATCAGGTGATTCGGGCGCGGCAGGGCTGAGCTTTTTCATAAGGCATTTCCTGCAGGTATAAGTAGCTTTCGACCCCATCCGGACGACTTGGAACAACTGGCACCGATTAAGAGGACGGGGCGGTAGATTTTTTACCAGAAAAGTCAGCGTTATTAATCAAAAATATGAACATCTGTGTAATTAAATGATTCGTATTTGGTAGCTATTTTTCTGTAGGAAACAACTGTAGCTTAAGGCTGTAAGATATTTCTCGAAAGCGCGTGTGAAGTTCAGCTGTTATTGGTTTTCGCTTTTAACTTACGAAACATAATTTCACGATTGGATATAAATTTTAGTCGATATTTTTTTGTGCAAAGGTCCGAGCTGTAGGATGCTGCGCCTGACAGGACAACCGTTGTGTGCTGCGACCGGAATCACGGAAACTATAAAATTTATGCATAAGAAAGAAAAAATCGAGCATCTAAAAAGTAATATCAAATATTTGATCAAAAGCCGCGGAGAAACTCAGCTAGCGCTGTGCGCTGCTAGCGGCCTGACTCGTACCACCATCTATAACATCCTGGAGGGCAGGGTAGTAAACGTCCAGCAATCAACAATACGCAAAATTTCAAATTTTTTCGGCGTTTCATATATTGAGATAGAGACTGTAGATTTTGAAGATAAGGAATCAGTTGAAAGTAGCATTTCCGTGCTCGGGAATAAAAACCCCGCTGCTGTTCCGGTTATCAAAGAGAGTTTGCTGATTCAGAGTATGGATAAACGTATTGGTGAGTTAGCCACAACGTTTCCCTTGACATATTATTTCGGTGTTGCCAGCAACGTCATTGGCGTTCTTTTAGAGAAAGGCATTAGCGGGGTGAATGATGTCGGCGATCTATTGATCGTCAGGAAAGGGTTTTCCGCTGGTGATAAAGAGAAGCTGGCGTACGACAAGACAACAAAGAGACTATTTGTCACTTGCGCCTCTGGTTTCGAATGCGAAACGGCTTTCGTAGTGGGCGAAATAATGGAGGAGAGATTTAATGGATGACGCTGGTAACGGTAAATATAAGCTTTTGGGGTTTGAGAATGACAGGCACCTTGCCGTCGTTATGGTTATTTCTACAGGAAAGATCGTAAAGATTAAGCTCGGTGAGTTACTGGCGAGTTCGATGTTGGATGACTTGAATAAAAGAGAAATCAAGGAGGTCTACAAAAAATTTTACTCGGGTGGGGCAGCAACCACTGCTTATGAGGTCAATGACCGCCATGAAAAATCATGGATGACCTACGTAGCTCTTAATCTCATGTTGTTGATTCTATACATTTTTACGAATTTGGCCGCGACCAAGCTCGTCTATTTGGAGAAGCTGGACATAGTTGGGCGGTTGCAGGATCTGAGTGCAACACGGTTATTGAATTGAAGCGGGAGCATCATGCCGCATCACCACGGCTTCTTGCATCACTTCGCCCATCACCTCGATCGGGCATTTGAAGTCGAAGCGTTTGCGCGGTCGCATATTCAGTTGCAAAGCGATGGCGTCCAGGGCTTCCTGACTATGCACCGACAAGTCCGTGCCCTTGGGCAGGTACTGGCGGATCAGT
>NZ_JMCL01000038.1 GCF_000690905.1 Pseudomonas sp. Ant30-3 | reverse complement strand
CCGCCGGCCATGGATGGCCGATGGCGACGGGCCCCCGGAGCAATGCCGGAGTGAGGGCATGCCGAGCCTAGGCGAGGCACCGAATGGCGGGGCAAGAGCCCTTGGTTACTTGGGGCTTTTCCAAGTGACTCGCTGTAAAAGCGAAACCAATACCAGCCCCAACCGCAACAACGGATATGTACACCCGCACAACCCAAGTCGCCCAATACAAAGCCATCGTCGGAACGCCGCCAGGCGAAACCAGAACGCGATCCTTCGCGAGCAGGCTCGCTCCCACAGTTGATCTCTGTCTGACACATGATCGGTGTCCACTGCAGACCGAATGTGGGAGCGAGCCTGCTCGCGAAGGCGCCAGTCCAGTCACCCTGTTTCTTAGCTCAAACCACTGAACTCCACCACCGGCATCTGCCGCTTCATCAATACTTTCCCGCCGCGCACCGAATACAACGGCAAGCCCTGACTGCGGATTACCTCGTAATCGCTGTCCGCCGACAGAATCAGCAGATTCGCCGGGCGCCCGCGCTCCAGTCCATAACGATCGCCGAGGGCCATGGCCTTGGCGCTGTTGTCAGTGATCAGATCCAGCGCGCTTTGCAGGTTGCGATAGCCGAGCATGTGGCAGATATGCAGACCGGCCTCAAGTACTCGCAAAATGTTGCCATTGCCCAGCGGGTACCACGGATCGACGATGGAATCCTGGCCGAAACACACGTTCATGCCGGCTTCCAGCAACTCGTTCACCCGGGTCACGCCCCGACGTTTCGGGAAGTTGTCAAAGCGCCCTTGCAGGTGAATGCTTTCGGTCGGGCACGACACAAAACTGATGCCCGAGTGCCCCAGCAGGCGGAACAGTTTGGCGCAGTAGGCATTGTCGTAGGAGCCCATCGCGGTGGTGTGACTGGCCGTGACCCGCGAACCCATGTCGCGGCTTCGGGCTTCTTCGGCCAGCACTTCGAGAAAGCGCGAATGCGGGTCGTCGGTCTCATCGCAATGCACATCCACCAGGCAACCGGTGCGCTCGGCGAGGTCCATCAGGTATTTCACCGAACTCACGCCCTGATCACGGGTGTACTCGAAATGCGGAATGCCGCCGACCACATCGGCGCCCATGCTGATCGCTTCTTCCATCAGCTCACGGCCATTGCGGTACGACTCGATGCCTTCCTGGGGGAACGCGACAATCTGCATGTCGATCAGGTGGCGACTTTCCTCGCGCACTTCGAGCATCGCCTTGAGCGCCGTGAGCTGCGGGTCAGTGACGTCGACGTGGGTGCGCACGTGCTGAATGCCATGCGCGGCGAGGCTCTGGATGGTCTTCTTCGCGCGGGTCTTGGTGTCTTCTTCGGTGATAGTGACCTTGCGCTCGCCCCAGCACTCGATGCCTTCGAACAGCGTGCCGCTCATGTTCCAGCGCGGCTCGCCGGCGGTCAGCGTCGCATCGAGGTGAATGTGCGGTTCGACAAAGGGCGGTACCACCAGATTGCCAGCGGCGTCGAGGTCTTCGGGGCCCAGGGTCGGCGCTTCGGTTTGCCGGGCGATGCTGCTGATCAGACCGTTTTCCAGGTGCAGTTCATGCAGACCTTCCTGGTTGCGCAGGCGAGCGTTGATGATGTGCATCAGGCGAATCCTTTTAGAGATCTTGTAGTGGTGCGCTGGCGCTGCGAACGCCGAGTACACCCGTCAATAGCACATACGTTAACGCGGCAGCGGCAATCCCTACCAGCGGCGCGACCCACGGTGAACTGAAGGCCGCGACCGTACCGACAGCGTATGCGCTGAGACCCGGCCAGTTGAAGGCCGGCAATTGCGTTTCGGCCAGGCGTGGATAGTGGCCGCGATGACGATAGAAGAAGTCCGCCATGATCACCCCGCCGATCGGTGGGATCACCGTGCCCAGCAGAATCAGGTACGGCACCAGCATGTCGTACATGCCCAGCAATGCCAGCAGCGTGCCGATCACCGCGCCGGCCAGCGTCACGGTTTTACGCCGCCCGGTGCGCAGCAGATTGCACCCGGCGACGGCGAAGTTGTAGATGGTGTTGTCCTGCGTGCTCCAGATGTTCAGCAGCAACATGGCCATCGCTGCCATGGCGAAGCCTTGCAACAGCAGCACTTCGACCACGTCTGGCTGTTGATAGACGATGGCCCCATAGGCGCCGATCAGCACCATCAGGCCGTTGCCGATGAAGAAGCCGATCAGGCTCGCCAGCACCGCGACCCGCGCCGAGCGGGAAAACCGCGTCCAGTTGGTCGCCTGCGTGGCGCCACTGACAAAAGTGCCGAACACCAGGGTGATGGCGGTCGACCAGTCCAGGCTGCCGGTCGGCACCACGGCGAGCAAACCGTCGAGCCCGCCGACCTTGACGGTAGCGACCCACATCGACAGCATCAGCAGTAACATCATCGCCGGCACCGCGATGTACGAGAGAATTTCCAGACCGCGATAACCGATATACGCCGTCGCGCAAAACGCCAGACCAAACAGCACCATCAGCGCCAGAACGCTGCCTTGGCTCAACTCGAAATACTTGCCCAGCACCACCGCCGCCGTGGCCGTGCCCCAGGCGTACCAGCCGATCTGGGTGAACCCGAGGATCAGGTCGCTGAGTTTGCTGCCCACTTCGCCAAAACAAAAACGCCCCATCAGCACCGAATTGAGGCCGCTCTTGAAGGCGATGTAACCCAAGGCGGCGGCGTACAGGCCCAGCAGCAGATTGCCGACGATGATCACCGCCATCATCTCGCCGAAGCTGAACGCAACGCCGAGCTTGCCGCCGGCAAACATGGTCGCGGTGAAAAATGTGAAGCCCAGTAACACCATGGCCGTGGAGGCCAGGCCTTTGCGCGCGTGCATCGGCACTTCGCTGAGGGGGTAATCGTTGCCGGCGTCGTTCTGCGTCATGGAGCAGTCCTTGCGAAATGGGGAGACGCGGAGTGGGTTGCAGTGGTCGTGCCAGAGTTCACAGGCTGTCGTTATGTATAGCCGAGCGGGAGATTCGACCGGAGCCAAGCGCAAAAGCAGTGCAACCGACAGCACACAAGACCCATGTGGGAGCGGTTTTCATTGGTGTTGCGGTAGAAACCTCAGTAACGCTGCAACAATGGCCTCCGGCGCATCCTCCTGAACCAGATGGCCGGCATTGGGGATTGCCTGGAATTGCGCGCCCGGAATCATCCGCTGCAGGGCGCGGCCGCGTTCAATCGGAATCCACTGATCGTCCTCGCCCCAGAGAATCTGAACCGGGCAGCGAAGGGTCGGGTACAGCGATTCCACTTCGCGGGTATAGCGCTGGTCCATCTGCGCAATCTGCCGGTAGAACGCGGCTTGCCCCGGCGTGCCCAGCCACGGCTGCACGTAAGGGCCGAGTTCATCATCGGCCATTTCCCGTTTGATCGCCCCGCGAATGTAAGCCGGCACCATCGCTTGCTGGATGTAATCCGGCACGCCACTGAACGCCGCTTCGTGCTGGCGCACATGTTGCACAAACGGCGAACCCCATGGCGTCAGCGCGACCGGGTCGATCAGCGTCAGGCTGCGGTAATCCTTGCCGTTTAACAGATGCGCACGCAGCGCCGTGGCCCCGCCGAAATCGTGAGCGACCACGTCAGGTCGCTTCAGTCCCCAGTGATCCAGCAGTTGCGCGAGCAACTCGTTTTGCACGCCCAGCGAGACATCGCCGTCGACTTTTTCCGATTGCCCGTAACCCAACAGGTCGAAGTAATGCACACGGTGCGTGGCGATGAAATGCGGTGCGATGCGATGCCACACATAAGAAGAGAACGGCGTGCCATGCACAAATACCAGCAGCGGCCCGTCACCGCGCACCGCAAAGCGGATGGATTGCCCGTTGAAACGGAAAGTTTGCGGTAGCGGCCAGTCAGTCATGAATGCGTCCTCTTTGGGGGCGAGCCAAAAAAGCATAGGCAAAAGCCATCGACCCCGGCAATTATTTGATCGCTCGGATCAACACGTCGACTACCTGTGATTTCTGACAGTAGATCGTGTCCGACCTTGATGCTATTCCATAGGCCATGGACATTATCAGCCTGCATCACGGAACGCCTCAGTTGCTGGTCATCGAACCGCGCGGTTTGGCCGTGCGCGACGTTGCGTACTGGCGCGCGGAGATCGTACGAACGGCTGAAACCCGTGTGACGCGACAGGTGTTCGACGCGGCGGGTCGGCGTGTTGAGCAGTGGGATGCGCGCTTGCCCATGCCTGCCTTGAGCCATGCCTTCAGCTTGTCAGGAAAGGTGTTGGCCAGTGACAGCGTCGATGCCGGGTGGCGACTCGCCCTGTTAGAACAAGCCGATCAAAGTGTGAGTCGCTGGGACAGTCGCGGCACCCGGCAGGACACCGAGTACGACAGTTTGCTACGACCGCGCGCGGTGACGGAACAGGCACATGCGGACAAGGCGCGAGTGGTCGAGCGCTTCGACTACGGCGCCGCGGGTGCTGAGTTCAACCTCGGTAATCAGTGTGGCCGGCTGATCCGCCACGACGATCCGGCCGGTACCCGTCACATGCCCGAATACGATGTGCGCGGCTCGGCGCAGTGCGAGATCAGTCATTTTCTGGCAAGCCTTGATGCGCCAGACTGGCCGTTGAATGCAAGCGAACGCGATCAGTTACTTGAGCCGGGTCCTGGCCTCGAAAGCCGCTGGGCGTACAACCCGGTTGGCGATCTGTTGAGCCTCACCGACGCCCACTCACATCGACGACGCTTCGCGTTCACCGTAGCCGGACAGCTCAAGGCAGGCTGGCTGCAACCGGCCGGTGCCGCAGCGCCGGGGCAGTGCCTGGTGCAGGACATCCGCTACAACCCCGGCGGCCAGGTCGAACGGGAAGCCGCCGGCAACGGTGTCGTCACCGAGGCACGCTATACGCGGGAAGATGGTCGTCTGCTCCGATTATCGGCCGGGTTGCCGGGCGCGCCGCTCCTGCAGGACCTGCACTACCAGGTCGACGCGATCGGCAACATTCTGCAGATCGACGACCACGCGCTGCCGATCCGCCATTTCCAGAACCAGCGCATCGAGCGCACCTGCATCTACGCTCATGACACGTTGGGCCAATTGATCCGCGCCATTGGCTGGGAAGCCGAGAGGGCCGCGCCGCTGCCAGTCGCGGCTTATCGATCATCGTCCAGCGCAAATGCCGTCCTCAACTATCAGGAAGAATACGACTACGACGCATCCGGCAACATGATCGAGCTACGCCATAAGGGCGCGCAACCGTTCACCCGGCGCTGGGCCGTCTCGCAGGATAGCAACCGCAGTTTGCTCGAAGATGAAGACGATCGGCTGCCGGATTTTGCGAACGGATTCGACGACAACGGTAACCTGCGGTTTTTGCACCGCGGCCAACCCATGACGTGGGATGTGCGCAACCAGTTGTCCAGCGTGTCGCCGGTCCAGCGCCATGACGAGGATGATGACTGTGAACGTTATGTCTATGGCGGGGGAGGCAAACGCCTGCGCAAAGTCCACACGGCGCTGGTCGCCGCCCACACGATTGTCGCGGACGTGCGTTACCTGCCGGGGCTGGAAATCCATCAACATTCAAGTGGCAAGCAACACCAGGTGCTTGATCTTGAGGCTGGGCGCAACCGGGTGAAATGGCTGCAGGGGCCCCACGCCCCGGCGTTTCAGTTGCGCTACCACCTGACCGACCACCTCGGCTCCGGCGTGCTGGAACTTGACGAGCAGGCCAACGTGCAGAGCCGCGAAGTGTATTACCCGTTTGGCGGTACCGCGTACGAAGACCACAGCGATCAAACCGGCGCCTACAAAACCAGTCGTTATTCCGGCAAAGAACGCGATGCCACGGGGTTGTATTACTACGGGTATCGCTACTTTGCGCCGTGGTTGAGCCGATGGATAAACCCGGACCCGGCGGGGGCGGTGGATGGACTGAATTTATATTGTTTTGTCAGTAATTCGCCGGTGGGGCATGTAGATGTGGATGGGCGGATGATGGAGGACGATGATTGGGCTATTCCAGAAAATATCGATGATATTGCTGAAGCTAACGGCACACTTTCCTTACAACCGATTGTGTTAGAAGAGGGGGATCTGGGGTTGCAAGATTCGAACTTGAACTTGGAGTCAGTTCAAGGGTCAACGAATCCCTTGGCAGAGTTGGATTTTCATCTGATGGCGGTAAGAACGTCTACCGCTCTGATACAGGAGCCAGCGTTTATCGCTGAGATGGTGGCTGGAGCGTTTAGAGAGAGTTCGCAGGATGCATTGATGCCTTCAATACTGGAACAAGCACCTATCGCTGAAAGGGAAAAAAAATCACTGACTTGCCCGACATGCGGCAAATTTTTTCGATACAACAGTCGCTTGAATACACATTTAATGTTGCATACAGGTGTAAGGCCCTTTAAATGCGATGTGGGCGAATGTGGCAAATCTTTTGTTAAAAAAAGTAATTTGGTGCAACACATCAGGACTCATACAGGTGTAAAGGCCTTTAAGTGCGATGTGGCCGATTGTGGCAAATCTTTTGCTGAAAAATTTAATTTAGTGCAACACATGAGGACTCACACAGGTGAAAAGCCCTATGCATGCACCGTATGTGGCAGATTGTTTTCTTCTTTTAATCACTCAAAGACCCAT
This sequence comes from Pseudomonas sp. Ant30-3, assembly GCF_000690905.1. Taxonomy (GTDB): domain Bacteria; phylum Pseudomonadota; class Gammaproteobacteria; order Pseudomonadales; family Pseudomonadaceae; genus Aquipseudomonas. Next base: position 83,715 of record NZ_JMCL01000038.1, on the reverse strand, counting down.
ATGCGAACTCATACGGGTGAAAAGCCCTATCAATGCCTCACCTGTAACAAATCGTTCACGCGGCGAGATATTCTAAATGTTCATATCCGCACTCATACCAGAGAGACCATTCGTATGCACGCACCCAGAGTGTGATGAAAGATAAGGGCATAACAGTAGTCTGCCCAAGCACGCAAAAACAACCTTCGCGTCCTAGCTGAATTGCGAGATTGAAGGCTGTAGTGCGGCAAGGACGACTTCATGCATTATCAGCCTACGTATCAAAAGATCGTTCAGCCAGAAGTAGTGCAAGTTCGGGACCAATGCCTATCGAGCTCTAAAAACCACGCAATCGGTGGTTTCCAGCTCATATTTCACTCCCCGCGATAAATACATCCGCTGGTACAAGTTTCATGAATCCGAATCGCACTAAGCTCCGGCAACAGCGGCTTCAGCTCACCCCAGATCCACTTGGCCAACACTTCACTGGTCGGATTCTCCAGGCCAGGAATGTCATTCAGATAGTTGTGGTCCAGACGCTCGTACAGCGGTTTGAAGATGGCCTTGATCTCGGAGAAATCACGAATCCAGCCCGTGTGCGGATCGAGGTCGCCGCTCAGGTGAATGGCCACTTTGAACGAGTGACCGTGCAGGCGACCGCACTTGTGGCCGTCCGGGACATGGGGCAGGCGGTGGGCGGATTCGAAGGTAAATTCTTTGAAGATTTCCACAGTGTTTTCAGCTCTGTCAGGTGGCGATCGCCGCGGCGATATGGGCAGGCGGCGAGTTTAACAGCTTGCGTTTGGGCTTGCGGGAAAACACTGACTAAAGGGTCAATAAGCGCTCGCCCAAACCGCCCGAGGCGGCGAGTTCGAGAAACTCGTCACCCAGCCGGCGACTCTCGTCCATCGCCGCGCGCCAGTATTTTTGCCGGCCCGCAGCATCGCCCATGAAGCGCTTGAAGTCGTTGCGGTCCGGCAGTTTGCCGTAGGGCAGGCGCGCCAGGTATTCCTTCGACGGCGCCAGCAGCAAGACATCCTGCAGGCGCGCAGGGCAGGCGCGGCGCCAGGGCAAGGTTTTGTCGAACCAGCCGGGAATCACCCGGTCGGTGAAGTGCGGATAAAGCACCACGTCGGTGCCGCTGTAGGGCAGGTCGAGGTGATAGTCGAGCAGGCCGCCATCCCGGAACATCCCCGCGCCGGCCCCCGGCAAATCACTGACGCCTTGCATCACCATCGGGATCGAACCCGAAGCGAGCAGCGCCTGACGCAAATTGCCGGCGTTGAGTGCGACGAAACGCGAGGGGAAATCGTTGAGCGCATCCAGCGGTGGCGCCAGGCGCGGATCGTGGATGATCAGCCGTTCGAAATGCTTCGAAAGCCGCGCGCGACTCCGCAAATTGTCGGCGATCACCGATGACAAGCCGAGGCCCAGCCGCCCACGGTGGTCGTCCGCCAGCAGGCCGTGGCTTCTGACGACCATGATGTTCAAGCGATAATGCGGATTGTCCAGAATCGCTGCATCGCGACCGTCGAGCAGCTCATCGAGCATGCGCTGCGAGCTCTGGCTGATCTGCGCCATGGTCACGCCTTTGTTGAAATGCTGCTCGGTGTATAAATGCCCGAGGCGGCGAATCCCTTCGGCGGCATCCGGCAGGCAGGCGCTGGCGAAGCGCCAGGAGCCGACCGAGGCACCGATCAGCGAACGCTCGCGCGGCGCGGCGGGCAGCCATTCGCCAAACAGCGCCAGGTCCAGACCTTGAATCCCCAATGCCTTGGGCCCACCGGCGGCACCGGGCAGCGTGCCAACGTCGGCGGCGCTCAAGCCGTTTTCACGGATACGCGCAAAGGCCCGGGGGCCGGCCTTGAGCGTCAAGGAAGGGAATTTGATATGGATGGCGGTCATACCGGCCTCGGTGTCTGGCGAGCGGGGGATTATATACAGAGCACCACAAAAGGTGATGACCGAACCCCGCCCTGTAGGAGCCGGCTTGCTGGCGATCGCGATAGCGATGCAGACGCCGCCATCGCCAGCAAGCCGGCTCCTACGCGTGGGGCGGTGCGACCATGATGGCAATTCAGCTTCAATTAAGTTCGACTGACTAAGGTAGCCGCCGTACGCAACACATAAAAAATACGGAGACACCCATGAAAACCCTGACTGCCCTGTTCACCGCCTCCCTGATCGCCATGACGGCCAGCATCGCTCAAGCTCGCGACCTCGGTCCGGACGAAGCCCTGAGACTGCGGGACGCTGGTACCATTGTGTCTTTCGAAAAGCTCAACGCTACCGCCATCGCCAAGCATCCGGGTTCGACCATCACCGAAACCGAGCTGGAAGAAGAGTACGGCAAGTACATCTATCAGGTGGAACTGCGCGATCCGCAAGGTCTCAATTGGGACCTGGAACTGGATGCGGTGAGCGGTACGGTGCTCAAGGATCATCAGGATACGTAATGAAGGTGTTTTCCTCGAAATGGCGCGTCAGCAGCCGATTGGCCCTGGCGCTCCTGGCGTTTTGCTCATTGGCCATGGCACGCGACCTCGACCAGGACGAAGCCCTGCGCCTGCGCCAGCAAGGTGTGATCATGCCGCTCGAGCAATTGCTGAAGCAGGCGCTGGACCGCTATCCCGGGTCGAAACTGCTCGAAGCCGAGCTTGAAGAAAAACACGACGTCTACATTTACGAAGTCGAATTGCTGACCCTCGAAGGTGTGGTCCGTGAGCTGGACCTCGATGCAACCAATGGCCTGCTATTGCAAGACAAGGAAGATTGACCGATGCGTTTGCTTCTGGTGGAAGACCACGTGCCCATGGCCGACGAACTGATCGCCGGCCTCAACCGCCAGGGTTACGCGGTCGATTGGCTGGCCGACGGTCGCGACGCGGTGTATCAGGGCAGCAGCGAGCCCTACGACTTGATCATTCTCGACCTAGGCCTGCCTGGTGTGCCGGGGCTTGATGTGTTGGCGCAGTGGCGGGCTGGGGGGTTGGCGACCCCGGTGCTGATCCTCACGGCGCGCGGCTCGTGGGCCGAGCGCATCGAAGGGCTCAAGGCCGGTGCCGATGATTACCTGACCAAACCATTCCATCCCGAAGAGCTGCATTTGCGCATCCAGGCGCTGTTGCGCCGCTCCCACGGCAAGGTCAATCAGCCGACGCTGCAATCGGCCGGGTTGCACCTGGATGAAGGGCGGCAGTGCGTTTCGCGTGACGGCGCTGACATCCAGCTCACCGCTGCGGAGTTTCGTTTGCTGCGCTATTTCATGCTGCACCCGGAACAGATCCTCTCGAAAAGCCACCTCGCCGAGCACCTGTATGACGGCGAAACCGAGCGCGATTCCAACGTGCTGGAAGTCCACGTCAACCACTTGCGGCGCAAGCTTGGGCGCAGCGTGATCGAAACCCGTCGCGGTCAGGGTTACCTGTTCGGCGGGCAAGCGCAGTGAGATCGATCCAGCGCCGCTTGAGCCTGGGCCTGATCAGCGTGATGGTGATCGTCGGCCTGGTGCTCGCGCAGACCAGTCTGTGGCTATTCGAAATGGGCTTGCAGCGCTACCTCGAAGCCGGGCTGCGCAACGACAGTGAAAGTCTGCTGGTGGCGCTGGTGCGCGGACCGCAGGGTTTGCAGCTGGATGAACGGCATTTGTCGCCGGCGTATCAACGACCGTTTTCCGGGCACTATTTCCGTATCGATTTTGCTGACAGCCACTGGCGATCCCGCTCGCTGTGGGATCAGGAACTGCCGCGCCTCGACCATCCCGGCCTGCACAGCAATCTGCAATTAGGCCCGGAAGGCCAGCAATTACTGGTGTTGCGTTCAGACTACCGACGTCTCGGCCAGTCGATTTCGATCAGCGTGGCGCAGGATTACACGCCGGTGCGCGAGAGTTTTCAGCGCATGCAACAGATCGGTCTGGGCCTGGGCCTGGCGGGGTTGCTGCTGATTCTGCTGTTGCAGCGGATCACCGTGCGGCGTGCGTTGCGGCCGCTGGAAAAGGCCCGCGAACAGATCGCTCAATTGCAGCAGGGCCAGCGCTCACAGCTCGACGATCAAGTGCCGGTGGAACTGGAGCCGCTGGTGGCACAGATCAACCATCTGCTGGCCCATACCGAAGACAGCCTCAAGCGCTCGCGCAATGCCTTGGGCAATCTCGGCCATGCATTGAAAACACCGCTGGCGGTGTTATTGAGCCTGGCGTCGAGCGAAAAACTGGATGCCCATCCCGAGCTGCGCAAAATCTTCAAAGACCAGCTGGAACAGGTCCAGCAGCGCCTCAGCCGCGAGCTCAATCGGGCGCGCTTGTCTGGCGATGCGTTGCCAGGGGCGTTGTTTGATTGCGACGCGGAATTGCCGGGGTTGCTCGCGACGTTGAACATGATTCATGGCGACCATCTGCAGTTGAGCTATCGCGCCCCGGCCGGGTTGTCGCTGCCTTGGGATCGTGAGGATTTGCTGGAGTTGCTCGGCAACCTGCTGGATAACGCCTGCAAATGGGCGGATGCCGAAGTGCGACTCAGTGTGGTCGAGACGGTCGCAAGCTTTCAACTGAGTGTGGAAGATGACGGCCCGGGCATCCCCGAGGCACAGCGCGATCAGGTACTGAACCGCGGCACACGGCTGGATGAACAGACCGATGGACACGGATTGGGACTGGGCATCGTGCGCGACATCGTCGATACGTGGGGCGGGGTGATGCGGTTGGAAGGGAGCGAGTGGGGCGGGTTGAAAGCGCTTATCGAACTGCCTAAACGTTGATCCCACGCCGTCGTCTTCTTCTGCGTGATGCAAATTGGCAAACCCGCAAACGCCCCCCTATCGTAGGAGCCGGCTTGCTGGCGATGGCGTTTTCCGAATCGCCATCGCTGGCAAGCCAGGCTCCTACAAGGGCGGGATTGTCAGCTGATGGTCGTCGGATCAAACCCGAAACTGATCCATCAACCCCTGCTGTTGATTCGCCAGCCGGTTCAGCGACTGGCTCACCCGCGCCGATTCGTTCGCCTGCCCCGACAGCGATTCAGTCACATCGCGAATGGTCGCGACGTTGTTGTTGATCTCTTCCGCCACCGCGCTCTGCTCTTCCGCCGCGCTGGCAATCTGCAGGTTCATGTCGCTGATCACCGTCACCGCATCACCAATCTGCCTCAACGCCGTCACTGCCTGACCGACTTGCTCGACACTGCCCTGCGCCTGGCGATGGCTGTTGTTCATCGAGCCGACCACATCCTGTGTGCCTGCCTGCAATTGCTCGATCACCAGGCGGGTTTCCTCGACAGACTCCTGGGTCCGTCGCGCCAGATTGCGCACTTCATCGGCCACCACGGCAAAACCACGACCGGCCTCACCGGCCCGGGCCGCTTCGATGGCGGCGTTGAGCGCCAGCAGGTTGGTCTGTTCGGCGATCGCGCGGATCACTTCCAGCACCGAGCCAATTTTCTCGCTGTTCGCCGCCAGTCCTTCGACTTGCACCATCGCCGCACTCATGTCCGCGGCGAGGTTGTCGATGCTGGTCGTGGTCTGGTCGATCACAGTCAAACCGCGACGGGTCGCATGATCGGCATCGCGCGCAGCCTGGGCAGCTTGCGCGGCGCTGCGGGCGACGTCTTGCGCGGTGGCGCTCATTTCGTGAGAAGCCGTGGCAACCTGATCCACCTGACGGTATTGCTGTTCCATGCCGGCACTGGTCTGGGTCGCAATGGCCGAGGATTGGTCGGCCGTGCTGCGTGCGTCCTGCACCGAGCGTTTTACCTCGGCGATGATCGGCTGCAACTTGTCGAGGAAACGGTTGAACCAGCCGGCCAACTGGCCGAGTTCGTCCTGCTTGTCGTAGGCCAGGCGCCGGGTTAGATCACCTTCGCCACTGGCAATGTCTTCGAGCATATGCGCCACACCCAGAATCGGCTTGGTCACGCTGCGCGCCATCAGCCACACCAGCAGCAGACCGATCAGCGCGGCCAGTGCGCCCAGGCCGAGTTCGACCAACGCGCCGGCGGTATTGCTTTCATCGAGTTGTTTTTCCAACGCTTCCGCCGGGCCGATCAGCACGCGCTCCGGCACATCAAGCAACACGCCCCAGGATTTTCCGCCGGGAATCGGCTCGAACGGCGCCAGCACTTTCAAGTGACGATCGCTGTGCAGGCTTTCGGTGCGGTTGCTGCTGGCGAGCAACCGAATCAGCTCGGCCCCGTTGGCGGTGTCCACAGCGTCTAGACGCTGGCTGAGTTTGCTGGCGTCCGGGCTGTACGCGGAGAGCAGACCCGCCGGGCTGATGATGCTGACGTGGGTCTGGCCGTCATAGAGTTTTTTGCTCGCAGCCTGACTGATCGCTTGCAGGCTGTTGAGGTTGATGTCCGCCGACAGCGAAGCGATCACCTTGCCGTTGACCATCAACGGGAAAACGATGCTGGTCATCAGCACGTTCTGGCCGTCGATCACGTAGAAGTACGGTTCGATCACGCAGGGTTTGAGTGTGGTGCGCGGGCAAGTGAACCAGGCGTTGGCCGGTTCGCCGCTGGGGCCGGTTTTGGTGTCGGCCATGTCGCTTTCGGGAAGCGCCATTGAGGTCACCTTGCCTGGGGTCGGCTGCGACCAGTACAGGGCAAAGCGGCCTTTGTCGTTACTGCCGAGCTCTGCCTGACCGGCGAACAGTTCGTCCTTGCCGTCCAGCGCATTGGGTTCGAACACCAGCGACAGGCCGAGCAGCTCCGGGTTGGCCTGCAGCGCCGCCTGAACCTGGCGGGTCAGGTCTTCACGTAGGTCGAAGGCATCCAGAAAACGCTTTTCGGCCTGATCGCGCAGGAACAGCACCTGCCGCGAGAAACCGTGACCGTATTGGTAGGCGTCCATGAATTGCTGGCGAATCCCCAGCGCCTGATTTTCTCCTTGGGATTCGATCCGCGCCTGAGCGGACTCGGTCAGCATCTGCGTGCTCGAGGCTTTGACCATTTTGGAGCTGTGATCCATGCGATACAGCGAAAGGCCGACCAGCAGCGTCACGATACCGGCAAGACACAGCCCGGCCAGCAAGGTGATTTTCCATTGGATGGAGAGTTGTCTGAGCGACATGGGAAAACGTCCTTATTCTATAAATATCTGAGACTTGGCACTGTAGCGGCCGCGCAACGGCTTTCTTTATGCCGGCCATCGAAGCATTGGTAATGGGGTGCATGCCGAATAGAAAAACCCTGTGGCGAGGGGATTTATCTGTGGTGAGGGGATTTATCCCCGTTCGACTGCGCAGCAGTCGCAATCTTCGACGACGCAGTTCACTTGGAATTGCTGGGGGCCGCTGCGCGACCCAACGGGGATAAATCCCCTCGCCACAGATAAATGTCTTTGCCAGAGATAATTCCCATAGCCAGAGATAAATGTCTTTGCCTCAGATAAATCCCCTTTTTACATACCGGTCACTTTGACACCGGCCCCACTCTGCGGCAAAGTGCGCGCCCTCTGATAAACCTGTTGTTCACCCCGCTGGCGGCGCCTCGCAGACCGTCGGCCGGACTCATTTCGTTTGGCCTGAGGTAAAGATGATTAATGCAGTAATTGCCGCGGTTGGCGTGATGCTGGTACTCAGCCTGTGCCGCGTGCACGTCGTGATTGCGCTGATCGTCGGCGCGCTGGTCGGTGGTTTGACCGGTGGCCTGGGCATCGATGCGACGCTCAAGGCATTCAACAGCGGCCTCGGCGGCGGTGCGACCGTGGCGTTGTCCTACGCGTTGCTCGGCGCTTTCGCCGTGGCGATTGCCAAGTCCGGCCTGGCCCACGCTCTGGCGGACCGCGCACTGACCATGGTTGATCGCCATCACGCGAGCGGCGGCGGTCGGGTCAAATGGCTGCTGATCGGTTTACTCTGGGTCGTGGCCATCGCCTCGCAGAACATTCTGCCGATTCACATCGCGTTTATCCCGCTGCTGGTGCCGCCACTGCTCTATGTGCTGACCAAGCTGCAACTGGATCGTCGCTTGATCGCTTGCGTGATTACTTTCGGCCTGATCACGCCGTACATGTTCCTGCCGGTGGGCTTCGGCAACATCTTCCTCAATGAAATCCTGCTGGCCAATGTCGCTCGCAGCGGCGTTGATATCAGCGGCATCAACGTGACTCACGCCATGGGCATCCCGGCGCTGGGCATGCTGGTGGGGTTGGGTGTGGCGTTTATCAGCTACCGCAAGAAGCGCGTGTACGACCTGGCCAAAATCGAGCGGGTCGAGCAAGTGGCGGTGCAGTACAACCCGCTGAGCCTGATGGTCGCCGGTGTGGCCATCGCGTCAGCGTTCGTCGTCCAGTTGCTGTTGGATTCGATGATTATTGGCGCGCTGACGGGTTTTCTGATTTTCTCGGCGTCGGGCATCGTCAAATGGCGCGAAACCGATGATCTTTTCACCGAAGGCATGAAGATGATGGCGATGATCGGCTTCATCATGATCGCCGCATCGGGCTTCGGCGAAGTGATCAAGGCCACAGGACACGTGCAGTCGCTAGTGGAAACCTCGGCATCGTGGATCGGCCACAGCAAGGCCATCGGCGCGTTGCTGATGTTGCTGGTCGGTCTGCTGGTGACCATGGGCATCGGCTCGTCGTTTTCCACCGTGCCGATTCTGGCGGTGATTTTCGTGCCGCTGTGCGTGCAACTGGGTTTCAGCCCGCTTGCCATTGTGTGCATCGTCGGCACCGCCGGTGCGCTGGGCGATGCCGGCTCGCCGGCCTCGGACTCGACCCTCGGCCCGACCTCCGGGCTGAACGTCGACGGCCAGCACCACCACATCTGGGACACCGTCGTGCCAACCTTCCTGCACTACAACCTGCCATTGCTGGCGTTCGGCTGGGTGGCCGCGATGGTGTTGTAACCTCTGTCCTCTGTTCGAGCGAGCTTTTGTGGCGAGGGGATTTATCCCCGTCCGGCTGCGAAGCAGTCGTAAGATTCTGCTTCGGGGCTGCTTTGCAGCCCAACGGGGATAAATCCCCTCACCACAGATAAATCCCTCACCACAGATAAACCCCTCACCACAGATAAATCCCCTCACCACAGAAGCTCGCTTCCATAGAGGGCAGCGTTACCGTGCATTCAACTTTTGATCCGGCGTGCCGTTAAAGCCTTTAAGCACGCCAATAAAATCAAAAGAGTGAACCGTCATGCGCATGAGCCTCAAGGCTAAAGTCCTGTCCCTCGCCGTCCTTCCGGTGTTGCTCTTTGCGCTGGTCATCAGCGTGGCCACGTTGTTCATTCTGCAGGAGCAGGCGCGCAACGAAGTCGACGAGACGCGCCAGCGCCTGCTCAACGATGCCAAGGCGACGCTGCAAAGTTATGTCGCCGTGGCCATGACCACGATCAAACCGCTTTACGAAGCCGCCGCCCCCGGCGATAACGCAGCGCGGGCTCAAGCGATCAAGTTGCTGTCGAGCATCAGCTACGGCAAGGACGGTTACTTCTTCGGCTACGACTCGGAAACCGTGCGCCTGTTCAAGGCCAGCAGCCCGGAAGGCGTGGGCCAGAGCTTCAAGGAAAACCGCGATCCGAACGGCGTGTACGTCAACCGCGACCTGGTGAAGGTCGCCAAGGACGGTACTCACTACCTGCAATACAGTTCGCCACTGCCGGGTAACAGCCAGGTGCTGGTGCCCAAGCTCGGCTACACCGACTACCTGCCCAAGTGGGACATGGCGGTGGGCACCTCGGTCAATCTCGACGGTATCGAGGCACAAGTCGCGCTGGTCGAAGCCAAGGTCGAGGAGCGCATGCACGGTGTGGTGCTAACCATCGTTGGCCTCGCGGCGGTGGCGCTGTTGGTGATTGGCGTTGCTGGCATGCTGCTGGCCAACACCATTCTGCGTCCGCTGAACCAGATGAAAGCCAACCTCGACGACATCGCGGCGGGCGAGGGCGATCTGACCCGACGCCTGACCATCACCAGCCAGGATGAACTCGGCGAGCTGGCCGGATCGTTCAATCGCTTTGTCGACAAGATTCATGGCCTGGTGCGGCAGATTACCGAAATGACCTCGCAACTGACCGGGCTGGTCAATCAGGTGTCCGCTCAGGCCCAGCGTTCGGATCAGGCGATGGAGCGTCAGCGTCACGAAACCGATCAGGTCGCCACTGCGATCAATCAGATGTCGGCCGCGGCGCAGGAAGTCGCCAAGAGCGCGCAAAACGCTGCAGTCGCCGCGCAACAAACCGATGAAGAAGGTCAGTCCGCCAAGCGCGTTGTCGCCGGCAGCATTGTCAAGATTCATGCGCTGGTCGATGACATCCGCAGCAGCGGCGTATCCCTCGACAGCCTGCAAAAGGATGTTTCGTCGATTGTCAGTGTGCTCGGGGTGATTCGTTCGATTGCCGAGCAGACCAACCTGTTGGCGCTGAATGCCGCCATTGAGGCTGCGCGTGCGGGCGAGGCCGGGCGGGGGTTTGCGGTGGTCGCGGATGAGGTTCGGGCGCTGGCCAGTCGTACGCAGATCAGCACTCAGGAAATTCAGGGCATGATCGACCGTTTGCAGGCCGGTACGCAGTCGGCGGTGGAAGCGATGCGCCGTTCGAGCGAAGCGGGGGACGGCACGTCGGCGCAGGCCAACGAAGCCGGCGCGTCGCTGGACACCATGGCGCAGCTGATCGCAACGATCAATTCGATGAACGCGCAGATCGCCAGCGCCGCCGAGGAGCAAACCGCGGTGGCGGAGGAGATCAACCGCAGCGTGCATCAAATTGCTGTTGCCGTGGACAGCGTCGCCGACGAAACCCAACTCGGCGCCCAGACCACCCGCAGCCTGGCCGACCTCGGCCAACGCTTGGGCGGCCTGGTCGGTCAGTTCCGGATTTGACAATGACACTAGTCCTGTAGCAGCTGGCGAAGCCTGCGTCCGGCCGCGCCGCAGTCGTAAAATCAGCTTCGAAAACTTACGACTGCTGCGCCGCCGTACACAGCATGACGCAGGCTGCGCCAGCTGCTACGGGTGGCGAGGGCGGCTACTGCCTGTCCCAATACGGCACCGCGCCAAAACACTCCAGATAAAAATCAATCACCGTTCTCACCTTCACCGACAGCCGCCGACTCCCGGGCCACAACACAGCAATCTGCTGCGGCTCGAAGCTGTTGGACGCTTCATATTCCTTCAGCACCGGCACCAGCGTGCCACTGCGCACCGCTTCGCCAATCAGCCATGACGGAAACATCACCAGCCCCAATCCTTGTTCGGCAGCTTGCGTGAGCGTATCGGCGTGGTTACCGGTAATCGGTCCTTTGACGGAGTAGGGCGTCCAGTCCTTCTGATCGCGACGAAAAAACCAGCGCTGCTGCCCCGCCGCGCCTTTGTAGGCCAGGCACTGATGGGTGGCGAGATCCTGCGGATGTTGCGGTGTACCGTGGCGCGCAAGGTAGGCCGGGCTCGCCGCCACCAGAAAGCGATGGGGTGCCAGAATCCGCGCCTGCATGCTCGAATCATGCAGCGGGCCGATGCGAAACAGCAGGTCGGCGCCTTCATGCAGCGGATCGATATAGTGATCGGTCTGCTGGATATCCAGGTGCAACTTCGGATAAAGCTCGCACAATTGCCCAAGCCAAGGGGTCAGGTGCCGCTGGCCAAACACTACCGGCGCATTGATTCGCACCAGCCCGCCGGGCTCGCTTTGCTGCTCCTGCAGTGCTTGTTCGGCTTCCTCCAGTTGCGCCAGCACCAGTCGCGCGTGGTGACCAAGCATTCGCCCGGCCTCGGTCGGCGTGACGGCGCGGGTGTGGCGATAGAGCAATTGCTGGCTCAGAGCTTGTTCCATCAGTTGAATCTGTCGGGAAATCGAAGAGGGTGCCAAGCCTTCGCGACGGGCGACCTCGGAGAAACTGCCGTGGTCGAGTACCGCTACGAACAGGCGAAGCGCCTTGAATCCCAAATCATTGAGGCCGTGCATGGCAAATCCTGCTGTGCATATCGCGCAAAGGTGTTGTCGGGATGATCCCATTTATCGCAAAGCACCACCATCCGATAATGCGCGCACTTCTGCACATCCCTGGTGATCGTGCTTTCTTGATAACGGGTGGGTTTTCGCCAATGCAATCTTCTTCAACCGAAACCGCTGCAACGCCAGCGGTAAAACCCGGGCTGCGTGTGTTGTTGCTGCCGCTGGTTATTCTGGCCGGCATGGGCCTGTCAGTGGAGGCGGGCCTTTTAGGGCCGCTCGGTGTGCAAGTCGGACACTTGTGGGCGACCTTGAGCATCTTCGGCGTGGGCACCGCGATTCTGTTTCTGCTGTTGTTATTCAGCGGTCCGCGGCAGGGCCCGGCATTAAGCGAGCTACCTCGCTGGCAGTTGATCGGCGGGTTTCTCGGGCCGATATACGTGGTGGTGCTGACAATGGCGACCCCGCATATCGGCGTCGCGATGACCATGATCGCGATTCTATCCGGGCAGGTCGGCAAGAGTGTGCTGATCGACCATTTTGGCTGGTTCGGTGCCACACGCAAAAAGGTCAACGGTGAACGTTGGCTTGCCTTGCTGCTGATTGTGGCGGCGCTTGTTCTGATTGCTCGGGGTTGATGATGAATCTGATTATTTTGTTGGCGATAGTGGTGGCGGCCGGTGCGGTACTGAGCGTGCAAGCTGCAATCAACGGGCGGCTGGGCGAGACCGTCGGCGTATTGCGCAGCAGTTTGCTGACATTTGCGGTGGGGGCTGTTGTGACCGGGTTGCTGATTCTGTTTTTTGAACCAGCGCATACGATGAGCCTGCTGGACGTGCCAAAGTGGCAGCTCGGCGGGGCATTGTTTGGTGTGGTTTACATGATCGTGATGGTCGGCGCCGTTCCTCGCGTAGGGACGGCCGTGGCGACGGTGGCAGTTATTGTCGGCCAGTTGGGCATGGGCATGTTGATCGATAACTTCGGCTGGCTGGGAAATCCGGCGATTGAATTGTCGGGAAGTCGCGTCTTGGCAATGGTACTTCTGGGTTTGGCGCTGGTTTTCATGTATCGCAGCAGTTCGCGGGAGGCTTGACGCCTCAATTGTTTTCACCGCATAAACAAAAACGGCCTCTATCAAATAGAGGCCGTTTTTTTATGCAGCTACAACGGTTATCGCAAGACAGTGCTTACTTGCGATCTTCCAGCTTGGAAATATCACGCGACTCGTAACCGGTATACAACTGACGCGGACGGCCAATCTTGTACGGGCTGGAGAGCATTTCCTTCCAGTGCGAGATCCAGCCAACGGTCCGAGCCAACGCGAAGATCACGGTGAACATGCTGGTTGGAATGCCGATCGCCTTGAGGATGATCCCCGAGTAGAAGTCGACGTTCGGGTATAGGGAACGTTCGATGAAGTAAGGGTCGGTCAGCGCGATCTCTTCCAGGCGCATGGCCAGTTCGAGTTGCGGATCGTTCTGAATACCAAGCTCCTTCAACACCTCGTCGCAGGTCTGCTTCATCACGGTGGCGCGCGGGTCGCGGTTTTTATAAACCCGGTGACCGAAGCCCATCAGCTTGAACGGATCGTTCTTGTCCTTGGCCTTGGCGATGTAGGTGTCGATGTTTGATACATCGCCAATTTCGTCAAGCATGGTCAGCACAGCTTCGTTCGCGCCGCCGTGGGCAGGGCCCCACAGTGCAGCGATGCCGGCGGCGATGCAGGCAAACGGGTTGGCACCCGAAGAACCGGCCAGGCGCACGGTGGAGGTCGAGGCGTTCTGCTCGTGGTCGGCATGGAGGATGAAGATCCGGTCCATGGCCTTGGCGAGTACCGGGCTGATCGGTTTGATCTCGCACGGCGTGTTGAACATCATGTGCAGGAAGTTCTCCGCGTACGAAAGATCGTTGCGCGGGTACATCATGGGTTGGCCCATGGAGTACTTGTAAACCATCGCTGCCAGGGTCGGCATCTTGGCAACCAGACGGATCGCCGAAATCTCGCGATGCTGCGGGTTATTGATGTCGAGGGAGTCGTGGTAGAAGGCCGAGAGGGCGCCGACTACACCGCACATGACGGCCATTGGGTGGGCGTCGCGGCGAAAGCCGTTGAAGAAAGTCTTCAGCTGCTCGTGGACCATGGTGTGGTTCTTCACGGTGCTGACGAACTGGGCCTTCTGTTCTGCAGTCGGCAATTCGCCGTTGAGCAGCAGGTAGCAGGTTTCCAGGTAGTCCGACTTTTCAGCCAGCTGTTCGATCGGGTAGCCGCGGTGCAGCAGAATGCCGTTGTCGCCGTCGATATAGGTGATCTTCGATTCGCACGAGGCGGTCGACATGAAACCAGGGTCGAAGGTGAAGCGGCCCGTGGCCGTCAGGCCCCGAACATCGATTACATCGGGACCAACGGTGCCGGTTAAAATGGGCAGCTCGACGGGGGCTGCGCCCTCGATGATCAACTGCGCTTTTTTGTCAGCCATGTGGCCTCCTATTTATGCTTGAACCATCAGACAGACCCCCCACGCAGGGCCCGCACCACTATAGTGAGATAAATTCGAATGTCAATTTGCCTAAAGTCTTGCTCCAGAAGGCTTTAACCGTACTTTTTCCTCGAAATTGCCTGCCATTTACGCCTTTTATTCAACTTGCGCAATCCGCTATTAGGGGAAGGTGAACGCGTTGTCATTAGTAGCCTAACTGTCTATACTCGGCCACCGACCGCCAGGGGCTTTTGGGCCTGCTTTATTGGGGGTCGCATCCCTGGGTGGTGGTTACCTGACCAGTGCACTCCCCAACAACTTTGCCCTGATTGTTAGGGGCTCTTCAGTGTGAAAAAAAGCCGTGAATAGCCAACGACCTGTAAACCTAGACCTAAGGACCATCAAACTCCCCATCACCGGCGTTACGTCGTTTCTTCACCGTGTTTCCGGCATCATCCTCTTCCTGGGCCTTGGCTTCATGCTTTATGCATTGGGCAAATCCCTGGGTTCCGAGGAAGGTTTTGCCGACGTGAAGGCGACCTTGACCAGTCCGCTGGCCAAGTTCGTAGCGTGGGGCCTGCTGTCCTCCCTTCTGTATCACCTGGTAGCCGGTGTGCGCCATCTGATCATGGACATGGGCATCGGTGAGACGCTGGAAGGCGGCAAGCTGGGCTCGAAAATCATTATCGCCGTGTCTGCGGTGTTGATCGTTCTGGCGGGAGTTTGGATATGGTAACCAGCGTTACGAACCTGTCGCGTTCAGGCCTCTACGACTGGATGGCGCAGCGTGTGTCTGCGGTCGTTCTCGCGGCTTATTTCATCTTCCTGATCGGGTACCTCGTTGCGAACCCGGGCATTGGTTTCGACCAGTGGCACGGCCTGTTCGCCCACAACGGGATGCGTATCTTCAGTCTGCTGGCCCTTGTAGCCCTGGGCGCTCACGCCTGGGTCGGCATGTGGACCATCGCGACCGACTACCTGACGCCGATGGCGCTGGGCAAGTCCGCGACTGCAGTACGTTTCCTTTTCCAGGCAGTATGCGGCATTGCGATGTTCGCCTACTTCGTCTGGGGTGTGCAGATTCTCTGGGGTATCTGATTCATGGCTAACATTCCAACGATTTCTTTTGACGCCATCATCATTGGTGGTGGCGGTGCCGGCATGCGCGCTGCGCTGCAGCTGGCCCAGGGCGGTCACAAGACTGCCGTGATCACCAAGGTTTTCCCGACCCGTTCGCACACCGTTTCGGCCCAGGGTGGCATCACGTGCGCCATCGCTTCCGCAGATCCAAACGATGACTGGCGCTGGCACATGTACGATACCGTCAAGGGTTCCGATTACATCGGTGACCAGGACGCTATCGAATACATGTGTCAGGAAGGTCCGGCTGCAGTTTTCGAACTGGACCACATGGGTCTGCCGTTCTCCCGTACCGAACAGGGTCGCATCTATCAGCGTCCGTTCGGCGGTCAGTCGAAGGACTACGGTAAAGGTGGCCAGGCTGCCCGTACCTGCGCCGCTTCCGACCGTACCGGTCACGCACTGCTGCACACGCTTTATCAGGGCAACCTGAAAGCCGGCACCACGTTCCTCAACGAATACTACGCAGTCGATCTGGTGAAGAACCAGGAAGGCGCGTTCGTTGGTGTGATCGCGATCTGCATCGAAACCGGCGAAACCAGCTACATCCGTGCCAAGGCTACCGTTCTGGCCACCGGCGGCGCCGGTCGCATCTACGCATCCACCACCAACGCCCTGATCAACACCGGTGACGGCGTCGGCATGGCATTGCGTGCTGGCGTGCCGGTACAAGACATCGAAATGTGGCAGTTCCACCCGACCGGCATCGCCGGCGCCGGCGTACTGGTTACCGAAGGCTGCCGTGGTGAAGGTGGTTACCTGATCAACAAGCACGGCGAGCGTTTCATGGAGCGTTATGCTCCGAACGCCAAAGACCTTGCTGGTCGTGACGTAGTTGCCCGTTCGATGGTTAAAGAGATCATTGCCGGCAACGGTTGCGGTCCGAATGGCGATCACGTAATGCTCAAACTCGACCACTTGGGCGAGGAAGTGCTGCACAGCCGTCTGCCAGGCATCTGCGAACTGTCCAAGACCTTTGCGCACGTTGACCCGGTGGTTGCTCCGGTTCCTGTTGTTCCGACCTGCCATTACATGATGGGCGGCGTGCCGACCAACATCCACGGTCAGGCGATTACTCAGGGCGACGACGGCGTTGACGCCATCATCCCGGGCCTGTTCGCGGTAGGCGAAGTGGCTTGCGTATCGGTTCACGGCGCCAACCGTCTGGGCGGCAACTCGTTACTCGACCTGGTAGTGTTCGGTCGCGCGGCCGGTCTGCACCTGGAAAAAGCGTTGACCGACGGCATCGAATACGATGACGCCACCGACGCCGACATCACTGCTGCACTGGCGCGTCTGTCCGCTCTTAACGAGCGCACTACCGGTGAAGACGTGGCAACCCTGCGTCGCGAACTGCAAAGCTGCATGCAGAACTACTTCGGTGTATTCCGTACCGGCGAATACATGCAGAAGGGTATTGCCCAGCTGGCCGACCTGCGCGTGCGCATCGCCAACGTCAAGATCAACGACAAGTCCCAGGCCTTCAACACCGCTCGTATCGAAGCGCTGGAACTGCAAAACCTGCTGGAAGTGGCTGAAGCAACTGCCATCGCCGCCGAAGTGCGTAAAGAGTCCCGCGGTGCTCACGCCCGTGAAGACTTTGAAGATCGCGACGACGAAAACTGGCTGTGCCACACCCTGTACTTCCCGGGTGACAAGCGCGTGACCAAGCGTGCCGTGAACTTCTCGCCGAAAACGGTGCCGACTTTTGAACCCAAGATTCGGACTTATTAAGGGTGGCTGCCATGTTGAAAGTCAGTGTTTATCGCTACAACCCTGATCAGGACGCCGCGCCGTTCATGCAGGAATTCGAGGTCGATACCGGTGGTAAAGACCTGATGGTGCTGGACGTGCTGGCCCTGATCAAAGAGCAGGACGAAGGTTTTTCCTATCGTCGCTCTTGCCGTGAAGGCGTTTGCGGTTCCGACGGCATGAACATCAACGGCAAGAACGGTCTGGCCTGCGTCACGCCACTGTCTGCTGTTGTAAAAGGTAACAAGTTGATCGTTCGTCCGCTGCCAGGTTTGCCGATCATCCGTGACCTGGTCGTCGACATGAGCATCTTCTACAAGCAATACGAGAAGGTGAAACCTTACCTGCAGAACGATTCGCCGGCTCCGGCCATCGAACGCCTGCAGTCCCCGGAAGAGCGTGAAAAGCTTGACGGTCTGTACGAGTGCATCCTGTGCGCTTGCTGCTCGACTTCTTGCCCGTCCTTCTGGTGGAACCCGGACAAGTTCCTGGGCCCGGCTGCTCTGCTGCAAGCGTATCGCTTCCTGGCAGACAGCCGCGACACCAAGACGTCCGAGCGTCTGGCTTCGCTGGATGACCCGTTCAGCGTATTCCGCTGCCGCGGGATCATGAACTGCGTCAACGTATGTCCCAAAGGCCTGAACCCGACTAAAGCCATTGGTCACATCCGTAACATGTTGCTGCAAAGCGGCGTGTGATTCGGCAGCTTTAACCGCAACACCGCTGTACCCGTAGATGCTACGGCGCAGGCTTCAACCGGCGCCGTAGTTTTAACCTGAGCAGCAGCTTAAAAGGCTGCGGCTCTTATTTTGAAGAAATGAGACAAGCAGGGGCATCCGGGCTGGTACCCGGACTATCAGCGTGATCCTAGGTGGCTTGTTTTAGTCGCTGCATTCGGACTTCTGCAAGTTTGCTCGGTGTCGACGCCGGTGGTGTTCCCCTAACCGAGGGTGACCAAGCATGCAAGAAAGCGTGATGCAGCGCATGTGGAACAGCGCCTACCTGTCCGGTAGTAACGCTGCCTATGTGGAAGAGCTCTACGAGCTCTACCTGCACGACCCTAACGCTGTGCCAGAAGAGTGGCGCACCTACTTCCAGAAGTTGCCTGCTGACGGCAACTCTGCCACCGATGTTTCGCACTCCACGATTCGCGATCATTTCGTCTTGCTGGCAAAGAACCAGCGCCGCGCCCAACCGGTTTCCGCCGGCAGCGTGAGCAGTGAGCACGAGAAGAAGCAAGTTGAAGTACTGCGATTGATCCAGGCCTACCGTATGCGTGGCCACCAGGCAGCCCAGCTTGATCCGCTGGGGCTGTGGCAGCGTCCTGCACCTGCAGACCTGTCAATCAATCATTACGGCTTGACCAATGCCGATCTTGATACGACCTTCCGTGCCGGCGACCTGTTCATCGGCAAAGAGGAGGCGAGCCTACGCGAAATTCACGAAGCGTTGCAGCAGACATATTGCCGCACCATCGGCGCTGAATTTACGCACATCACCGATTCCGAGCAGCGCCAGTGGTTCCAGCAACGTCTGGAAAGCGTACGCGGTCGTCCGACTTACTCCGCCGACGTCAAGAGCCACCTGCTCGAGCGTGTCACCGCGGGCGAAGGTCTGGAAAAATACCTGGGCACCAAATACCCGGGTACCAAGCGTTTCGGTCTGGAAGGCGGCGAAAGCCTGATTCCGATGCTCGACGAGTTGATCCAGCGTTCCGGTTCGTACGGCACCAAGGAAATCGTCATCGGCATGGCCCACCGCGGCCGCCTCAACGTATTGGTCAACACCTTCGGCAAGAACCCGCGCGAGCTGTTCGACGAGTTCGAAGGCAAGAAGAAGGTCGAGCTGGGTTCCGGTGACGTTAAATATCACCAGGGCTTCTCGTCCAACGTGATGACCACCGGTGGTGAAGTTCACCTGGCCATGGCGTTCAACCCGTCCCACCTGGAGATCGTTTCTCCGGTGGTCGAGGGTTCGGTTCGCGCTCGTCAGGATCGTCGTAACGATCCTACCGGCGAGAAGGTGCTGCCGATCTCCATCCACGGCGACGCGGCATTTGCCGGTCAGGGCGTGGTGATGGAAACCTTCCAGATGTCGCAGACCCGCGGTTTCAAAACCGGCGGCACCGTGCACATCGTGATCAACAACCAGGTTGGTTTCACCATCAGCAACCCGCTGGACTCGCGCTCCACCGAGTACGCCACCGATGTTGCGAAAATGATCCAGGCGCCGATCCTCCATGTGAATGGCGATGATCCGGAAGCCGTGTTGTTCGTGACCCAGCTGGCCATCGATTACCGCATGCAGTTCAAGCGTGACGTGGTCATCGATCTGGTCTGCTACCGTCGTCGCGGCCACAACGAGGCCGATGAGCCTAGCGGCACCCAGCCGATCATGTATCAGCAGATCACCAAGCAGCGCACCACCCGTGAGCTGTACGCTGATCGTCTGACCCAGGGCGGTGTGCTCGACGCAGAGCGTGTTCAGGCGAAAGTCGACGAATATCGCAACGCGCTGGACAACGGTTTGCATGTCGTAAAAAGCCTGGTCAAAGAGCCGAACAAAGAGTTGTTCGTGGACTGGCGTCCGTATCTGGGCCACGCCTGGACTGCGCGCCACGACACCAGCTTTGACCTGAAAACCTTGCAGGAACTGTCCGCCAAGCTGCTGGAAATTCCGGAAGGCTTCGTGGTTCAGCGCCAAGTCTCGAAGATCTACGAAGACCGTCAGAAAATGCAAGCCGGCGGCCTGCCGATCAACTGGGGTTACGCCGAAACCATGGCGTACGCGACCCTGGCGTTCGAAGGTCACCCGATTCGCATGACGGGTCAGGACATCGGTCGCGGTACGTTCTCGCACCGTCACGCTGTCTTGCACAACCAGAAAGACGCGGGCACCTATGTCCCGTTGCAGAACCTGTACAAAGGCCAGCCACGTTTCGATCTGTACGACTCGTTCCTGTCTGAAGAAGCCGTTCTGGCGTTCGAATACGGTTACTCGACCACCACGCCTGAGGCGCTGGTGATCTGGGAAGCCCAGTTCGGCGACTTCGCCAACGGTGCACAGGTCGTGATCGACCAGTTCATCACCAGCGGCGAGCACAAGTGGGGCCGTCTTTGCGGTCTGACCATGCTGCTGCCGCACGGTTATGAAGGTCAGGGGCCGGAGCACTCTTCGGCACGTCTGGAGCGTTACCTGCAGCTGTGCGCCGAGCACAACATTCAGGTCGCTGTACCGACCACCCCGGCGCAGATCTACCACTTGCTGCGTCGTCAGGTGATTCGTCCGCTGCGCAAGCCGCTGATCGTGCTCACGCCGAAGTCGCTGCTGCGTCACAAACTGGCCGTGTCGACCCTGGAAGATCTGGCTCAAGGTTCGTTCCAGACCGTTATTCCGGAAATCGATGCACTTGAGCCGAGCAAGGTCGAGCGCGTAGTTCTGTGTAGCGGCAAGGTCTACTACGACCTGCTGGAAAAACGCCGTGCCGAAGGTCGTGATGACATCGCCATCGTGCGTATCGAGCAGCTGTACCCATTCCCTGAGGACGACTTGAACGAAGTCCTGGCTCCGTACACCAATCTCAAACATATCGTTTGGTGTCAGGAAGAGCCGATGAACCAGGGTGCGTGGTACTGCAGCCAACACCATATGCGCCGCATCGTTGGCAATCACAACAAGTCGCTCGTACTCGAATACGCCGGCCGTGATGCTTCTGCTGCACCTGCTTGTGGTTATGCATCGATGCACGCTGAGCAGCAGGAAAAACTGCTGCAAGACGCCTTTACTGTTTAACGCCTTCGCGCACCTGAAACCGAATTTAAGGACCCACAGATAATGGCTATCGAAATCAAAGCCCCCACTTTCCCGGAATCGGTTGCCGACGGCACCGTTGCCACCTGGCACAAACAACCGGGCGACGCTGTAAAGCGTGACGACCTGATCGTCGACATCGAAACCGACAAGGTTGTGCTGGAAGTGCTGGCGACTGCCGACGGCGTGCTGGGCGCTATCGTCAAGAACGAAGGCGACACTGTTCTGTCCGACGAAGTCCTGGGCTCGATCGAAGCGGGCGGCGCTGCTGCCGCTCCAGCTGCAACCGCAGCTGCTGCTCCGGCTGCGGCACAAACTGCTGCTCCTGCCGCTGAAGGCGAAGACGATCCGGTTGCTGCTCCGGCTGCTCGCAAGCTGGCTGAAGAAAACGGCATCAACATCGCTTCCGTTGCCGGCACTGGCAAAGGCGGTCGTGTGACCAAGGAAGACGTGGTAGCTGCCGTTGCTGCGAAGAAATCCGCTCCTGCTGCTGCGCCTGCCAAGGCTGCTGCACCGGCTGCCGCTGCTCCTGTGTTCGCTGCCGGCGACCGCATCGAGAAGCGCGTGCCAATGACCCGCGTGCGCGCCACCGTTGCCAAGCGTCTGGTCGAAGCCCAATCGAACATGGCCATGCTGACTACTTTCAACGAAGTCGACATGACCGAAGTCATGGCCCTGCGTTCGAAGTACAAAGACCTGTTCGAGAAGTCCCACAACGGCGTACGCCTGGGCTTCATGTCGTTCTTCGTCAAAGCGGCCACCGAAGCGCTGAAACGCTTCCCGGCTGTCAACGCGTCGATTGACGGTGCCGACATCGTTTACCACGGTTACGCCGACGTCGGTGTTGCCGTGTCCAGCGACCGCGGTCTGGTAGTGCCAGTTCTGCGTAACGCCGAACTGATGAGCCTGGCTGAAATCGAAGGCGGCATCGCCACCTTCGGCAAGAAGGCGCGCGACGGCAAACTGTCCATGGACGAAATGACCGGCGGCACGTTCACCATCACCAACGGTGGTACCTTCGGTTCGATGATGTCGACCCCGATCGTCAACCCGCCGCAAGCGGCCATCCTGGGCATGCACAACATTCTGCAGCGTCCTATGGCGATCAACGGTCAGGTCGTTATCCGTCCGATGATGTACCTGGCTCTGTCCTACGATCACCGTCTGATCGATGGCAAAGAAGCTGTGACCTTCCTGGTTACCATCAAGAACCTGCTGGAAGACCCGGCTCGTTTGCTGCTGGATATCTGATAGAAGCAGCTACCGGTTTCAAGCCAGAAGCGGCGAGCAATTGCTGCCTGGCTTGAGGCTTGTGGCTTCAAGCTTGTTGCCAAAAGAGGATTTTTGAATGTCGCAGAAATTTGACGTAGTAGTGATCGGCGCTGGCCCTGGCGGCTATGTGGCTGCCATTAAAGCAGCCCAGCTGGGCCTGTCGACGGCCTGCATCGAGAAGTACACCGACAAGGAAGACAAACTGGCGCTGGGCGGCACTTGCCTGAACGTTGGCTGCATTCCTTCCAAGGCGCTGCTGGACAGCTCCTGGAAATACAAGGAAGCGAAAGAAAGCTTCAACGTTCACGGTATCTCGACCGGCGAAGTCAAAATGGACGTCGCTGCGATGGTTGGCCGCAAAGCTGGCATCGTCAAGAACCTGACCGGCGGCGTTGCCACCCTGTTCAAGGCGAACGGCGTTACTTCGATTCAGGGCCACGGCAAATTGCTGGCTGGCAAGAAAGTCGAAGTCACCAAACCTGACGGTACAGTAGAAATCATCGAAGCCGAGAACGTAATCCTGGCTCCAGGTTCGCGTCCGATCGACATTCCACCGGCTCCGGTCGACCAGAATGTCATCGTCGATTCGACTGGCGCACTGGAATTCCAGACCGTACCCAAGCGTCTGGGCGTCATCGGCGCTGGCGTGATCGGTCTGGAACTGGGTTCCGTATGGTCGCGTCTGGGTTCGGAAGTGGTTGTCCTGGAAGCGCTGGAGACTTTCCTGATGGCGGCGGACACCGCTGTTTCCAAGGAAGCGCTGAAAACTCTGACCAAACAGGGTCTGGACATCAAACTGGGCGCTCGCGTGACTGGCTCGAAAGTGAACGGCGACGAAGTCGTTGTGAACTACACCGATGCCAACGGCGAACAGACCATTACTTTCGACAAGCTGATCGTAGCCGTTGGTCGCCGTCCGGTGACCACTGATCTGCTGGCTGCCGACAGTGGCGTCACCCTCGACGAGCGCGGTTTCGTGCACGTTGACGATCACTGCGCCACCACCGTCCCGGGCGTTTTCGCTATCGGTGACGTGGTTCGCGGCATGATGCTGGCTCACAAAGCTTCGGAAGAAGGCATCATGGTTGTCGAGCGCATCAAGGGTCACAAAGCCCAGATGAACTATGACTTGATCCCTTCGGTTATTTATACTCACCCGGAAATCGCGTGGGTTGGCAAAACCGAGCAGGCCTTGAAAGCCGAAGGCGTTGAAGTTAACGTCGGCACCTTCCCGTTCGCCGCTTCCGGCCGTGCCATGGCAGCCAACGATACCGGTGGTTTCGTCAAGGTCATCGCAGATGCCAAGACTGACCGCGTATTGGGCGTCCACGTGATTGGCCCGAGCGCTGCGGAACTGGTTCAGCAGGGCGCGATCGGTATGGAATTCGGCACCAGCGCTGAAGACCTGGGCATGATGGTTTTCTCCCATCCGACCCTGTCTGAAGCCTTGCACGAAGCCGCTCTGGCTGTGAATGGCGGCGCCATCCACATTGCCAACCGCAAGAAGCGTTAACAGACAATAAGAAACCACGGCGGTGTCTGCCCGTCGTGAGCCTTGCGAGCAAGACTCACCGCGGAATGTCCGCTGGACGCAGTCTTGCGTAGCTCAGCTACGCAAGCAGCAGTCACAGGTGGTGCGGCACTTGAACAAGTGCAGCACCGAATGCGCAGTACCTAACGAAGACGGTAATAAGCATGAATCTTCACGAGTATCAGGGTAAGCAGCTGTTCGCTGAATACGGCCTGCCAGTTTCGACCGGTTACGCAGTAGACACTCCGGAAGCAGCAGCAGAAGCGTGCGACAAGATCGGCGGCAGCGAGTGGGTTGTCAAAGCCCAGGTTCACGCCGGTGGTCGCGGTAAAGCGGGCGGCGTTAAGCTGGTTCGCAGCAGAGAAGACGCCAAAGCATTCGCACAGCAGTGGCTGGGCAAGCGTCTGGTGACTTACCAGACTGACGCCAATGGTCAGCCAGTCACCAAGATCCTGGTTGAATCGTGCACTGATATCGCTAAAGAGCTGTACCTGGGCGCTGTCGTTGACCGTTCGAGCCGTCGCATCGTGTTCATGGCTTCCACCGAAGGTGGCGTGGACATCGAGAAAATCGCTCACGATACTCCTGAGAAAATTCTCAAGGCCACTATCGATCCACTGGTTGGCGCTCAGCCATTCCAGGGTCGCGAGCTGGCATTCCAGTTAGGTCTGGAAGGCAAGCAGGTTGCCCAGTTCGCCAAGATCTTCGTAGGCCTGGCCAAACTGTTCAAGGATCATGACCTGGCTCTGCTGGAAGTGAACCCGCTGGTGATCAAGGCTGACGGCGATCTCCACTGCCTCGACGCCAAGATCAACATCGACGCCAACGCCATGTACCGTCAGCCTAAGCTGAAGACTTTCCACGATCCGTCGCAAGACGATCCGCGCGAAGCGCACGCTGCCAAGTTCGAACTGAACTACGTGGCACTGGAAGGCAACATCGGTTGCATGGTCAACGGTGCGGGCCTGGCCATGGGTACCATGGACATCGTCAACCTGCATGGCGGCAAACCAGCCAACTTCCTCGACGTGGGCGGCGGTGCTACCAAAGAACGCGTTACCGAAGCGTTCAAGATCATCCTGTCCGACACTAACGTCGCTGCAGTACTGGTCAACATCTTCGGCGGCATCGTTCGTTGCGACATGATTGCCGAAGGCATCATCGGTGCAGTGAAAGAAGTCGGCGTGAAAATCCCGGTTGTTGTTCGCCTTGAAGGCAACAACGCTGAGCTGGGCGCTAAAGTACTGGCAGAAAGCGGTTTGAACATCATCGCTGCAACCAGCCTGACCGACGCTGCTCAACAAGTCGTTAAAGCTGCGGAGGGCAAATAATGAGCGTCCTGATCAATAAAGACACCAAAGTTATCTGCCAGGGTATTACCGGTTCGCAAGGTAGTTTCCACACCCAGCAAGCCATCGAGTACGGCACCAAGATGGTTGGTGGTGTAACTCCGGGCAAGGGCGGCACCGAGCACCTGGGTCTGCCAGTGTTCAACACCGTGAAAGACGCTGTTGCTCAAACTGGCGCTACCGCCAGCGTGATCTACGTTCCGGCTCCTTTCTGCAAAGATTCGATCCTGGAAGCTGCTTTCGCCGGCATCAAGCTGATCGTTTGCATCACCGAAGGCATTCCTACCCTGGATATGCTGGATGCCAAGGTCAAGTGCGACGAGCTGGGCGTAGTCCTGATCGGTCCTAACTGCCCAGGCGTGATCACTCCAGGCGAATGCAAGATCGGCATCATGCCAGGTCACATTCACTTGCCAGGCAAGGTCGGTATCGTTTCCCGTTCCGGCACCCTGACCTACGAAGCTGTCAAGCAGACGACTGACGCTGGTTTCGGTCAGTCGACTTGCGTCGGCATCGGTGGTGACCCGATCCCGGGTTCGAACTTCATCGACATCCTGAAGCTGTTCCAGGAAGACCCGAAGACCGAAGCGATCGTAATGATCGGTGAGATCGGCGGTTCGGCTGAAGAAGAAGCGGCTGCTTACATCAAGGCACACGTGACCAAGCCGGTTGTTTCCTACATCGCTGGTGTGACTGCCCCTGCGGGCAAGCGCATGGGCCATGCTGGCGCAATCATCTCTGGCGGCAAGGGCACAGCAGACGAGAAGTTTGCTGCCCTGGAAGACGCAGGCGTGAAAACCGTGCGTTCGCTGGCAGATATCGGCAAGGCTTTGTCCGAGCTGACCGGTTGGGCCGTCAAGTAAGCCTCGCGCTTAGCTGACGCTTCACCAGACAAAGGCCACCTTCGGGTGGCCTTTGTTGTTTCTGAGGTTTGTGCATTGCCCCGGTGGCGAGGGGATTTATCCCCGCTCGACTGCGCAGCAGTCGTAAAACCATTGTATGCGGTGCATCTCATACACCTCGAATGCAGGTTTTGGGGCCGCTTCGCGACCCAACGGGGCGGTGCGGCGTTCCGCTAAATCCCCTCGCCACGGGGTTCTACGTCAGCAAATAAGATACGTAAATGCGACACAGAAATGTCGCAGATCGGAATGTTCGCCCTGCAACAGTGCGTTTGTCGTGCAAATTCGTTAGGCTAGCCGCCATTTTTGCGTCCGCGTCCCACAAGGAAGCTTCGCGCTAAAGGGTCGGGCCTATGCGGTTCGACAGCATTTCCCTCACCCATAAGGGAAATCCCTCTCTAAATTCCGATTCAGTAGTGTGGTATTTCCCCAATGAAAGTGTTGAAAGGTCAGGACATCCTGGCGCTTGGTTTTATGACGTTTGCCCTGTTCGTCGGGGCTGGCAACATCATCTTCCCGCCTATTGTCGGTTTGCAGTCCGGGCCTCATGTCTGGATGGCAGCGTTAGGCTTCCTGATCACAGCGGTCGGTCTGCCGGTGATCACTGTGGTGGCGTTGGCGAAAGTCGGCGGCGCAATGGATGCCTTGAGCAGCCCGATCGGCAAGGTGGCCGGCGGCATCCTCGCGGCCGCTTGCTACCTCGCGGTAGGCCCGCTGTTCGCTACACCGCGCACGGCGACCGTGTCATTCGAAGTCGGTCTGGCGCCACTGACCGGCGAAAGCCCTTTGGCGCTGTTCCTTTATAGCGCCGTGTACTTCCTGCTGGTGTTCTTCATTTCGCTGTATCCAGGTCGGTTGCTGGATACCGTAGGACGTTTCCTCGCGCCGCTGAAGATTATCGCCCTGGCGATGCTCGGCATTGCGGCGTTCGCGTTGCCTGCCGGTGATATCGGCGTAGCGACGCCGGAATATGTCGCAGCACCGTTTTCCCAAGGCTTCATCAATGGTTACCTGACCATGGATACCCTCGGCGCACTGGTGTTCGGCATCGTCATCGTCAATGCCATTCGTTCGCGCGGTGTCGAGTCTCCGGCGCTGATCACCCGTTACGCGATCATCGCCGGGCTGATCGCCGGTGTCGGTCTGGCGCTGGTGTATGTCAGCCTGTTCCGTCTTGGCTCGGGCAGCCATGAAGTGGCTGCCGGTGCGACCAACGGCGCGGCGGTATTGCACGCCTACGTGCAGCACACCTTTGGCTCTTTGGGCAGCGGTTTCCTTGCTGTGCTGATCTCCCTGGCGTGTCTGGTGACGGCGGTCGGTCTGACCTGTGCGTGCGCCGAGTACTTCAGCCGTGTGCTGCCACTTTCCTACAAGACCTTGGTCATCATCCTTGCGGCGTTCTCCCTGCTGGTGTCCAACCTCGGCCTGACCAATCTGATTGCGTTCTCGATCCCGGTGCTGACGGCGATCTATCCGCCGTGCATCGCGCTGGTGGCCCTGAGCTTTTGCAAGGATTTCTGGAATGAGCAGACCCGTATCGTCGGTCCGGTGATGCTGGTGTCGTTCATCTTCGGCCTGATCGATGCGCTTAAGGGCGCAGGTCTGGCGGACTGGATGTCGACGCAACTCACCCACCTGCCGCTGAGCGAGCAAGGCCTGGCCTGGCTGGTGCCGTCGGTCATGACGCTGGTAGTGGCGGTGATCTGCGATCGTCTGCTGGGCAAGCGCGAAGAAGCCTTGGCTTAAGCCGGTTCAAGGCCCGTCACAAGCGGGCTTGAGCTGCTCTCAGCAAAAAAACGAAATGCCCCGTATCAATCGATACGGGGCATTTTTTTTGCGCTTGATGCAGTGTCTTTCCCTTGAGCTAACGTCGAACCACCGCCTGAACCTTGTAGGAGTGAGCCCTGCTCGCGATAGCGGTATTACAGTCAACACAGAGGGTGAATGTTCGGCCGCTGTCGCGAGCAGGCTCACTCCTACAGGTAATATGTACTGCGTATTTACATCAAAAGGACCCGCATGTCGTTCATCCAAGCCAACCTGATCCACATTCTCGCCGCCGTCTGGTTCGTCATTTGCTGGGGTGGGTATACCCGTTATGCAACGTGGAAGGGCAGCGATACGGCGTGCCTGGCCAGTGTCCTGCACCTGTATCGGGAGGACTGGATGCGCCGCATGCTGCTGCGCGACAACCGCATCGCTGATGCCAGCGTTATCGGCAACCTCGAACGCAATGCCTCGTTCTTCGCCTCCAGCACGTTGATCATTCTGGCCGGTATTCTGACCGTGCTGGGCGCGTCCGAACGTGCGGTGTCGTTGCTGGCAGACATCCCCATGGTGCAGCAGGCGTCCCGGGGTATGTCTGAAATCAAGCTGTTGTGCCTGGCGATGGTGTTCGTCTATGCGTTCTTCACCTTCAGCTGGTGCATGCGTCAGTACAACTTCGCGGCGATCCTGATCGGCTCGGCGCCCATGGTGGGGGAGCGCCATGTGTCCGAGCAGGAGCGTAAAGCCTTCGCCGCCCGTGCGGCGCGCGTCATCTCCATGGCGGCCAACCAGTTCAACTTCGGCCTGCGTGCTTATTACTTCGGCATGACCATGCTGGCCTGGTTCGTCAGCCCGTGGCTGTTCATGCTGATGAGTGCTGGCGTCGTAATGGTGCTGTACCGCCGCGAGTTTCACTCCGCTGTGCTCGACGTGATGGTGTATACACCTACAGAGGCACCTTTGCCTGATGCAAACAAAGAGGCTGTTTGATGAGTATTCCGTTCTGGTGTGTGTTTGTTAGTGCATTGCTTATCTATGTAGCCCGCATGCCGGTGGCGAAGGCGATGAAAGAGCAGGGCGGCTACAACAATCACCTGCCACGCCAACAACAGGCGCAACTGACTGGCTTCGGTGCACGCGCGTTGGCGGCGCATCAAAACAGTATCGAGGCATTTATCCTGTTTGCAGCGGGGGTCTTGATGGCGCATACCACGCAAACGGCGGGGTGGTTGATTGATACGCTGGCGATCATGTTTGTGCTAGCGCGAATAATCTACCTGCTGTGCTATTGGGCAGATCTGGCCTGGCAGCGCAGTCTAGTGTGGGTGGTCGGACTAGTGTGTTCGCTGTTGTTGATGATTAGTCCGACTTTTAGAACTGTTTTGCTCTAAGCCCTACTTCAAAAATGCAGACAAAAGAAAACCCGCACTTGGCGGGTTTTCTTTATCACGCTAAAAACTGAATCAGTTTTTAGGTGCTTCCTCTTTTGCTGCCGCTTCGTTCGATTCGGCCTGAGCTTTGGCAGCTTCAGCGTTTTCTTTCGCAGCGTCGTTCACTTTATCCTGTGCTTTGTTCATATCCTGCTGAGCCTGCTCAGCATGTTCGTTGGCATCTTGAGCTTTGTCCTCGGATTTTTTATCGCAGGCAGCGAGACCGAGGGAAGCGGTCAACATCAAGGCAATAGCAAAAGTCTTACGCATGGGGTGGATCTCCTTATGGAAAATATCTACTGGCCTTTCGAGCATGGCCCTTCCGGTTAAGTTCCTCAATTTGTTCAGATATATAAGATTGTTTTTCAGTGGAACTTCTGCCGCTTGGCATGTTGCTTATTATCGGCTCTAACGAGAATGTTTATCATATGTCTGAGAACCCCGTTTTTGAGCGTGCGACACGGTTCCTGTCGGCGTTGCGGCACTGTCAGGTGCTTGGGCTGCGTGTACACAGCGCCAGCAATGAAGGACTGACTGTGATCCTTCCATACAGCGAAAAAATTGTCGGCAACCCGCGCACCGGAGTGATTCATGGGGGGGCATTGACGTCGTTGATGGACACGGCGTGCGGCATGTCGACCCTGTGCGTGCTGGCAGAATTCGAAGTCTGTCCGACCCTCGATCTGCGCATCGATTACATGCACGCCGCCGAACCCCATAAAGATGTGTACGGATTCGCCCAGTGCTACCGGGTCACGACCGACGTGATCTTCGCTCGCGGTTTCGCCTACCAGGACGACCCGGAGCAACCCATCGCACATGTAGTGGGTACATTTATGCGCATGGGCAAAGCCATCAAGGGCACTAAAGGTTTTGGCGGCGCCATCGCCGGGAGCGCGCAATGACCGATACGTTCAAGGAGCAATTGCAACAGGCCCACGCGCTGGGCGACTACGCACCGCTGCTGCAGATGATTCCCTACGCCGGGCTGATCGGCATCGAATGCTCGCGGGTCGGCGACGAGCTGCTGTTTCGGCTGCCAGCCAACAAGGACAACATTGGTAATCCTATTCTGCCGGCGATCCATGGTGGTGTTATCGCCGGTTTCATGGAATTGTCCGCCGCCCTGCATTTGCTGATTTCCACCGGTTCGCCGGGCGTGCCGAAAATCATCGACTTCTCATTGGACTATTTGCGTGCCGGGCAATTTCGCGACACCTGGGCCCGCTGTCAGGTCTGTCGCCAGGGGCGGCGCGTGGCTAACGTGGCGGTGACAGCCTGGCAAAGCGTCGAATCGGAGCCCATTGCTACCGCCCGCGCACATTTCAAAATCGAAGAGCCCTTGAAATCCTGATCTCAGCCCCCAACTTTGATGACAACCCGCCGCCGACCCTGAAGGTCGCGGCCACTGCCATCTGATTGGAGTTTGATGACCATGAGTGTGGAAACTCAAAAGGAAACCCTGGGCTTCCAGACCGAGGTGAAGCAACTGCTGCACCTCATGATCCATTCGCTGTATTCCAACAAGGAAATTTTCCTTCGCGAATTGATCTCGAACGCCTCTGACGCTGTCGACAAATTACGTTTTGAAGCACTTTCCAAGCCGGAGTTGCTGGAAGGTGGCGCCGAGCTGAAAATCCGTGTGAGCTTCGACAAGGACGCCAACACCGTCACCCTCGAAGACAACGGCATCGGCATGAGCCGCGAAGACGCGGTCACCCATTTGGGCACCATTGCCAAATCGGGCACTGCCGATTTCATGAAAAACCTCTCCGGCGATCAGAAAAAGGATTCGCACCTGATCGGTCAGTTTGGTGTCGGTTTCTATTCCGCATTCATCGTTGCCGACAAGGTTGACGTGTTCAGCCGTCGTGCCGGCCAAGCCGCGAGCGAAGGCGTGCACTGGTCCTCAAAAGGCGAAGGCGAGTTCGAAATTGCCACTGTCGAGAAAGCCGATCGTGGTACTCGCATTGTTCTGCACCTGAAATCCGGCGAAGACGAGTTCGCCGATGGCTGGCGCCTGCGCAATATCATCAAAAAGTACTCCGACCACATCGCGCTGCCGATCGAGCTGCCGAAAGAAGTCGCCGCTGCTGAAGGTGAAGAGCAACCTGCCGCCGAATGGGAAACCGTCAACCGCGCCAGCGCGTTGTGGACCCGTCCTCGTACTGAAGTGAAGGACGAGGAATATCAGGAGTTCTACAAGCACGTCGCCCACGACTTCGAGAACCCGCTGAGCTGGAGCCATAACAAGGTCGAAGGCAAGCTGGAATATTCCTCGCTGCTGTATGTGCCGGCCCGCGCTCCGTTCGATCTGTACCAGCGCGAAGCGCCGAAAGGCCTGAAGCTGTATGTGCAGCGCGTCTTTGTCATGGATCAGGCCGAGTCGTTCCTGCCGCTGTACCTGCGTTTCATCAAAGGTGTGGTGGATTCCAACGACCTGTCGCTGAACGTGTCGCGGGAAATCCTGCAGAAAGACCCGATCATCGATTCCATGAAGTCGGCGCTGACCAAGCGCGTTCTCGACATGCTGGAAAAACTGGCGAAGAACGAGCCTGAGCAGTACAAGAGCTTCTGGAAGAACTTCGGCCAGGTCATGAAAGAAGGCCCGGCTGAAGACTTCGCCAACAAGGAAAAAATTGCCGGTCTGCTGCGTTTCGCATCGACCACCGGCGACGAAGGTGAGCAAGTGGTGGGTCTGGCCGATTACCTGGCGCGTGCCAAGGAAGGTCAGGACAAGATTTACTACCTCACCGGCGAAACCTACGCGCAGGTCAAAAACAGCCCGCACCTGGAAGTCTTCCGCAAGAAAGGCATCGAAGTGCTGCTGCTGACCGATCGTATCGACGAGTGGCTGATGAGCTACCTCAGCGAGTTCGACGGCAAGAGCTTCGTTGACGTGGCGCGTGGTGACCTGGATCTCGGCAACCTGGACTCGGAAGAGGACAAGAAGGCCGCGGAAGAAGTCGCCAAGTCCAAGGAAGGTCTGGTTGATCGTCTGAAAACTGCACTGGGCGATTCTGTCGCTGAAGTGCGGGTTTCGCATCGTTTGACCGATTCCCCGGCGATTCTGGCCATTGGCGAACAGGACCTGGGGATGCAAATGCGCCAGATCCTCGAAGCCAGCGGGCAGAAGGTCCCGGAATCGAAGCCGATCTTCGAATTCAACCCGGCTCACCCGCTGATCGAGAAACTCGACAACGAGCAGAGTGAAGAGCGCTTCGGCGACCTCTCGCACATCCTGTTCGATCAGGCGGCGCTGGCCGCCGGCGACAGCTTGAAAGATCCGGCCGCTTATGTGCGCCGTCTCAACAAGCTGCTGGTTGAACTGTCGGTCTAATCGGCAGGTAAGAAAAAACCCGCTTCGGCGGGTTTTTTTTGACTCCTCGACCCTGATCCCTAACGGGTTGTTGCGCAGACACTGTTCTTCAGGCCTCTTCGCGAGCAGGCTCGCTCCCACAGGGTTTCTGTGTCATCTACCGACTGCGCATCCGCCACCAATCCTTGTGGGAGCGAGCCTGCTCGCGAAGGCGTCTTTAAGCTCAGTACACAACTACGGCAATTCGATGCGCTCTATCTCCCCCGGCACTGTCGGCCAGTCGCCGGCGGCCCAGCGGCGCCGCGCTTCATCAATCGCAGTCGGGTCACTGGCGACGAAATTCCAGTTGATCCGTCGTGGTCCGTCCAGCGCAGCCCCGCCAAACAGCACGGCGTGGCAGTCGCTTTCAGCGAACAAGGTCAGCTCTTCCCCGGCAGGCAACACCACCAAGGCGTGCGGCTCGATCAGCTCGTCTTCCAGCTGCGCTGCACCGCTCAGCACATACAGCGCGCGTTCTTCATGTTCGGTCGGGATCAGCAATGTCGTCGCCGTCTGCAGGTGCAATTCGGCATACAGCGTAGGAGAAAGCACCGGGACCGGCGATTCCAGACAAAAGCCTGAGCCGGCTATCATGCGAATTCGCACGCCCAGGTTATCGCTGACCGGCAAGGTTGCCGCCGGATGATGGCTGTAGTGCCCCGGACCCTGTTCATGCTCTCGGGGGGACGCGAGCCAGACTTGCAAGCCATGCATCCTGAAGCCGCTTTCCAGCAGTACTTGCGGTGTGCGCTCAACATGGGCAATCGCGCTGCCGGCCGTCATCCAGCTGACATCGCCGGCGTCCACGACTTGATCGGAACCGAGGCTGTCTTTGTGCTGGATCTGCCCCTGAAACAGGTAGGTGAGGGTGGACAGCCCGATGTGCGGATGCTGGCGGATGTTCATGCCTTTACCGGCCGGGTAATCAGTCTCGAGCATATGGTCAAAAAACACGAAGGGCCCGACGCTGCGGCACTTGGCTGATGGCAAGGGGCGAAGAATCGGTTGACCTTCGACATCTTCGGCGCGGGGGCGAATCACGAGCGGAGTGTTCATGGTGCATTCCAGGCTGTGCGGGTGACGCATGAAGCATAACCCGCCGGCCCGGACGTTGCCGCTATTGGCTGAAGGCGCCCTCGGACAAATGAGTTTCAATGCTGACGTCGGTAGTGGTCATCAGCTTGTGGATAGGGCAGCGGTCGGCCACGCGGTGCAATTCATCGCGCTGAGCATCGGTGAGCACACCTTTCAAAGTCAGCTTGACGTGCAGGGCGTATTTGCCTTTCTGTTCTTCGCTGTTATCACGTTTGACTTCGACGGTGACGCCGGTCAGCGGGATGTCCTTCTTCTTGGCGTACATCTTCAGGGTCAGCGCTTTGCAGGCGCCCAGTGCGGCATCGAAATAATCGTGCGGCTCCGGTGCCGAGCCCTCACCGCCTGCGGTGGTAGGGGCGTCGGTAAACAGTTCGTGCTCATCGATCTGCACGCTGTGACGAAGACCTTCGGCGGTTACGGTGTTGACGGTGACAGTCATGTGAAACCTCGCAGGATGTAGGAAAACGATCGATGTTGAGCGCGCGCGGTGGCTGGGCGCCCTGAAGTTATAGAGCATTCTCACGCAACCGCGTTCCAAGGGTTTGTATCGGTGAACCCTCAATGGGGCGGCGGGGTCTACGCTGTTCCTGACTTTCGGAGATCGCCCGTGCCCCTGATTCGCTCCAGTGTTGCCTGCCTGTTGGCTTTTTGCTGCGCGAATGCCAGCGCCCGCGAATACGCCTACAGCGATGCGCACCTGCATTATGTGGATTTTTTCCAGGAAAGCGCCGGCATGCCGAAATTACTCACGGCGATGAAGGAAAATCGCATCGAGCATGTAATGATTTCCGGCATTCCGGTGGCGAAGAAATGGCACGAAGATGAACCCAAGCGCCCGCGTTATTACGCCGGTGATGACGCCGATGCCTATTGGTACAGTGCGACGGACGTGATTGTCGCCGCTGCAGTGAACAAACTGACGCCCGAACAACGCCCGTATTTTCACCCGTTTTTGTCCGGCTTCAATCCCAACGACAAAAACTCCGCCGCGCACATCCAGCGCATGCTCGATCTCAATCCCGGGCTATGGCAGGGCATCGGCGAAGTGTTCACCCGCCACGACGACTTGACCGCCCTGACGTCCGGCGACACGCCACGGGCGAATAACGAAGCGATGACGCGGATCTACCACCTCGCCGCCGAGAACGATTTGCCGGTGATGGTGCACTCCAACATCACCTCCAAGCGTGAGCGCAATCCGCTGTACCTGGCAGAAATCGAAGAGCCGCTGCGCAATCATCCGCACACCCGGTTTATCTGGGCGCACGCCGGCACCAGTGCGGAAATCCACCGGCATCAGACTCAGCTGGATTTTCTCTTGCCAACGCTGACCCGCATGCTCGAAGCCTATCCCAATCTGTTTATCGACCTGTCTTGGAGCATGCTCACGCCTTACCTGCTGGACGAGCAGGGCACGCCACGCAAAGAGTGGCTGAGCCTGGTAGAGCGTTTCCCTGAGCGCTTCATGCTCGGCTCGGACGTAGTAGGACGATTCAACAAGCTCGGTCAGGAACTGCACAGCTTCAAACCGTTTCTTGATGCTTTGCCTGAGGAAGTCGCGCGAAAAGTCGCGCGGGATAATTTCCTTGCGGTCCTGCCGCGCACGGTGCGCTGACACGGCCCGTTGATCCACTGAATGGCGCGCGACGGTTGCGGGTGACGGCATCCGGGCCTATGGTCCAAACGAGGTATTGCCGGCGACACGTACTGGATGGCGGGTCGTTGGGTTCAGTCCATCCAGTGCGGATTCTCCGCAGCGAGGTGACGCCATGCCGAATGATTTACGCCCCGCAGTGCTCGAACTGATCGGCAGCACGCCACTGGTTCGGGTCAATCGTTTTGACACCGGTCCGTGTACGCTGTTTCTCAAACTCGAATCACAGAACCCCGGTGGATCGATCAAGGATCGCATCGGGCTGGCGATGATTGATGCCGCCGAACGCGACGGTCGCCTGCGGCCCGGCGGCACCATCGTCGAAGCGACGGCCGGCAACACCGGTCTTGGCCTGGCGCTGGTCGGCCGCGCCAAGGGTTACCGGGTGGTGCTGGTGGTGCCGGATAAAATGTCGACTGAAAAAATCCTGCACTTGAAAGCCATGGGTGCCGAGGTTCATATCACCCGATCCGATGTCGGCAAGGGCCATCCCGAGTATTACCAGGATGTGGCGGCGCGCCTGGCGGAAGATATTCCCGACTCGTTTTTCGCCGATCAATTCAACAACCCGGCCAACCCGCTGGCTCATGAATGCAGCACTGCGCCGGAGATCTGGGCGCAAACTCAACACGACGTGGATGCCATCGTCGTCGGCGTGGGGTCGGCGGGCACGTTGACCGGGCTCACCCGTTTTTTCAGCCGTGTGCAGCCAGATCTGGAAATGGTCCTGGCTGATCCGGTCGGTTCGGTGATGGCCGAATACAGCCGCAGCGGCACCGTCGGTAAACCCGGGTCGTGGGCGGTTGAAGGCATTGGCGAAGACTTCATCCCCTCGATTGCCGACCTGTCCAGCGTGCGCCACGCCTATTCGATCAGCGATGAAGAAAGCTTCGATCACGCCCGTCAGCTGCTGCGCGCCGAAGGCATTCTCGGCGGTTCGTCGACCGGTACCTTGCTGGCGGCGGCGTTGCGCTATTGCCGCGAACAAACCGAACCGAAGCGGGTGGTGAGTTTTGTCTGCGACACCGGCACCCGTTACCTGTCGAAGGTCTACAACGACCAGTGGATGAACGATCAAGGCCTGCTGCAGTACAAGCATTACGGTGATTTGCGCGATTTGATCGCGCGACGTTTCGAGGACGGCAGGGTGATCAGTGTCGGCCCGGACGATACGTTGCTCACGGCCTTCCAGCGCATGCGCCTGGCAGATGTTTCGCAACTGCCGGTACTGGAAAACGGCCAGCGCCTGGTCGGGGTTATCGACGAGTCGGACATTTTGCTCGGCATGCAGGAGGACGCTTCGCACTTTCGCATGAGCGTCGCCAGCGCGATGACCGACAAGGTCCAGACCCTGCCGCCCGGCGCCAGCCTGTCGCGGCTGCAGGCTGAACTCGACCGCGGCCTGGTGGCGATCATTGCCGATTCTTCGGGTTTTCATGGCTTGATTACCCGGGTCGACCTGCTCAATCACTTAAGGAGATCGCTGGCATGAGTCAACACGACGAAACCGGCGCACCGCGCGCATTTGCCACCCGGGTGATTCACGCCGGGCAAGTGCCGGACCCGACCACCGGGGCGCTGATGCCGCCGATCTACGCCAACTCCACCTACCTGCAACAAAGCCCCGGTGTGCACAAGGGGTTTGACTACGGGCGCTCGCATAACCCGACGCGTTTTGCGCTGGAGCGATGCGTGGCGGATCTGGAAGGTGGCACTCAGGCGTTTGCCTTCGCGTCCGGGCTGGCGGCGATTGCCAATGTGCTGGAACTGCTCGATGCCGGCGCGCACGTCGTGTCGGGCAATGATTTATATGGCGGCACCTTTCGGTTGTTCGACAAAGTGCGTAAGCACAGCGCCGGGCATCGCTTCAGCTTTGTCGACCTGACCGATTTGTCTGCCTTCGAAGCGGCGCTGCAGGAGGACACGCGGATGGTCTGGGTCGAGACGCCGAGCAATCCCTTGCTCAGCCTCACCGACCTCGCCGCCGTCGCGCGCATTTGCCGTGATCGCGGGATTATCTGCGTGGCCGACAACACCTTCGCCAGCCCTTGGATCCAGCGACCGCTGGAGCTCGGTTTTGACATCGTTGTGCATTCGACCACTAAGTATTTGAACGGTCACTCCGATGTAATTGGCGGTATTGCGGTGGTCGGGCAGAACGCCGATTTGGCCGAGCGGTTGGGTTTTTTGCAGAATTCGGTCGGGGCGATTGCCGGGCCTTTTGATGCGTTTTTGACATTGCGCGGGGTGAAGACGCTGGCGCTGCGCATGGAGCGCCATTGCAGCAATGCGCTGGAGCTGGCGCAATGGCTGGAGCGTCAGCCGCAAGTGTCGCGGGTTTATTACCCAGGGTTGGCGTCGCATCCGCAGCATGAGCTGGCGCGGCGGCAGATGCGCGGTTTCGGTGGGATGATTTCCATTGATCTGAACAGCGATCTGGCCGGTGCGCGGCGGTTTCTTGAGGCCGTGGAGATTTTCGCGTTGGCGGAGAGTTTGGGTGGGGTGGAGAGTTTGATCGAACATCCGGCAATCATGACGCACGCCAGTATTCCGCCTGAAACGCGGGCGCAGCTGGGGATTGGTGATGGGCTGGTGCGGATGTCGGTGGGGGTTGAGGATGTTGAGGATTTGAGGTTGGATTTGGCGCGGGCGTTGGGGCGGATCTGAGTTTTCGGTTGGAGTGGGGTCCTATTCCGTCTGCTATGTCATGGCTGATATCGGGTCCGCTTATACAGCCATCTCTTTTCAAGGCCTTTGTTGATGATCGTTCCCAGCCTGGCTAACCGTCAGGCCGGCTATCAGGCCGCCTCGGCGGCTGTGGCTGTTAGCGCACCGTCGGGAGGCTGAGTGGAGGTTCTGCGCAGTGGGCAACCCGGCAAGGATGCCGGGTTAGGCGCGCACGGCCAAGGATGGCCGATCGCGCCGGGCCCACGGAGCAGGGCCGGAGCGAAGGCATGGCGAGCCTAAGCGAGCCACCGGACGTCAGGGGCAAGAGCACTTGGTTACTTGGTGTCGGGCCGCGCAGGCTTTTCCAAGTGACTCGCTGTAAGAGCGAAACAAATACAAGCCGTCACGGCAAAAATGGATATATACACCAAGAAAATCTCAAGCGCCTAAATGTCAGCTATCGCGAGCAAGCTTGCTCCTACAGTGGACCAAGAACATTTGCGAGGATCAGGCCGAACCAAACACCCACAGCGACATCATCAGCGAAGCGGCCACTCAGCTACCTTTTACAGCCTTCCCGTTAACAGTCCCATCAAGCAGCATGATGTTGTACTCCTTCCCATCCGTCTCAACCTGCTGCAAACGAACCAACAGATAATCCCAATCCTTGGCAAACCACAGCACGGTAGTGCGCTTGCTTTGAGTCGGATCCCGTACTCGCTCAACCTTGATCGCATCGATCTGGCCAGCCTTGGTATCGACTTTCTCCGAACCCAGCACACGGAAGTCATAAGTGTCGATTTCACCATCATCGACGACCTGATAACTCATGCTCTTCTTGCCAGCGGCCACGTCGTGTTGCAGAGCCAGCTGATAAGTGGATTTGTCGACCATGCCGCGATTCAGCGGGATCTTGACCGCGTCGCCGCGATCGGTACCGGTGACCATCTTGTTGGTCCAGTCGAAATCCAAGTCAGCCTTCTTGGCTTTACCCAGGCCGCCACGCTCGAAGTGATAGGACTGAGGCAGCAGAGCGTCCTTGTCGACGGTCAGAGTGCTTTCTTCGGTGAGGCTGGCGATCATCATCGACGCCTTGAAGCTGAGCTTCCAGACACCGTTGGCTTCCTTGGTCAGGCTGCGCTCGGCGGTGCCGCTCATGGGCAGCTGTTTCCAGTCGGCGGTGTAGCTGGCGGAGAAAGGTTGAAGGTCTGCAGCCTGCGCAAAAGGCAGGGCGAGCAGGGCGCAAGCGAGGAGCAGGGCGCGACGCATAATATCTCCTAGATTCGAATCAAGTGGCCGCTGGGCGCAAGTAACTTGCCATCCAGTAAAGCACCATCCTCGCCGAGCGATAAACGACCCTCGGCAAACCAGCGCACAGCCATCGGGTAGATCAGGTGTTCCTGGGTGTGGACTCGTTGCGCCAGACTCTGCGGCGAATCCTGCAACTCTACCGGTATTACTGCCTGTACGACCAGTGGTCCGCCATCGAGTTCCTCGGTGACGAAGTGCACGGAGCAGCCATGTTCAGTGTCACCGGTCTCCAGCGCACGCTGGTGGGTGTGTAACCCTTTGTATTTGGGCAGCAGCGAGGGATGGATGTTAAGCAGGCGGCCCGCGTAATGGCGCACGAAGTCAGCGCTGAGAATGCGCATGAATCCGGCCAGGACCACGAGTTTGGGGTTGAAGGCGTCAATCAGTTCGATCAGCGCGGCATCGAAGGCCTCGCGGCCTTCAAACGCTTTGTGATCCAGGGAGCGGGTTTCGATGCCCGCATCCCTGGCGCGTTGCAGGCCGTAAGCGTCGGCGCGGTTGGAAATCACCGCAGCGATGCGAACCGGGCTGTTGCCGGTCCGCGTGCTGTCGATCAAGGCCTGCAAGTTACTGCCGGTGCCGGACAACAGCACCACGACATCACAAGTTGCTGGCATCAGTGAGCCTTAAGGTTCTTCAGCTCGACCTGAGCCGCGCCTTCGGCAGCAGTGGAAATCTGGCCGATCACCCAAGGCTGCTCGCCGGCTTCACGCAGTACGTTCAGCGCAGTTTCAACGTGCTCCTGAGCCACGCAGATAACCATGCCGACGCCGCAGTTCAGTACACG
Organism: Pseudomonas sp. Ant30-3; assembly: GCF_000690905.1. Taxonomy (GTDB): domain Bacteria; phylum Pseudomonadota; class Gammaproteobacteria; order Pseudomonadales; family Pseudomonadaceae; genus Aquipseudomonas. Next base: position 43,547 of record NZ_JMCL01000038.1, on the reverse strand, counting down.
GTGCATTTCGTTTTCGTCGACATTGCCTTGCTCTTGCAGCCAGTCGAACACGGCAGGGCGGGTCCAGCTTGCGACATCAACCACCGCTTGTGCGCCTTTTGGCAGAACACGCGGGATGTTGTCGAGCAGGCCGCCACCGGTGATGTGTGCCATGGCCTTGACCGCGCCGGTTTCCTTGATCAGCTTGAGCAGCGGCTTCACGTAGATGCGGGTGGGGGCCATCAGCAGGTCGGTCAGCGGCTTGCCGTCGAGCTGGATGTTTTCGATGTCGGCGCCTGCCACTTCGATGATCTTGCGGATCAGCGAGTAACCGTTGGAGTGCGGGCCGGAAGACGGCAGGGCGAGCAGGGCATCGCCGGCAGCGACTTTCGAGCCGTCGATGATTTCGGATTTTTCCACGACGCCAACGCAGAAGCCGGCCAGGTCGTAGTCTTCGCCTTCGTACATGCCCGGCATTTCAGCGGTTTCGCCGCCGACCAGGGAGCAGCCGGACAATTCGCAGCCAGCACCGATGCCGGTCACGACCTGGGTCGCGGTCTCAACGTTGAGTTTGCCGGTGGCGTAGTAATCGAGGAAGAACAGTGGCTCGGCGCCGCAAACCACCAGGTCGTTCACGCACATGGCAACCAGGTCGATGCCGATGCTGTCGTGCTTGTTCAGGTTCAGCGCCAGACGCAGCTTGGTGCCGACGCCGTCGGTGCCGGAAACCAGCACAGGCTGTTTGTAGCCGGCCGGGATTTCGCAGAGGGCGCCGAAACCGCCCAGGCCGCCCATGACTTCCGGGCGCGCAGTGCGCTTGGCGACGCTCTTGATGCGTTCGACCAATGCTTCACCGGCGTCGATGTCTACACCGGCGTCCTTGTAGCTCAGGGAGGGTTGCTTGCTCATGATCCAGGCCTTTAGGGGGGATTCAGGGGTAACGACCAGGTCCAGTGGGACCGCCGAAACAGACGAAGGCAGCTGCCATGCGCGCATTTCAGGGTGCCCGGCTATTGCCGGTCTGCGAAGGCGCGCGATTTTATCAGGCTTGAGGGACAGCGGCCATCCTCACGCCGACGGCAGGGACATATCCGCTCAAAAAAAGCTTCAGGGTGCGAGCGGTTTGCAATGCTTAAGGCGGTATAAGGTGACGCCATTACCGTCTATCGTTAGGGCAGTGCGAAAACTTACCCGGGACGTGTGAATGTTTTGCGCGGGGCGATGGTCACAGCCTTGCTCGATTGTCTTCACGCGGCCTGTTCCAGCCGCCCTTGTCGTCAGGAATCTTCCATGCGTTTTTCCGGATTGTTGTTTGCAGGATGTTTGTCCCTGATCAGCCTGGCCAGTCAGGCAGAAACCGTTAAAGGCCTTTATCAAGTGCGCGAGCCTGTCAGCAGTCAGGCGCCCGAAGAGCGTACCCAGGCAACCCAGCGAGCGCTGGAAACGCTGGTAACGCGTCTGACCGGCGATCCCAAGGCCGCACAGAATCCGGGCCTGGCCGCGATTCAGAAAGATCCGCAGCAGATCATCAGTCAATACGGTTTTGAAGCCGGGCCGCCGGAGGTACTGAAAGTCGACTTCGATCCGGCATCTACCCAGGCAGCCTTGCGTCGCGCCGGCTTGTCGCTGTGGGGCGCGAATCGGCCGTCGATCCTGAGCTGGTGGTTGAATGATTCCACCGAAGGCTCGAGCCTGGTGGGCGACGGTCAGGCCAGTGCCGCGCCGCTGCGTCGGGCGGCTCAGCATCGTGGTTTGCCGCTGCGTTTGCCGCTGGCCGACCTGAGTGAGCAGTTGGTGGCCACTGCGCCAAATCTGGAAGGCGCCGACCCTGCACCGTTGCGCGATGCATCAGACCGTTACAATGCCGACGCCTTGCTGGCGGTGCATGCCCGCGAGGAGGGCGGTCAGTGGCAGGCGAAATGGCAACTGTGGCTCGGCGACAAGAAGGAGGCGGGCAGTGTTGAGGGCGCGGATCAGGCTGCGCTGGCCGATGCGGTCATGCTGGCCGTCAATCAACGCCTCGCGCCGCGTTTTGTGGTCAAGCCGGGAGCCAGCGGCGAGCAACTGCTGGAAGTGCAGGGCATGAATCTTGAGCGTTATGCCACACTGGGCCGCTTGCTCGAACCGTTTCGTGGGCGCCTGCAAAGTGTTGACGGCGACCGAATTCTTTATCGGGTCAATGGCAGTGCCGAGCAGCTGCGAGCGCAACTGTCACTGGCAAAACTGCTGGAAGTGCCTGCCGGTGAAGTACCTGCGCCAGTCGCACCGGTTCAGCCCGTGGACGGCAGTACCGCACCTGTCCCAGCGCCAGCCCCGGTGGTGATGCCGCAATTGCGTTTCCGTTGGTAGATTTTCTTTCCTTATATAAAGCAGGAGTTTTACATGGCCGATACGCGGCGTTGGTTTTGGCTCGGTGGGTTGGTCCTGCTTTGCGCATTCCTGTGGCTGTTACATCCGATTCTCACGCCGTTTCTGGTGGCGCTGCTGCTGGCCTACATGTTCGACCCGCTGGTGGATCGTCTGGAAAAGGCCGGTTTGTCCCGCACATGGTCGGTGGTGGCAGTGTTCGCGCTGATCACGCTGATCTTTACCGCGCTGTTGCTGGTGCTGGTGCCGATGCTCGCCAAGCAGTTAATCCGTTTGTACGAGCTGGCGCCTCAGATGCTCGACTGGTTGCAGCACAGCGCGTTGCCTTGGGCCCAGTCTAAGTTTGGTCTGTCGGATGGTTTCTGGAAGTTCGACAAGCTCAAGGCTGCCATCAGCGAACACATGGGGCAGACCACCGACATTGTGGGTGTGGTGCTGAGTCAGGCGACGGCTTCGGGCCTGGCGTTGATCGGCTGGCTGGCTAACCTGGTGCTGATCCCGGTGGTGGCCTTTTATCTGCTGCGGGACTGGGACCTCATGATGGCCAAGATCCGCAGCCTGCTGCCGCGCGACCGGGAAGAGCGGATCGTCACATTGGCCGGCGAATGTCATGAAGTACTGGGCGCGTTCATACGCGGGCAGTTGCTGGTGATGGTGGCCCTGGGCATCATTTACGCAGCGGGCTTGATGATTGTTGGCCTGGAGCTTGGGTTGTTGATCGGACTGATCGCCGGGCTCGCGGCAATCGTGCCGTACATGGGCTTTGTCATCGGCATCGGCGCGGCATTGATTGCCGGCCTGTTCCAGTTCGGTGGCGACCTCTATCCAATGATCGGCATCGTTGCGGTATTCATGGTGGGTCAGGCGCTGGAAGGGATGGTGCTGACGCCTTTGCTGGTCGGCGACCGCATCGGCCTGCACCCGGTAGCAGTGATTTTCGCGATACTGGCCGGTGGTGAATTGTTCGGATTCACCGGCGTATTGCTCGCACTGCCAGTGGCTGCAGTGATCATGGTGCTGGTGCGTCATGTGCATGATTTGTACAAGGATTCGGAAATGTACAGCGGTGCCGAGGATCCTAAACTGTAAGGTCGTTCGGTAGTGATAACAGGCGGTGTTACCCTGACACCGCCAATGAAACGGTCACCAAACCGCAGCAATTACGCAAACCTTTGATTTTGCTTGTGGTCTGTCGCATTGTGCGGCCAGCTTCACGGGTATAAACTTCGCAAACTTTACACAGAGGCCACTAACGGTTCCCTTGGAACTGTTCAGTCAGGATGAAACCGATTCAGCTGCCCTTAGGTGTGCGTCTGCGTGACGACGCTACCTTTATCAACTACTACCCAGGCGCCAATGCCGCTGCACTCGGCTATGTCGAGCGGCTTTGCGAAGCCGACGCCGGTTGGACCGAGAGCCTGATTTATCTCTGGGGCAAGGACGGGGTAGGGCGCACGCATCTGTTGCAGGCCGCCTGCCTGCGTTTCGAACAGTTGGGTGAACCGGCGGTGTACTTGCCGCTGGCTGAGTTACTGGATCGCGGCATCAGCATTCTCGACAACCTCGAACAGTACGAACTGGTGTGCCTGGATGACCTGCAGGCGGTTGCCGGTCGTGCAGATTGGGAAGAGGCATTGTTCCATCTGTTCAACCGACTGCGCGACAGCGGTCGGCGTCTGCTGATCGCGGCATCGACTTCACCAAGGGAGTTGCCAGTGAAGCTGGCGGACCTCAAATCCCGCCTGACTTTGGCGCTGATCTTCCAGATGCGCCCCCTCTCCGACGAAGACAAATTGCGTGCGCTGCAGCTGCGCGCATCCCGTCGCGGGTTGCATCTGACCGACGAAGTGGGGCATTTCATTTTGACCCGTGGAACTCGCAGCATGAGTGCGCTGTTCGAGCTGCTGGAGCGACTCGACCAAGCGTCACTTCAAGCTCAGCGCAAGCTGACCATCCCGTTTCTGAAAGAAACTTTAGGCTGGTAAAAATCAGAATTTTGCGTGGGATCGGCAGTTTTCAGACGTCAAAAAGCCCGCATTCCTACAGGTTATAGGCTTTGAACGGTCTAAATGGGGGATTAGCGCTTAGATGTTGAGCCGGAACAGGGAAGTCACATAAAGTTCGATTGAATTTGCAAATGAGGATGATAGCGGGCATAGTCGCGGCTTCTTCACCTCTCTCAGCCACGGTCGTGCCCATGCTAAATCGCTTCGCACCCCTCGTGCCTCTCGCACTCGTTACCCTTCTGTTCGGTTGCGCCGCCCACACTCCAGTCGTCGAGCAGGCGCCTCAGCAGCAGGTTAAAAACTCGGTTACAGCCCAGTCGTCTTCGATACTTTTCCAGCGCGAACTTGACCAGCAAGAGCTCGCGACCGACAAGGAACTGGCGACCTTTGCCGACGGCAAGTCTTACCAGCTTCCGGTTCTGGCTGACAGCATCCTTGAACGCGGCATGTCCCTGATCGGTACCCGTTACCGTTTCGGCGGAACCTCCGAGGCCGGGTTCGATTGCAGCGGCTTCATTGGCTACCTGTTTCGCGAAGAAGCCGGGCTGAATCTGCCACGTTCCACCCGTGAAATGATCAACGTTGATGCGCCGCTGGTTTCGCGCGGCAACCTCAAGCCGGGTGATCTGCTGTTCTTCGCGACCAACGGTCGTCGCGGCCGTGTCAGTCACGCCGGGATCTACCTGGGTGACAATCAGTTTATCCACTCCAGCAGCCGCCGTAGCGGTGGCGTACGGGTCGATAGCCTGGGCGACAGCTACTGGAGCAAGACTTTCATTGAAGCCAAACGCGCACTCGCAATGGCCCCTACCGTGGTCACTGCGCGCAAATAAGTGTCTAGAATCGCCACTCCGGTGGCGAGCAACGCCTCTCTGCAACGGAGTAGGCGGACACTTTGTAAGGCGAAGTTAAAGTCTTACTTGAAGTTTGCCGCGTAGCCGCTAGAATCCGATCTATTATTGATGGCAAACCGCCTGCGCCTCGCGTTGGCGGTTTTGTTTTCTGCCATTACGGTGGAAAAAAGCCGCAGCCAGATCAGGATGTTCTGCCCATGACCATGTCGGCCCGCCTCGCAATCATGATCTTCGCCGCGCTGCTGAGCGCCTGCGCCAGCCGCACACCGCCGCCGCCCGCGCCGGTGGTTCGCGCGCCCATCGTCTTCGCTCCGGCGCAGGATTTTTCACCCGAAGCTCAGGACGTGCTGTTCCGAGCGTTGGGCCTTGTCGGCACACCTTATCGCTGGGGCGGCAACACCCCGGATTCAGGTTTCGATTGCAGCGGGCTGATAGGTTACGTCTACCGTGACGTCACCGGCATCGCCCTGCCGCGCACCACCCGCGAGATGATCAGCATGCAAGCCGCCAGTGTCGGCAAGGAAGGCCTGCAGACCGGTGACCTGATTTTCTTCGCCACCAACGGCGGCTCACAAGTCAGCCACGCCGGGATCTATGTCGGCGAAGGCCGCTTTGTGCATGCGCCCGCCACGGGCGGGACGGTGAAGCTCGATAGCTTGTCGAAAGCTTACTGGCAGAAAGCCTACCTCAGCGCCAAGCGCGTTTTGCAACCTGAGCACCTGGCGCGCAACCCTTAACCGTCAGAGGTTGTCATGACCGCTCGCACGCTCAACCTCGACGATTCCCTTTATCAATACCTGCTCGACGTTTCCCTGAGGGAAACGCCGTTGCTCAAGCGTCTGCGCGACGAAACCCAGGCGATGCCCATGGCCCGTTGGCAGGTGGCGCCAGAGCAGGGGCAATTCCTTGCGTTGCTGGTGAAACTGATCGGCGCGAAACGTCTGTTGGAAGTGGGCACCTTCACCGGATACAGCGCGCTGTGCCTGGCGGCAGCGCTGCCGGAGGACGGCTCGCTGATTTGCTGTGACATGCCAGGGGATTACAACGACATTGCGGAGCGTTACTGGCAGGAAGCCGGACTGGACGCTCGAATCGACCTACGCCTCGCGCCGGCGCTGCAAACGCTGGGTCAGATCGACAAGCCCGAGCATTTCGATCTGATCTTCATCGACGCCGACAAAGCCAATTACCCAAGCTACCTGGAACACGCGTTGCGCTTGCTGCGCGTCGGCGGTCTGGCGATATTCGACAATACGCTGTGGAGCGGGAGAGTGCTTGAAACGAATCCCGAAAGTACCGACACCCGCGCCATCCAGGCGCTCAATCTGGCTTTGAAGAATGACGCGCGGGTTGATTTGTCACTGTTGCCGCTGGGCGATGGTTTGACGTTGTGCCGTAAGCGGTAGAGCGCAGCGCCTGTGTTAGCGAGTCTGCTCGCGAGAGCGGACTGAATGCTGGCATTGATGGTGCGCTACTGACGCCATCGCTGGCAGGCCAGCTCCCACAAGAATGACCTGTGACAACTGGCGCAGCCTGCGTCTGATCGCGGCCCGAGCCGGACGCAGGCTTCTAAGGTTTTATGCTATGGCGCACACCGAGTTACTTGGCCGCCGACACCCGCCAAACCTTATTCCCCACATCATCCGCTACCAACAGCCCGCCCTGCTGATCCACCACTACGCCCACCGGCCGGCCCATGGCTTTCTCATCGTCATTGAGAAAGCCGGTCAGCACATCAATTGGCTGCCCGGTCGGTTTGCCCGCAGCAAACGGCACGAAAATCACCTTGTAGCCACTGTGCGGCTTGCGGTTCCACGAACCATGCTGACCGATGAAAGCGCCTTCCTTGAACTGCGCCGGCAGCTCGTTGCCCTCTGCAAACGTCAAACCCAGCGAAGCTGTATGCGGGCCAACCGCATAATCCGGGGCGATCGCCTTGGCCACTAAATCAGGATTCTGCGGTGTCACGCGCACATCCACATGCTGGCCGTAATAGCTATAAGGCCAGCCGTAGAATCCTCCGTCCTTCACCGAAGTGATGTAATCCGGGACCAGATCGCTGCCGATCTCATCCCGCTCATTCACCGCCGTCCACAACGCGCCGCTCTGTGGCTCCCAGGCCAAACCGTTCGGATTGCGAATGCCGGAAGCGAAAATCCGATGGTTGCCCGTGGCCCGATCAACTTCCCAAATCGCCGCGCGACCTTCTTCCTGATCCATGCCGTTCTCGCCGACATTGCTGTTGGAACCCACCGTCACGTACAACTTGCTGCCGTCCTTGCTGGCGATGACATTCTTGGTCCAGTGATGATTCAACTTGCCGCCCGGCAAATCGACGATTTTGATCGGCTGCGACTTGATCGCCGTCTCGCCCGCTTCGTAATGGAAACGCAGCAAGCGATCCGTGTCCGCGACGTACAGGTCAGTACCAACCAGCGTCATGCCAAAAGGAGAGTTGAGGTTTTCCAGAAACACCGTGCGTGTTTCGGCAACGCCATCGTGATCGGCATCGCGCAACAGAGAGATTCGATTCGCGCTGGGCACGCCGGCACCGGCGCGGCCCATGACTTTCTCGGTGACCCAGCCTTTGATGCCTTTGCTGTCGTCAGGCTTGGGCGGTGCATTGGTTTCGGCCACCAGTACGTCGCCATTGGGCAGCACGTAGAGCCAGCGCGGGTGATCCAGGCCTTCGGCAAACGCCGCGACTTGGGTTCCCGCTGCCGGAACCGGTTTGGCACCTTCGGGCCAACCGATCGCGGGCGCGATGTTCACCGTCGGTATCAGGGTCTTGTTTGGTTCCGGCAATTTTGGCGATGGGCCGGTGCCGTCGGACACCTGCAGCGTGGACGTTTCGCCACAGGCCGCGAGCCCTCCAGCGAGTACGATGACGAAAGCGAGCTGGGGCTTGCGCATGCTGATCTTCCCTATGAATGCAGTGGCTTGATCAGTAGAGAAGCGCAAACCCGCGATGGTTCAACCGATCAGCCACGCGCTTCCTTGAGTAGCAGGGCGATGCCGGGGTGATAGTTGCCGGCCTCATTGTGCAACTTGCGGTAGGCGTACGGGAAATACCAGGCGACGGCGCAGGTGTGTTCCTTCTGCAAATCGTCGACCATGTCCTGGAGCTCTTCCGGGGTGGCGCTGTGCTGGGATTTTTGCGGCGCGACGAACAGGCAGCCGAGTTTCAGATCGCTGGCGTAGCTGATTTTCCTCGCCTCGCTGGTGATATCGGCCAATGCCTGTGTCAGGTTCAAGCTGTTGACCTTCGGCCAGCGTTGTGAGGCCTGAATGAAGGCACGCTCTTCGCTGGTGGCAATCAGCAAGTCGGCGCGAGCGTTGCGTTCACCTTCTTCATTCTGTTTGCGGGTCGGTGTTTGCTGCAGCGTGATCATTTCCGCCATCCACGCAGCGGCCGAGAGCACGCTGAGGTTGGCTTTTTCGTCATGCCAGTAAGGCGTTTCGTTATCGCCGCGCACGGCGTTGAAACGGTCGATGCAATCGAACCAGCGTTCGAGCGCCGGGCGCAGGAATTCCAGCTTTGGATTGCTGATGATCATGCCTTGCATGTGGCTCACCCTTGTTATTGTAATGTGGCAGATGTGGCTCTTTGATATCACTGCTTGAAGTGTGGCACAAGATCGGCGACAGCAAATGGATCGACGTAAGTTATTTACCCCGCTGCCTCCCGGCTTCAATTGACGCTCCACCCCCAACCCTCTAACCTTCGCCGCTTGTTTCAGGTGCTCTGTGGCCGTGGCCGACAGGGTGAAACAGGGAAACCGGTGAGTGCGCTCTTCCAGTACATGGGAAGCCACAATCCCGGCGCTGCCCCCGCAACGGTAAATGAGTAAACACTGCGTCTTGAGCCACTGTGTCGATTGTCGGCATGGGAAGGCGCGCAGTCAGGCGAACGCCGCTCATGAGCCCGGAGACCGGCCTGATTCATCCAACGGCATCACGGTGGGCGATGCCAGGCTTTTTGCCGTCTATTCTTGTGCCTGCCCGCCGTTATCCAGTCTCAACGGAGAGCTCCCCCATGACCGATTCCCCTGATCGTGACGAACGTCATCTGGCGCGCATGTTGCGCAAAAAAGCCGTGATCGACGAACGCATCGCCAATTCCCCGAACGAATGCGGCCTGCTGCTGGTGCTGACCGGCAATGGCAAAGGCAAAAGCAGTTCGGCGTTCGGCATGCTCGCACGGTCGATGGGCCACGGCATGCAGTGCGGCGTGGTGCAGTTCATCAAGGGGCGCAACAGTACCGGTGAGGAAATGTTCTTCCGGCGCTTCCCGGAGCAAGTTCGCTTTCATGTGATGGGCGAGGGCTTCACGTGGGAAACCCAGGACCGCCAGCGTGACATCGCCGCCGCCGAAGCCGCGTGGGAAGTTTCCCGGGAACTGCTGCGCGATCCGTCGATTGGCCTGGTGGTGCTCGACGAATTGAACATCGCGCTGAAGCATGGCTACCTCGATCTCGATCAGGTGCTCAGCGACCTGCAAGCGCGACCACCGATGCAACACGTAGTGGTCACCGGTCGGGGTGCAAAACCGGAGATGATCGAACTGGCCGACACCGTCACTGAAATGGGTGTGATCAAACATGCTTTCCAGGCCGGGATCAAAGCGCAAAAAGGCGTAGAGCTGTGAACCAGCCACGTCATTGCCCGGCGGTATTGATTGCCGCGCCGGCTTCCGGCCAAGGCAAGACCACCGTCACCGCCGCGCTGGCCCGGTTGCACCGCAATCAGGGGCGCACGGTACGCGTGTTCAAATGCGGACCGGACTTTCTCGACCCGATGATTCTCGAACGCGCCAGCGGCGCGCCGGTGTATCAATTGGACATGTGGATGGTCGGCGAGCAAGAAAGTCGCCGACTGTTGTGGGAAGCCGCCGCCGAAGCCGACCTGATTCTGATCGAAGGCGTCATGGGGCTATTCGACGGTACGCCGTCCAGCGCCGACCTGGCGCGACACTTTGGTGTGCCGGTGCTCGCCGTCATTGACGGCACGGCGATGGCGCAGACCTTCGGTGCCCTGGCGTTAGGGCTGGCGAAATACCAGCCGGATTTGCCGTTCGCCGGCGTCCTGGCCAATCGCGTCGGCACCCTGCGTCACGCGCAATTGCTTGAAGGCAGCCTGACCGAGGGTTTGCGCTGGTACGGCGCCTTGTCCCGAGAGACCGGCATCGAATTGCCAAGTCGCCATCTCGGCCTGGTCCAGGCCAGCGAGTTGAACGATCTCGATGTGCGCCTCGATGCGGCGGCCAACGCGCTGGCCAGCAGTTGCGAAGTGGCGCTGCCACCGCTGGTGGAATTCGCCGCGCCAGACGTTATCGCTGTCGAGCCATTGCTGGCCGGCGTGCGGATTGCGGTGGCGCATGACGAAGCGTTTGCGTTCACCTACGGTGCAAGCCTGGATGTGCTGCGGGCCATGGGCGCCGAGCTGCTGTTTTTCTCGCCGATCCGAGATGCCGATCTGCCCGAAGCGGACAGCCTTTATCTGCCCGGTGGCTACCCGGAATTGCACCATGTAGCGTTGTCGCAGAACACCTCGATGCTGGAGGCCATTCGCGCCCATCACGCGGCGGGCAAACCGCTGCTGGCCGAGTGTGGCGGCATGTTGTATCTGCTCGACTCGCTGACCGATGTCGAAGGCACTCGCACCGAACTGGTCGGCTTGCTGCGCGGCGATGCGGTGATGCAAAAGCGCCTCGCCGCGCTGGCCCTGCAAGCGGTCGAATTGCCGGAAGGTCTGTTGCGTGGCCACACCTACCATCACTCGCTGACCTCCACCGAACTTGAGCCGATTGCCCGCGGGCTGAGCCCCAATGGCGGGCGCGGGGCGGAGGCGGTGTACCGCGAAGGGCGAATGACGGCTTCGTACGTGCATTTCTATTTCCCGTCGAATCTTTCAGCGGCTGCCGCGTTGTTCGCGCCCGACCTTAAGGACGCCTTCGCGAGCAGGCTCGCTCCTACAGTTGCAGATGTGTTGCCTGAAGAAACTCGTTCCACTGTGGGAGCGAGCCTGCTCGCGAAGAGGCCATGACCGACAACGCCTTCACTCAGGCAGAACGCGAGGCCGTCTATAAAGCCATCGCCGAACGCCGCGACATGCGCCATTTCACCGGCGGCACCGTGGAGCCCGAGCTGCTGCAGCGCCTGCTCGAAGCCGCTCATCAAGCGCCAAGCGTCGGCCTGATGCAGCCCTGGCGCTTCATCCGCATCAGCGATAAAGCGTTGCGCGGTGAGATCCGCCAACTGGTAGAAGCAGAGCGCATCCGCACCGCCGAAGCCCTCGGCGAGCGCAGCGACGACTTCATGAAACTCAAAGTCGAAGGTATTAATGACTGCGCCGAAGTACTGGTCGCGGCGCTGATGGACGACCGCGAGCGACACATATTCGGCCGTCGCACGCTGCCGGAAATGGACATGGCCTCGCTGTCCTGCGCAATCCAGAACCTGTGGCTGGCGTCCCGTGCCGAAGGGTTGGGCATGGGCTGGGTGTCCTTGTTCGAGCCGCAGGCACTGGCGGATCTGCTGGGCATGCCGGCCGGCGCGAAACCGCTGGCGGTGATTTGCCTGGGCCCGGTCAAGGCATTCTATCCGGCGCCGATGCTGGTACTCGAAGGCTGGGCGCAGGCGCGTCCGCTGAGCGAAATGCTGTATGAAAATTATTGGGGAGTGAGGCAATGAGTGTGGCGTTATTGAGTGTCGCCGCGGTTGCGCTGGATGCGCTGCTGGGCGAACCGAAACGCTGGCATCCGCTGGTGGCGTTCGGCCGTTTTGCCGATCGCATCGAGCGCCGTTTCAACGGTGAAGGTCGCGGCTGGCGCAGTCATGGCGTTACCGCGTGGGTGATCGCAGTGGTGCCGCTGACGTTGCTGGCCACGGCGTTTTCCTGGGCGCCTTACATCGGCTGGATGATCGAAATTGCGCTGCTGTATTGCGCGCTCGGCATGCGCAGCCTTGGTGAGCATGTTGAGCCGGTCGCGAAAGCGTTGCGCAGCGATGACCTCGATGAAGCGCGCAGGCGGGTCGGTTATCTGGTCAGCCGCCAGACCAGCGAGCTGGATAAAACCGAAGTCGCCCGCGCCGCCACCGAGTCGGTCCTGGAAAATGGCAGCGACGCGGTGTTCGCCGCACTGTTCTGGTTTGCCGTGGCGGGTGCACCCGGGGTGGTGCTGTATCGCTTGAGCAATACGCTTGATGCGATGTGGGGTTATCGCAACGAACGCTTCGAGCGCTTCGGCTGGGCGGCCGCGAAGATCGACGACGTGCTCAACTACATTCCTGCTCGCCTGGTGGCGTTGACCTACGCACTGCTGGGTAAAACCCGACTCGCGCTGAAATGCTGGCGCACCCAAGCGCCGCAGTGGGACAGTCCGAATGCCGGTCCGGTGATGGCCGCAGGCGCCGGTGCATTGGGGGTCGAACTGGGCGGGGCGGCGATTTATCACGGTGAGTTGCATCAGCGCCCGCAACTGGGCGAAGGCGTGCTGGCGGACGCCGATTCGATTGATCGTGGCTGGCAATTGGTCCAGCGCGGGGTATGGTTATGGCTGCTGATTCTCTGCGTCGGAGCTGAATTTTATGCTTGAACACGGTGGACGCTTGCGCCAGGCCGCGCTCGAATACGGCATCGCCGAAGGCGAGTGGCTGGACCTCTCGAGCGGGCTCGCGCCCTGGCCTTTTCCTGTCCCGGAAATTCCCCTGCGCGCGTGGGCACGCTTGCCGGAAATCGACGATGGCCTGGAGCAGGCAGCTTGCGACTATTACGGCGCCGCACACTTGCTGCCGGTGGCCGGCTCACAGATGGCGATTCAATTGCTCCCGCGCTTGCGCCGCGTCGGCAAGGTCGGCGTGTTGTCGCCGTGCTACGCCGAACATGCCGAAGCCTGGCGCCGCAGCGGTTACATCGTGCGTGAGGTGCTGGAGCAGGAAGTCGATTTCTATATCGATAACCTCGACGTACTGGTGGTGGTCAACCCGAATAATCCCACCGGTTTGAGCCTGCCTCCGAGCCGACTGCTCGGCTGGCACACAAAAATGGCGCAACGCGGTGGCTGGCTGGTCGTCGACGAAGCGTTCATGGACAACACGCCGCAGTTGAGCCTGGCGCCTTTTGCCCATTTGGTCGGTTTGATCGTGCTGCGTTCGTTCGGCAAGTTTTTCGGCCTGGCCGGGGTGCGTCTGGGCTTTGTGCTGGCTGAACGCAAATTGCTCAGATTGCTCGCCGAACAGGTGGGGCCCTGGGCCGTCAGCGGGCCCACTCGCGTCATCGGTCAGGCCTGTCTGCTCGACACCGACGGCCACGCACGCCAACGCCTGCGCACCGAAGAAGCCAGTGAGCGGTTGCGGCAGTTGCTGGAAAAATCCGGCTTCCCTGCGCAGGGCGGCTGCGCGTTATTTCAATGGGTGGTTACCGACCGTGCCGAGCAGCTGCACGAGTTCATGGCCCGCCGTGGCATTCTCTTGCGACTGTTCATCCACAGCAGCAGCGTCCGTTTTGGTCTGCCCGCTGACGATTGCGATTGGCAGCGCCTTGAGCAGGCATTTATGGCGTTCAACAAGGAAACCCGATGACCACGTTGATGGTGCAGGGCACCACTTCCGATGCCGGCAAAAGCACACTGGTGACGGCATTGTGTCGCTGGGTCACGCGCCAAGGCGTGCGGGTGGTGCCGTTCAAGCCGCAGAACATGGCACTCAACAGTGCGGTGACCGCAGACGGTGGTGAGATCGGTCGCGCGCAAGCAGTGCAGGCGCAGGCGGCTTTTTTGCCGCCGCACACCGACATGAACCCGGTGCTGCTCAAGCCCAACAGTGACACCGGTGCACAAGTGATCATTCATGGTCGCGCGGTCACGACGATGAACGCGGTCGCTTATCACGACTACAAAACCATCGCCATGCAAGCGGTGCTGGCGTCCCATGAACGGCTGAGCGCAGCCTATCCAGTGGTGATGGTCGAAGGCGCAGGCTCGCCGGCGGAAATCAACCTGCGCGCTGGTGACATCGCCAACATGGGTTTTGCTGAAGCGGTGGATTGCCCTGTGGTCCTGATCGCCGACATTAACCGTGGCGGCGTTTTTGCCCATCTGGTCGGCACGCTGGAGCTGCTGTCGACAAGCGAACAGGCGCGGGTCAAAGGCTTCATCATCAACCGTTTTCGCGGCGACATCGCGCTGCTGCAGCCAGGTCTCGACTGGCTTGAAGCGCGCACCGGCAAACCGGTGATTGGCGTCTTGCCCTACGTGATGGACCTGCATCTGGAAGCCGAGGATGGCATTGATCAGCGCCAGACCGGCAAGGTCGAGCACGTTCTCAAAGTCGTGGTGCCGGTGCTGCCGCGCATCAGCAACCACACCGATTTCGATCCGCTGCGCCTGCATCCGCAAGTCGATCTGCAATTCGTCGGCCCCGGTCAGGCGATTCCATCCGCCGACCTGATTATTCTGCCCGGCTCGAAGAGCGTGCGCAGCGACCTCGCTTTTTTGCGCGCCAACGGCTGGGAAACCGCGATCGCCCGTCACTTGCGCTACGGCGGAAAATTGCTGGGGATTTGCGGCGGTCTGCAAATGCTTGGCCTGCAGGTGCACGACCCGCTGGGACTGGAGGGCGCGCCGGGTTCGAGTGCCGGTTTGGGTTTGCTGGCGTTCGAAACCCGACTCGAGCAAGAAAAACAATTACGCAATGTGCGCGGGCGTCTGGCGCTGGAAGATGCGCCGGTCAGTGGCTATGAAATTCATGCCGGCGTCACGACCGGGCCGGCGCTGGAGAATGCCGCCGTGCAGCTGGACGATGGCCGTTGCGATGGCGCGCAAAGTGCCGACGGGCAGATTTTTGGTACGTACTTGCATGGGCTGTTCGAATCGCCGCAGGCGTGCAGCGCGCTGTTGCGCTGGGCCGGCTTGCAGGACGTGCAGGAGGTCGATTACCACGCTCTGCGCGAGCGCGATATCGAGCGATTGGCGGATCTGGTGGAACAGCATCTGGATACCCGGCTGCTGCGGGAGCTGTGTGGGATTTGAGGTGCTTTCCAGAATGCCATCGCCAGCAGGCTTGCTCCCACAGGTTTCATGTTGAATTGAATTGTGTGAACGGCGCAAAACCTGTGGGAGCCAGCCTGCTGGCGATGAGGCATTCACCGTCTTCGAAGGCTGGCTCCCACAAGTTTCGTGTTGGATTCAATAGTGTGAACGGTGCAAAACCTGTGGGAGCCAGCCTGCTGGCGATGAGGCATCCACCGTCTCCGAAGACTGGCTCCCACAGGTTTCGTGTTGAATTGAATTGTGTGAACGGCGCAAAACCTGTGGGAGCCAGCCTGCTGGCGATGAGGCATTCACCGTCTCCGAAGATTTCAAGGAATAAACCATGCTCCAACTGATCCTCGGCGGCGCCCGCTCCGGCAAAAGCCGTCTCGCCGAAAAACTCGCTACAGATAGCCAGCTCAAGGTCACCTACATCGCCACCAGCCAACCCTTGGATGGCGAGATGAACGAGCGTATTGCCCATCACCGTGCCCGTCGCCCGGCCGACTGGTTGCTGATCGAAGAGCCCGTCGAGCTGGCCCGCGTCCTGCGCGAAAACGCTAGCGCCGAGCGTTGCCTGCTAATCGATTGCCTGACGCTATGGCTGACCAATCTGCTGATGCTCGAAGACAATGATCGCCTGATCGCCGAGCGCGAGGCCTTGCTGGACGGCCTGGCATCGCTGCCGGGTGAAATCATTTTTGTCAGCAACGAGACCGGCATGGGCGTCGTGCCGTTGGGTGAGCTGACTCGCCGCTACGTCGATGAGGCCGGTTGGCTGCATCAAGCCCTGGCCGAACGCTGCCAACGCGTCGTCCTGACCGTCGCCGGTCTACCCCTGACTCTGAAAGGAAGTGCTTTATGACCCCATCCTGGTGGCTGAACCCGTGCCAGCCGATCAACGCTGCCATCGTCGAGCAGGCCCAGGCGCGCCAGCAACAGCTGACCAAACCGGCCGGTTCGCTCGGTCGACTGGAAACGGTAGCGGTGCAATTGGCCGGGATGCAAGGCCAGGTAAAGCCCAGCGTTGATCACCTGTGGATCGCCATTTTTGCCGGCGATCACGGCGTGGTGGCCGAAGGCGTGTCGGCATTTCCGCAGGAAGTCACCGGGCAGATGCTGCACAACTTCGTCAGCGGCGGGGCGGCGATCAGCGTGCTGGCGCGGCAGCTCGGCGCGTCGCTGGAAGTGGTCGATCTGGGTACCGTCAACCCGGCACTGAATTTGCCGGGCGTGCTTCACCTCAACATCGGCGCCGGCACCGCCAATTTCGTCCAAGGCCCGGCGATGACGGTAGCTCAGGG
The DNA here is from genome assembly GCF_000690905.1 of Pseudomonas sp. Ant30-3. Taxonomy (GTDB): domain Bacteria; phylum Pseudomonadota; class Gammaproteobacteria; order Pseudomonadales; family Pseudomonadaceae; genus Aquipseudomonas. The sequence continues at coordinate 27,007 of NZ_JMCL01000038.1, read as the reverse complement.
CGAACTCGCCTTGCAGGCCGGGCGTGACAGCGTGTTGCGCGCAGTGGCGGCGGGCAGTCAGTTGTTCATCGGCGGCGAGATGGGCATCGGCAATACCACAGCGGCGAGTGCATTGGCTTGCGCGTTGCTGAACTGCCCGGTGGTGCATCTGACCGGGCCGGGCACGGGCCTTAACGCAGCCGGCGTCAGCCACAAAACGCAAGTCATCGAGCGCGCGTTGACGCTGCACGGTGCGCAATGCGGTGATGCCTTGCAGACGCTGTTCAACCTCGGTGGCTTTGAAATCGCGGCACTGGTCGGCGCCTATCTGGCGTGTGCGCAGCAAGGTGTTGCGGTGTTGGTGGACGGTTTCATTTGCAGTGTCGCCGCGCTGGTCGCGGTGCGCTTGAATCCTGAATGCCGCGCTTGGCTGCTGTTCGGGCATTGCGGCGCCGAGCCGGGCCATCGTCATGTGCTCGAAACGCTGGGTGCCGAGCCGTTGCTCGATCTCGGCCTGCGTCTGGGCGAGGGCAGCGGTGCCGCGCTCGCCGTGCCGCTGCTGCGTCTGGCGTGCGACCTGCATGGCCAGATGGCGACCTTCGCCGAAGCTGCCGTTGCGGATCGACCGGCATGACCTTGCGCCTGGACCTCTTGCGCCACGGTGAAACCGAACTCGGCGGTGGTCTGCGCGGCAGTCTCGATGACGCGCTGACCGATAAGGGCTGGGCGCAAATGCGCGCCGCGGCGGTTGAGCAGGGCCCCTGGAATCGCTTGATCAGCTCACCGTTGCAACGTTGCGCGCGGTTCGCTGAAGCGTTGGGCGAGCAGTTGGAACTGCCGGTGCAGCTGGAGAAAGATCTGCAAGAGCTGCATTTCGGCGCATGGGAAGGGCAGAGCGCGGCGGCGTTGATGGAGACCGATGCCGACGCGTTGGGCTCATTCTGGGGGGATCCTTATGCCTTCACACCGCCTCAAGGTGAGCGAGTCGCGGATTTCTCAACTCGCGTGCTGGCCGCTGTCGAGCGTCTGCACGCGGCTTATGCCGGCGAGCGGCTGCTGCTGATCAGTCATGGCGGAGTGATGCGTTTATTGCTGGCACAGGCGCGCGGATTGCCACGTGAGCAATTGCTCAATGTCGCAGTGGGCCACGGGGCGATGTTTTCCCTGTCGGTCGAATCCGCGGGTTTGTTGAAGGAAGTGAGCTGAGCATGCTGCCATTCTGGATCGCCCTGCAATTTCTCGGCAGCCTGCCGATTCGTCTGCCGGGCATGCCGTCCCCGCAGGAATTGGGCCGCTCGCTGCTGTTTTACCCGCTGGTAGGGCTGCTGTTTGGTGTCATCCTGTGGGTCTTCAACGAACTGTTGCTCGGCGCGCCATTACTGCTTCACGCCGCATTATTGCTGACGGTTTGGGTGATGCTCAGCGGCGCCCTGCACCTGGATGGTCTGGCCGACAGCGCCGACGCCTGGCTCGGTGGTTTTGGTGATCGGGAACGCACGCTGACGATCATGAAAGATCCGCGCAGCGGACCGATTGCCGTCGTGACGCTGGTGCTGGTGCTGCTGCTCAAGTTCGCCGCGTTGCTGGCGTTGATCGAACAGCACAACAGCGTTTTTCTGATTATTGTTCCGCTGCTGGGGCGCGCTTCCTTGCTGGCGTTATTTCTGACGACGCCCTACGTCCGCCCCGGAGGATTGGGGCAGGCATTGGCCGATCATTTGCCGCGCACGGCTGCTAGGCAGGTGTTGCTGATTTGCGCAGTGGCTTGCGTTGTCTTTGCAGGCCTCGACGGCTTTATCGCCCTCGTTGTAGCGGCGCTGCTGTTTGCCTGGCTGCGTCAGCTGATGATTCGGCGACTGGGCGGCACCACCGGCGATACTGCTGGAGCGCTACTGGAATTACTGGAAATGACCCTGCTGGTCAGCGTTGCACTATTCCCGTAGGAGCAAGCTTGCTCGCGAAGCAGGCGCCTCGGTCTTGCAGTGGAAACCATGCCATCGTTCTTCGCAAGCAAGCCTCGCTCCAAGGGTGAGACGTATCTAAATATTTGCTTTTATCTTTTCGCGGGTATATACACGCACCATGCTCGAATCCCAATGTTTATGCATCAACCTGCGTCGCGCCGCTCGTGGCGTCAGCAGGCACTATGACGGCGCTCTCGACGGCTTCGGAATCAACGTTGCCCAGTATTCTCTGCTGTGCAATCTGCAGCGTCTTGATCAGCCGAGTATTTCCACCCTGGCCGAGGCCATGGGCCTGGATCGCAGCACGCTTGGACGCAATTTGCGCGTGTTGGAGGGCGAGGGGCTGGTGTTGTTGGTCGAAGGCGATGACATGCGCAACCGCATCGTCAAATTGACCGACACCGGCGCCGAGCGTCTCAAAGCCGCGTTGCCGGCGTGGGAAGCGGCGCAGCAACGGTTAGTCGATCGTCTAGGCACTGAAAAACGCGAAATCCTGCTGCAACTGTTGGATGAACTGGCCTGAGGCCGGTTCTTCTCGATCTTAAGCGGGTATATACCCGCTAGCGGAGAATAATAATGACATCGATGTGGCGTACGTGCGGTTGGGTACTGTTGGGGAGTGCGCTGATTCTGGCGCTGTCCTTGGGCGTGCGCCACGGCTTCGGGCTTTTTCTCGCGCCGATGAGCGCTGAGTTCGGCTGGGGACGTGAGACATTTGCGTTCGCCATCGCCTTGCAAAACCTGATCTGGGGCCTGGCGCAACCGTTTACCGGAGCCTTGGCAGACCGCTTCGGCGCGGCGAAGGTGGTGCTGATCGGCGGTGTCCTCTACGCAGTGGGCCTGGTCTGCATGGGCCTCTCCGATTCAGCCGTGACCTTGTCCCTGAGCGCCGGCCTGTTGATCGGCATCGGCCTGTCCGGCACGTCCTTTTCGGTAATCCTCGGCGTCGTCGGTCGCGCCGTGCCGCCGGAGAAACGCAGCATGGGCATGGGCATCGCGAGCGCTGCCGGTTCCTTCGGCCAGTTCGCCATGCTGCCCGGCACGCTGGGGCTGATCGGCTGGCTCGGCTGGTCGGCAGCATTATTGGTGCTGGGTCTGCTGGTGGCGCTGATTGTGCCGCTGGTGAGCATGCTCAAGGACAAGCCTTTGCCGCTGCTCGGGCATGAGCAGACTCTTTCCGAGGCACTGCGCGAAGCGTGCTCGCACTCGGGATTCTGGCTGCTGGCGTTCGGCTTTTTTGTCTGCGGTTTTCAGGTCGTGTTCATTGGCGTGCATTTGCCGGCCTACCTGGTCGATCAGCATCTGCCTGCCACCGTCGGCACTACGGTGCTGGCGCTGATCGGTCTGTTTAATATCTTCGGCACGTACACGGCCGGCTGGCTGGGCGGGCGCATGTCGAAGCCGCGCCTGCTGACTGGGTTGTATTTGTTGCGGGCCGTAGTGATCGGGTTGTTTCTCTGGGCTCCGGTCACCACCACGTCTGCGTACCTGTTCGGCATGGCGATGGGTTTCCTGTGGCTGTCGACAGTGCCATTGACCAACGGCACCGTGGCGACCTTGTTCGGCGTGCGAAACCTGTCCATGCTGGGTGGCATTGTTTTCCTGTTCCACCAACTCGGCTCGTTCCTCGGCGGCTGGTTGGGCGGGGTGGTGTATGACCGAACCGGGAGTTACGACTTGATCTGGCAGGTAGCGATTCTCTTGAGTGTGTTGGCCGCGGCGCTGAACTGGCCGGTACGCGAGCGGCCGGTGGCGCGCCTGCAAACACAGGTGACGGCGGTATGAACAGTCTCTGGCCACAAGTCGCCGTTGGAGCGGGCGGCGTTTTGCTGCTGGCGCTGGCGTGGTGGGGCTGGCAGCAGGGCGGGCTGGCGTTGATGCAGTTGGGCATGGGCGCTTGCTAGCAGGCGGTGAGGACGAGTAACTTCGTTAATGACGAACTCTCAAGGATGCACGAACATGCTGATGCGCTGGCTGGCAGTTCCCGTATTAATGGTGGCGTTTACCGGTTTGGCCCAGGCGGCGGAATGTCCGGAGCTGCTCAAGGGCTCGTTGCCCAAGTTGCGTGCCAAGGAATCCATCGACCTGTGCCAGCGCTTCGCCGGCAAACCGCTGGTGGTGGTCAATACCGCAAGTTTTTGCGGTTTCGCCCCACAGTTCAAAAGCCTTGAAGCGTTGAATCAGCGCTACAAATCTGAAGGACTGGAAGTGATCGGCGTACCCTCCAACGACTTCAAGCAGGAGTCCAAGGACGGCGAAGAAACCGCCAAGGTCTGCTACGTGAATTACGGCGTCACCTTCACCATGACCGAGCCACAGAAGATTCGGGGTGACGATGCCATCAACCTGTTTCAGGTGTTAGCCGCACAAAGCAGCGCGCCGAAGTGGAATTTCTACAAGTACGTGGTCGATCGCAAAGGCAAGGTAATCGCCGATTTCTCGAGCCTCACCAAGCCGGATGATCCCGAGTTCATCGACGCCGTCGAGAAAGCCATCGCTTCGCAACCCTGATCGATGCGCATAAAAAAGCCCCGCCTCTGGACCAGAGCGCGGGGCTTTTTCAATTCAGGTGGCGCAGCCTTCAGCCTCGCCGTGAATCATCAGAAACGGTAGGTAGCACCCACACCAAAACCGTTCGCCGAGTTTTCATACTTGGCGCTGTAGGTCTGGCGACCGTTGTCGTCGTTGACCTTGACCGACTCTTCCAGCAGGTACGAATACGCTACGTCAATGGTCAGGTCGTCGGTTGGGCTCCAGCCAGCGCCCAGGCTGAAAATCTTGCGATCGCCAGTCGGGATGCGTGGGGAACGGTTTTCGTTGTTGGTCGGTGCCTGATCAACCGAGAAGCCGGTGCGCAGAACCCATTGCTTGTTCAACTTGTACGACGCACCGATGGCGTGAGCCCAGGTGTCGTGCCAGTTTTGTTCTTCAGTGATCGTGCCGAGACCGCGAGCGGCCAGAGCGGCAGGCACACCTTCGTTCTCGACGGTGATCTCTTTCAGGCGGCTCCAGCGGGTCCAGGTGCTGCCTGCATAAAGAGTCCACTGATCATTCAACTCGTGAGTGACCGAGAAGTCGACCGACTCAGGCGTGGTAATGTCCAGCGAAGCATCAAACTTCTGATTCGGGTTCTGACCCAGAGCGCCGAGCAGGCCGTAGTTGACCTTGGTGTCACCGTCCAGCTTGTACTTCACTTTCGAGTGATAGGTCAGGCCGACGCGAGTGCTGTCGGTAGCTTGAACCAGCACGCCGATGTTGTAACCCAGTGCAGTGTCGTCGCCCTTGATCTTGACTTGACCATCGGGTGCGCGCGGATCCAGCGACAGGTTCGATTCCAGCTTGCCGTCGATGCGGTTGATGGTCGGGCCGAAACCGATCGACACCTTGTCGTTGAAGGCGTAGCTGACAGTTGGCTGCACAGTGACGATTTTGACTTCGCTTTTGCTGCCGAAGTAACGACCGGCGAAACCGTTTTCGTAATCGGTCACCAGACCGAACGGTGCGTATACGCCGACACCGAATGCCCAGTGCTCATCGATTGGCTTGACGTAGTAGCCCATCGGAACGGCAATGAACGGAACCATGTCACCATCATTGCTGCCGCCATTCGGGCGCGAGGTGGCGTCGCTGATATCGGTGTGTGCGTCGAGGAATGCAGCGCCGCCGGTGACTTGTTCGCGCTTGATGCGCGCCATGCCGGCAGGGTTGCCAAATACTGTACTTGCATCATCGGCAGTCGAAGATCGCCCGGCAAAACCAGTACCCATCCCGCTGATGCTTTGTTCATTGATGGCAAAGCCACTCGCAAATAGCTGGGTGGATGCCATGGCAGCGGCGAGGGTAAGTGTGGTTTTGAGCATTACTTTTTTCATTATTAGAACTCCTGGTGATCACCGGGGCGAAAATTACCAACATTTTCGTCCCAGCGCTATAGGCTGTATGCGTTGAGCTAGAGCGGTTTTGTAGGACAATCCGACCATATTCGGAACGTGTTGCACGATCTTTCAAAGATGGGGATTCAGCAGGCGACCTGATTCAGCGGTGAAACACATGTTTGCCAGGCGTAGGTGAAGTCTCTCAGGCGGCCTTGAGGCTGGAAGGTCTGGCGCCAGATCCGGGCCATGCCCAAAAGATCGTCGGCTTCGGGGAGCGGGGTGTTTTGTTCTTCAACCAGCAACCAGGCGATGGCTGTGGCGTAGCGAAGATTGACGGTCAGTTCGAGGTGCGGTCCACTGAGGAACGCATGCTGGCTGGCCAGTCCCCGAACCAGGCTGGCGCGTTCCGGATCCAGTGCGAGGTAGTGGTCCCAGAGCGCTTGATGGCGAGGCTCGTTGATTCGGTACAAACCGTGTCCACGGCGGTCGTGCAGGGCGGAACCAAGGGCGGACTGACTGGCGGCGATGCCCAGCAGCAGGGATTCGGCAGTTGCGCTATGGCGTCCAAGGTAAATCAAGGTTGGACGGATCACATAACGACACAGTTCGCTGGCAGCGATACCCATAACACCCTCGGAACGTGAAGTGGTCGGCGAGTCCTGAAAGGGGGCCTTGGCAGCAGTGGATCGAATCAGGCTCGCCGCAAGCGGATCACGCCGCTTGAGTTGAAGTGTAGTGTCATATTCGCGCTGTAAAGGACTGTTTTTAAAATATTTCCGGCTTCGAGTTATAACCGTTATATCCCTTGGTGCTTAAGCCTTGCCGAAAAATCGGGAAATTTTCGGCAATAAAAAGCCCCGCATTTAGCGAGGCTTTTGGGTTTGCAGCTTTTGCAGCGTATCAGGCCACGAGTGCCTGACGAGTACGCTCGATCACGGCCTGCAGCGGTTCGGCGCTGGAGTACTGATCGGGGTAGAGGCGTTCGCTATGGCGGGCGATGCCGTGTTCATTGACCAGGGTGAAGCTGAAGCAGCCTTTGCGAGCGGCCATGATCAGGCAGTTCATTGGGGCAAAAGCATTGGTCAGGGCGCGGATAGCATCCTGGGTGTGGATTTGAGTAGACATAGTCATTGGTGTTCCTACAAGCGACACGGATAAGAGCCGTGCAAAATTAAAACGTTCCAGTGACGTCGACCACCGTTGGTCGTACGAAGAACCCGACTGGAACAAAGCAGCCAGTTTGAAGCGCTGATAATTGGCGCGCTTGGGCTGGCAGGTAGGTACTTAGGAGGGCAGGCAACACATCAAGGGCAAAGGTTCTGGGCCCGGGGTGAAGATCCTGATCAATTTGCAGGCTGGTTCGGTCAGAGTAAGTGGTCTTCGCAACACCCTTTGCTTTTGATTCAAAGGCTGTGTTGACGCAAGATTTACCTGGAAACCATCGAGGTGGTCGATCCCGCTTGTTCGGTTAGGGCTTCCTTGAGGGAGGCTGACCGGGGGGATTTGTTCGACCAGAATTGACTTTCAGCTTGGTACTAACGCCGCGGATAGTAACGGATTGGTTTGCGGAAGGGAAGATACGTTTACAAAAACATCTCTGCCCAGGCTCCTTGTACGGAATTCATTCATACAACGGCATGAGCACCGGCGCGATAGCTGTCCCTGGCAGGTTAAATCCGACCGTTGGTCGCTACCGCCCATCGCCCAATCTTGGCGCATTTTGGGATAAGCAAGCGATTTATCCCCAATCCAAGTGAAAATTCGCTCCGAAAAAGCGCGTGTATATAACCATCACACTGTTACTTGTGCACAAAGGTGCCACAGGCAGTCACAGGAGTGTCACATTGCCTGCGTCGAGAGTGGGTGCCTGTATCCGAAATTTAAGTCAATGAAAAACATCGCTTTTTTTTACTGGTGAAAAAATCGTCAGTTTGACTGCGAGCCCCGTTCCATAGGGCTTTGCAAGAGTTCAAAGGCGGTTGTCCACTGAGTTATCCACAGCTTCTGTGGATTGTCCCAAGCGCTTGCTCTAGGACGGGCGTGCCGCGAATTTTCGAGCTTTACCTGTCAGAAAAAAAGAGTAGAGTGGCGCGCCTTCCGATCTGTCCCACAGTGCTTTATGAAGTTTCGCTCAGTACCAGATTCCGTTACCTCCCCACCGTCAAGTGTTACCCCACCCAAGCGTATGTCGATGCGCGTGGCCGAGTGGCTGCTCGATAGCCCGCGTCTGAGTGAGAACACTAGCGTCAAACACTTGGCCGGGCGGCTGCTCAAGCAACCGGCCCGCGAAGGCGTGGTCGCTGCGCAAAGTCGCCTCGGCCAGCTGATGTGCCGCGAATGCGGGAATGCCCGCGACCGTCGGATTGGCCACGACCTTTTGCGTCAGGCCGCCCGCGCAGGCGATCGCCGCGCCTTGCAGGAACTTGGCCTGGTCGAAGACTGAGCTGTCCAAGACCTGACGCCTTGGTTAACCTTCAAGCTTTAATTCATCGGCAGGAATGGCTATGGCTATGGACTTGACCAGCATATTGCTCGGTCTGGCGGGTGCTGCACTGCCTCTTCTGGTGTTGGCGTGGCAGCTTCAGCGCCGGGCCAGCAGCACGCAGTCGGATGTGGCCCTGCTGGAAGAGCGTCTGGCCATGGCCAACCTGGCGCAGGACGGGCTCAACGCTCAGCTCGAAGCCTGTCGCGACGAAATAGCAGACCTCGGCCAGGCAAATGCCACCAAGCAGGCTGATCTGGCGGCGCTGCGGCGAGAAGTCGAGTTGCTGCAGATCGAGCGTGATGACGCCCGCGACGCCGCCCACGCCTGGAATATCGAACGCGCCGGCAAAGAGACTGAGTTGCGCCGACTGGATGCGCAGGCGGCTTCGCTTAACGCAGAGCTGCGAGAGCAACAGGAAAGCCATCAGCAACGCCTCAACGACCTGCAAGGCTCGCGCGACGAGCTGCGCGCGCAGTTCGCCGAACTGGCGGGCAAGATCTTCGACGAGCGTGAACAGCGCTTTGCCGAGACCAGCCAGCAACGCCTCGGGCAATTGCTCGATCCGTTGAAAGAACGCATCCAGTCCTTTGAAAAACGCGTTGAAGAAAGCTATCAAGCCGAGGCGCGTGAACGCTTTTCGCTGGCTAAAGAGCTGGAGCGTCTGCAGCAGCTGAACCTGCGCCTCAGCGATGAAGCCACCAACCTGACCCGTGCCCTCAAGGGTCAGAAAACCCAAGGTAACTGGGGCGAGCTGATTCTGGAGCGGGTGCTTGAGCACGCCGGCCTGGAGAAGGGTCGCGAGTACCAGACCCAGGTCAATCTCAAAGGCCCGGATGGCGAGCGCTTCCAGCCTGACGTGATCATTTATCTGCCGGGCGACAAGCAGGTGGTAGTGGACTCGAAGGTCAGCCTCACGGCTTACCAGCAATACGTCACGGCGGACGACGATGGCATCGGCCAGATCGCACTGAAGCAGCACGTGCTGTCGTTGCGCACCCACGTCAAAGGTCTGGCCGGCAAGGATTACAAGCGTCTCGATGGCTTGCACAGTCTGGATTTCGTGTTGTTGTTCGTGCCGATCGAAGCGGCATTCTCCGCAGCGCTGCAGGCTGAACCGACGCTGTTTCAGGAAGCCTTCGACCGCAACATCGTCATTGTCAGCCCGACCACGTTGCTGGCCACTTTGCGTGTCATCGACAGCCTGTGGAAGCAGGAGCGGCAAAGCCAGAACGCCCGGGAAATCGCCGAACGTGCCGGTTGGCTGTACGACAAGTTCGTGTTGTTTATCCAGGACCTTGATGAGGTCGGCAATCGCCTGCAACAGCTGGACAAAGCCTACAGCTCGGCGCGCAACAAGCTGACAGAGGGGCGAGGCAATCTGGTCAGCCGCAGCGAGCAGCTGAAGTTGTTGGGGGCACGGGCGAGCAAGAGTTTGCCGGCGGATCTGCTGGAGCGGGCGATGACGGATGTGGATGGCCTGGCCGAGTTGCCGGAGTAGCTAAAACTACAACGGCAAATGCCGGCTCAACAACGCCCTCAGCGCCGCCGGTTTCACCGGTTTTGGCAGGTAATCCAGCCCCGCGGCATGCACCTGAGCCACCATCTCCGGGCGGCCGTCGGCGCTGATTACCACGCCCGGTACCGGTTCGCCCAAGCGCGTGCGCAACCACGCCATCAGTTCGGTGCCGGTCTCGCCATGGTCGAGGTGATAGTCCACCAGTGCCAGTTGCGGACGCATTCCTGCATCGAGCAACTGCGCGCATTCCGCGCGATTACGCGCGGTCCAGACCTGGCAGCCCCAGCGCGTCAGCAGGCTGTTCATGCCGATCAAGATGCTGTCTTCGTTGTCGATGCACAGCACCTGCGCGCCACTCAACAACTTGCCGTTTATCTCACTGATGGCGACTGGCGCCACAGTTTGCGCCTGCGCCAATGGCACGCAGACACTGAACATCGTGCCGCGCCCCTCCCAAGAGCGAACCTGCAACGTGTGGCCCAGCACGCGGCACAACCCGTCGGCGATCGCCAGCCCCAAACCCAGGCCCTTCTCCGCGCGGGTCTGGTGACTGTCGAGGCGTTTGAACTCTTCGAAGATGACTTTTTGCTTGTCCAGCGCAATCCCCGGACCGCGATCCCACACCTCCAGACACAATTGCCCCTCGCGCCGCCGAACGCCCAGCAGCACCGGGCCTTTGGCGTAACGGAACGCGTTGGTAAGGAAGTTTTGCAGGATTCGCCGCAGCAGTTTGATGTCGCTATAAACGCGCAAGGTGCTGCCGCGCACACGGAAGTCCAGGCCCTGTTCGCCGGCCAGCGCCTTGAACTCAGCCGCAAGGACGTCGAACAATTCGTCGAGCGCAAACGCCTGAGGATCAGGATTGATCTTGCCGTTTTCCAGGCGAGAAATATCCAGCAGATCGCTGATCAGGTCTTCGGCTGAGCGCAGCGAACTGTCCAGATGCCGGACCAGTTTCTGCGCTTCGTTGGACAAGCCGTCATCCTGGTGGGAGAGGGCGGCGGAGAACAGGCGGGCGGCATTCAACGGTTGCATCAGGTCATGGCTGACGGCCGCGAGAAAACGGGTCTTCGACTGGTTCGCCGACTCGGCAGTGCCCTTGGCTTCAGTCAGGGCCACGTTCAATTGCGACAGTTCATGGGTGCGCTCGGTGACCCGCCGTTCCAGGCCTTCGTTGGCCTCGGTCAGCGCCTGTGCGGCCTCGCGGAATGCGGTGATGTCGGTGAAACTCATGACGAAACCACCACCCGGCATCGGGTTGCCGATCAGTTCAATCACACGCCCGTTGGGGAAAAGTCTTTCAGAGGTGTGAGCCCGGCCCTGACGCATCCAGTGCAGACGACGAGCAACATGCACTTCCGCCTCGCCGGGGCCACACAAACCGCGCTCGGCATTGTGGCGAATGATGTCGGCAATCGGTCGACCGACACTGATCAGGCCGTCCGGATAGTTGAACAGCTCCAGATAACGACGGTTCCAAGCCACCAGCCGCAACGATTGATCCACCACGCTAATGCCTTGGGTGATGTTCTCGATAGCGCCTTGCAGCAACGCACGGTTGAACTGCAGCACTTCGGAGGCTTCGTCGGCGATCCGGACGACATCCTCCAGCTGCATTTCCCGACCTTCGATGGCCGCTTTCACCACGGCGCGGGTCGATGACGCACCGAGCACACCAGCCAGCAGGCGCTCGGTGTGGGCGATCCATTCACTGTCGGCGTTCTGATTGGGGTTGAAGCCCTTGCCCTGGCGATAGGCGAAGCGAATAAAGCTCTGACGAGCACGTTCTTCACCGACAAACCGCGCGGCCAGTTGCAGCAGATCGTCGATTTGCACTGCCAGCATCGAACGGGCGCTGGGGCGGGCGCTGATTTCCTGGCCGATGAAACGGCCGGCCTGCCAGTGCTCCGAAACGCGTGTACGTGACAGCACCGAAACCCAGGCGAACAGGGTGAAGTTGCCGGCCAGTGACAGCACCACACCTTGGGTCAAGGGGGTGATCGGCAGGTTCAACGGATTGCTGTGCAACCACGCCAGTCCTGGAAAAGTGTTTAGCGACAAGCCCAGGCTGTGAGCGGCAATCGGCAGGACCAGCGTGTAAAACCATAGAAAGGTCCCTGCCGCGAGGCCGGCAAACACACCACGGCGATTGGCCTGTTTCCAGTACAGCGCGCCGAGCATGGCCGGAGCCAATTGAGTCACGGCGGCGAAAGCGATCTGGCCGATGGTGGCCAGGCTGGCCGTCGAGCCGAGCAGGCGATAGCTCACATACGCCAGCAGCAAAATCACCACGATGCTGACCCGGCGCACCGACAGCATCCACTGGCGGAACACTTCAAACGGCCGCTCGGCGTTGTTGCGGCGCAGCAGCCACGGCAACAGCATGTCGTTGGACACCATTGTCGACAGCGCCACGCTCGCGACGATGACCATGCCGGTCGCCGCCGACGCGCCGCCGATAAACGCCAGCATCGCCAGCGCAGGGTGGGCTTGGGCCAAGGGCAGGCTGATGACGAAAGAGTCTGGCAGCACCGAGCTCGGCAGCAGCATCTGACCGGCGAGGGCGATCGGGACTACAAACAGTGCGGCCAGGGCGAGGTAGGCCGGGAACACCCATTTGGCCAGGCGCAGATCCTGCGGGTCGATGTTTTCCACCACGGTGACGTGAAACTGCCGCGGCAGGCAGATGATCGCCATCATCGCGACCCCGGTCTGCACCACCATCGACGGCCAGTTGATGGTTTCCTTCCAGTATTCCTCGAGACGCGGTGCGAGCATGGCCTGGTCGAACAGGTCTTCAAAACCGTCGTACAACCCGTACGTCACGAACGCGCCGACCGCCAGAAAAGCGAACAGCTTGACCAGTGACTCGAACGCAATCGCCAGCACCATGCCTCGGTGGTGCTCCGTGGCGTCGAGGTTGCGGGTACCGAAGACAATGGTGAACAGCGCGAGCACCAGCGACACGATCAGTGCCGTGTCCTGGGCGCGCGTGCCCATGGCGTCGGCTCCGGCGCCGATCAGCAGGTTCACGCCCAGCACAATGCCTTTGAGTTGCAACGCGATGTAAGGCAACACGCCGACCAGGCAGATCAGCGCGACGACAATGGCCAGCGATTGCGATTTGCCGTAGCGGGCGGCGATGAAGTCGGCGATCGAGGTGATGTTTTCCTGCTTGCTGATCATCACCATTTTTTGCAGGACCCACGGCGCGCAGACCAGCAACAGGATCGGCCCGAGGTAGATCGGCAGGAACGACCAGAGCTGTTCAGCGGCCTGACCGACCGCGCCAAAGAACGTCCAGCTGGTGCAATAGACGGCCAGCGACAGGCTGTAAACCCAAGCGCGCACCCGTGGCGGCAGCGGCGTGCTGCGGCGATCGCCGTAAAAGGCGATGGCGAACATGATGGCCATATAGGCCAGGGCGACGGCGGCGATCAGCCCGCTGGACAGAGACATGGAAACTCCCGGCAAAAGACACCCGGGACTCCCGCCCGGCACGACAGTCTCGCACGCCGGCCGGCGTTCGTCAGTGTCGACCAAGGTCGAGGCGTGGCGGGGTGTTGCAGGGTGGGGTGGTCGTTTGGATACTGACGGATTTCGCCGGTGATGGCGGTGTGTAAGTCGGTAGTGTTGTGGGCTGAGCCGGCGCCATCGCGAGCAGGCTCACTCCTACAGTTTGGAATGCGATAAGGCAGCCGCCGCCGACCCCTGTAGGAGCCGGGCTTGCCCGCGATGGCGGTGTGTCAGTCGGTAGTGTTGTGGGCTGAGCCACCGCATTCGCGAGCAAGCCCGCTCCCACAGTTTGGAATGCGATAAGTCAGCCGCCGCCGACCCCTGTAGGAGCCGGGCTTGCCCGCGATGGCGGTGTGTCAGTCGCTACTGTTGGCGGCTGAGCGACCGCATTCGCGAGCAGGCTCGCTCCTACAGTTTGGAATGCGTCCGGCCAACCACCGCCGATCAGTGTGGGAGCCGGGCTTGCCCGCGATGGCGGTGTGTCAGTCACTATTGTTGGCGGCTGAGCGACCGCATTCGCGAGCAGGCTCACTCCTACAGTTTGGAATGCGATAAGGCAGCCGCCGCCGACCCCTGTAGGAGCCGGGCTTGCCCGCGATGGCGGTGTGTCAGTCGGTAGTGTTGTGGGCTGAGCCACCGCATTCGCGAGCAAGCCCGCTCCCACAGTTTGGAAGGCGTTCGACCAACCAACGCCGATCAGTGTCTGACCCAATCTCAGAAACTGAAATGCTCCATATCTACAAACCAGATAACTTATAGAGATATTACCCGTTATATAGATATTCGATTCTGTTCCACCATTAACTCCACCTCTCCAGAGGACAGGAGTTCACCATGAAATGCAGCGCAACCCGGCTTAAACCCTTCAGCCATTTAAACCACCCTAGCGAAGTCATCCGCCAATTCACCCCCAACTGGTTCGCGGCGACCATGGGCACCGGCGTGCTCGCGCTGGCCCTCGCACAACTGCCGTTCGCCAATTCCGGTGTTCACGCCGTGGCCGAAGCCCTGTGGCTGTTCAACATCCTGTTGTTCACCACATTCACTGCGCTCTATGCAGCGCGCTGGGTAATGTTCTTCGACGAAGCGCGGCGCATCTTCGGCCACTCAACGGTTTCGATGTTTTTCGGCACCATCCCGATGGGGCTGGCGACCCTCATCAACGGTGCTCTGCTGTTCGGTGTGCCGCGTTGGGGTGAGGGCGTCATTGCGGTCGCTGAAGTGCTGTGGTGGCTGGATGTAGCAATGTCGCTGGCCTGCGGCGTGCTGATCCCCTATCTGATGTTCACCCGTCAGGACCACAGCATCGACCAGATGACGGCGGTCTGGCTGTTGCCAGTCGTAGCAGCGGAAGTAGCGGCCGCCAGCGGAGGCTTGCTCGCTCCGCACCTCGCCGATAGCCATTCACAATTTCTGATGCTGGTAACCAGCTACGTACTCTGGGCATTTTCCCTACCCGTGGCCTTCAGCATTCTGACAATCCTGTTGCTGCGCATGGCCCTGCACAAACTGCCACCCGCCAGCATGGCGGCGTCCAGCTGGCTGGCGCTCGGCCCCATCGGCACTGGCGCGCTCGGCATGTTGCTGCTGGGCGCCGATGCGCCGGCCATCTTCGCCGCCAACGGCCTGCCCGGTATCGGCGAAATGGCAGCCGGCCTGGGGCTGATCGGCGGAATTTTGCTCTGGGGGTTTGGGCTGTGGTGGATGCTGATCGCGCTGCTGATCACCGTGCGTTATCTGCGTGCCGGCATTCCCTTCAACCTCGGCTGGTGGGGCTTCATCTTTCCACTGGGCGTTTATGCGCTGGCCACGTTAAAGCTCGCCAGCGCCTTGCAGCTGACGTTCTTTACTGTTTTCGGTTGTGCGCTGGTGGCGATGCTGGCGGTGATGTGGCTGATCGTCGCCCGGCGCACCGTGCAAGGTGCCTGGCGCGGCGAACTATTTGTTTCGCCATGCCTTGCAGGATTAGCAAAATAAATCACGAAGATTAGGTAATGTGTGGCCCTGAATCTGAATCTCTACCCAGACAAGGGACACACGGAAGATGAGTCACCCCTCACAGTTTGCCTTGCTCCGCACCCGGCGCTTCCTGCCTTTTTTCATCACCCAGTCGCTCGGCGCGTTCAACGACAATGTCTTCAAACAATCGCTGATCCTCGCCATTCTGTACAAGTTGACCATCGAGGGCGATCGTTCGATCTGGGTCAACCTGTGTGCGCTGCTGTTCATCTTGCCGTTCTTTCTGTTTTCGGCGCTGGCCGGGCAGTTTGGCGAAAAGTTCGCCAAGGACGCGCTGATCCGTCTGATCAAGCTCGGCGAAATCGCCATCATGGCGGTCGGCGCCGTCGGCTTTGTGTTCGATCACCTGGCGTTGATGCTGGTGGCGCTGTTCGCCATGGGCACGCACTCGGCGCTGTTCGGGCCGGTGAAATATTCCATTCTTCCGCAAGCGTTGCATGAAGATGAGCTGGTCGGTGGCAACGGCCTGGTGGAAATGGGCACCTTCCTGGCCATTCTCGCCGGCACTATCGGCGCCGGGATCATGATGTCGTCGGCGCAGTACGCGCCCATCGTGTCCGTAGCGATCGTCGGCATCGCGGTACTCGGTTACCTGGCCAGTCGCAGCATTCCACGTGCCGCCGCATCAACGCCGGAAATGCGCCTGAACTGGAACATTTTCAGTCAATCCTGGGCCACCTTGAAGCTGGGCCTGGGGCAAACGCCGGCGGTATCACGCTCGATTGTCGGCAACTCGTGGTTCTGGTTTGTCGGCGCGATTTACCTGACGCAAATCCCGGCCTACGCGAAGGAGTGGATGCACGGCGACGAAACCGTGGTGACACTGATTCTTACCGTATTCTCGGTCGGTATCGCACTCGGCTCGCTGCTCTGTGAAAAGCTCTCGGGGCGCAAAGTCGAGATCGGTCTGGTGCCGTTCGGCTCGTTCGGTCTGACCGTCTTCGGCCTGCTGCTGTGGTGGCATTCCGGGGGAATACCGGACAGCGTCAGCGGCCACGGCTGGATTGAAGTGCTTGGGTTTGGCCACACCTGGCTGGTGTTGATCGACATTCTGGGTCTGGGTATTTTCGGTGGCTTCTACATTGTGCCGCTGTACGCGTTGATTCAGTCGCGCACCCCGGAGAACGAGCGGGCGCGGGTGATTGCCGCCAATAACATCCTCAATGCCCTGTTCATGGTGATCTCGGCCATTGTCTCGATCGTATTGTTGAGCATGGCCAAGTTGTCGATTCCGCAGTTGTTTCTGGTGGTCTCGCTGCTCAACATCGGCGTCAACGCTTATATCTTCAAAATCGTCCCCGAGTTCAGCATGCGCTTCATGATCTGGCTGCTCAGCCACTCCATGTACCGCGTGGAGCATCGCAACCTCGATGTGATCCCTGACGAAGGCGCCGCTTTACTGGTGTGCAATCACGTGTCCTTCGTCGACGCCTTGCTGATTGGCGGCGCAGTGCGTAGGCCGATTCGCTTTGTGATGTACTACAAAATCTACAATTTGCCGGTGCTGAACTTCATCTTTCGCACGGCCGGGACAATTCCGATCGCGGGGCGTCAGGAAGACATTCAGATTTACGAAAAAGCCTTCACGCGCATCGCCGGCTATCTGAAGGATGGCGAGCTGGTGTGTATTTTTCCGGAAGGCAAGTTGACCGTCGATGGCGAGATCAACGAGTTCAAGGGCGGGCTGCGGCGGATCCTCGAAGAGACGCCCGTGCCAGTGATTCCGTTGGCGTTGCAGGGGTTGTGGGGGAGTTTCTTCAGCCGCGACCCCGACAAAGGCATATTCCGTCGGTTATGGTCGCGGGTGACGCTGGTCGCCGGGCCGGCAGTCGCGGTAGAAGCGGCTGAGCCGGTGAAGCTGCAAGCTTTGGTAGGGGAATTGCGCGGGACGCTGCGGTAACCATTGTTGACTGGCGCGGGCCGCCCCAGTGCGTGCCCGCTATGACGCAGTCTCAGCCCGCCATCGCCAAGCGGTTACGGCCTTCGCGCTTGGCCACGTAGAGCGCGCTGTCGGCACGGCGCAGCAGGCTTTCGGACGACTCGCCGGGCAGCAAGGTCGAGCAACCGAGGCTGACCGTCAGCTCTATGGTGTTGCCGTCCGCAGAATACTTGCGTGCCTGCGCGGCGTAGCGCAAACGCTCACCGACCATCGCTGCGGCCTCGCGACCGGTGTTCGACAGCAGAATCAGAAACTCTTCGCCACCGAAACGGAACACCATGTCAACGTTGCGCAGCTGGCTTTTGATCGACGCGGCCACCGCTCGCAGCACATCGTCACCGGCGCTGTGCCCGTGGGTATCGTTGATGTGTTTGAAGTGGTCGATGTCGAGCATCAGCAGCGACAACGGTTGCAGATGACGCCGGGACATTTCGATTTCCCGTTGCAACGTCTGGTCCATGGCGATGCGATTGCCGGTGTCGGTCAGCGGATCACGCAGCGCACTTTGCGTTGCCGCACGATAGAGCAGGGTGTTGCGCATCGGGTACAGCAGCGCCGACAGCAACGACTCGAGATTGGCCTGTTCCTGCACGTTGAACCGTTGATTGCGGCGGAACACCAATTCGCCCAGATGCTCGCCTTCGTGGCTGAGGCTGTAGCTGACCGAGTGGTGGCCGCGAACGCCGAACTCGAGGCGCAGGTCGCTGGCCTTGTGCGTATAGCTCAAGGCATCGAGCGGTACCAGTCGCTGAATCTCCCGGAAAAAAAGCCCCAGAATGCGCTGCGGTTCCAGGCTCGTTTGCAGTTGCAGGCTCAATTGCTGGCGCAGTTGCGCAAGACTGACCGGCCTCTCCAGAATGGCAGGCTGTTGACCAAAGCCCAGGCGTTGCAATTTGGCGCTATCGAAGTCAATTGCGTTGGTCTGGGAAGGTGATTTCATAAAGCAGTCGCCCCTAAGCAGTAAGCTGTCTTACAGGCTGGGTGAGAGCGGCTTTAGGCTGCGCGTCGTACTGGTCCGTCAGTCCCGTAGGACATTTCGTACAAGTCTAATCTGCTTTGTCGAACTTACGTAATCTGTCGACTCAAGCGGCGCCCCAT
Organism: Pseudomonas sp. Ant30-3; assembly: GCF_000690905.1. Classification (GTDB taxonomy): domain Bacteria; phylum Pseudomonadota; class Gammaproteobacteria; order Pseudomonadales; family Pseudomonadaceae; genus Aquipseudomonas. The sequence continues at coordinate 8,616 of NZ_JMCL01000038.1, read as the reverse complement.
TTGCTGTCACACGGCGTGTCTGAGCAGGATTAGAGCTGGAATTATGCCATTCAGTTCATTCGATAAAAAACTCTTCAAAATCAATGTTTTGAAGAGTTGGAAAACGCTCTGGGAAGTTTTACGCGGCATTTATTTGACTTCTTTCATGCTCATTTACGACGCTGTTCTTGTTTCGCGACGAATTTTCGTCGCGAAACAAATGCGACGTGTGGCACTACTGAGCGTTGAAAGCCTGGCCGTTGATGCCGGTGCTGTCCGGACCCATCAAGTACAGGTAGACCGGCATGATCTCCTCAGGCGTCGGGTTGTTCAGCGGGTTCTCACCGGGGTAAGCCTGCGCGCGCATGCTGGTGCGGGTGGCGCCCGGATTGATACTGTTGGAGCGCACCGGTGCCACGGTGTCTACTTCGTCCGCCAAGGTTTGCATCAGGCCTTCGGTGGCAAATTTGGACACGCCGTAAGCGCCCCAATAGGCACGACCCTTGCGACCGACGCTGCTTGAGGTGAACACCACCGAAGCGTCCTGCGACAGCTTCAACAATGGCAACAGCGTACTGGTGAGCATGAACATCGCGTTGACGTTGACGTGCATGACCCGCATGAAATTTTCGCCGGACAGTTGTTCGATCGGCGTGCGCGGGCCAATGATCGAGGCGTTGTGCAGCAGGCCGTCAAGGTGGCCAAACTCGGTTTCAATCATCGCCGCCAGCTCATCGTATTGATGCGGCTGGGCGGTTTCGAGGTTGAACGGGATCACGGCCGGTTGCGGATGACCCGCCGCTTCGATTTCGTCGTAGACCTGAGTCAGATTCGCTTCGGTCTTGCCCAGCAACAAAACGGTGGCGCCATGCGCGGCGTAAGCCTTCGCAGCGGCCGCACCGATGCCACGACCGGCACCGGTGACCAGAATGACCCGGTCCTTGAGCAATTCGGGGCGGGCGGAATAATCAAACATAAAGAACCTCATCAAAATCGTGCAGGGAACCTGTGGCGAGGGGATTTATCCCCGTTGGGCCGCGAAGCGGCCTCAGACCCCTAATTGCGGCGTGTCAGATTCGCTGCATGGAATTATCTACGTTCCCTTGTAGCAGCTGCCGAAGGCTGCGTCCCCGTACCAGAGACCGCTTTCTGTAGCAGCTGCCGAAGGCTGCGTCCGACTGCGAAGCGGTCGTAAACAAAGACTGCGCAATATCTGAGCCAGTCCCGGTGTGCGGTGTTAGCGACTGCTTCGCAGTCGGACGCAGCCTTCGGCAGCTGCTACAAGGGAGCGCGGTGTCTGTTACAAACGCAGCCTTCGGCAGCTGCTACACGGGATTAGTCGCGGCTGCTCAGCAACTGCACAGCGCGTTATCCAGCACCCCAAGCAACTCCAGCGGATGATCAATCACGGCGTCCGCGCCCCAGTGCTTCGGGTTGTCATCCGGGTGAATGTAACCGTACGTCACCGCGCAGGTCTTGGTCCCGGCATCACGGCCAGACTCGATGTCGCGCAAATCATCGCCGATAAACAACACGCTGGCCGGGTCCAGATCCAGCAGCTTGCACGCCAGCGTCAGCGGTTCAGGGTCCGGCTTGCTGTGGGTCACATGATCAGGGCAGATCAACACCTTCGAGCGCTCAGCCAAACCCAGCTGCTGCATGATCGGCTCGGCGAAGCGCACCGGCTTATTGGTGACCACGCCCCAGATCAAATTGGCCTTCTCGATTTTCTCCAGTACTTCGGCCATGCCATCGAACAGATGGCTATGCACCGCGCAACCCTTGAAGTACCGGTCAAGAAACTCCTGACGCAGTTCCTCGAACCCCGGCGATTCGGGGTCCATGGAAAAGGTCGCGGCAACCATCGCTCGCGCACCACCGGAAATTTCGTCGCGAATGTACTGCGGGTTGATCGGCGGCAGGCCACGGTCGGCGCGCATCGCCTGGGCGATCGCAATGAAGTCCGGCGCGGTGTCGAGCAGCGTGCCGTCCATGTCGAAAAGAACCGCTCTGAGACGCATCGCCTTACTCCTCGCGCAGGGTCTGGATCATGTAATTGACGTCCACATCGGACGCCAGTTTGTAGTGTTTGGTCAGTGGGTTGTAAGTCAGGCCAATGATGTCCTTGACGGTCAGGCCCGCCATGCGGCTCCAGGCACCCAGCTCGGAAGGGCGGATGAATTTCTTGAAGTCGTGCGTGCCGCGCGGCAGCAACTTCATGATGTATTCAGCGCCGACGATGGCGAACAGGTAAGCCTTGGGATTGCGGTTGATGGTGGAGAAGAACACCTGGCCGCCCGGTTTGACCATTTTGTAGCAGGCGCGAATCACCGACGACGGGTCCGGCACGTGCTCGAGCATTTCCAGACACGTCACCACGTCGAACTGCTCTGGCATTTCTTCAGCCAAAGCCTCGGCGGTGATTTGCCGATACTCGACGGTCACGCCCGATTCCAGTTGATGCAGCTGCGCCACCGCCAGCGGCGCTTCGCCCATGTCGATGCCCATCACGGTCGCGCCGCGCTGCGCCATGGCTTCGCTGAGAATGCCGCCGCCACAACCGACGTCGAGGACTTTCTTGCCAGCCAGGCTGACGCGCTCGTCAATCCAGTTGACGCGCAGCGGGTTGATGTCGTGCAGCGGCTTGAATTCGCTTTCGCGGTCCCACCAGCGATGGGCCAGCGCTTCGAATTTGGCGATCTCGGCGTAGTCGACGTTGCTCATGTTCAATCCTCTAAAACTTGAAAAATCCTGTTGCCCCGGCACTCGGTCCGGGGGGCTTACGATTCGTTCTGACCGCTGATGCGTTGGCCCCAGGCCTTGGCGGTCGCGGCCAGCTGTTGTTCGTCCATGCGTGTCAGGCGGCGATCGTCGAGCAACGGCTTGCCGGCGACCCACAAATGTTTCACGCAGTCGCGACCGGTGGCATATATAAGCTGCGACACCGGGTCATAGACTGGTTGCTGCGCCAGCCCGGACAGGTCGAACGCGACCATGTCTGCCGCCTTGCCGATTTCCAGCGAGCCTACGTCAGCTTCGATACCCAGCGCGCGGGCGCCGTTCAGCGTGGCCATGCGCAGTGCGCGGTGGGCGTCCAGCGCCGTGGCCGAGCCGGCCACCGCTTTCGCCAGCAGCGCAGCGGTGCGGGTTTCGCCAAGCAGGTCGAGGTCGTTGTTGCTGGCCGCGCCGTCAGTGCCAATCGCCACATTGACCCCCGCCTGCCACAAACGCTCGACCGGGCAGAAACCGCTGGCCAGTTTAAGGTTCGACTCCGGACAATGAATCACATTGGTGTTGCTTTCTACCAGCATCGCCAGGTCTTCTTCGCTGATCTGGGTCATGTGCACCGCCTGGAAGCGCGGGCCCAGCAGGCCAAGGCGTTCGAGGCGGGCCAATGGCCGTTCGCCCGTCTGCTCGACGGCCTGCTGCACCTCGAATGCCGTTTCGTGCACGTGCATGTGGATCGACGCGTCGAGTTCCTCGGCAATCACACGGATCTTCTCAAGGTTTTCATCGCCGACGGTGTAAGGCGCATGCGGGCCGAATGTCACTTTGATGCGTTCGTGATGCTTGAGGTCGGTGAACAATTCGACGCCCTGACGAATGGCTTCGTCCGCCGAGCTGGCGCCGGGGATGGGAAAGTCGAGGATCGGAATCGCGATTTGCGCGCGGATGCCGCTGTTGTGCACTCGCTCGCTGGCCACCTTCGGGAAAAAATACATGTCGGAAAAGCAGGTGATACCGCCTTTGATCTGCTCGGCGATGGCCAGATCGGTGCCGTCGCGCACGAACGCTTCATCGACCCACTTGGCTTCAGCCGGCCAGATGTGATTTTCCAGCCAGGTCATCAGCGGCAAATCATCGGCCAGGCCGCGAAACAGCGTCATCGCCGCATGACCATGGGCATTGATCAGGCCGGGGCTGAGCAGCACGTCCGGCAATTCGCGGATTTCGCTTGCTTCAAGCTTCAGCGCGGCGGAACGTGGGCCGATAAAGACAATGCGCCCGTCACGAATGCCTACGCCGTGTTCCTTGAGGACGACGCCTGCAGGTTCGACGGGTACCAGCCAGGTCGGCAGCAATAACAGGTCGAGCGCAGCGGCAGGGTTTGGCATCGAAGGCGGTTCCAGAGCTTTTGTCAAAGAGGGCGAAGTATACCCGAGCGTCTTCGCGGGGGGCTCGCTATAATCGGCGGCTTTGTGACTGAGTACGGGGTGTGGGATGCGCGATCGACTGTTGGCTGCGGAGAAGGTGAAGGCCATCGATTGGCGTGATGGCGCCCTGTATCTGCTGGACCAGCGTATTCTGCCGTTCGAGGAAACCTGGATTGCCTACACCAGCGCGGCGGGCGTGGCCGAGGCGATTCGCTCGATGGTCGTACGCGGCGCGCCGGCGATTGGCATCAGTGCGGCGTACGGGGTGGTGCTGGCCGCCCGGGCCCGCTTCGCCGAGGGTGGCGACTGGCATGCGGCGCTGGAAGAAGATTTCGCGCTGCTGGCCGACTCGCGTCCGACGGCGGTGAATCTGTTCTGGGCGCTGGCTCGCATGCGCGACCGGCTGGACCGCCTGAAAAAGCACGCCGATCCGCTGGCCGTGCTGGAAGCCGAGGCCATCGCCATCCATGAAAGTGATCGTGAAGCCAACCTGACCATGGCGCAGCTCGGTGTCGACCTGATCCGCAAGCATCAGGGCAACGCGCAGACCATCCTGACTCACTGCAATACCGGCGCACTCGCCACCGGTGGCTTCGGCACAGCGCTGGGGGTGATTCGCGGGGCATTTATTGAAGGCATGGTCGAGCGGGTTTACGCCGATGAAACCCGTCCATGGCTGCAAGGTTCGCGGCTGACCGCGTGGGAACTGGCCAACGAAGGCATTCCCGTGACGCTCAACGCTGACTCCGCCGCTGCGCACATCATGAAGACCAAAGGCATCACCTGGGTCATTGTCGGCGCCGACCGTATCACCGCCAATGGCGACGTGGCGAACAAGATCGGCACCTATCAACTGGCGGTGAACGCCATGCACCACGGCGTGCGCTTCATGGTCGTGGCGCCGAGTTCGACCATCGACATGAACCTCGCCAGCGGCGACGACATTCCGATCGAAGAGCGCGACGGCGGCGAATTGCTGGAGGTCGGTGGCAAACGGGTCGGCGCGGATGTCGACGCGTTCAACCCAGTGTTCGACGTAACGCCTGCGGACCTGATCGATGTGATCGTCACCGAAAAGGGCATCGTCGAGCGGCCGGATACGGCGAAGATGGCGCAGTTGATGTGTCGCAAGCGGTTGCATTGATGATATCTGGCGTTTGGTAAATCGCCATCGCCAGCAGGCTGGCTCCCACAGGATTTGCAATCGACTCCGATACTGTGGGAGCCAGCCTGCTGGTGATGAGGCCATTAAAGGCAACAAATCTCCCCGAACCAGACCGTTTTTTTACATTCAGCGCAGCTCTAAGCCCCTCTGATCCCCTATCAGCCCCTCACCACTCAACTAACTACACTCCATGCGCATCTGGGGGATAGGTGCGTGGCGGCTCTTGTGATAACATTCGGCGGTTTCCAAGGTAGCCCGATGTGGCTGCCTTTACTGCGCAGATCCATGGCATAAATCGTTGATTTGTCGTAAGTCGTTGCATGGCACTCAGCCTGCAGCGGCGAGCTTCGTTCGTCCCATATGGATGTGACGAGGTTTCACCAGAAAAAGGAATCAGGCTTCTCATGGGCGAACTGGCCAAAGAAATCCTCCCGGTCAATATCGAAGACGAGCTGAAGCAGTCCTACCTCGACTACGCGATGAGCGTAATTGTCGGGCGGGCACTGCCGGATGCGCGCGATGGCTTGAAGCCCGTGCACCGGCGTGTGCTGTTCGCGATGAGCGAGCTGGGCAACGACTTCAACAAGCCGTACAAGAAATCTGCCCGTGTTGTCGGTGACGTGATCGGTAAGTATCACCCGCACGGTGATACCGCGGTGTACGACACCATCGTTCGGATGGCACAGCCATTCTCGCTGCGCTACCTGCTGGTGGACGGTCAGGGCAACTTCGGTTCGGTGGACGGCGACAACGCCGCGGCCATGCGATACACCGAAGTGCGCATGACCAAGCTGGCGCACGAGCTGCTGGCTGACCTGCACAAAGAAACCGTGGACTGGGTGCCGAACTACGACGGCACCGAAATGATCCCCGCGGTCATGCCGACCCGTATTCCCAACCTGCTGGTCAACGGCTCCAGCGGTATTGCCGTGGGCATGGCGACCAACATCCCGCCACACAACCTCGGTGAAGTCATCGACGGTTGCCTGGCACTCATCGACAACCCCGAGTTGACCATCGATGAGCTCATGCAATACATCCCCGGTCCGGACTTCCCGACCGCCGCGATCATCAACGGTCGCGCCGGCATCATCGAAGCCTACCGCACCGGTCGCGGCCGCATTTACATGCGCGCCCGCTCGACCATCGAAGACATCGATAAGGTCGGTGGCCGTCAGCAGATCGTCATCACCGAACTCCCGTACCAGCTGAACAAGGCCCGTCTGATCGAGAAGATCGCCGAGCTGGTTAAAGAGAAGAAGCTGGAAGGCATCACCGAACTGCGCGACGAGTCCGACAAGGACGGTATGCGCGTCGTGATCGAACTGCGTCGCGGCGAAGTGCCTGAGGTGATCCTCAACAACCTCTACGCCCAGACCCAGCTGCAGGCGGTGTTCGGTATCAACATCGTCGCGCTGATCGACGGCCGTCCTCGCATCCTTAACCTCAAGGACCTGCTGGAAGCCTTCGTTCGTCACCGTCGCGAAGTCGTCACCCGCCGCACCGTGTTCGAACTGCGTAAAGCACGCGAGCGTGGTCACATCCTCGAAGGTCAAGCGGTTGCCCTGTCGAACATCGACCCGGTCATCGCCCTGATCAAGGCTTCGCCGACGCCGTCGGAAGCCAAGGAAGCGCTGATCAAGACCGCGTGGGAATCGTCCGCCGTGGTCGCGATGGTTGAACGCGCCGGTGCCGATTCGTGCCGTCCCGAGACCCTCGATCCGCAATACGGCCTGCGTGAAGGCAAGTACTTCCTGTCGCCGGAACAGGCGCAAGCGATTCTCGAACTGCGCCTGCACCGTCTGACTGGTCTGGAACACGAGAAGCTGCTGGCCGAGTACCAAGAGATCCTCAACCAGATCGGCGAACTGATCCGCATCCTCAGCAGCGCCACGCGCCTGATGGAAGTGATCCGCGAAGAACTGGAAGTGATCCGCGCCGAATACGGCGACGTGCGTCGCACCGAGATCCTCGATGCCCGTCTCGACCTGACCTTGGGTGACATGATCCCGGAAGAAGAGCGCGTCGTGACCATTTCCCACGGTGGCTACGCCAAGACCCAGCCATTGGCTGCGTACCAGGCTCAGCGTCGTGGCGGCAAAGGCAAATCGGCTACCGGCGTCAAGGACGAGGACTACATCGCGCACCTGCTGGTCGCCAACAGCCACACCACGCTGCTGCTGTTCTCCAGCAAAGGCAAGGTGTACTGGCTGAAAACCTACGAAATCCCGGAGGCCTCCCGCGCTGCCCGTGGTCGTCCGCTGGTCAACCTGCTGCCGCTGGACAGTGATGAATACATCACCACCATGCTGCCGGTCGAGGAATACACCGAAGGTCACTTCATCTTCATGGCCACCGCCAAAGGCACCGTGAAGAAGACCCCGCTGGAATCCTTCAGCCGTCAACGCAGCGTCGGCCTGATCGCGCTGGAGCTGGACGAAGGTGACGTACTGATTTCTGCCGCCATCACCGATGGCGAGCGCGAAGTCATGCTGTTCTCCGACGGCGGTAAAGTGACACGCTTCAAGGAAACCGACGTTCGTGCCATGGGCCGTACCGCTCGTGGTGTGCGCGGCATGCGCCTGCCGGAAGGGCAGAAGCTGATTTCCATGCTGATCCCGGAAGAAGGCAGCGAGATCCTCACTGCGTCGGCCCGTGGTTACGGCAAGCGCACGGCGATCGCCGAGTTCCCTGAGTACAAGCGTGGCGGTCAGGGCGTTATCGCCATGGTCAGCAACGACCGTAACGGCCGTCTGGTCGGCGCGGTCCAGGTGCTCGACGGTGAGGAGATCATGCTGATTTCCGACCAGGGCACACTGGTGCGTACTCGCGTCGACGAAGTCTCCAGCCTGGGTCGTAACACCCAAGGCGTGACCCTGATCAAACTGGCCAGCGACGAAACGCTGGTCGGTCTGGAACGGGTTCAGGAGCCATCGGAAGTCGAGGGCGAAGAGCTCGAAGGCGAGGAGGGCGAAGAAGGTGCAGTGTTCGACGGTGAGGTCGTGATCGACGACGCAGTCGAAGACCAGCAACTCGACGCCGCCGCAGACGAAGAACCGCAAGAGTAAGCGGACAAACAGGGGGCGGATGAAAATTCGCCCCCTTGTTGTTTGTCCTCCAGGAAAATGATCCCCCTGTAGGAGCGAGCTTTTGTGCTTGTCCCTTCGGAATGTTGATGCCGTGTAGGAGCGAGCTTTTGTGGCGAGGGGGTTTACCCCCGTTGGGGTGCGAAGCGCCCCCAAAACCAGCCGCCTATATCTCGCATGAGAATGGGGTGACAGGTTTGCGATTGCTTCGCAATCGAACGGGGGTAAACCC
>NZ_JMCL01000037.1 GCF_000690905.1 Pseudomonas sp. Ant30-3 | reverse complement strand
TGGGCCTAGCCGGAGCGCCGCATATCGCAGGCAGCCGTGAGCCTGGGATTGTGGCTCGGCCGCTGGCGGGTCGCTCACCCATGCTGACCACTTATGTGCTGCACCGGGAAGGTGGATCCTCGGACGTGCTGTCACGCTTTATCGAGCGTGTGCAGGCCATCGAATCGCCGGACGGCATCAGAGCCACGCCCCCCCTTGAACCCGATTCCCAAGAGGAAGTCGAGCCATGACCATGAAGCAGATCGCCCCATTCCTGTTGGTCGCCGCGCTGTCCGCTTGCGGCCAGTCCGAAACACCGAAACAGGCAGCCAATGTACCGACCGTGGAAGAGCTGGCCGCAGATCTTGCGCGCCTGAGGGAGCTGCGCCGCCAATGCAAGACCGAGCGTCCGACGATGGGCGATGTGCTGTGCAACCGCGTGGCCGAAGCAACGAACAAGCGCTTCTTCGGAGACGGCAAGGTGCCTTACACGCCATCGGAGACGCCGCCGAAGCTCTGACCGTTGGCGGTTTGCCGCATATCCTGATTTTCTTTCTCGACACGCCGCAGCGCGCTCAAGCCTGCGGCGTTTTTACTGATTTCGTCCCTGCATGAAACCATGCTTTTTACATCACCTTGCTGCCGATAACGGTCTTTGACCGGCACTGAACCGGCACCGATCCTGACGCCTGCGGCACGCCTTTGTGCCGCGTTTTCCACGGGGAATTAGCGCAGGAGAAATCGGAGGTCAGGGTATGCAGGCTCAAGGTGTGTTGTTCGGGCAGATCGCCGCCGTGTTCGGCATCGTGATCGCCGGTGTGTGGGGTGCCACGCAATGGACAGCCGCCGCCTTGGGCTACCAGCTACGCCTTGGCTCGCCCTGGTTCGACTTGTACGGCACACCGGTCTATTACCCTTGGAAGCTGTTCGAGTGGTGGTTCTTCTTCGACGCTTACGCGCCGCAGATTTTCGATACTGGCGGCATGATCGCGGTGGGCAGCAGCCTACTGGCCGTGGTGGTCGCCATCGCCATGTCGGTGTGGCGCTCGCGCCAGGCGCGCAAGGTGACGACCTATGGCTCGGCCCGCTGGGCCGATGCTGCCGACATTCGCAAAGCCGGGCTGACGAAGCCTGCTGGCGTCTTTCTCGGTCAGCATGAAGGCCACTATCTGCGGCACGAAGGGCCGGAGCATGTCCTGACCTTTGCGCCGACGCGCTCCGGCAAGGGCGTGGGCCTGGTGGTGCCGACGCTGCTGTCCTGGCCCGCGTCCGCCGTCATCCACGACATCAAGGGCGAGAACTGGCAGATCACCGCTGGCTGGCGTTCGCGCTTCTCGCATTGCCTGCTGTTCAACCCGACCGATGCCAGTTCGGCGGCCTACAACCCGCTGCTGGAAGTGCGGCGCGGCGCGCATGAGGTGCGCGACGTGCAGAACATCGCCGACATCCTGGTCGATCCCGAAGGTGCGCTGGAGAAGCGCAACCACTGGGAGAAGACCAGTCACGCGCTGCTGGTCGGTGCCATCCTGCATGTGTTGTACGCGGGCGAAGACAAGACGCTGCGTGGCGTCGCCAACTTTCTCAGCGATCCAGCCAGCCCGTTCGAGCTGACATTGCACCGGATGATGACGACCAAGCACTTGGGTGATGTGCAGCATCCGGTTGTCGCCTCCGCCGCCCGCGAAGTGCTCAACAAGAGCGACAACGAGCGCTCGGGCGTGCTCTCCACTGCCATGTCGTTCCTCGGCCTGTACCGCGATCCGACCGTGGCCGAAGTCACCTCGCGTTGCGACTGGCGCATTGCCGACCTGATCGCTTCAGAGCATCCCGTCTCGCTGTATCTGGTAGTGCCGCCTTCTGACATTTCGCGCACCAAACCGCTGATCCGGCTGATCCTCAACCAAATCGGACGACGGCTCACCGAATCGCTGGATGGCAGTGATGGCATCCAACGCCGCCACAAGCTGCTGTTGATGCTCGATGAGTTCCCGGCGCTGGGCCGTCTGGACTTCTTCGAGACCGCGCTGGCCTTCATGGCGGGCTATGGCATCCGCAGCTTCCTCATCGCGCAGTCGCTCAACCAGATCGACAAGGCATATGGGCAGAACCATTCGATCCTGGACAACTGCCATGTGCGCGTGACCTTCGCTACCAACGACGAACGAACGGCCAAACGCATTTCTGAAACCCTCGGCACCGCCACTGAACTGCGCGCCCAGCGCAACTATGCCGGACACAGATTGGCCCCATGGCTCGGCCACCTGATGGTGTCGCGGCAGGAAACCGCACGGCCACTGCTTACGCCGGGCGAAGTGATGCAACTGCCGACCGATGAAGCGGTGGTGATGGTGTCCAGTGTCGCGCCGATCAAGGCGAAGAAGCTGCGCTATTTCGCCGATGCCAATTTCAAGCAGCGGGTATTACCGCCGCCTTCGGTGACGGCTGGCCGCTATGCCGATGTGCCGCCGGCACGGCCTGACGACTGGAGCGGCTTGGCAATACCTGCGGTTCCCGCGACACCGGCCACGGCGTCCGCCGATGACCTGGAGGCCTTGGGTTCGACCGACGATGGCGGCCCACGCCGCCAGCCCGAACTGTCCGAAGCCATCGCCTATGCCCCCGAGATGGATGCCCCGAGCAGCGACCTGTCGCTGCTCGATGACGACGACATGCCCCCGGTGCTTCCCGGCCAGATCGACCCCGCCCTGCAACGCACGGCGCGACTGGCTTCTCTCGACCCCAACGACGGAATCGACCTATGAGCCAATACCGCCTCAATCTGTTCATCCAGCACGAGCACGCCAAACGTCTGGAAGAACTGGCCGCCAAGAAAGGCGTGTCCAAGTCGTCCATCGTCGCGGCGGCGCTCGCATCGTGGCTATCGCCCGATGCCGGCGACCAGCGAGAGGCCGCCATCGCCAAACGCCTAGATCGCCTGTCGCGGCAGGCCGAGCGCCTGGAGCGTGATCAGAACATCCAGATCGAAACGCTGGCGCTGTTCGTCCGCTACTACCTGACTGTCAGCACGCCGGTGCCCGAAGCCCATCAGGATGCAGCCCGCGCCCAGGGCAAGGCGCGCTTCGAGCAATTCGTCGAACAGTTGGGCCGTCACCTGCTGCGTGGCCGCAGCTTGGTGCGCGCCGTGGTGGAAGAGCTGCACCCCGACCCCATGCGCATGGATGACGCGGCGGCGATGGCAGCCGCCCACGAACGCAGTGCGGAGCGTGCGTCATGAGTGCCGTTCCTCAAATCCCGCCCGAGCCGCGTTCATCCGCTGCGGCGTCCCAGGATCGCCGCATCCAGATGTTGCGCACGGCGATGGGGCCGGTGATTGCCGCAGCGCTGGAAGACCCGGACGTGGTGGAAGTGATGCTCAACCCCGACCGGACATTGTGGGTGGATCGGCTGTCCTCTGGCCGTGCGCCGCTCGGTGTCGAACTGCCCGAGGCCGATGGCGAACGCATCATCCGCTTGGTCGCCGCCCATGTCGGTGCGGAGGTGCATCGCGGCCAACCGCTATTGACCGCCGAACTGCCGGAGACCGGTGAGCGCTTCGAGGGCATCTTGCCACCCGCCGCACCTGGCCCGGCCTTTGCGCTGCGCAAGCGCGCCGTGAGCATCATCGGTCTGGATCGCTATGTGGCCGATGGCATCCTGAGCGCTGGGCAGGCCGAGTTCCTGCGCCATGCCGTGCGCGAGCGGCACAACATCCTGATCGCCGGAGGCACCAGCACCGGCAAGACCACCTTGGCGAATGCGCTGCTGGCCGAGATCGCCGCCACCGGCGACCGCGTGCTGGTGCTCGAAGACACCATCGAACTGCAATGCGCGGCCCGAGACCATGTGCCGCTGCGCACCCGCACAGGCGTGGTGTCGATGCAGGAACTTGTGCGCGCCACGATGCGGCTGCGCCCGGATCGCGTGATCGTGGGCGAAGTGCGCGGCGGCGAAGCGCTGGATCTGGTGAAGGTCTGGGGTACGGGCCACCCCGGCGGCATCGCCACCATCCATGCCGGCTCCGCCTTGGGCGCTCTGCTGCGCCTGGAGCAACTGATCCTCGAAGTGGCAGTGAATCCGCCCCGCGCCCTCATCGCCGAGGCAGTCAATGTGGTGATCCACATCGCAGGCCGTGGACGCAAACGCCACGTCGAAACCATTTCCCTTGTCGTCGGCTTCGACGGCTCGGGCTACCGCCTGGCGGATGCGCTGGAAACGCCGCTTCCCGAACTGCCGCCGGTTCCTCTTGCAGCCGCTGCCGCTGCGCCTTCCCTGACCACTGACCAACCTGGAGAACTGCCATGACGCACGTTGATGCTTTCCGTCTTTCTGTAAATCCGCATTCACTGCTGCCCATGCTGGCGCGTTTGCACCGCCTGGCTCTACCCGCAGGACAAGGGCTGCTGCTCGCGGTGTTGATGCTGTTGCTGGCGGGAACCGCGCAGGCGGCCGGTTCCTCTATGCCGTGGGAAGGCCCGCTGCAATCCATCCTCGAATCCATCCAGGGGCCGGTGGCACGCATCGTCGCGGTCATCATCATCATTTCGACCGGCCTGGCGCTCGCCTTCGGCGACACGTCGGGCGGCCTTCGCAAGCTCATCCAGATCGTGTTCGGGTTGAGCATCGCGTTCGCCGCATCCTCGTTCTTCCTGTCGTTCTTCAGCTTCTCCGGCGGGGCCGTCGTATGAGTACGGTCAGCGACCTTCCGGGCTTCGAGGTGCCGCTGCATCGCTCGCTGACCGAGTCGATCCTGCTGGGCGGTGCGCCGCGCACCGTGGCGATTGCCAACGGCACGCTGGCCGCCGCCGTCGGGCTGGGCCTGCAACTGTGGATTCCCGGCGTGGTGCTGTGGATCGTCGGCCATTCGCTGGCGGTCTGGGGCGCGCGTGTCGATCCGCAGTTCATGCAGGTCTTCGCCCGGCACATCAAACACAAGCCGCTGCTGGACGCATAGGGAGAAGCCGACATGCTGAACCTTGCCGAATACCGCCAGCGGCCCGCGCTGCTGGCCGACTGGTTGCCCTGGGCCGGGCTGATCGCGCCAGGCGTGGTGCTGAACAAGGATGGTTCGTTCCAGCGCACAGCACGTTTTCGCGGGCCGGATCTGGACAGCGCCACGCAAGGCGAACTGATCGCCACGTCGGCGCGCTTGAATAACGCACTGCGCCGCCTTGGGTCTGGATGGGCCTTGTTTATCGAAGCCGAGCGCCGCGCAGCGGCGGGCTATCCGCGTTCCGAGTTTCCCGAACCGCTATCTTGGTTGGTGGAAGAAGAACGTCGCGCGGCCTTCGAGGAATCCGGTCACCACTTTGAAAGTGCCTACCACCTGACGCTGGCCTACCTGCCACCAGAAGAATCTCGCGCCCGTGCCGCCAAGATGCTCTATGAGAATGCGCCGGGCGACGGCGTGGACTGGCAGGGGCGGCTGGATGCCTTCGTGGCGGAAACGGATCGCGTGCTCGACCTGCTCGACGGCGTGATGCCGGAGATTGCCTGGCTCGATGATGCACAGACGCTGACCTACCTGCACGCCACGGTTTCGACGCGGCGCTACCAACTGGCCGTGCCCGAAGTGCCTTTCCACCTCGACGCGCTGCTGGCCGATTCCGCCCTGGTCGGTGGCCTCGCGCCCATGCTGGGCAACCAGCACCTGCGCGTGGTGTCAGTGCGGGGCTTTCCGACCTCGACCTGGCCGGGGATTCTGGACGACCTCAACCGCCTGGGCTTTGGCTACCGTTGGAGCACGCGCTTTCTGTGCCTAGACAAAGCCGAGGCGGAAAAAGAACTGGGCCGCCTGCGCCGCCAGTGGTTCGCCAAACGCAAGAACGTCGTCGCGCTGCTGCGGGAAACGATCTTTCAGCAAGAAAGCCCGCTGGTCGATACCGACGCCAACAACAAGGCCGCCGATGCCGATGCCGCCTTGCAGGAGTTGGGAAGCGATCAAGTCGCCTTTGGCTACCTGACGGCCACCGTCACCGTCATGGATGCCGATGCTGCCGTGGCCGACGAGAAGCTGCGCATGGTGGAGCGCGTCATTCAGGGCCGGGGCTTCGTCACCATCCCCGAAACCCTCAATGCGGTGGATGCCTGGCTGTCGTCCATTCCCGGTAACGCCTACGCGAACGTGCGTCAGCCCATCGTCTCGACGCTGAACCTAGCGCACATGATGCCGTTGTCCGCTGTGTGGGCCGGGCCGGAGAGGAACGCGCATCTGGACGGCCCGCCGCTGATCGTCACCCGCACCGATGGCGCGACGCCGTTCCGGCTGGTGACGCATATCGGCGACGTGGGCCACACGCTGGTCGCGGGGCCGACCGGCATGGGCAAGTCGGTGCTGCTGGCCACGCTGGCGATGCAGTTCCGCCGTTATCCCGGTTCGCGCATCTTCGCCTTCGACATGGGGCGCTCGATGCGCGCCACCATCCTGGGGCTGGGCGGCGAGCATTACGACCTGGGCAATGACGGGACGATTGCTTTCCAGCCATTGGCCCGCATCGACCAGGAGGGCTACCGCACCTGGGCCGCCGAATGGGTGGAAGGCCGCTTGCTGCATGAAGGTGTCGCCATCGGCCCGGACGAGAAGGCAGCGATTTGGTCGGCACTGTGCAGCCTGGCCGGTGCGCCAGTGGAGCAGCGCACGCTGACGGGCCTGTCGGTGCTGTTGCAATCGAACGCACTGCGCCAGGCGCTCGCACCCTATGTGCTGGGCGGCGCCCACGGCAAGCTGCTGGACGCCGATGCCGACAGGCTGGGTTCCGGCAGTGTGCAGGGCTTCGAGATGGAAGAACTCATGCATAGCAAGGCGGCGGTACTGGCCGTGCTGGGCTACCTGTTCGCCCGCTTCGATGAACGCTTCGACGGGGCGCCCACGCTGCTGATCCTTGATGAAGCCTGGCTGTTCCTTGATGACCCGGTGTTTGCCGCCCGCATCCGGCAATGGCTCAAGACACTGCGCAAGAAAAACGTCAGCGTCATTTTCGCCACGCAATCGCTGGCCGACATCAAGGATTCAAGCATTGCCCCGGCGGTGATCGAAAGCTGCGCCAGTCGGATTTTTCTGCCCAACCCGCAGGCCACCGAGCCGCAAATTCGCACGATCTACGAGGGCTTCGGCCTCAACAGCCGCCAAATCGAGATCGTGGCGACCGCACAGCCCAAGCGCGACTACTACTACCAATCGCGTCTGGGCAACCGCCTGTTCGACCTCGACCTGGGGCCAGCCACGTTGGCCTTCGCGGGTGCATCCACCCCGCAAGACCAGCGCGACATGGATCGCGTGCTGCTGGACGCAGGCACACCGGGATTTGCCGGTGCCTGGCTGCGCCATCGCGGCCTCGATTGGGCCGCTGACCTGTTGCCGTCCTCACCGGCGGCTGCTTCTTTCCTCGCTTCTCAACGACCGGAGGTTTCACCATGAAGACCCAACCCCGTTTGCTGTCCGTCTCGCTCGCCGCCGTGCTGTCGGTATCGCTGCTGGCAGTGCAGCCCGCGTCCGCGCTGACGGTGTTCGATCCGTCCAACTTCGTGCAGAACACGCTGACCGCCGTGCGCACGTTGGAGCAGATCAACAACCAGATCAACCAACTCCAGAACGAAGCACAGATGCTGATGAACCAGGCGCGCAATCTGGCGAATCTGGACTTCAACATCGTCAATCGCTTGCGTTCGACGCTGGCGACCACCGAGCGGCTGATCGCCGAGGCTCGCGGCCTGGCCTACGACGTGCAGAGCATGGATGCCACCTTTGCCCGGCTGTACCCGGAGCAGTATGCCGCGACCGTCAGCGGCGACCAGATGCTGCACGACGCGCAGGAACGTTGGAAGAACACGCTGAACAGTCTGCACACCGCGATGCGGATGCAGGCGCAGGTGTCGCAGAACCTGGCGCAAGACGAAAGCGCGCTGTCCGACCTGGTCAGCCAGAGTCAGTCCGCCACCGGCGCGCTGCAAGCCATGCAGGCGACCAACCAGCTTCTGGCCTTGCAGGCCAAGCAGTCCATCCAGGCACAGCAGCTCCAGATCACGCAGGAACGCGCCGCCGCGCTGGAACTGGCACGCCAGGCGGCGGCTGTCGAACGTGGCCGGGAAGTGACGCGCCGTTTCCTGGGTGATGGCACGCCCTACACGCCGCAGCGCGTGGATTTCTACGGCAACTGACGGGAGACGGCCATGCGATGCGTTTCCTTGCTGCTTCCCGTGCTGCTGGTCGCTTGCAGTCAGCAGCCGACCGAAGACCTGGCCGCTGCCTTGGCCGCCGATCCCGTGAGACTCAAGGCTTTGCGTGCGCAGTGTGCGGCCGACAGGACGACGGCAGGCGAAGACGCCTGCCTGGCCGCGGCTGAGGCCTTCCGGCGGCGCTTCTTCGCCGGTGAAACCGGGTCTGACGAGTTCCGCACGCTGGCCGATCTGCCGCCGATCCCGCCGAGCTTCGACATACCCATCAGTGACCAGGACGCCATGCCCTTCGAGGGGGACGTGCCATGAATGACGTGACAGTGATCGACCGCTTCCTCGATACCTTCTCGCGCTACATCGACTCGGGCTTTGGGCTGCTGCAGGGCGAAGTCGCGTTCCTCACCGCCACGCTGATCGTCATCGACATGACCATCGCCGGGCTGTACTGGGCGATGAGCCACGCCACCGGCCAGGGCGATGATGTGATCGCCAAACTGCTGCGCAAGGTGCTTTACGTCGGCGCCTTCGCCTACATCATCAACAACTTCAACTGGCTCGCCAGCATCGTCTTCCGCTCGTTCGCGGGCCTGGGCCTGACGGCCAGCGGCTCGACGATGAGCATGGGCGAATTCCTGCAACCGGGACGCTTGGCCAAGACCGGCATCGACGCGGCGGCCCCCATTCTTGAGCAGATCAGCGACATGGCGGGCTTCCCCGAAGTGTTCGTGAACATGACGCCCATCGTGGTCATGTTCCTGGCCTGGGCCGTGGTGATCCTGTGTTTCTTCGTGCTGGCGATCCAGCTTTTCATCACGCTGATCGAGTTCAAGCTGACCACGCTCGCGGGCTTCGTACTGGTGCCGTTCGCGCTGTGGAACAAGACCAGCTTCCTCGCCGAGAAAGTGTTGGGCAACGTGGTGTCTTCGGGCATCAAGGTGCTGGTGCTGGCGGTCATCGTCGGCATCGGCTCGGGCCTCTTCGCCGAGTTCCAGGTGCATCCGGCCGAGCCGTCCATCGACCATGCGGTGGTCGTCATGTTGGCCTCACTGACGCTGCTGGCGTTGGGGATCTTCGGGCCGGGCATCGCCACGGGCCTGGTATCCGGCGCACCGCAGTTGGGTGCCGGCACGATGGCGGGCGCTGCTGTGGGTGCCGCAGGTGCGGCGGTGGCCGTAGGTGCCGCCGCCACCGGCGTGGGTGGTGCCGTGATGGCCGGGGCACGCATGGCACCGGCTGCCGCCAAGCTCGCCGGGGCTGGCGCGCGGGCCGCCACCTCGGCGGCTGGCAGTGCGAAGTCGGCTTTCCAGGCCGGTTCTGCCGCTGCGGGCGGCGGGGCCAAGGGCGCGATGGCAGGTTTGGGGAATGTCGCCAAGGGCGGTGCACAGGCGGCAGGCCAACGCGCCGGTGCTGGCATCAAGGCAGCAGCGGCCAAGGCGGTCGCGCCATTCAAAGCAGGCTGGCAAGGCTCTGGCGCAGAAGGCGGCTCAGGCGGTGGCACTGCAGGGCCAGCCGCCGCAGGCGATGCCGCTGGCAACACAGCCAACGCGCAGAAGCAGGGGCAACCCGGCTGGGCCAAGCGCCTGCAACGCCGCCAACGACTCACCCAGGCCACCACCACGGCCGCGCACACGCTGCGCGGTGGCGACGGTGGCGGTTCGGGCCAAGGCCCGAGCCTGAGGGATTCCGATAGCTGACTTTCAAGGAGAACTCCATGCGATTCAAACGACCGCAGGTGCGCTATGCCGACACGCCGCAGCCTGCCACTCCGTATCAAGCCGCTGCCCAAGTGTGGGACGAGCGCATCGGCTCGGCCCGCGTGCAGGCCAAGAACTGGCGGTTGATGGCCTTCGGCTGCCTGGTACTCGCGCTGCTGATGGCCGGTGGCCTGGTGTGGCGATCGGCCCAGTCCATCGTTACGCCCTATGTCATCGAGGTCGATCAGTCCGGCCAGGTACGCACCGTGGGCGAAGCAGCCACGCCGTACCGGCCCACCGATGCGCAGACGGCGCACCACATCGCACGCTTCGTGACGCTGGTGCGCTCGCTGTCCATCGATCCCATCGTTGTGCGCCAGAACTGGCTAGATGCCTACGACTACACCACTGACCGGGGCGCGGCGGTACTCAACGACTATGCGCGCACCCATGACCCGTTTGCCCGCATCGGCAAGGAATCGGTGACGGTGCAGATCACCAGTGTGGTTCGCGCCAGCGATGCGTCGTTCAACGTGCGCTGGACGGAACGCCGCTATGTCAATGGTGCGGCTGCCGGGCTGGAGCGATGGACGGCGGTGGTGTCCATCGTGCAGCAGACCCCGCGCACCGAAGAACGCCTGCGCCGCAACCCGCTGGGCATCTACGTCAATGGCCTGTCGTGGAGCCGTGAACTGGATTCTTCTGAAGGAGCCAAACCATGAATGCACGTTTCCGTAAGACCGCATTGCCGGTGATTCTGCTGGCATCGACTGTTCTGTTTGCGGGCTGCGCCACGCAGGGCAAACCGCCGCCGGCGATCTCGCTCGATGAGCCGGTGCAGGCTCAGCCATTGCCCGAGCCGCCCAAGCCCATCGAAGTCGTGACAGTGCCCGAGCCCTTGGCGCTGCCCGCACAGTTGAAGCCGCTGCAGGGCATTGATTCGGCCCCGACCACGCCGGAGCCTGCTGACGAGAAGGTGCGCGTCTCCCGCGCCAATGCAGAAGCACGCATCGCACCGACCCGCGAGGGCTACGTCAATGCGATCCAGGTCTGGCCGTTCACCGATGGCGCGCTGTACCAGGTCTATGCGTCTGTGGGCCGCGTGACGGTGATCGCGCTCCAGCCCGGCGAGGAACTGGTGACGGTCGCTGCGGGCGATACCGTGCGCTGGATCGTGGGCGATACCTCCAGCGGCAGCGGTGCCGATCTGCGCGTCAATGTGCTGGTCAAGCCTATCCGTTCCAGCTTGAAGACCAATCTGGTCATCACCACCAGCCGCAGGACGTACCTGCTGGAACTGACTTCGACTGACAAGGCATGGATGGCGTCGGTGTCCTGGGACTACCCCAAGGATCGGATGCTGGCCTTGCAGCGCCAGGCACATGCTGCTAGCGCTGCCGCGCCGGTCGATGCAGGCTTGTCGCTGGAGAACATCCGCTTTCGCTATGCCATCAGTGGCAGCAATCCGCCGTGGAAGCCGCTGCGCGCCTTCGATGATGGCGAGAAGGTCTATATCCAGTTTCCGGCAGGAATCGCCCAGGGCGAGTTGCCGCCGCTGTTTGTCATCGGTGCGCAGGGCGATGGGCAACTGGTGAATTACCGCTTTCGCTCGCCGTACTACATCGTGGATCGGCTGTTCGGTGCGGCAGAACTGCGCCTGGGGGCCGACAAGGGCGATGTGGTGCGCATCGAGCGCACGGATGGCATCGCCGGGAGGAACTGAGCATGAGCCAGGACGACATTCCCGACCTTGCGACGCAGCGGGCGGACAAGGTGGCACCCGAGGCGGTGGCGCTGCGCGCCCAACCGCGCCCGGTCACGCGCCTGAACCGGCGCACGCTGGCCATCCTCGCCGGCTGCTTGTCGATCGGCATCATGGGCGCACTGATCTGGTCGCTGCAACCGCAGCAACGCAGTGCAGGCGAATCCACGGAGCTGTACAACGTGGATCGCGTCTCGCGCTCGGAAGGGCTGGATGCGCTGCCGACGGACTATTCCAAGCTGCCAGCGCTGCCGCCTGACGTGCCGGAGCTGGGGCCACCGCTGCCGGGTGATCTGGGGCCAGCCATCGTGAACTCGCAGCAGCCGGTCGCCGCCACCTATGCCGCGTCGGGCTACGACCCCAACGATGCGCTGCGCAAGGAGGCAGAAGCGGCGGCAGCTTCATCGGTATTCTTCCGCACAGGTTCCCCGCAGGCCGCGCCCGTAGCGCAGTCGCAGGTCGCTGCCGCACCAGGCTTCGCCGCCAATTCCGCTTTCGATCCGATGGCCGCAGGCCCGGCCTCGACGGCGGCCCAGCCTGCTGATCCGACTGCCGTGCAGAACCGGCAAGACCAGAAAGAGGCGTTCCTAAAAGGTGGTTCCACGGAAACCCGTAATTCCGGCAATCTGACCCTGCCGGCTTCGCAGTATCAGGTCATGGCCGGAACGGTGGTCGCTGGGGCGCTGGTGACGGGCATCAAGTCGGACTTGCCGGGCGACGTGATCGCCACGGTGACGGAGCCGATCTACGACACGGCCACCGGCAAGTTCCTGCTGATCCCACAGGGTTCGCGCATCCTGGGCAAGTACAACAGCCAAGTCAGCTACGGTCAGAGTCGCGTGCAGGTGGTGTGGAACCGCATCATCCTGCCGGACACGTCTTCGCTCACGCTCGACAACCTGATCGGCACCGACCCGGCGGGCTACGCCGGTCTGGAAGACGACGTGGACTGGCATTGGGATCGGATCTTTGCAGGTGCCGTGCTGACCACGCTGCTGGGTGTCGGTGCCGAACTGGCTGCACCTGAGAACCGCCAGGACGGCGATCGCGTCATCATCGCCGGGCGCGACAGCCTGCAGGACACCGTGAACCAGGTCGGCCAGGAAGTGACCCGGCGCAATCTCAACATCCAACCCACGCTGACCAGCCGCCCCGGTTTGCCGGTGCGCATCATCCTCAACCGCGATCTGGTGCTACGGCCTTATCAGCCGCTGTTCTTCAACAAGGGGACTTCTCGATGAGCACGACCAAGAAACTGCGGCTGGGGCCGCTACCCAAGACCGAAAGCGTCAAGCTGACCTTCGCTTGCCCGGCCAGCTTGAAAGCCGATCTCGACCGCTATGCCGCGCTGCATGCGCAGGCGTATGGCGAGGCGGTCGATGCCTCGGCGCTGATCCCGCACATGCTGGAGGCGTTCATGGCGGGGGATCGGGGATTCAGGAAAGGAAACGGCAGCAAGGCCGTGCCACCGAAGCCAAGCTGAAGATGCACTAGAACCAGACTGACCATCCCTCGAACGCGCAGCCCAACGCTGCGCGTTCTTCGTTCTGGATAGGCTGCGAGGGAATCGGCTAAGATGACTGAACAAGCCTGCCAGCCATTGGCAATCTCCATCGCTGCAACGCGACTCGACTCTCTTTCTCCAGGCTCTTATGTGGCTCCCAGCCCACAATGCCGCATCCTCTGCGAACGGCATGAAACAGAGCTAACCTATTGCCCCGTATATGGTTTCAAGCTTCGCGTGATTTCAACACAATGCTTGACGCCAGCCATTTTTTATTGCTGCTGACTTATTTGCCGACGAAGTACTTGGCCTCGCCTCGATTGAAAATTGCTGCGGGAATTGAGTTCTTCCGCAGCTTCTGGCCAGGATGGTAGATGTAGACCCAATCCGGTAGATAGCGCGATGCGAGTAGCATGGCTTCAGATGGCGTCATGCCATTTTTTGAGGCATCAAGGACGAATTGATTGTCCCGAATGAAGATAGGCCCGTATGCAGCGGCTGACTTCACGAAGTCAGGTGCAGGGGCGGCGTTGTCGGTGAATGGGATAGGACGTTCAGCGTAGCTATCAGCCAACGATGCGTAAGCACGGGAATGGCCATCCGGGTATTTACCAACATGCATTGGTAGCTTCGACATCCCTTTTTCAAAGACCTTCTTGCGGGCTTCTTCTACCTTCTTGAGTGCAAGTGCAGATGCCTCTTCAGGGGAGGAGGCCTCATCAGCCGGCACCCAGGCCACAACCTGAGTTGCGTGCGCAGGGTCACTCGACCCGCCAAGCATCATAAGGCCGAGGCCTACGCTTGCAGCAGCTCCACCACTAAAGCCGCTTGGCGGTGCCGCGAGACTGACGCCGGCAATCGCAGCATCAGCGCCTGCTGTCCCGCTGGTGCGGCCTGGTGCTGAATTGGCGAAGGTCTCAGCCATTTCACGCGGCACGTCGCGCTGGCCAGAAATCTTCATGGCAGTCAAAACGTGCATCGCATCGGACCATTTTTCTTTCGGTACATTCTGCGGATCAGGTAGCTGCACGGAGGGAGCCTTCGGCGAGGAAGAGCACCCGACCAGGAGGGCAATAGCTGCGGCGAGAAGCCCGGTGCGGATCGTGATACTGCTGTTCTTCATGGTGAAACTCCTTTTTTCGATAGCCATAGGTTACCGTCTTCGGCGGTGATCCCAAGCGAAGTCGAACAACTGACTATGTGATCAGGGTGTTTTTTCGTTCTGGATGCGCTGGTAGATCTCTTCGCGGTAGATCTTCACCTCTTTCGGCGCTTCAAACGCCAATCTGACCGTACCGTTTGCAGCCTTTGTGACGATCACCTGTATGTCGGTGCCTAGCCGAATCGACTCCCCTACCTTGCGCTCAATGTGCAGCATTACCGCCTCCTCAGGCTTCAGCCGTGTTCTGGCTGGCCTCATACTTCTCCAGGATCTTCAGCAGCGACTCCGCCGCCTTCGAGTCAAGCCGCAACTCATGCTGCGCATCGCCACCGGACTTGAGTTGATCACGCAGGCTTCCTGTAAGGCCGCTCAGTGCGCTGAACGCACTCATGGCCTCCTTAGGTGTCACTTTGAACTTGCCCAGCGCTTTGTTGGCGTCTGAGCCCGTTGCGCGGGTACGGCCGGAGGCCTTAGCCCCCTCGATCATCCCCAGCAGCTTTGGATACGGGTCTTGCCCAGTTCCTCGCAGCTCCACCAGAACATCGATGACGGGAGACGCTTTAATTACCCCCTCGCGAACGAGCTGTTTGACGTTCTCCTCTGCGTTGGCGAGAAGCATCAGTCGCTCAACATGAGTGATGCTCCTGTTCATGCGATCGGCGATCTGGGCTGGACTCCAGTTTTGCCCGGCCAGGCGCTTGTAGCCTTCTCCTCGCTCCAGCGGCAGCAACTCTTTGCCTTCGCTGGTCTTGATCATCATCACAACAGCGTCGGACTGATTTCCTTTGAACTCGTTGACCATCAGTCCTGGAAGATTTGCACCGCGCCCATCTGCGATGCGCGCGCCAGTAAGGCGATGGTGACCTTCTCGGATCACGAGGCGAGGGTTGCCGTCGATGATCTTCAGTTCTGCGACGACTGGAGGCACATACAGGCCCTGCTCATAAGACTTGGCGAAGCCTTCCGCATGGTCAGGATCGATTGGCCTCAGATTGAAGCCTTCTTCAATAGCAAACCAGTCAAGCGGTGCAATGTAGATGTTGTTGCGAATCATCTGTTCGTCGCGTGGAACACCAGTTTTCTTCAGGTGTTCGTCCAACTGGCGAAACGATGCAATGCGTGGTAGATCGGTCATGGCGTATCTCCCTGATACGTTCGTTGAGGTCGTGCCCAGTACATCACCGCTCTGGAATATCCCAAGCACAAGAAAAACCCCGCCGGGGCGGGGTTGGAGTCATCGACTCATGGGTGGTAAATCCGGTAAACGACCAAGCCTCTCCTCAAATACGAGCCGACTATGACCACAATCCCAGAGAGAGAACATAAGTCCTGTACTCGTGTCCGCGGCGATAAAATCCTCTCCGTTTGGAATGAGGCTGTATCCGTTGGCTGAGATGAGATCGAAAACCTCATCCCAGGTACTGGCCCTGCGTAGCGCATGGAAAAGAACTGCCCGACCTTCAAGCTGCTGAGTCATAGCGACACGAGTGCTAGAAAGCGCATGACTGCCCCCGAAATCTAGCTGGTCGGCCCATTCACCCAGCCTATTGAGCACCGATCTCATTGGCCGCGCCCTCAGCAGGGGTATCCAGCTTGTCTTGGTTGGGAGCCTCGTCGCGCATTTTGACCAGCTGCTGCATGGTCTGGAGTAGCACCTGTGTGCTTTGCGCACCTTTCACCAGCAGTTTGTTGCCTGTGAGGTTGTCGACTACGACCGTTGCTGGCGTGCCGGTGACGCCCATGTTCGTGCCTTTCTTCACCTGGCCTTCGATCAAGGCTTGGTATTTGCCGCTTTCCATGCACTGACGATAGGCATCAAGGGGCGCGCCAACCTCCTGCGCAAGACGCTCTACGTCCTCGACACCTTGGCCATTGAGTTGAGTGCGAGCGAACCATTCGCCAGTAAATGCCCAGAAGGCTTTGTTGCCGGCGACCTCTCCCACGCACTCAGATGCGTGAGCTGCCACTTCGGCCACAGGGTTGTGGAAGGCCAGGGGGTAATGCTGCCATTCCCAGTTAATACGTCCTTCGGACTTGTCAGCCATCTGCTTGGGCGTGTCATGGAAGCGCTTGCAATACGGGCATTCCAGGTCACTGAACTCGACCAGGGTAAATTGCGCATCCATGCTGCCGTAGATGTGCCGACCTTCAATGCTGGTGTCAGCTGCGCCGCTCCAATTCGAGAGGATTTTCGCTTTCGCGGCGTTGATCTTCTCGATCTCGCGATCCTTGAGGGTTTTGTCGACGGCCCCTGGCAGCTGTTCAACGAGGGCTTTCTTCACCGCCATTTCGGTGTAGCTCTGTCCCATGTAGACAGAGACACCGACAGCAACGGCAGAGGTCACGATTGAAACGCCAATGGCTGTAGCGAGAGTGGGATTGAATTTAGGCATGACTGATCACTTATAGGAGGGCGGAAGAGATGGTTTCAGGTGAAGAGGGACATCCTTCGGGGTGCCTTCGACGAGAATGACCCACTCCTCGTAGCTCAACCGTTGAGCCCCTTTGCAGAGCTTGTTCCGGACGGCAATGTAGTCATCGACCGAACCGGCCGCGTTGGCCAAGGTGACGATGCGCTCGCTTGCGGCGGGTTGGCCAAGAGCAAAGGCCTGCGCCACATTTGCAGAGTCAGCACAGTTGGCCTGGAACATGGATGATGGGACTGCAACGCTATCGTTCGTTGTAAGGCGTGCTTGCAGCTCTGGGTGAAGCTTCCCGGCCGGGGTCTCGAGAACATCGAGGCTGCCAAGAACGGGTTGATAGGTGGGTTTTCGCAATGCTGCACCGCCTCGGCCCGTATGCCCCCAGCTGGTGTGGTATTCGCGCATATCGGGCTCGTAGCTTGCGACCTCGAATGGCGTGCCTGGGGCAGGGGGTTCTGGCTTGTTGGCACAACCCGCTGTGAGCGCCAAGCCAATGGCCAGGCCTAGCGGCAATAGAGATTTAAGGTGGTGCATGGTTGATCCTCTGAGGCTGGTAAGGATCATTTTCCTCCGTACAGAAAAGGGGATGGCCCGTTTTCAGGACGAAAAAGCGACTGAAAAAACGCGGACAAAAAACCCGCTTGCCATTGGATTCTGCTTGTTGCAGACTTCCTATCACGTCGAGTAGCTCGGCGTTATAAATCCGGATTGCATGCCTTGCAGTCCATCTACAGGCCCAGCGCCTCGTGGTTGAATCTCAACCATCATGAATTCCCAGATTAAGTCAGCCCACATGTGTGGACTGATTTAGTCATGCGCCTCGTCGCATGGTCGGCTTGTTGGCCGTCTCAAAAGTACAACCAAAAACCCATGAAAAACCAAACCCCAACGGGGCTGCTATTGCCCCCGTATTGGGGTAATGCCGCCCCGTAGTTCTATCTAAATGGAGAAATACTATGGCTCGCGGCGTAAATAAAGTGATCTTGGTTGGCACCTGTGGTCAAGATCCAGAAACTCGCTACTTACCTAACGGTAATGCAGTAACCAATCTCAGCCTTGCAACAAGTGAACAGTGGACTGACAAGCAAACGGGACAGAAAGTCGAAAGGACCGAATGGCACCGTGTTTCATTGTTTGGGAAAGTCGCTGAGATCGCTGGTGAGTATCTGCGGAAAGGATCGCAGGTATACATCGAAGGTAAGCTTCAAACACGAGAGTGGGAAAAAGACGGTATCAAACGGTACACCACCGAAATTATCGTCGACATGCAGGGCAGAATGCAGCTCCTGGGTGGAAGGCCAGAGCGCGACAACTCTCAAGGGCAATCCCGTGAGCAGCGTCCGCAACAGCAACAACGTCCTAGTCAGTCACCACGCGATCCTGCTCCACAGCATGATCAGCACTTTGACAGCTTCGACGACGACATACCTTTTGCCCCAATTAGCCGTTTGCTTCTAAACATCATCTAATCAGGCAGAAGTCAGTCAAGAATTAACGCACCTTCGGGTGCGTTTTCTTTTTAGAAAGGAAAATGAAATGAGCGATAACTTCCAAAACGCAGTTGCAATTATTGCGAAGCAAGAAGAAAAGTTCATCAAGCTAGTGGAGTCGTCGAAGACTGACGTGATGTTCAAAAATGAGCTGCTGTTTGCATCGCAGGCCATGATGAACAACGACTATCTGTGCAAGTGCGCTACGACTAACCCTCTAAGCCTTAGAAATGCCTTTAGCCAGGTTGCTGCTTACGGATTGACTCTTAATCAATCCCGACAGCTCGCCTACTTGGTGCCCCGAGACGGGCAGGTGGTTTTGGACGTGTCCTGGAGGGGCATGGTCAAGGTCGCTGTAAACGACGGTGCGATCCGTGATTGCATCGTTGAATTGGTCTACTCGAAAGACAAGTTCGAGTACAGAGGGAAGCGACAGAGCCCGACCCATACGTTCAACCCTTTCGACAAGAAGGCTGATCGTGGGGAGTTTGTAGGTTGCTACGTCGAAGCTCTTCTGCCTGATGGCCGCGTTCACGTTGAGGCGGTGACCGCGGATGAAATCAATGCTGCTCGAGATGCTTCGGAGCTGTGGAAACGTAAGAAGAAAGGCCCCTGGGTCGACTTCGAAGACTCCATGCGCAAGAAGTCGGCTATCAAGATTGCAAGGAAATACTGGCCTCAGACCGGCTCAAAGCTGGACGGAGTGATTCAGTACCTCAATACAGACGCTGGGGAAGGGTTCTCTTCCAACGATGTGCCAGTTGAAGTTGTTGAGCGATACATGGGCGCTGCTGATGTCGTGGAACCTGAACCGCTGCCTACCTCTAACCAGGTTGATCAGCAACCGGCATCTGATGCTCAGCCCGAACAGTCGGCTAATCCAAAAGTTGCAGATCCTGCCCCGGCAGATGACGTGATTGAAGGTGAAGTTGTCCGTGACGGAAGCCAAGTTCCGCCCCCTGCTGATCTGCCTAAGAAGACGATCAACAAGGTTGCGGAAGTCGTTCGGCGCGCCCGTGCTGCCAATTGTTGGGAACCTGCTTTCGAGTACGTTTCAACGTGGCCTGTAGTTGCTCGGGATTACGCTGTAACTCAGTTGAAATCTGCGCAGTACGTTGCTCAGTCGCAAGGCGAGTGACGCCAAAAAACGCTTTGGGGGGCCTTTTTGCATAGGGCGCTTCGAACTGACCACAACCCTACGGGGCTTCCCCGTAAGGGGGGCTCCGTCAGTTAAAAAGGAACCAATCAGATGGCTGACTTGATCGTCTTCATTCTGACCCTGCTGCTGCCGTAAGGCATCTGCAAACAAACTCCCTGACGGGGCATATCCCGCCAGGTGATTGCCCTTGTCGCTCTCTGAAAGGAAAACGATATGGCAACTCATACCCAAGATGCAGAAAGCCTAGATCCCCCTGTTGAACAACAGAGGGATCTACTGGCCTCCGCAATCGGAGACGCTTTGGTGAAGGCCGGAATGATCGGCCCAAACACGCCCCTCACAGGGCCTCAGCTTCTTTATTTCCTCGATCAGCTGGTTGATCACTACAACGAGCTGTGCCGCTCGGTCGACGTTGTTTACTGAGACTTAGCCGCAATACACATCACCCTGAGGGGGCATCGCCCCCACAGGGAAGGTGCCTCTTTTTCAGGGCTAAAAATCTGAGAAGGAGATACACCATGCGGACTTACATCCTATCGATGACCATCCTGCATACACAGCAGAAGGTTACCTTCCGTTGTGAAGCAACCACCTTCGGCGACGCGATCGACAAAGCAGAGAAGGCCCATCCGGGTTTTTTTGCCGTTCTGACCCACTCCCTTCCAGGAGAGCAGAACAATGCGACCGTCAACCGTTGAGGGGCTGAAGGACTCCCTTGCTAGCTGGGGGGAGATGAAAGAAGAGGGTGGGGCGTTCGCGGAATACGCTGACGAAATGATCGAGCAATTTCAGGTGAAGCTCATTCTCCTGGAGTACCTGCTTTGTCAGTTCACTATCCACGGACTTGGCTTGACGCTGAAGCATCGGAGCCGGGATGCCTGGGGTGTTCTTATCCCAGACGCATCTCAGCAAGGGCGCTTTCGGTGGCAGGCGTTTCAACGTGATGGCTTCACCGGCCATTGCACGCATGACACGCCGGAGCTGTGCATTGGCGACATGCTTGACGATGGATACGCACTTCTAGATATGGGGGCGCTTGATCGATTGTCGGGTACTGCTGAATGGCAGCGCGGCATGGAGATCGTCGCAGTGATTCAGGCTTGCAATGCAGGTCAGTTGAGCTTCGAGGATGCCATGCTCAAGCGAGAAGAAATCTACTCCCGCTACGCAAAGGTTGCGTAAGCGTGAGCATCACTGGAACACCAGAGAAAGAATATCCCCCAGGGGGCGAAAGCCCTCTGGGGTTACGCCTTTTCGGGGGTGCCACTTGGGTTTTCGAGCCAGGGTGGTGAACTTGAGAAAAGGAGAAATCAGATGAAGACCTTTGAATCCAGCTGCTTGCTGGAGTTCTATGAGGGTGTCAGCAATGAAGATCGTTGACATCGCACAGCGGACTCCCGAGTGGCATGCGTGGCGAAGGGAAGGCATGAGTGCAACCAGTTGCGCGGTCGTCATGGGTGAGAACCCTGATAAAACGCCACTGGAACTCTGGAAAGAACTGGTCGGAATTGTCGAGCCAGCTGACTTGTCGGTAATCCCGCAAGTTAGGAGGGGAGTCAAATTCGAACCGCTAGCGCTACAAGCCTTTGAGGATAAGTACGGCAAGATGGCTTTGCCGTTCTGTGCAGAGTCGACCGCATACCCTTTTATTCGGGCATCGTTCGATGGGGTTCTGGATGACAAGTCTCCGGTAGAGATCAAGAATCTCTCCGAAACCAACCATCTGGAGGTGCTGCAACTCAGGGAGCATAGCAAGGCATTTAAGCTGTACCGCTGGCAAGTGATGCATCAGATGATCGTCAGTGGAGCACGGCGCGGTTACCTGTGGTTTTGGTCGCCGAAGCATGAACCCTGCTGTTTGATCGTTGACTGGGATGACCTTCTGGTGAGACGAATCATTCAGGCAGAAGAAATCTTCTGGGGGCTGGTGATGCGCGGTGTGCCGCCTGAGGCCGATCCAAAGCGGGACGTTATTCCGCTGGATAGGCTGGACCTGGCTGCATGGCGTCCGCTAGCAAATGCCAGGAGGGCGAAGGAGAGCAAGATTGCTGAGCTGAAGGCCCAGTTGAAAGTGCTCACCAAGGAAGCAAAAGACCTTGAGGCCGAGATCCTGCCGTTGCTGGGGGAGTTCCGCCGGGCCGATGCTCTGGGTGTGAAAGTCACTAGCTACGAAGTGGCTGGCACTGTGGATTGGAAAGGTGTTGCGCAGGAGCTGGAGGCGGTTATTCCGCCCGATGTGATCGCGAGACACCAGACCGGTTCGTCAATGGCTACGCGGGTCTCTGTGGATGCCTCCTACGATGAAAGTAAGGCCAAACCTGAGCCGTTGCCCCGCATACGGCAAAAGGTGGACACAATAAATGAGACGGTCGAAGAGCCGTCACAGTTTTTCGGAACCTTCTGGTTCTAACCCCTCAGCCCGGCACTTGCCGGGCTTTTTTTCGACCATAAAACTGCCTGAAAACGAAACTCAAGGCGGTATCCCTCACGCATCATTCTCAGCACACAACATGGCCGAGAAGCGTATGCCTCCATTTTCATTCCTGAAACGCCTGTGGCCTCGAAGCGAGCGTGCCCTTACGGACAGCTTCGCGCATCCGGCCGAGCAGATGATTACTCCTGAGATCAAGCGGTACCTGGAGAACCATAACTGGCGAAATCTTCGGTACCCACCCTACCAAGAGGGTTATCCAGGGCTGGTTAGCGGGCAGTGGTTCATGCGCAATTATCAGCACGAACTGTTCGATCGGATTATTCATTCAGTCGGGATGCCTGCCAGTGACCTCAAGCTCTACGTTGAGCCGATCCTGGTGAATTTCGCCGAATTGGCGCACATGCTGCCGGCGTCGGAGAACCACCATCACTCCGGCCCAGGCGGATTGCTCCGACATAGCCTTGAGGTCGCCTCGCTCACCCTGGATGGGTGCCTTACTACAGCCTTTGATACAAACGAGACCCCGGCACGGCGAAGCATGCGCTTGCGTCGGTGGTACGTCGCGGGCATCGCGTCGGGGCTGCTACACGACGCAGGGAAGCCACTCACAGATATTCGTGCCACCGATTTTGAAGGCAACAACCAGTGGATCTACGCGCAGGAAACACTTCATGACTGGTCTGTGCGCAACAAGCTGACCCGCTATTTCCTGCATTGGAATTCCAATAGGCATGGGAATCACGTTCAGGTCTCTGTAGCGCAAGCAACACGGATCATTCCGCCAGCCGTACAGGCATGGCTGATTGAAGGTGGCCACGACATCTACGAAGCGCTCCTCGATGCAATTTCCGGGAGCGGAAGCTCGCCTCTGACCGAGTTGGTCAAGTGGGCCGACTCTGCATCCACCAAGCGTGACCTCAATCGAGGCTCGAATAATGGCGGCGGCAATGCAACAGGTGTTCCGGTACCGCGGTTGGTGTCGGATGCAATGCTGCGGTTGCTGAGTGACGGAACCTGGAAGATCAACACGCCTGGCGGCCGCGTATGGGTTGCAACTGATGGCATCTACATCGTTTGGAACCAGGGTGCCGAGGAGATTGTGAGCATGCTGGTCGGTGATGGGGTTGTGGCCATCCCGCGATCACCTGACACGCTAATTGGTTCCTTGGTAGAGCACGGGATAGCAGAGAGAGCCCCAAACGGCGACCTGTACTGGCTGGTTACGCCCCACCTTCTCCGCAAGAACGGCAAAGGCCCGGCGCTGCGCTGCATGAAGCTTGTGAATCCGGACATCCTTTTTCCAACCACACCGATTCCGCCGCCAGTTTCCATCGGCCTTGGGAAGGAGGGAAAGCAGAAGGATGTCATTGCTCCTAACGATACGGCTGGCGCAGCAGCGAACGCGCTGAGTGAGCATCAGGAAGACCTGTTTGGGGCCGATCTAACTGGAGACTCGAGCGGGGATACTGACGCTGATTCGGGTCCTACACCTCCTAAAGAATCCGCATCGTCGAAGCCAGCAAGAAAGAAAAAAGCGGCTCCAAGGCAAGCAGCTCCGGTACCAACAACCGCCTCTTCAGGGGTTAGCCTCAAACAAGCGCAGAACCCCGTCGAAGACGCCCCTGTTAATGTGGATTCAGAGTCGGCGGCTGACGAAACGGCGGTAATTGTTTCCTCCCAACCAGAGGAAGCTTTGGATGCTGAGGAGGAGGAAGAAGCACCTCAGGAGCCACCTGCCAGCCTTGAGGAAATGCTGCTTTTCTTGAGTCCTCACTCGCCGGCGGCTGATCCCCATCAAGAAGAAACACTCTCGGCCGCTGAGGCTGAAATTAGCTCCGATCTCTCTGATGCTGATCCGCAGGCTGGACCAGGGCAAGGTGCGCAGGAGCTTTTGCCTCGTCAGGAAAAAATTTCCCTCAACTCCATCATGGGGCAAGGCAAACGCACGCCTAAAACTACGCCTCCGGCGGAATCGAAGAAGCAGAAAGACGGAGAGGTCGGACGCGTCGCGGAGGAGGTGCCATGCGCTTCCAGCATCTTGCCAGCCGATGTCGTCTCGAAGCTTACAGCGCACGAATGCTACCTGTTGGAACAACAACCTGATCTTGCCCAAAAGCTCATCACCGCGACTCAAGACCCCGAGAACGCGGCATTAGCAAGAAACAAGGTATTCGTTCGACTGGGAAAATCTTCCTTCCTTGCTGAGGACATCCACCCGCTCGTCCATGCGGGCTGGTTGTGGCAGGACATTACGGTCGAAGGTCCGGCCCTGACCCGGACCCTACAGTCCCGTGAAGGCTTCATGCTCACTGCCGACTACAGCGTCATCTACTGCAAGTTAGCGGAGCTGGACTGGGCTATTCCTCACCTGTCGCGGCTTCGTGAAGCCGACATCCCAAGCCTCGAGCAGGCTGTGAAGTCGCTGATCGAGAAGGCCGTACTTGAGGAGATAGGCGGCTCACCTGTGCTCAGCCTCACAACCTACATGCTCACGAATGTCGCTGAGCAGTTCGGGATCACATCAACATCCCTAGAGAACGCGGTGTTCTGCTTCCGCGATGCCGTGAAGGTCGCCAAGCGCAGAAAGATTTTCGTTCGCCCCCTTTACGAGGAGCTTCCCAAAAAATGAGTGAATGGGATTACACGAGTTACTGGCGGAAAAACTACGAGGCGCGGGAAGCTGTTGCGTGGGGTTCTTCCATGCTTGCCGGTACCGCCGTTCAACTGATTACGGAGATGCCGGTAACCCCATACCTGATAACGCTTGGCGTGCAAGCTGGATTCGCCCTGGCGGCCATACCAAGGGCCCTCCGTGTCCACCGGGCAAAAGCCTGTCTCGTTGGAGCAGATCTATCCTTCATCACATTGGAGGAGGTGATCGAGCTGGTGAAGAGACACCCACACGAGTTCTATTTCGGCGAGGCGTTCCCTTGGCGACAGCGGCACGGGCAGTACGCATTCGAGCTCCAGGCGATGGATATTGAGGCCATTATCGGTAAGCGTGGCCGCCGCAACGCTGAGGTTAAGGGTACGAAATGGATACACGGGATCGGTATGGATGAGGAGGAACCATGTTTCCGTCCAGCAGATCAGCGTTCGATCCACCACCTCGTCCTGGGCACAACAGGGGCCGGTAAGACCCGCTGGTTCGACCTAGCTATATCTCAGTGTATTGCTCGTGGTGAACCCGTGATCGTAATCGATCCCAAAGGCGATAAAGGCCTAGCAGAAACGTGTGAGCGCACATGCAGGGCGATGGGGAAGGCCAGCCTGTTCAAATACTTCCACCCTGCACATCCGGACAAGTCGGTTCGTTTGTCGCTAACAAAGAACTACGGCCGGGCAACGGAAGTTGCCTCCCGTGTGGCAGTGTTGATGAAAAGCGAAGCCGGCGATCCATTCCAAGCCTTTGCTCAAATGTCCTTGAATAGCGTGATTCAGGCCATGTTGATCTGCAACATCCTGCCCACGCTTGTTGGTCTCAGGAGAACCCTTGAGGGAGATGTTCCAGGGTTAACCATCAAGGTGGTCATGGCCTTCGGTTCAAAGGTCTTCGGTGAAGATGAATTCGCGAGGATGGCCGATTCAGCAATTCTCTCGGCCAAGGTTCGGAACACCGAAGAGAAGGCGAAGGTATTACGGAAGGTCTATTACAACGATATCGCGAAGGTTGAGGCTAATACCGATCTGGAAGGTCTGCTCACCATGCTCGAGCACGAGCGATCGCACTTCAGCAAGATGATCGCTGGCCTTCTTCCAATTCTGGTGATGCTCACCTCCGGTGAAATGGGGCCGCTGCTTTCCCCGCACATCGACGACGAAGACCCGCGCCGAATCAGTGACCTCAACTCGGTCATCAATGCCGACCAGGTTCTTTACCTGGGCCTCGACTCGCTTGCCGACCCGATGGTGGGCTCAACCATCGGGTCGCTGGCCCTGGCCGATCTGGCGTCGACCGCGGGCGAGATCTACAACCACAGGTTGCCTAAGCCGGTGAACATCTTTGTCGACGAGGCCGCCGAGGTGATCAATGACCAGCTCATCCAGCTGCTGAACAAGGGCCGCGGCGCAGGGATAAACCTCTACATCGCAACCCAGACCATCGCCGACTTCAAGGCCCGCATGGGTGACGAAGCCAAGGCCATGCAGGTTTTGGGGAACGCGAATAACATCATCTGCCTCCGCATCCTTGATACCGATACGCAGGAGTTCGTGGCGAAAAAGATGACGCCAACTCGCTACAAATACGTGATGCGTACTCAGGGCAACTCGGCAGGTGAAGGCGGGGTGGTGCAGGGCGGGAATGTTGGTGAGCGCCTTATGCAAGAGGAGGGTGAGCGCTTCCCAACAGCGCTCCTCGGCGAGCTACCAGACCTCGAATATCTCGCGGTGTTTGCGGGCGGTGATATCCGCAAGGGGCGACTACCCATTCTTACCGGCCCGACTGCCAACTGATTCCGGAGCAAAAAATGACTGTCTCGATTCCACTAGAAATTCAGCGGCTCACTGGCCTGGATGAGGCCTCAACAACTCGGCTGCGCACGTTTGACCTGGAATGGCGTTGTGGCACGCAATTCATCTTCAAGATGCTTGAGGCGGGTCATAAACCCGAGGTGATTGGCGCAGCCCTGATCGACGTGCTGGTGGCTTACCAGCGTATGTGTCGCGAGGGTATCAGCGACTTCATCCGGCTTCGCGTAGTGCTTGGCCACATCCTCCAGATCCTCACGAGCTACGGCAACGCCCCTGCACCGGATGATGTTGTCCTGTGGTGCGAAACAACCAATGTCCCGCAACCTATCCGGGAGTACCTGATCAATGGCTGAGATGCTTGAAGAGAAGTGGCCAAAGGGCGTTATGGCCTCTATAGCGTTCTTCTTCGTCCTGATCCTGATGCTGGCAACCGTCGCGCCGAACAAGCTTGTGGATACGGTGATGCTGAAGGAGCGGAAGTGGGGCATTGAGTTGCTTGGCGATTCGGACATGGAGAAGGTGCTGGAGAAAACCAATCGCTACTACTCGGCACTTGTCATCGACTCCGGGGCAAAAAAGGTTGTCTCCGACATGTTGATGCCTCGAGGCGGCACCGTGGATGCCTTCGAAAAGAACGTGGATTGGTGGTTTCGGTACCTCGAGTCCCGAGGTGAGGCCGTCCAGAAAATCATCTACCAGATGGTTTACCGGATAGTTCTAACGCTTTACTGGTTACCACTGCTGATCGCGGTTCTGGTGCCGGCTATTTACGCCGGATGGATGCGCTGGAATGCCAAGCGGCATGGATTCGACTACTCATCACCGTTCCTGAATAACAACGCCGCGATCGTCCTGTCATGGGGCGGAATGCTCATCGTACTCAGCGTGTTGATGCCTCTGCCTTTACCGCCGCTCGTTATCTCAACCTTCATCGTCATCATGCTGCCTGTCGTGCTGTCCGTGCTGATCAGCAACCTGCCAAAGCGCATTTGAATTCTGACCATAAAACCGCCTGAAAACGGAACTTTCAGGCGGTGTTTGTCCGCAGAATGCCCCTAACACCACGACAGGCTGATCCTTATGGCACCGAAAACGACACCATCGAAAACGATCCCTTTTGCTATTGCTATCACAGCCCTTGCCACCGCTCTGGTAGTTGGCTCGTACTACCACTTCACCACGATGAGCCAGCTACAAGGCCAGGTCAAAAGCCTTGAGGGTGAGTTGTCTGTTGCGAAAGCACAGGCAGTTGACCCCGCCGCGATCCAAGAGATCGTCGATAACCTCAAACAGCTTCCAGAAGATGTTATCCCCGCAGCTCCGGACAACTGGATCTATGGCTCCTCATCTGCTCGGTACACGCTTATCGAGATGACGGACACGGAATGCCCTTATTGCCGCGATCACTTTCCCCTGTTGAAAGCACTCATCGAGTCGTCGGCGGGGCAAATCAATGCCGCGATTCTCCATGTCCCCGCGCTTGGTGAGGCCTCTCGGCGACAAGCCCTAGCTATCGAGTGTGCTGGTGAGCAAGGTGGCTCAGATGCTGCCTGGAAGTACACCCAGACGGTATTCGATAAAACAGGTGGCAACGGCAAGGGGGTTTCAGAATCGCTCGTGTCCCTTGCGACCGAGCTCGGCCTGGATGGGAAGCGTTTTGCAGCCTGCACGGATTCAAAGCAGGCCATCGAGCGAGTAACTGGCGACCTCGATCAAGCAATAAAGCTGGGCATCCAACAGACCCCTTCGACCCTGCTCCTGGACAATCAGACAGGTATGTCGATGGTTCTTCAAGGTGCCAACGCTAGTCATGAAGGCATCCTCAAAGCGATTGCCAGCATCAGCAAAGCAGGGGGTGCCAAGTGAGTGAGCCAATCAAAATCCCGGCATACATCGACCAGCCGCCTCACGTTATGTTTTGGCGTTTGGATGAGGTGATGCCGATCGGAATCGGTTTGGTTGCCGGCGTTCTTCTGGCACAGCTGATTCTCTGCACGGTGGTAGGTCTGTTGCTCGCTCGCTTCTATCGCCGCTTCTGCGACAACCGCCCTGACGGCTTTCTGCTTCACGCCATTTACTGGCACTGGGGAGCTATCGGCCGGAAGAGAGTGCGATCCATGCCCAATTCCTACGAGAGAGAGTTCGTCTGATGCTTTTAAAGTCGCTTAGCAATTCGTTTGATGGCATGCGCGGAGAAAATCAGTTTCTGCGCATTGCCGTTGCTGGCCTTGTCTTGAGCAATCTGCTGGTGTCCTGCTCTGCTCTCAACAAGGATGAAGTGGTCACCGTGATACCACCCACTCTGACTGAGACGGCCTGGGTCAGCAAAACGCAAAGTTCCGGTGAATACGCCGACGCATGGGCTCTGTACATCGCGATGATGCTGGGCAATGTCACCCCGCATAATGCCTCTGTAGTGAAGGATGCCCTAGGTCCTATCCTCGATAAGGCGATCTATCAAGACACGATGAAGGTTCTCGATACCCAGATTCATCAGATCCGCCAGGATCGTGTGACCCTGAGCTTCGAGCCGCAGAAGGTGCTCCGCGATAACCTCAACGAGAACAAGTTCTACGTTACCGGCCGCTCCGTTAGCGAAGGGCCGGCTGGCGATAAAAAGCGTAGCAACCGAACCTATGAGTTTGAGCTTGTGATCAAAGACTATAAGCCAGTACTGAGTTGGCTCAGCACGAACTCTGGCGATGCTCGAACTCAGGATGTGGTTGATCGCGAGAACAGCAAGGCGGAGAAACAAGCGGAGCGCGAGAAGAGAAAGAATCAGGAGCGCTAAGCTGCGACGAAAGAAGCCCATGCCAATGTCTTTGGCATGGGCTTTTTCGTTGGTATCGCCAGTCAACGCCTACGCAAAATTCCCCTCCGTTTTCAGACGCAAAAGCTGCTTGAAAACGCGACTCAAGCGTCTGAATGCCCTCCAGAATTGACGACAACTCAGAGCAGAGGTCGTCTCGATGTCACTTCCAGTTTCCCTCCATTTCTTCAAGCCAGCTGCGCTCGTAATGGCTATGGCTGCCGTAATGCCTGCTATTGCCCAGGAGCAGATCCAGATACCGGGTATGAACATGCCAGTTGCTGCCAGTACGCAGCCTCAAGTGGTTGCCAAGCCTGCGCCTTCTCCAGAGAGCGGTCCTGAGCGACAGGAAGAGCCGCAGGGGGAAAAGAAACCACGTCTGGTTGCCATTACTCCGGGCTCTGTTGAAAACCCCAGCGTGCCGGCCAGCGTTGTGAAGAAGCCCACTCCTGTTCAGCCCATCGAGTCTCGCCAGGATGTGGTCGTTGCAAGCGGCACAAACACTCTGATTCCGATCAGCAGAGGCCAAATCAACCGTCTGGTTACGCCGTTCGATAACCCTCATATCCAGACCGTCAGTGAGGCTGACATTTCGACAAGCGGAAACGTCATCTACGTCACGACTCAGGATGAGAAGCCGGTGACCATGTTCGTCACACCTGAGGACGATGAGTCTGTTGCAATATCCCTGACTTTGCTGCCGCAGGGCGTACCTCCCATCCAGGCGAACCTGATCCTGGCGAAAAACGTACAAGGGCTGGCGAGCGGCATGCCCGTAACCTCGTCGACGAACTACAGCGGCCAGGCGCGGAAGTGGGAACGCTCTCAGCCGTATATGGACACTCTTCGCTCCCTCATGCGCGAAATGGCGCTAGGCAAGTTGCCGCGTGGATACAGCTTCGGTGCGCTTACCAGCGGCAACAAGATCCCCGCCTGTGCGCAGCCAAGCCTCAGCTTCGATTTCAGCAAGTCGCAGTTGATCGAGGGCCATGACTTCAGAGTCTTCGTGGCCACCGCCGAAAACGTGTCGGCCAGAACCGTTGAGTTCGATCACGGCTCGTGCACGCACCCTCACCGAGCAGCTGTAAGCGCATGGCCAGATGAGGTGCTTGAACCTGGCCAGAAAACAGAAGTGTTTGTCGTCACTCGGGTTCCGACCGAAGTACCGCAAAGCTCCACTCGTCCAAGCCTGTTGCAGTAAGGGGAACCATCAGTGAAAGCGATTCAGCAATTCCTCGAAAAACTCACGCCCAGAGGCAAGCTGATGCTTGCCATCGGTGGGACGGTTCTGGTCGTGGGTACTATCGTTGGCGTCGCCATGAACGCGGCGAGCCCCGAGCGCAAGGCACGCGCAGCGGCAAAGCCTCAGGTAGAGGCCATCCTCACCGATGAAGACCCCCGCGCGTTGGGCTTGGACTCGATCGCCAGCCAACTGCGACAGCTCCAGGCGCAGCAAAACCGCCTTGAGCGCGTGATGGGGCAGAAAGAAAAGGACGTTCAGCTCAAAAATACGCAAGAAAAAGTAAGCGGCCTGGAGCAAGAACTCCAGTTGCTTCAGCAGGAGCTGGCGCGGGTTGGACGGGAAAAGAAAGGCACTGGTGAGAGCGGTGATAACTCGTCCGACAGCACCACCGCCAACCAGGCGCGTTCCCCTATCCCCCCTCGCGAATCGGCATTCATCAACAAAGTAACAAGCTCGCCGGCAGATCTGACTGACGTTTACTCGAACCTGCCACCTGAGCAACCGGAAGACCCTAAGTCGCGATCAAGCGAGAAAAAGGAAACGCCCAAGATCCGGGTGATAAAGGGCAAGGAAGACGAGGGAAAGAGCGACAAGCCTGAGGAGCTATCTGTGACGCTGCCCGCTGGATCGATCCTGTCTGGCGTCTTGGTCACAGGTATGGACGCGCCAACTGGAAAGCAGGCACAACGCGACCCTTTCCCGAGCCTGATCCGCATCAAGAATGAAGCAATCCTTCCTAACCGCTTCAGGGCTGATTTTCGCGAATGCTTCCTGATCGCCGGCGGCTGGGGTGACCTCAGCTCGGAAAGAGCCTATCTGCGAGCGGAGCGCCTGTCGTGCGTACGCAATGATGGTTCGGTGCTGGAGTCCAGCCTGGAGGCATACGCAACGGGCGAGGATGGGAAGGCAGGCATCCGTGGCCGTTTGGTCAGCAAGCAGGGCCAAATCCTTGCAAGAAGCCTTATGGCTGGCTTCATGCAGGGGGTCGCGAGTGCTTTCAACGTTCAAAAGGTACCGACCATCAACGTCACCCGCGCTGGAGATAACGGCGACACCGTTGCTCCTGTTTACGAGCAGGCATTCGATAGCAATGCACTTCAGTCGGCCGGCTTCAGTGGGGCGGGGACGGCTCTTGAGCGAGTCGCCGACTTCTATCTCGAGATGGCTGAAAGCATCTTCCCTGTTATTGAAATCGACGCAATGCGTGATGTTGATTTTATCGTCAATAAAGGCATGACCGTTAAGTTCAATGCAGCAACTCTCAAAGTCAATGACGTAAACAATTAAGGAAATCGTGATGATTAAGAAAATTATCCTTGTAAGCGCAATTGCTGCATTGACTACTGGCTGCACAAATCTTCTCAACGTAGGCTCAAGTGAGTATGCATGTAAAGGTATGCCGAGCGGCGTTACTTGCATGTCCGCAAAAGATGTTTATTCGGCAACTGAGGGTGATGACTACAAAACCCAGCTGAAGCAAGAACAAGAAGGCGTTGAGGCCGGCAGTGATAAATCAACAGGTACCGGCGCAACGCGCGTGCTTATCGCAGAAGGATCGGACAACGCCCCAATGCCGATGAGAGCGAGAAATCCTCTTCCGATCCGCTCGCAGGCTGTAGTCATGCGTATCGCAATTGATCCATGGGAGGACGAGAAAGGCGATCTGTATGTTCCTGGCTTCATTTATACCGAAGTGGAAGCGCGTCGCTGGGAAATTGGAGCTCGCAATCCACAAGCGACACCAACCCTCCGTCCCTTGACGGT
Organism: Pseudomonas sp. Ant30-3; assembly: GCF_000690905.1. Lineage (GTDB taxonomy): Bacteria > Pseudomonadota > Gammaproteobacteria > Pseudomonadales > Pseudomonadaceae > Aquipseudomonas. The sequence continues at coordinate 33,810 of NZ_JMCL01000037.1, read as the reverse complement.
AATAAGCACTAGTGAAGCCGACAAGAAAAAGTGAGTTTCTTTGCTAATAACACCTTGCCTCGGCAAGGTGTTTTGGTTTGTGCCAATAGATTAGTAAATGGTTAAAGTCAACTGATTCAAATTCATAGGTATCAGTATGAATCATAGAAAATTTAGTAGCAGCATGAGGTTGATACGCTCATTGGGCATGATGTTCATAACTTTCATGCTCGCCAGCATAGCGAAGGCGGAATTGGTACAGGTGGAATACCTATCATCCAACGGCCAACGAACAGTATCTGCATCGAAAGAGATATTCATCAACCCTAAAGGTGACTTAAGCGTCTATTTAAGCGCAGGTGTAGACCGAACCCTGAAAGCCCGGCTACTGACCTCAAGTGGCTCTGTAGTTGCAGAAACTAAGAGTGGTTTGTTGGGTGCAAATGACAAAATTATTGTTAATAACGTTTCATACTACGGTGCCGTTTTAAAACTGCCCGCTCCCAAGTCTGGAAATTATACTCTTATAGCTGAGATTTTGAATTCTGACGGCAGTGCCGTCCTGCAAAGCGACAGCTACAATCTCCAGGTCGACGTAACCTCCCCAGTTATCGGAGGGGAAATAGTACGTACTAATGGTGGCTACAACTATCCCATTAGCGTGTTAGCACCGCTAGCGTGGGGTGAAGACGCCGGCGGCACAGTTACAGTTTCAGGGCTAGCTGATCAAAGTTCGGGGATAGATAAAGTTGAGTTCTTCGCAATAGACTCAGGCGGGGTACGAAGAACGTTTCAGAGCCTTGTTAATATCGAAGCAGCCAGTGCAACTGCAAAGATTACTGAAATCACAAACGGTAGCTTAACGCCTTACGATAGACAAATTTATACCATGGGCTTTCGCGTATTCGATAAAGCAGGTAACTACACCGACAAAAGTTTGCCCATAGCTATAGACCGAAAGGTTCCTGAATATTTGCGTATAGAGGTATTTGACTTAAAGACAAATAGCTGGATTGCATATACGCCAAAGATGACGGTCTATTCAAATCCGGTAAAGATTAGATATGTCCGCAAGAAGCTTGATCATACTAGTTTCAATGGCACACTGTTTGGGTGGGGGGACAGTATCTACAATAGTCAGGACGCTGAATTTTTATATTTCACTACCGATTTGGAGTATCCAAAAAATTCTACAAACTATTTTGTACTTCAGAACAAAGCAGGGCTGGCAACCGTTCAGTACTATTCCAATTTCATCTTTACGTTAGCCCCTGGGGTTGAAGGCGGTCCTGTACCAACCGGAATTACGTATCAAATCCAAGGGAGAGAGTGGACGAAAAGCGACACAATACGAGAGTCGAAGCCATTTACAGTCTCGCTTGTAAAGATTTCAACTGAACCTAGAGGGTATAATCAAATAGCTGGCGTCAATGGTGTGACATGTGCTATTCCTGCTGGGCAAACTGAATGCACAATGAATCCTAATATTAACATCTCCACTGGTCGTGGATATGTTCCTTATCCATATTTCGTATCTAAGGATGACCGCACCTTTGCAAACTATGGCGGGTATTTATATACGTATTGGGATTTCAATTCGCCAAAGGTGTCGGGTATTGTTGTTGATTTTTCTAAGCGTGAAGTTGTAGCGACTGTAGTCGATGACGATCGCATGCTCAATTGGCAGCATTATATGTGGGATACACAAGAGTTTAGAATGACTCTTGAGGCTGGCGGGAAAAAGACAATTGTACCTCCTTTTTCTATTATTGACCTTGACTATAAAACAAAACAGGTTCGGTTTAAGCTTGGAAAAATTCAAAATGGCTATTACCGAGTAGGTGTCGAGGCGCAGGATACATACGGCAATATCGGCAGCGCATTCATTAGTGATAATACGTTCATAGATAGTAATGCACCTACCATTAACATTGCATCCAAGCCCGTTATTGCAAGTCTTGATGAGATACTAATCACCATTACAGATGATGTGGACCCGGCACCAGCTATACAGAGGATAGCTCTCAAGGGTGGGCCAACCTCAACTTCAATAGACTTGGCCTGGCGTGCTGTCTCGTCTGGCAAGTATCTTCTGGAGTATCCGATTATTTTTCCTTCGGAGAGTGAGGCTGAGACATACTCCCTAGAAGTCATCGCTTCAGACAAATATGGTAATGTCGCAAACCAGAGTAAGAGTTTTTCTTATAAACCACGAACTGTCGGTATTATTAAACATCCGGATGGTGTGGTCCGTATCCCAGCCGTGAATCATGTGTTCAATCGAAATGACGGTACTGATGTTATCGATAGTGCTCCCCTTACTCTAAATGATGGCTCGGTTGTTGCCGGAACTTATGACTTGATAGCCTCGTTGCGAGGAGATTCCGTAGGTAGTTTGTTGGTGTCCGGTGTACTTATTGAGCCAGGGGCAACTGTCGTTGTTGGTAAGATAAACTTTTCCAACACTCAGGGTAGAATTAGTATCCCTGTTAAATCAGGTTCGGAGGGTGCATCTGGAGCTAACAATCTAATTCTATCTACTTCGGCCCCGAATGCTCCAATTATTTCAGCCAATATTCAAACCTGGATGCCCTCTCCAATTGTTTCACTAACAGCTGGACCAATTGTGCAGTCGATGACTGATGTCCTTGTAAAAATTGAAGTCCCTTCTTCTTCTATTTGTAAAATTACATCTTCTGAGGTTTATGCAAGAGCATCAGATGCATTGCTTAGTCCCGCGTGTTTCTTGGAGTGGTTAGAAGTTCCGAGTGGACTTAAAGTTGTCTTGGATGAAAAAAATGGACGTTCTACATCTGTTTTACAGGGCCGTACTTTGGAACCTGGTGTGAACAGAGTCAAATACTCGATTTCAATATTTAATCAAGGAAAAGAGAAGGTACTCCTTCACCAAGAGGAAAAAGAATTTGTAGTCCAACCAGCAACTGGCTCATCATCGTTCCAACAGTCCTTGAGTGAACGGTCGGTTACACGAGCTCTTGAAAACGTTTCCTTGACGATGGCGCAGCGCTCTGGCCCGGCGTGTTTGATCACTGGTGATGAGGCAGCGGCAAAGAGTGCAGGTATGAGCGGCGGTGCATTGAGGTGCTTGATTGAGTTCTCTGTGAGCCCGAAAGACCTCAGCATTAAAGCTCTTGATCCTCTTGAATTGACCGGTGTTTTCACCCGTTCCGGGCAGCATCCGATCCGCTGGACGGCTAGCGTCTACGACACCACCGGGAAAAAGATCACCCTCGAAGAGGGGCAATCGGTCATTCAGGTAATAGAGCCGCCTGTAACAACGAAACTGACGGTCAGCGTCAACGAAAGCTCATCGGTGGACGCAACTCCCATAGAGGACTTCCCGGCAGCGTGGGAGAAGAAAACCTATTCAGTTCTGTCGAGCCCGTCCCAGGGCTCTGTAGTAGCGACCCCTACCGGGTTCACCTACACCCCGAACACTGGATACGTTGGCCCCGATGAGTTCAGGTACCGCGTGCAGGACGTGTCTGGGATGAAGGCTGAAGCCACCGCGGTTGTGAATGTCGCGAAGTTCAATTACGCCCCTACCTGGACGGGAGTAATCATTCAGGCCCGTGAAGGGCAAGTTAGTGACCAAGTTGATCCTGAGGTGCATGACATCAATCTCTGGGACAGCCATACGTTCAAGATCCTCACGAACCCGACGCACGGGACTGTCCGTGTGTTCTATGGCCGTATGGAGTACACCCCTAATCCGGGTTTCTATGGGGAAGATTCGTTCACTTTCAGCGCCACGGATCAGGAAGGGCTCAGTGTTGAAGGAGAGGGGAAGGTCACTGTTGCTCAGTTTAATTTTGCACCAACGGGTATCACCCCTTCGACAGTGAAGATGTATGCAGGAATCGGTGGAACGGCCGATCTGAAAGTGATCGATCCGAACAACTGGGGCTCGCACACCTTGCAAGTCGTCAAACAGCCAGCACATGGCCACGTGACGGTGGAGGGAATGAGCATCACCTATAAGACCGATGGCCAGGCTGAAACCTCAGTACAGATTCGTGCCATTGACCAGGATGGCCTCTATGTCGATCAAGATGTTGTCCTGAAGCTTTTGCCGGCCTGGGATATGTTCAAAGACCGCGAAGTTCAGCCTACCTCGGTGGCCCCGAGCATCCCGGCCGTGAAGCACCAAATGACGACCCGTTTGGGTGCCTATGCGCTCCGAATTCCCGACCAGGAAGTGATTCAGGCTCTCGGCGGCGAGATCATCGCCATCGTCACGCCTGACTCGAAAGTTGGGGTGACACTGGAGCATCGTGAGCTTTCTCAAGGCACTGGTATGCGTCTGGTACCTACTAAAATGACTGCCGATCTGCTGGAGGCCCGTTTAGGTGGCCTGGATGTTGGGGTCGATGGCCAGGCGCTGGTCTATCTCAGTCGCGCCGATATGACCGGCCCTGTCTATTCCGTGCCGGTAACCGTATGGGCTCCGGAGGGCGTACTGACGGCTGATGCATGGGAGATTCTGCAAGCGTCCGGCCGTGCTCAAATCAGCTTCAGCCCGAGCAATGGGGCATGCAGCATCTTGACCAGCGAAGCTGTCGCGAAGCCGAAAAATGCACTTCAGGATCGTGCTTGCTACGTCACTTGGACGAAAACCCCCGATGAATGGCGCAACGCTAGTACCTTGGCCAACCTGATGATGGATGCCGGCGGGAGTTCTTTGGGAAACCAGACTATCGAGGCTACCGCCTATGTGTTTGACCCTAGCGGCGTGAAGCACAAGGTTGCGAGCTTCACTCGTGACCTGAAGATCCTTCCGGTTGCAGATCAGATCCGCTTTGGCCTGAAGCCAGCACCGGCAGAGGCCTATCAGAAGGTGCAGCAACTTTCCTTGTTGCTCCGTCACACGGATGGCCCTGTGTGTGATGCAACGGCGAACGAAGGCGTTGCGAAAAAGACGGCTCAGCAATGGTCGAGCCGCCCATCGTGCCTTATCCGTTGGATGCAGATGCCAGAAGGCATGGCCCAGCAACGCAACACAGTTACGCCACTCGCGGAAGGAACAATGACCCTGCTTGGAGCGAACAACATCTCCTGGAAGGCATCCATGTTTACGCCGAGTGGTCAGGAAATCGATATTGGCTACGGAGAGCACACCGTAAACGTGATCGAGCCGCCGGCAATCGAAATCGATATGCCGGCAAGCAACCTGGTGAAAGAAGGGCTGTATTCGGTCTCACAACTCGGCGGCTATGTTGGTAGCGCATCAGTGACTGCAATCGCAGCTTCCTTGGACGTGGCGATCAATCGGGCGGATGCAGTGATCGAACGGTCTACGATTCCGAGTTACGGTCGTGCCCAGCGGTTTACGCGCTACATCGAGGGGGCCGAGGCTCCCCTGTGGAGCGTAACGCCATACTCTGTTGACGTTGGATACACCGCGTTGCCAGAGATGAGGTCGACCAAAACCGCGTCACTCCTGGCGGTCCCTCACGACAAAATTCTCCCTGTCATTCTCAACGACGAGAGAACTGTCCTGGATACGGTCAGCCTTCCAATCCGCGTGGCCATCAAGGACACCCGCTACATGGAGGACGCATATCGGCTGAGCAGCATGGGCGACTGGGATATTCGCCTGCTTTCGACAACTGCCGGAGTGAATTATGAGCCGATGACGAACTGGGAGCCCATCGACGAGAACGGGGAGGTTGAGTTTGAGATCGATCTACAATCGCTGACGAACAAAGCGGTTCGCATCATTGCAGAAGCGCGTGTTCGCTCCCCTGTGCCGGAATACGAGCTGATTCGGGAGTCGGGCTCGCCAATGGTGCTCTCCGTTCTCAACGGCGAATCTCTCGATGGTTCAATCCAGGCATTGCGGGTTATCGGCCCAGCTCCTCTTCGCAGCAGCTTCTACGCCGTCACCAACGATCGCTACCAGTCAGGAGACCTTGGTGACGTGCGCTGGGAAATGAGCAAGGACGGCGGCGTGACGTGGGAGGACGTTGAGGCCAATGCGAAGCTGCCGCAACGGCTCAGCATGGTCTTTCAGCGGGGTACATATCTGCTGAGGGCAGAGTTGACGAACCGTCATAGCGGCGCGAAATCCATGACCCCTACCGTTGAAGTTATTGCCTATGTCGTGCCCGTTGCCCGCCTTAAAGGCCCAGCAAACGTGTTTATTGGTGATAGCGGTACGTTCACGCTCACTGACCTCAAAGGTAATGCGCTCGATACGACCGGAATGGTTGTGGAATGGTCGGAGGATCGCGGTAAAACCTGGGCCGCTGGGGAGGGCTCCTACCGGCTGAGCCGCAACTCTGCTGATCGTGTGTACCTCACGGCCAGGCTGAAATACTCAGACTCACCAGAGGATAAGCGCGTCTACAAAACCCTCCGCGCAGGCGTTGCGTTTAGACCTGTCCGGCCGCCTCGTGTCCAGATCATCGGGCCGCGCCGTCCTGAGGTAGGAAAGGAAGCTACCTGGGTCGCCAACTTGATGATGCCGTACCCGAAAATGGATATGACAATGGATGGTGAGTTCATCCTGCCTGACGGCACAGTCGTCGACTCCACTGAGGTGAAGTACACCCCAACTCGGGAGGACATGGAGAAAGAAGAGAGCTACATCAGCGTCCGATCTTGGATCAATGGGTATGAGGATCGAGGCGGTTTGGGCCTAACTCAGCACCGTCTTATTTTCTGGTCGTACGACTGGCCTGAGTGGAAGATCAACACCAAATACTCAGCCAAGTATGCGCCGGCAGACTTGACCATGACGGCTCGCTCTCTTGGCTTGTTCCGAGAGTTCGAGGGCTTGACCATCGAGTGGGATATCCCACCCTACGCCGGCCTAGAAATGATCAAGGACTCCAGCCAGACCAGTCGCATCGTTCGACTGACTGAGCCGGGGATCTACACATTCGGTGCTCATATCACCGACTCGCGGGGCAACTACAGCTATGCCGAAACAGAGATGGAGTTTTTGGAGCCTATTCCGTGGGATGTGAAATTGTCCTGGAGTGGGGATAACGACGCGAATCGTGCCCCGCTGGGCGTTCTGATCCGACCATCAATCACCGGCGGGCATCCCAAGGATCAGATACTCAGCAAAACGTTCAGTCTCAACGGGGAGACGCTATCAAGCTCAGGGGATTATGGGCGAGCGACCCTTGAAGAGGAGGGCGTGTATACGGTGAAACTGGATGTCGCCAGCGCAATGGGGCACACAGCAACAGGCCAGGTTGACATCTCGGTGGCAAGGAACAAGCCCCCGGTCTGCAAGCTGGAGCTTGTGGTCGGTCGAACCTCCTGGCTGGTAAAAGCCGTTTGTACTGATGAAGATGGCCGCATGGCCAAAAACCTTTGGTTCATCAATGGTGAGCAGCAGGCTCTCAGCTCAAACAGCATCTCTGTGCCAATGTGGCGTTATCCAGATGGCGAGCCGGTAATTACGCTTGTAGGTATCGATAACTCCGGCGCGGAATCGCCTCCAGTCTCCAACAAGTAAAGAGAAGGGCCGCTTGACATCCTCCCCGGCCTAAGCGCCGGGGATTCCCTCTCCAGGACGCTCATGCCCGAGCGCGAGAATGTTCCTGGCCGCGTTCACGTCGCGGTCGTGAGTGACACCGCACTCACAGATCCATTCTCTTATTCCAAGCCCTGCGATACCTCTCGGCCTGCTGTCGGGCAATGCACCGCAACAGCTACAGGTTTGGGTGGTGTACGCCTCGTTCACTACCCTGAAGACGATGCCTGCGTGCGCGCATTTGTAGGCCAGCATCGTTTTCAGTTGACCCCAGCCGGCATCGAGCACCGACTTGGCCATGGTGGTTCTGACGAGTTTCTGCGGGCTGACATCGCCCACGATGATCATGTTGCAGCGCTCGACCAGCGAGCGGCTGAATTTGTGCAAGGCATCCTTGCGCCGATTGGCGATCTTCGCGTGGATGGCCCGCACACGAGCCTTCTTGCCGGCACGCTGGGCTTTCGCCAGCCTGGGCTCCAGGTCGCGGTAGAAACGGCCGTTCTCCAGTCGCTGCCCGTCGCTACAGGTGGCCACGTCCTTCAGGCCCAGGTCGATGCCAACTGCCCCTTGCCCCGCTGATAGCTGGGTATCCAGCTCGACGACGACATTGAAATACCAGCGGCCTCGAGCGTCTTCGCTGAAGCTGCCGGAACGGAAGCGGTACTGGCCCAGCCCGTAGCTGTCCCAGACCTTGAAATAGTACCCGTTGTGGTAGATCTGGCCATTCTTCCAACTGGCAGCCGCGGTGTTGAACGGCACCCACCCGAGCGACCGCCGTGCACCACCAGACTTGCGCCAGTTCAGCCTCGCCTTGCGATACTGCTTGCGCCGGGTGACGTATTCAGCCGCGACACATTGCAGCGTTTGGCTATGCAGGCCAAGTTCCTTACCTGCTCCCTTGCTGTACGGATGCAGATCAAAGGCAGACAGAAACACCCCACGCTCACGGATTGAGCGATGGCTGAGTTCATTCAGGTAGTTCCAGACGAAATTCACGCTGCGCGCCATCTGCCGCAGCAGCGGCGCATGCTTGTCTCGAACGCGAACTTGGAGGGTCTTGGTGTGCTTCATGGCAATAACGTGCCACAAAATCGGAATAACCCAAGGGCCGCTGCGCGATGGGTCTTATATCCCCGCCAAGAATGACGGGTTTTTACGGCCCGACTGATAAAGCGGCCCTTTTTAATTTCCGTCGACAAATGCGCCTGAAAGCGAAACACAGGCTTACGGAAAGCACGAAAAATGTCTCCTGAGCGCAGCCCCTGCGCATGTCAACCTCTAGGAGCAAGACCAATGCACGTCAACAAAGCAACCCTCCAAACGATGGCCATCGCAGCGGCAATGGTGGTCGCCGGTACCGCGCTCGCGGGTACCGGCGGCGATACGTTCGATAGCGTGTGGATTACCTTGACTGAGTGGATGCAAGGTACCCTCGGCCGCATTCTGATCGGTCTGATGATCCTCACCGGCATCGGCGCGGGCGTTCTTCGCCAATCGCTTATGCCGTTCGTTACTGGCGTTGGCGGCGGTGTTGGTCTCTATGCTGCGCCGGATGTTATCGAGTCGGTAATGTCGGCAACTATCCCAGCAGCAGCTGTAGTCACCAACGCTCTCCAAGCCCTGCCTGTAGGCTTCTGATCTCAGTCAGAACGCCTCTCTGAAAGGCCTCTTTTTCCGACGCTAAAACGTCCTGAAAAAGAGGCCTTTTCTTTTCCGGGCCAAATACTCTGGGTGAATCGACTCAGGAGGTAAGCCCATGTTCAAACCAACCCGAACCATTCTTGCTATGACGCTGCTTGCATTGGCTGGCACCGCAGTAGCAGCGAGCCCTGCGGACAAGAACGCAGACAAGGTAGTGATGCTTCCTGCGTCTGCAATGCTGGCGATCGAGAAGAACGGCAAATTCGCCATCATCAGCGATACCGGCCGATTCATCATCCAGGGAACGGTTTATGACGTGTGGGCGAAGAAGGAGTTGAAAACCATCGAGGATGCTCGGATCGCCGCCCACTACATCCCAGTGGATAAGACCAACCTCGGTTTCAAGGATCTCGCCCCTCTCACAGTCGGCAACGGTGAGAAAGCAATCACCATGTTCTCCGACCCTGCTTGTGGGTTCTGCAAAGAGATCATTCAACAAGCCCGCTCATCCCTTCCCGAGGGGTATCGACTCGACGTGCTGATGTTGCCGCTGCTCAGCCAAGAGAGCGCGGTGCGCACCAAAGAACTCCTCTGCGCGAAAGACAAGGTTGCTGCGTGGAAAGCCGGCGCTTCCGGCGACATGAAAACTCCTCTCGAACAGCTCCCAACCGCGCAGTGTGATCTGGATGTGATCTCGAAGCGCCGGATGACAGCTCAGTTTCTTGGTGCTCGAAATGTCCCTTTCCTCATTCGTGATGACGGTTTGACCCGAGAAGGCAAGCCTGAAGAAGGCCTGCGCGCCTGGATTGAATCGAATCGCACCCTCTAAGGAATTCAGAAATGCTCAAAGCGCTTATCCGCTCAACACCGCGGCTCTCGAAGCTGATCAACGGCCTCGCCTACGAGCCGAATCTTTACCTGTTCCAGCTGGAAGGGAACCGCCTAGGATTCGCATTCCTGTGTTCCCCGCTCTCAGGCTCAAACGGGGATGAAGGCGACCGCCTGAAGGCTGGTTTGACGGTCGACTGGCCTGAGAAGACAACAATCCAGTTCAGCCTGATTTGCACTGAAAATATCAATGAGATGAAGACGGGATTCCTTCGCCTGCGTCGGGCCTTCCGTGAATCTGGCCGCACTGACCTTCCCGTGGAAACCCAAGCCTTGCTGGAGAAAGTGACGAACGCGCGGGCCGAGTATTTCAGTGACCGAACCATGCGCCCCGTTGATTCAATCTCAGGTGTACGCATTCGTGAACAGAGCCTGGTCGTATCCGTAACAATTCCGATCGCCAATGCGTTGCCTACCCAGACAGAAGCGAACGCGGCGAAGGAGCTTTTCGACGGACTGCGAACCTCGCTGGACAGCTGCAACCTGGCAGCCGTGCCGCTCACCAACGATTCCTACCGTGAAATTTTCTCCTCCATCCTGAACCAAGGGCCATCGGCGTCGTGGCGCGAAGATCCGGACATGAAGGCGGACACAGACAAGCCCCTGAATGAGCAGATCCTCGACTACAACCGCAGCCTCGACGTGAAGAAAGACCACCTTCAGATCGGAGATGACTGCTTTGTAAAAACGCTGTCGGCCAAGCGCTTCCCTGAAGTCATGTGGCAGGGCGATGCCTCTCAGTACCTCGCTGACATTCTGTCCCAGCGCGGCGGAATCCGGGGTAACTGCATCATCAACATGACCCTGTATTTCCCTCCCCAGCTGGAAACAAAGGACAAGCTGTCGAAGCGCCGCCAATGGGCCATCAACCAGAGCTTCGGCCCGATGGTGCATTTCGTACCCGTTCTACGGAAGACGAAGGAAGCCTATGACACGCTGTTTGAAGATCTCGACAAAGGGCTTCCCAACGTACAGGCGACAATGACCCTCGTGGTATTCGGCCGGAACCGGGAAGACCTCATTCAGGCAGCGTCGAATGCGAAGAGCCATTTTGCCACGCAGGGCTTCAGCCTCATGGAGGACAAGTTTTGTGTGCTGCCCGTGTTCGTGAACTCCCTACCTATGTGTGCCGACCCGGATGCGATGAGGGAGCTGTTCCGGTTCAAGACATTGAGCCTCACCCAGGCATTACCTTTGCTGCCGATCTATGGCGATTGGAAGGGCACTGGAACCCAGGTGGCCCCGTTCATTTCCCGAAACGGTCAGCCGGTTAGCTTCAACCTCTTTGACTCCGACACCAATTACAACGCGATGATCGCGGCCCAGTCGGGCTCCGGTAAGTCGTTTGCGACCAACTATCTCATCACGTCGTATCTGAGCATTGGAGCGAAGGTGTGGGTCATCGACGTGGGCCTGTCCTACCTAAAGCTGTCTGAGGCGTACAAGGGCGACTTTGCACGCTTTGACCAAGAGTCGAATCTCTGTCTCAACCCCTTCGAGCTGATTGAAGACTACAGCGAGGAAGAGGATGTCCTGGTTGGGCTGCTCTCTGCTATGGCTGCCCCAACCGTGCCCCTGATCGACTTCCAAACCGCCGGGCTAAAAAGGCACCTCACGCAATGCTGGGAAGAGTTGGGCAAGACGATGATCGTCGACAACATCGCTGATTCTCTGCTTGGCGACCCAGACCCGCGTATTCAAGACATTGGCCATCAGCTCTTCGCATTCACCTCGAAGGGGCAGTACGGCCGTTTCTTCAACGGTAAGAACAATCTCAACTTCAAGAATCCCTTCACCGTACTCGAGCTTGAGGAGCTGAAGGGTCGCCAACACCTTCAGCAAGTTGTGCTCCTTCAGCTGATCTACCAAATCCAGCAGGACATGTACCTTGGTGAGCGTGACCGCCCGAAAATTGTGATCATTGATGAAGCCTGGTCGCTGCTCTCCCAGGGCAACGTTGGTGAATTCATTGAGCACGGTTACCGGCGATTCCGGAAATATGGCGGTAGCGCCATTGTCATTACCCAGGGGGTCAACGACCTCTATCAGAACAAAGTCGGACAGGCCATTGCTGAAAACTCCGCGTTCACCCTCCTACTCGGTCAAAAGGCCGAAGCTATTGATGCTATCCAGGAAAACAAGCGTCTGCCGCTGGGAGAGGGTGGCTATCGAATCCTGAAGACTGTTAAGTCGTACAAGGGGCATTACTCCGAGATCTTCATGCTCACCCCCCGCGGGGCCGGTATCGTGCGCCTCACGGTGGACCCATATTCGATCCTCCTCTACTCGACCGCACCTGAAGATGTGCAGGCGATCCGAAACTACACGCTCACCGGCGTTCCGCAGGATGAGGCAATTCTGCGCGTGCTCCGTGACCGAGGTGTCGAGTACAGCTCTAATCCGGCGGAAGTCGCGTAATGGCGTTGTCGAACCCCTTCAGCATTGAGGCCAAGGTGCGAAGGGCAATGGCGAAGGTTGAGCGAGATCGAGCTCCAAAGCGACTCTCGGCAGCCTTTCTCGGCAAAGGCCTACTCTTTTCCGCAGTGGTTGCCGGCAGCGTTGTGCTGCTGGCATCCCGTTATTCGATCGCTATCGCTAGCCAGGACTCCCTATGCCTGCCCCCTTACAGGCTATGGATCATCGATAAAAAGCAGGATGACCTGGTGCGAGGGGAAATCTATGCCTTTCACTCCAAAGGTCTGAGTCCGATCTTTGCTGACGGCACGATCATCGTGAAGGTGCTTGAGGGAATGCCTGGCGATCGCGCCAAGGTCACGCTTGATGAAACAACCATCAATGGCGTGTCCGTAGGCAAAGGGCTTCAGGTAGCCAGCCAGCACGGGATTGATCCCCAGAAATACGTTCGGGAAGGGGAAATAGGCGCGGGCCGTTACTGGTTCTTCGGCCGCACGCCAGACTCTTTCGACTCCCGCTACTGGGGCTCAGCGTCGACAGACCAAATCATCGGGAAGGCGTATCCAATATGGTGAAAAAGCAACTAGCCATGTGCATTGGGCTGGCCTTCAGCTGCACGATGGCCATCGCCGGCGATGACCTTGGCATTCGCAAGTACGACATCAATGAATTCGATCCTGCGCTCCTCGATCAGGTCAGGGAAATCAGCCGAAATGCGAAAGCCGCGCGCGAAGAAATAAGCGGCCGAGATGACATGAGCTGGGTAAGTGAGATGGCCGAAAAGGCCATCGTTCAAGGCAGTGATGAAGAAGCCCAGCAGAACGATTCAGGGCTCGCTAGCGCAGATGGCTCAGATCGCGAGAAAAAACATCCCCTGGGCGATGGAAACCGCACTCTAATTTTCGTGTCGTGGTCGATGGGGGCTACTGCCCTCAAAGACATACTGCTGTCCTTTGACGGACTGCCTGGTGTTGGCATCGTTTTTCGAGGCATTCCTGATGGTATGTCGATGGGCGATGCTGTGACCAAAATGCACCTCCTCACGCAAGAGACGCAAAGCACTGTGAGTGTTCTGCTCGATCCTCTCGCATTCCAGCGTCATAGCGTTTCAGCCGTCCCCACCGTCGCTCTCGAAGCACCGAATGATGCTTTGATCGCTAAAGCTGCTGGGTCGTCCTCCGTTAGCTATATCGAGGGGGCGGTTAAGGATGGTAAGCGTGGGGATCTAGGCACTATTGGCTCTACACAGGAAATCATCGAGCCAGACCTCATGGAGGTTGCGAAACAGCGCATCGCAGAGCTGGACACCGACGCCATGAAGAAGCGAGCAATCGCTCGGTTTTGGGATAACCACAAAGGGCACCCATTGCCTCCGGTAACGGAGAGTGCGACACGCCTCGTCGACGCATCTGTCATCGTTCCCAATGACATTCTCGATAGCCAAGGAAGGGTTGTTCAGAAGGCGGGGAGGATCAATCCACTCGACATGATGCCTTTTGACCAGAAACTGGTCGTGATTGATCCGACGCAACCTTGGCAGGTTGCCCTGGCGAAGCGTGAATATGCAGACCATGGGGCAAATCTGACCGTCACTGTGATGGCGACTCAGATTCCCACTGCCTCTGGTTGGGATCTGTTCAACAGCGTTCAGGACAGCCTGGATGCGCCCTTGTACCTGCTGCCGCCTGACATGGCGGAGCGCTTCCAAATCTTTCGAGCCCCATCTGTCGTAACAGCCGACACCAAAAACTTTATCGTCCGCGAGGTTGCTCAAACAGCCTTCGAGGAGGCCAATCATGAGCATCAATAAGGTAATAACCGCCGCAATTCTGGTGATTGCAGGCATGTTTTCCCTGCCAGGGATAGCGGCTGAGGCGTCCTCTTCCGGAGAGGTGATGTGTGAGGACTCTGGCCTTTTTGGTCCGAAGTTGTTCACCGACATCTGCTGGGCGTGCCTCTTCCCAATTCGTGTTTCTGGTGTGCAAATAACCCCCGGCACAGCCCCCGCGAAGGCTACAAAAATGGTCTTCTGCATCTGCCAGGAAGGCTCATCCTCGATCTACAAGCCCGGAATCATCACTGCAATGTGGGAGCCGGCACGGATGGTTGAAACTGTCCGTAAGCCAGGCTGCTCGCCAACCCTAGGTGGTGTAACGCTGCCGCTTGGCAACAAGCGCAGCTATGGCCGACTTCGGCAGGACAACAGCACCCAGACAGGTCAGGCTGCCGGGTCGTTCTACCACGCGCATCTGTATGCATTCCCGCTACTTCAGATCCTCGATCTCTATACGCCTACCAAATGCAACCCGGACGGTTATCTCGACCTCGATATCATCTCTTTCACTGAGATCGACCCGACCTGGAACAACGGTACGTTGGCTTTCTTCCAGCACCCCGAGTCCGCGGCCGTGGCAAACCCAATCGCTATTGCGGCCTGTGCTGCCGAATCCGCGCTGGTTACCGCTCGAAAGGAACCTCTTGAGTCGCTTTGGTGGTGTACCGGTACATGGGGGAGCATCTACCCATTTGCCGGCGTAACCGTGGCGCAAGATGCAAACCGGACGACAGCATTGCTGGCTGCGCGAGTGATCGCTCAGCAACACCGCAGGGGCCTCGCTCGACGCACTATGGGTGATGAAAACGTGTGCAAGGCGGGTATCTACCCGACGATTCCGAAAAGCCAGTACAAAGTGACCCAGTTCTGGCCAAAGTCGCAGAACAGCAGAGCAATGTGGCTCGGAGAACCGCCGCAGACTTGGGAGGGTGGGCCTAGTCGGCATGTTCCAGGTACTGGGAACGATGCCATGTACATGTTCTGGCGATGGACAGATTGCTGCTCGAAGCTCTAATGGAGAATCCGCCCGTAAGGGCGGATTTGCGATGGTATGAGTCAACTGCCTCGTCCTGAAAATCGGGGCTTGTGAAAACAAGCTAGGTTGACCAGGGATAGCCGTAACCAACCGGCTACGTTTGCACCAGGTCGAACCGACCCACCCCGGAATGCTTCCTCAGTTCCGGGCACTGGAAGGTCGGGACCATGCTGGCGAAAGGTAAAGCGCCGAAGGTTCCGACCGCCGCGACAGCGGGAGCCGGGTGCAGACATTCCCGAGGGGAGCGAGCCGCAAGGCTCCGTCACCAGGCCCGTAAGGGCACAGTTCAAAGGAGGATCGCCGTGGCGGTCTATGTGTTGGATAAGACAGGCACGCCGTTGATGCCATGCAGCGAGAAGCGAGCGCGATTGTTGCTGGAGCGCGGTCGCGCCCGCATACACCGGCAGGTGCCGTTCGTGATCCGTCTGGTGGATCGGCGGCAGGCCGATAGCGCGCTGCAATCGCTGACGCTCAAGTTCGATCCGGGCAGCAAATTCACTGGCATTGCCTTGGTACGCCAGAAGGGCCAGCGGGTGTCTGTTCTCTCACTGATGGAATTGGCCCATCGGGGCGCAGCGATTCGCCAGGCCATGCAGCAGCGGGCGGCGTTTCGCCGTCGCCGCCGTGGTCAGAACCTGCGCCACCGCGCCCCGCGCTTCGACAACCGCACCCGGCCGGAAGGCTGGCTGCCGCCAAGCTTGCGCCACCGGTTGGACACCACGCTGGGCTGGGTCGGGAGGATGCGTAACTGGGCTCCGATCAGCGATCTGGCAGTCGAGCGGGTCAAGTTCGACATGCAGGCCATACAGAACCCGGAGATCAGCGGCGTCCAATACCAGCAGGGCGAGTTGGCCGGCTACGAGGTGCGTGAATACCTGCTGGAGAAGTGGGGCCGCTGCTGCGCCTACTGCGACGCTGAAAATACGCCGCTGGAGATCGAGCACATCGTTCCGCGCAGTGCCGGCGGCAGCGACCGGGTGCCCAACCTGACCCTGGCTTGCCGGCCCTGTAATCAGCGCAAGGGCAACCAGCCAGTCGAGGTGTTCCTGAAGGCCAGGCCAGAGCTGCTGGCCCGAATCAAGGCGAAAGCCAAAGCTCCACTTCGGGATGCCGCCGCCGTCAACGCCACCCGCAATGCCCTGTTCCGTGGCCTGCTGGATACCGGCCTGTCGGTCACCACGGGCACCGGGGCGCAAACCAAGTACAACCGCCGACGCCTTGACCTTCCGAAAACACATGCCCTTGATGCCGCCTGTGTCGGCGAGATCAGGGCCATCGAGCACTGGCACCGCCCCACGCTGGCGATTAAGGCCACCGGGCGGGGCGACTACCAGCGCACCCGCCTTACCGCCCACGGTTTTCCACGCGGCTATTTGACCCGACAGAAACGCCATTTCGGTTTCCAGACCGGCGATCAGGTGCGCGCCGAGGTGCCGACCGGCAAAAAGGCTGGCACCCACCAGGGTCGCGTCGCCGTGCGCAAGACCGGCAGCTTCAACATCCAGACGTCTGATGGCGTGGTTCAGGGCGTCCACCATCGCCATTTCACCCTGATTCAGCGGGCCGATGGCTACGCCTATTCCCACATCCAAACCGATAGCCCTCAATCCCAAAAGGAGGCAGCGAGAGCAGAGGTACGCTGAGCGTGCCGCGCTATCCCTTGGTCTGAGGGCCGGGATATCTCGTGCAAAATTGATGAATGACTTTCTAATGCTGTACCTGCCCCCTGTTTTGATTCTGGGGCTTCTCGCGGGCATCGCCCACGTTCGACTACTTGAATTTCCTGCATACCGAGGATGGTGGGGGGAGTACAAGGTGAACTTCATGCTCCGCCTGTGCCTTAGCGGCGAATACAAGGTGTTCGCCAACGCGATCTATCGAGGCAAGACAAGGGAAGAGTCGACACAGGTTGACCACATCATCGTGTCGCGCTACGGGATCTTTGTCCTGGAAACGAAGTGTTTCAAGGGGAAGATCATTACCTACCCAGAAGCCCCCGAGAGCTGGTTGCAGATCGTCGGCCGAAGGAAATATCGCGTGCAAAACCCGCTGATGCAGAACTACGCGCACGTGAAGGCAGTTCAGAAGGTCACCGGAGTCCACTCTCAGAAAATCCACAGCTACGCAGTGATGGCAGGGCAGGCCAGCTTCACCTATGGAATGCCTGAGCGGGTCTACAGCATTTGGGGCGTGATTCGTAAAATCCAGTCCTACAAAGCCCCGGTTTTTACTCGGGGCCATGTGGTGTCAATTTGCCGGGCGCTGAGCGAGCGCAGAATCAAGGGGGGGTATTGGGCTGCAAGGCGGCATGTCGAAAAGCTGAAGCGCCGAGGCGATGATGGATCTACAACGTGCCATGAAGATAGACCCCGAGAGGAACACCTATCGCCACCCCAACAAGAACAGCAGCAGTGACAGAGATGATCGCGACCGTATCCCAAAATACTGCCTCTGGCGGCGCTTCAAGTGATTCGTCGGTGGCCAGCTCTTCTGTCCACAGTGGGGTGGCTTCGCGTGGAGGAGGCTGATCCGTCGCTTGTCTGCGTCTTCTACTGGTTCTTGCCGGTGTTGACGTAAGATCATCAAGCATAATGACTCTCCTAAGCAAAACGCCCCGAATCCGGGGCGTTTTCATTACTGGCGCTATCAAGCAACCGCTTCTTCGGGAAGCGAATCGAGAGGGTCTGCATTGCCATCAGGCTCAATGTGACCCGCAGCCTCGCGCTCCTCCTTCTCGGCGCTCACTTTGGCTTCTGCCTTTTCGATATCTTCTTTGAGCTCTGCAACCTTGCTGGCGTATGCCTTTGCTCGCGCGCTCTGACCGAGGCCAACGAGTGAGCGGATCAGCCGGGCCATTTGGTTGCTCTTGTTTGCACGAAATTCCTCAGCTTCCGAGCTATCGATTTTCTCATGCAGCCAGGCGGTATCGACCTGGATAATCAGATGGTCAAATGCCTGAAGCAGGCTGCTCATCCTCTTGATTTCTGGGCTGGTGATTTCGAATTCACGAGTCAGTGGGGAGCTGTACCCTGCAAGCTCTTTGATTCCCAAGCTCTTCAAAAGCGTGTCCATCCGCTCAGACTCGTCACGCACGGCTACTTCCATGCGCTCGATTTTCTTCGAGACCGCATCAACCACCGCTTTGTGATCAAAGGTCTTGAGGTTTTTCGCCAGCTTGCGGGACGTAACGTCGATGATAAAAAGGGCCGTCATGAGGCTATCGAAACGGTTGCCGGCGAAGAACTTGGCCTGCTCCGTGTTCAGTACCATTTTTCCTTTGAGGGATGGCTTGGAGTATTGGTATTTCGTAGGTTGTGGTTGAGCGGTCGCCATTAGCGGTTTCTCCGGATGTTGGTGGCCAGCCTATTGCACCAGCTTGCGGAGCCTCTGGATTTCGATTTCACGCACGAATAGCGTCGGAATTTGAGGTGCGTTTTTCTGGTTGACGACAGAGTGAAATGGCGGCGAGAATTGCGGCACTCATCGGCCAAGGTCGATTAAGAATTTGCCTCCTGGAGGCCATTGACCCTAAGTGACAGCATGCTGCTGCCACTGGTACCCAAGACGTGTATGCGTCTGGGAGCAAGCCAAGCTGAGCTTATCAGCTTAAAAACCAAGCCTACGTTCGCGTAGCGCCGATCAAAAAAGGAAGCCATTTGGCTTCCTTTTTTTGTGTCAAAAAAACCCTGACGGGGAACTCCCGTTAGGGCGTTCTCCGTTCTAAAAAAATGGAGAACTGAAAATGGCATCTACAACCCTCAAAGTTAAAGTGCTGACCGCGTTTGGCTTCCTCGTTGCTATGTTGGGAGCTGTATACGCACCGCAGTTTGCAAAGCATGTTTTGCCTTTGACACTCTGCGTGTTCCTCGCTGTGGTGATCCTGAATGCTGAGCAGATCCTGCGTGGTGTTCTGAGCTACCTACGCGGTTGTCTGAAGGCTTCGGCTCCTCAAGCAACCAAGACCTTACCCAACGCCCGTTGGTGTAGCAGCGTCGATTATGACAACTACTACATTCCCTCCTACCTGCGTCGCCAGGGAGAAGAGAAATGATCCGTGTTGACTTCGATGTTCCAAGCTATCTCCGACTGCCACAAGGGCTATGCATTGTTTCAGAGCGCCTGGCCCATAAGCTTCCCGAGCCAGAAACCAATGAAACGATGCACCAGGCGCTTGAACCGGTGGTGATCAACAAACTGTACCGGCCGGAAGGCCGCAACCAGGTTGCATCGATCGAGAACCAAGAGCAGGGCGAGATCAAAGGGGAGTTCATCCCTCGCGAATCCCAGCCCGCGCATCAAGAAACAGCTCAAGAGATCCAAGTCGCCCAAAGCGATGAAGATCAAGATGAGCGCGCACCTGAACTCAATTTCCAAGGCGTTGCTGGCAGGTCTGTTACCGGCGAATACCGCGGTTCAGGTTTCGCCCACTATCGGTTTCTCAAGAAGAACGGAAAGTCGTTCTTCTTGCGTATCGGTGAACACCTGGTTTGGGGAATCGAGCTCAACGCTCAGCTACGCAAATCTGGAGCGCAACAAGGTGACAATATCTCGCTGACATTCCTTGGCAAAACCGCCGTGAGTGTGCTCAAAGAGGTCGTTGTCGACGGTAAGAAAGAACAGGAGTGGGTTGATACCTATCGCAACTCCTGGGAAATCAAGATCGTGAAATAGCCAGCAATGCGCCCTTCGGGGCGCATCTCAACCAAACGGAGGTACCCATGTCCAAAGACTCAGAAGGCAATTACGCCCCAGAGAAACAAGATGTGCTGGTAGCCGCTGATGGCCGCTGGCATGACATTTACGCAAGCCTCGCATCTTCATTGGTGCCGGCACACAAAAAAGCAGGACGTGGGGTTCCATGTCCGGTGCATGGTGGGGAAGACGGGTTTAAGATTTTCCGCAAGACGGCTGGATCGTCGAGCGGTGGTATCTGCCGTACCTGCGGAGTCAAGGCTGATGGCATAGCCTTGCTGATGTGGGTCAACCGCTGGAGCTTTCACCATGCTTTACAGGAGGTTGGAGCATTGCTCCGGGTCAAAGACCCGTATGGACGCACCGCTGATGGATTTATCCCAAGCGTTGTAATCCGAAAGGAGCGAGCCCCAGCAAAACCAGAGGCTTCAGACGATTGGCTGCGTGAAGCTATGCGCAACCTGTGGAAGGGAACCGTTCCTCTCACAGACCCATCAGCGGAACCAGCAAGGCTCTATCTTCGCTCCCGAGGCATTCTTGCTTGGGATCGACCAGAGCTGAGCCGCTACGTTCGCTTTCACCCGGAATTGACCTACAAGGACAAAGCCGGCAAGCGTTCTAAGCATCCAGGGATAGTGTGTACGCTCATCGATCCTGAAGGCCAGGCTGTGACCATCAACCGTCACTACCTGACGATGAAGGGTGAGAAAGCCGATCTCGCGGAGCCGAAAAAAATGTTTCCAATTCCCAGCAACCGCAAGCTTCCCGGTTGTGCGGTGCCAACATCGCATCCAGGAGAAGTCTTGGATGTATCCGAAGGATTGGAAACAGCTCTGTCGGTAGAAACAGCCATGGGTATACCAGTATGGCCCTTGGTGAATTCCTACTTGTTGGAGAACTTCGTACCACCAGCCTGCACCAAAGCAGTCCGAATCTGGGCTGACAAGGACCGCAAGGAGGGTGGCCAGAAAGCGGCATTGACCTTGAAAAAACGTCTGTGGGAAATGGGGATCAAGGCACAGATAATGTTGCCCGACATGCCCATCCCTGACGGCTCCAAAGGTGTCGACTGGAATGACGTTCTTCGTGAACGTGGTTCCCTCGGCTTCCTAGGCCACGAGGTCTATCGCGCACAGCGATAGGCCTCTGGCCTTCTCAACTTCCCCCTCTTTTTCCGACCGTAAAAGCGCCTGAAAACGCGCCCCCTCCTGTTGGCCAACGCTCACAATTCGAGCATCCCCATCTTGGCCAGACGGACTCATGACGCCCCTAAAATTTCCCATCTTGTTGCTTGCTGCCGCTATAAGCAGCACTTCCCTTGCGGGAGAGACCAAGCCCGCCGAGTCAAAAACGCCCCAGGTTGCTGGTTCTTCGTTCTACCAGGACAAAGAGCGCGGCTGGTTCTGGTACGAAGATCCGCCTCCTGAACAGGAACCCGAAAAACTCGAGCCCGCGCCGGTTCCAGCGCCCCCACCTCAAGCCGAAACGGAAGTCTCCGAGCCAGCCGCGCCCGAGCTGCCACCGACCGGCAGCGTGGCGTGGATTCGCGAAATGCTTCCGAAACTGCGTGATGCAGCCATGGATAACCCCACCAAGGAGAATGTGAGTGCGTACTTCTGGGCTCAGCGAATCATGCTCGACAAGGCCGAGCGATTCTCACGTCACTCCGTCGACGTAATCCGTAATGACCCATTCCTCGACGAGGATATGCGTTATCCCGCCTCCAACGCCGCTTCTGACGCTCTAGCAACTGCGGCCGGCAAGCAGAAAGAAACCCTGTTGAAGCTCATCGCTGGCAGCTCTGCGCTGATGTTCTTCTACAACGGTAATGACTGCATTTTGTGCGAACAGGCCCTGGCAGCGGTCTCTGCTCTCGAGTTCAGGTACGGGTTTACTGTCATGCCCGTCTCGATGGATGGGGCCCCCCTTCCTGGCGGCAAATACCCAAACACACAGTACGACACTGGGCTCGCAGAGCAGCTGGGCATCATCACCTCGCCGGCGCTGGCCCTAGTCATCCCTCCGAATGACGTGAAGATCGTCAGCTTCAGCACCGTTTCAATGGAGACGGCAACCACTCGGATTCTAATGGCGGCGAATGAAGCGGGGCTGATTTCCGATCAGGAATACAACGCCACATCCCGCCTTAACACCATGGGTTTGATCGACGCCACGAAACTGGCTGACGCACCGCCCGACGCAACAAAAAACCCTAACGAATTCGTGAATCGGATGCGCGATGAAGCTCGTCGCGCCTTTCAAAAAGACAACGGAGGTGCCCAGTGAAAATCAAACCGATCGCCCTTGCTGTAGCGCTGATGGTGCCCTTCGGGGCTCACGCGAACATTCAACAGCAGGTCAATGAAATGTTCAGCGGCATGATCAACGTCACCAGTCCAGGGGCATATAAAACAGCCACACGCGGCGTTATTACCGGCGGCTCCGTTGTCCTTCGGAATCGGATATCCACTGCCAACCTCATCAGCATTACCCCGCCAAGCGCTAAGGGTGGATGCGGGGGGATCAACCTTTACAGTGGCTCGTTCTCCTTTATCAACGGCGAAGAGTTCGTAGCGCTCATGAGGAATGTGGCGTCGAACGCTGCTGGCATTGTTTCGGGCTTTGCCTTTGAGTTGGCCCTCGATGCGATGGACGCTCAGACAGGTGGCGTGATCCGCAACCTGGCCAACAAGATCCAGGCGCTCAATCAAATGTTTTCCAACAGCTGCCAGCTGGCGAGTGGGTTGGTTACGAATGCCAAAAAGGCATACGAAGAAAGCACCGACTTCAAATCCGCGATGACAGCCTTCGGGTCGAACGTCTCATCTGACTTCTTTACCGCGAAATCCACCAAAGAAGACTCGCCAGCGAACCGGATTGCTGCCTCTGGTAAGGCCGTTCAATGCGAGAACACAGGGAACGTTCTGTGGTGCGCCATGAAGAAGTCAGGCCTTCAGTCGCAAATTCTGTTCGGTAGCGATGAGAACGCGGAATTCATCATGTCCATGGTTGGCAGCTACAACGTGTCGCTCGCAAACGACGCCAGCGGGGGGAAAAACTTCGCTGCGCATCCTATGCCGAAGCTCATCACCGGCGAAGGTTTGAAGATTCTTGTTGAGGGCTCGGCCAACCTTGATGTCAAGGTCTACCAGTGCGACCAGGATGACCCGGACTGCTCAGACCCGAACATCCGAACTCTCACCAGCTTCAAGGGCCTCGAGACTCGAATCCTAGAGGATCTTCAAAACAACGGAATCCTTGAGCGTTTTGCGAACGGCACTGCAACCGCTGCTGACGGAAACCGGATTGCATACCTCGCATCAAGCCGAGTAGGGGTGAATTTGATGAAGATCACCCAGAAGGCAGGGGCTCAATCCGGTTATGACTATCTGAACCAGTTCGCCAAGAAAATTGCTGCTGATGCTTCGATGAGCCTGATTTATCAGCTGCTTGGGCATACAGAGAAAGGCCTGACCAGCCTGAATATGGCGGATGCAGGGAAGGTGATTGAGGACCTGCGGGCTACCAAGGGTGAGCTCATGGATGAATACCGCTCGTACATCGAGGAAGCAATGCAAGGCAAAGATGCCGATGGCCAAGCCGAGAAAATGCTCCAGATGGCCCCTGTGTTTGATAATGGAACCCTGCCACAGGGAACCATCAACGATAACGCAGGCGCGTAACGGAGATATCCATGGACTTCACTATCTACACGACAGGCAGCGCCGAGTTCCTTGAGATCATGCTCAATGCCTGCGCAATGATCACAGGCAGCGGTGACGCAGAAGACCTTGCCCGTATTGGCGCGCTGATAGGCCTATTTCTGTTGGCGTTCCAAGCTGTTTTCAATAACCAGGCCATTACCTTCGGAAAGGCGGGCCTTGTGCTCGTCCTTTACATGATGTTCTACGGCCCTACAGCCACCACTGTTATCGAGGATACGGTGTCGTCGCAGGTGCGGGTGGTGGACAACGTGCCTCTTGGCCCTGCCTTTGTCGGCTCAGTCATCTCAACGGTGGCCTACGGCATTACAAAAACCGCGGAGCAGGCATTTTCTACTCCAAGCATGACCGACTACGGGCTGTTCTCGAGTCTGAGCACATTGTCGAAAGTGCGCGACGCTCTTCGGAACCCGATGGCACTGGACGGCTTCCAAAACTACCGAAAAGCGGACGGGTGGGATCTGCCCCGATCGGTGAACGAGTACATGACATTCTGTTCACTGAACCCCGTGGCGCTGAGAACGGATAAGACCTTGACCGACCTGTACCGATCGCCTGGCTGGGCGGAGGTGCTGTCAAACCAGAACTCATCGATGTTCATCTACGTCTATGACGGTACCGCCGGCACCATGAAAAGCTGTGCAGAGGCGCGGTCGTTTCTCAACGCCCATTTGCAGAACGTCTATACAGACGTGCTAGAGGACATTCTCCAGAAAGGGTTCAGCGAAGAGGCCAAGACCAACCGCATGACCAGCGGTATCCAGGTTCAAGCCGCTACTGACCAAGCTATTCAGAGCCTCGCACTGAGTAGCAAGTCGGCTCAGGACTACGTTTTGACTTCGCTAATTGCGCCGATTTTCAACGATTCCCGTGTCGATGCCATGAACCATTGGCAAGAGCAAAGAGCCGCAATGGCTCTTCGCGAATCGCTCAACCAGCAAGAAATTCAATGGGCGGGGAAGGGCGACAGCTTCAAACACTACATGAGACCGATGATCGCCTTCTTCGAGGGCATGCTCTATGCGATGACGCCGTTCATGGCCTTTGCTTTGCTCCTGGGTGGGCCAGGCCTTTCTATCCTCGGCAAGTATCTCGTGTTGCCGCTGGCGGTGGGTTTGTGGATGCCGCTGTTGAGTATCGTGAATGCTTTTACCCTCTGGTATGCAGGCTCCCAGATGGAAGCCGTATTCAACGGCTACGACCCCACAGGTTCTGGTTTCGCAATGCTCCAACTCATGGACATAGACAAAGCCATCGGCAAGGCACTGGGTATTGGCGGTCTGCTTGCGGCGTCCGTGCCTCCATTGGCACTGTTCATCGTTTCCGGCTCTGCCATGGTTGCCAACAGCGTCATGAGCCAAATGACGGCAGGCG
Organism: Pseudomonas sp. Ant30-3; assembly: GCF_000690905.1. Lineage (GTDB taxonomy): Bacteria > Pseudomonadota > Gammaproteobacteria > Pseudomonadales > Pseudomonadaceae > Aquipseudomonas. Next base: position 8,719 of record NZ_JMCL01000037.1, on the reverse strand, counting down.
ACAAATTCAAGTCCGAAGACGTGAATCCTCGGGCCCAGGATAGCGCACCTGTTCTCAGTCAAAATGCCTCGTTTACTTCCGACCAGGTAAGCTCCGGGGTGAGCAGAACGGGATCGCCGCAGCTTGCTGAGACGATAACCGGCGACCAAGCTGCGAGTGCAGTCCTTCAGAGCGCCCAAACCGCCTCGCAAACGGCCACGAGCCAGTACCAGAGCAACCTCTCAGCGGCAGGCCAGCAACTAGCCTCGACGAGTACGGGGCGCGAAGCGATGACGCAAATGGGCGAAAGCATCAAAGCTAGCGATGCTCTCAAGCAAAGCTCTTCCTATAACCAGGCAGTTGAGAATCTTCGAAGCAGTGGTTTCTCTGAGTCGTCGATAAACATGGCAACCGCAGCCTCAGCGCTTGGTGGGCAAGCCGGCCTGAAAGGCATCATGGCCAACCTCAAAACCAGTGATGGCAAGTCGCTTTCCGAAATGAGCGGCACAGAGCGTCGAACTGCCGAAAAATCTCTCTCGCAGTTAAGTTCTTCCGTGGAGAGCGCTAACACCCGTGACCTGACATTTGCCACCGGTGATGCCTTCCGTGACTCGTCGATGGCCCAAAGTAGTGTTAGCAACACTGATCAGATAAATCAAAGCCGCACTGAAGCTCTACAGGCACAGAATACGTACAGCCAAGCGGCTTCTCAGCAAGACACCATCAGGGCAAGTCAAGGCCTCAATCTTCGCGATGCAGCGATCAAGTCGCTATCGAGAGGCGGGGTATCTCGAGCAGAGTCTGGCTTAGAACTTCAGCGCATGGCTGGTGCAACTGATGAAGGGAAAAAGCTCTTCGCTGAAGCATTTAATAGCCAAAGCATCAAAGATATGTCGTCGAATACGGACGAGCAGAGGGCGATGGCGGCAATCCGGGCGATTAACCAGCAAGGCAGGCTCGGCGAATTGGTCATGAGCCAATTCAATCCATTCGACTTCAACGTAGCTCAGGGTAATGCGGGAGAGTTTGCAAACATAGCAGACAAAGCCGGCGCAGCAACGGCCGGGAACTCAGGTTTGCAAGGCGAGTTCAATTCAAGATGGCAGGGTAACAGTGACGCATATGCAGGTGCTCAGGACATGAACATTTCTGCTAAGGAAGCGGCTGAAGACCAAGGTGCTGAGCTTGTCGGAAACCGTCATGCGGAGAACAGCCTAGCCCCACAACTCGCGCATGCTCGCAACAGTGAGGATGTTAGAGGGGCGGCAGATTCAGAGGCCGCGCAGCAACTATCGACCTTCGGTAAGAACTACGATGATAAGGGCTTGATGATCAAGGCCGCATCGGCGGTTCAGAGCATCCAGTCGGGCGGCAAAACGCTTACGAACTTCCTGGCTGGCAACGAGAACACACAATTCAGCAATGACGTTTCTGAAGGGCAGCAACTGGGGCTGACAGATAGCCAAGCCGCACTTCGAGCAGCTAGCCGGGCAGGCATGCCAACGGACTCTGATATTTATCAGTGGTCCTCCTACCACACCTACTCGGAAGCCATGATCGCGTCTGGCGGGGATGAAGACTATGCGAAGGGCGTCCATGCTTCATTGACGTACCAGGCAGCAGGAAGTGATGGAACATCTGCTGACCGGCCGGTTGTGGAAACTGTCGCTGCGGGCAATCGTCACAATCCCCTGCCCAAAAACTTTAGACCTGCGGCAATTGAAAATGCTGAACAACCCAAACAGGCCAGCGGACCGAGGAGACCGTCAATCGAATGAGTAAAAAAGGGGCTTTATAGCCCCTTTTTAGTTGAAGCCGACAAAGACAAATCGGTAGATCGCCATGACAGCGAAAAAGAGGGCGATTCCACCAATGATAGTCAGCTCCAAAGAAATCGCTCGAAGCCCAAGAATGGCATCACGACGCAAGCGAGCAAGCCCGCTTTTCCGAGGCATCCCATTCCACTCCTCGCTTAAACAGAAGGGGCAGATGCTTTTGAGAGGCTTCTCACCCCCGACCTGCACACCATCGACATAAATCGATCGCTCCATAACCACACGTGGAACCATCATTTTCTTGCAGCATTGGCACTCAGCCTTGTCGTTTCGCATCTCGTTCACCCCTCGAAAGTTCTTACCCTAAGAATCTCACAGCGCGCTGTAAACCCAAGCGAATCTACGTAATGGCAGGAACTGGCTAGGGCAGGCCTCTCCCTGGATGGGTAGACACCTCACCTTCGCGACTGCGGGCGAGCCTGGCGCACAACGAAACCTTTCTCTCTATCGACTGCCCAATTCATCCCTTGAAGAGTTCGGCCAGCCAACCCTTCACCGCGATGGCAATTCGCTCCCGCAACAGGAACATCAAAACAGACAGGCCAAGGCTCACGCCCAACGCCTCGGCACCCAAGCGGGCGAACACGACGATGTTGATCAGAAGCAACACCATGATGCCAAAAAACTCAGCATTCGCTTTTGCTCCAGTGAGAACCTGCTGCTCAGTCAGCATCCACTTGGGCGACAGGCAAAACGGACAAACCGAAGACTCCGGGTCCCGGCCACCAACGGGGACGCCGCTGATGTAGAAGGGGGCGCTAGTGACCACCTTCGGGACCATCATTTTCTTGCAGCACTGGCACTCAACTTTGTCGTTTCGCATCTCGTTCACCAATGAACTCTTCCGCCACTAAACCGCATGTGCGGTTGTCGTCGGAATTTCGCGGGTCGTTGACTTGGGCTTGACCGCTTGCGCGGACAGCGGCTTGAGTCTCGCCGTCACGCCCGTCCCAGGCGTGTCTTGCAGTATCCAGGCGTCGAGCAGTACGACCCTGGCGCTGTTCTGATCCCTCGGCAGCACGCAGCCACAGGCACAGCGGTGCATGCGCTCACTGAGCAGTTTGGGCACGATGGCCCAGCAGGCTGAACAGCGCTGCGAGGGTTTTAATCGGCGCGTATCGGACAGATGCAAAACGGAACCAGCTTCGTGCGCTTTGTAGGTGAGCATCTGATGCGCCATGCTGAAGCCGGCCGAGAGAATTTCCCGGTTCAGTCCAGCCTTTTGCCGCACGCGACGGCCCGGTTTCTCAACCGTGCCCTTAGCGCTGCGGCTCATGTTCTGGGGTTGCAGTTCTTCCGTGGCGATCAGGGCGCAGCGCTGCACCAGGGAAGTCGTTTGTTTATGCAGGAAGTCGCGCCGTCCATCTGCAATGCGCTGGTGCAGACGGATGATTTCCTGGCTTAGCAGCCGATAGCGGTGCGAACCCCGCTTCCTTCTGGCGCGTTGTCGTTGCAGGTTGGCCAACTGGGGCAGCGCCTCGCGCAGCCAGCGGGGGTTTTCGATCTGGCTGCCATCATCAAAGTTGGCCCAGTGACTGACGCCCAGGTCGATACCAATTGCATCGTCGCCTGTTCGCTCACGCCGACAGGCGGACTCGGGCACCCGTAGGGTGATCGAGGCATACCACTGATCTTGGCCGGTGGCGTGATTGCGGCGGCGGCTGAGGGTCAGGTCATTCGGCGTGAAATCGGCGAAACGGTGGCGGCCCCGCAGACGAATCATCATCGCGCCCTTGCCGCTGCCCAGCCGCAACGTGCCGCCGCGCTGGCCGAGCTGCTGGAGCTTCCAGCCGGCTGGATCGGGGTAGGAGAAGCCCGAGTAGCGGGCGCTGGATTTGAAGCGGGGAAATCCCGGTGACTGGCCAGCTTTGACCCGGCGAAAGAACGCCTGAAAGGCTCGATCCAGTCGGCGCAGGGTCTCTTGCAGGGCATGACTACCCAGCTCGACCAGCTCCGGCCGAAACTGTTTTATGACGGGTAACGTGTTCTGTTGGTCGTAGTAGCTGATACTGATACCAGCTTTGCGGTACGCCTCGATGCGCTCCTGAAGCGCAGCGTTGTACAGTTCGGCGTGCAGGCGCACCCAGCCGTCCAGCCGTTCTTGCTGGCTGACATTGGGGTAAAGCCTAAAGGTCACTTTTCGCCTTTGCATGCTTCCGACCCTACAGCATCTCACCCATAACCCAAGTCGTCCGCTTGGCATGCCGCCTGGCTACGGCCTGGCAGAGGATGTTCAGTGGTTGCACCAGATGCATCGGCCGGGCTTGAGCGCGTAACGAGCATTGATCTCCTTGCACTTGCTGCACGGGGTGAGAGTGATGTCTCCGGTCTTCATTGCGTTGCTGAGCTGGTAGCCATTGGAAGGGGAGATCATATCGCTGGCCTCGACGCCAACCGCTTTACACAGCTCCACATACTCACGATGAGCCGCAACCACCGCGCGAGCATTCGTCCGCCGAAGAGGATTGTCGGCGAGCAGCCTGTACACAGTGAGGTAGAGCAGGCTGTGAAGAGGGCTTTCAGCCAGTGTCTTATTCGGTGCCTGTATTCGCCCGCTTTGGGACTGGACAAGGGGGGTATCCCGTAGCAAAGAGCGCTTCATCCGTACTACCTCGTCTGCATTCAATCCTGTCCATTGCGCGACCAGCTTTGGCTGTAGCTTCTGCTGAAGCAACTCGGTCGCAACCACATCGAGGGGCATCGTAGACGGATAGTCTTTAACCCGGCCTATGCCACTCACGCCAGGCTTCAGGAAGTACCGAAGGTCGCCAAGCAATACGGTGGTCACGTCTCTCAGTTGATCATCTGGCGATGATAGGTTCATCCTCAGCTTCCTGAGGTTGCACCTGGTGCCAATCGAGAACCCGCCGCGGCTCACCAGCATCATGCGAGAGTCGAAAGATCCTGCCTCGAACACCCGATACCCAACATCGTCGAGGCCTACAGCCAGAATAGGGCTTGTTTCGTTGACGCGGGAGAAATGACAAAACTCCATGAACATGACCATCTTGTTGCCAATCTCCCTGAATTCCTCATCGTCCAGGTAGCCCCTGCCGACTTTCAGGGTGTTGTAGTGAACACGGTAGAGAGAAACGGGAAGGGCATCTACAGCGTTCAACTGACGCTGGTTCGCGCTCAAAGACGAAAGCCAAACCATATCGCTTTGAGTCAAGCGCTGCTCGGCGAGAATGACATTGAAATCCCGCAAGCCAGATGTCAGCCAGCGCAGACCCATTTGTATCATCGATGCGTTGATCTTAACTCGCATGTCCCTGCCCTTACTTTAAACGCTGTAGTGAACGCCAAATGCTGAGCACATTACTCGCATACTCGCGTGCGTCAAGTTCACGCTTTGGGTTTCGTGTATGGTACCCACCAATAGCAAGTTGCATATCGACAGGATATTGAGCAATCGACTCGCAAAGTATCTCAGCACCAACGCGGATGTTCACCTCGGGGTCAAGAAGAAACTCCGGGCGCGCTACTCTATTTCCGTTCCAACGATAGTTTATTTGCATAATCCCTATGTCGGTGAGGATGTCTTCGCCAATATATTTGCCGAGTACAGCCTTGGCATCCATGTAGGTATTAGGGTACAGAGCGCCACTAGGTTCATTGCGAAGCGCAAACGGGTGAGGTGCAATCATGCCTTTTCCGGCAGATGTTTTAGATTCCTTTAGAGCTAGTGAATATAGAAGCAGAGGGTCCGGCTTGCATACGGAGGCCATTGACGCTCGCTCCCACATCGTTCCTTTTAATGAAAAACCATTAGCTTTAGCGCTCACTGAAGTACCTATGGCAATGCATGCAGATACTGCAATAAAAGAGCTGATACGGATATTAAACATTTGCCCCCCTTATCCAGCTGGCAACTGGACGAGAGACTGGCTCATTACTGATTTGTTCTTTTTTGTCATCAGCAACAATATTGTCTTGCTGAATATCTGCTTGCTTACTTTTAGCATCTTCGGTCGCACTAATCATGCTTAGATATAGCGCTGCCATTGCAACAAGTCTTTTGCCACGATAATCGGGGTCAATAGTTTCAAGATGCGCGTGCAATTCTTGTGTCGCTGGCGTGACTCGGCATTGTAGTCTCATCGTTTTATCCACATTCCCTCCTCAGCGCGTCCTTGCGCACCCGTTTACATTAAGAGCGTGCGATATGCCAGAAACCTTCGGCATTGCTTTTTACGCTGTTCACGGGCTTGACTACCAATGCATCGGGAAATTCTTTTCTGGCAAATGGCTCATACAATGAGGCTCCCCCACCGCCGAGGATCACACAGTCGATAGCACGGCCCTTCAGGAATCGAAGTCCTTGTTTAATCTCAGTGAAAACTGATGGGATAACACGTTCGGCAGCACGCTCTAGATATTCTGCAAGTTCAACCTTGCGGCCATAAATCAGGATGTATGACTTACCCGACTGGAGCGCATGTTCAATTTTTTCTACGCCAGGAATACCGCCATGATCCTTCGCAATTTCTTCATTGCACGCTTCAAGTACAACAGACATAGCCTTGAGGCTGCTGCTGCTGGAATTGACTACCAGTTCGCGATGGTCAAATACGACCCAATCAACACTGAAAAATCCCGGATCGATAATGATCGAAACTGACTCCTCAATAACTTCCGATGCATCTGAGTTGCAGTAGATCTCTGTCAGAGTCCCGATCGGCTGAGCAACAACCTCTACTCGCTTAACGGTAACCTCTCGCTTTGGCGTAATGCGATGTGTCCCAGTCATACGCTTTACTAGGGCTTCCACATAGGCCTTATCGCGAGCCTGCGAGACAGGAAGACCAGTTACTAAGCAGTCAATTACGTCTTTATCACCCGCTGCATGCAGCAGAGCACCCTTAAACAGGGCCTCATAGGCGTGCGAAGACGTGTAGTCCTCGTGCAGTTCTCGTCCATCCTGAACACGGCCGGGCGCGGCAAATGCCACCCAGGGCGCTCCATCAACCTCCACGATTACTTCACCAGCGCGTAACCCAGAATCCCCAGGCAGAACGCTCAAGGGAGCGGCCTGCGAGGGGCGAATAATCGACTCCGGATGCCCATCCCCACTGCCAAAAACGCCAATCACGTTGCTGTAACCAATATCCAGACCTAAGGCGTTACCCATTCGAATGCCGCTCCCAGCAAAAAATGACAAAAGAAGTGCGTCAGATGACGACGCGAATGACCCCGCAGCACATGAAACCCCACATCCAAAGAATCCCAAGCGCTATATCTGCATCACCCGGTCACCAGATGACGACGCACCGTAATAATCAGCCTTCCTGAAAGCTTTGGGCTTCGTTTTCAGGACGTTTTAGCGTCTGAAAACGATCCACGCCTTCTCTGTCGACCCGCAAAATGCTCCCATCCACAAAGGAGCAACATATGAACTCACCCTCTGAAGCCCCCAAACACCCAGCAGTAGCGGAGCTTGATCGCGTCTATTCCAGCCTTGTCGGCCGAGCGGAGGAGCTGCGCGACTCTTTCTTCCAGACAGCCCTTTCACTGCACGCAGGTAAGCCAGGGCACATACCGATCGTGATCCGTATCCGGCAATCCAGCCCGAATGCCGTCACCATCGAATGGGCGAAAGTCATTTTGCCGAGGCTCAAGGAAGGCGAAGCCAAGAAACCGCGGGTCATCCGGACAATCAACAAGGGTCAGGGAAGCAAGTACCCGGTCTCGTCGTTCTCATTCGTCAAGGAGCCCTTGAAGAACATCGTTCGGGCCTACGAAATCCAGCTCGCCGAGATCCGGGAAACGTGCTCGGTCATTCAGCGAGTCCGCCGTCAGCTTGTCCCTGCGGTGAAGAAAGCTGGCGTGGTTGACGGCTCGATTTCTGCGTTCATCACTCATGATTACCCCGCAACGTCCGATTAAGCGAGTCGCCTGGGAACTGTGCCGAAAAATGGTGGAGCCCAACAAAATCAAGGGCTCCGACCTACAACACCTCTTCACGACACCCCTTCACGACACCCTTCGACGATGATGACACCTCTTCACAGTACCGTTTGCTGCAAACTGACCCGGCTGAATAGCCGCGACGCCTTAGCGGGCGGGCGTTTCAGGCCCGCAACACCCCTTCACGACACCCCTTCACGACACCCCTTCGGCGATGACGACACCCCTTCACGGCAACCATCTGACGTGGATATCGCTACACGCCCCGTTGCGCGGGCCTTTCAGAGCGGCGCGCATGAAACTAGCCCCAATGCGATTTTCTCTCTATGTGAGGTGAACCGTCAGACTCCCATAAGCAAGCGAGGTGGTGTGAGGGTGGTTTTCCTGAACCTGTGTCGCGAAGCGGGTGAAGGGGGTGTAACGGAAGTGAGCAAGCACCTGCGGGCAGGGAGAGGGCGGGCAGCGGATTCGGAGCGCACTAAATCCTTGGGATTGATTGCGATGGTGGGAGCATTGGCACAGCGCAAATTTGCGGGCTGGAGTAAGCAGCCAGGATTGAGAGGGAGTAAATCTCATGCTCGGGAGCGAACAACTGGAACTACTGCTTGGATCAATCGGCGCATTGAGTGCCGGGTTAGCAACCGCCTGGCTGACCTACTACGGATCGAGGTATGTACTCAGCGATGCGAAAACCGACTGCGCGAAACTGCGGGCGGCGATGAAAGCCTTGGCTGGCAAATCTGCGAGCGTAAGGGGAGGGCCTAGCGAATGATCTTCGCGAACCTGCCATACCTCGGAGCATGGACATCAGCAATCCACGGGATGATTTTCACTGGCATGTGCATTACCGGCATCGCTTGCTGCGTAAGCTTGTCGATCAAGTCAGCATTGGTTGTCACCAGCGTGATATCGAACATAAAGAGCCGGCGAAACACGGCAATGAACAGGCGGTGACATTTGGAGTTTAGAAAAAGAGATGGCGGCAGGTTATTCCCGCC
>NZ_JMCL01000036.1 GCF_000690905.1 Pseudomonas sp. Ant30-3 | reverse complement strand
TCGCCGTAATATGGAAGAGCGTCAACGAGCGCAGGAAGAGTTTAAGAAGAGCCAAATCAAAAGCGCTGAAGAACTCAGACGCCTGCAGTTGAAGATTGCTGCCGAAGATCAAGCTCGCATCGCCAAGCTAAACGCTGCCATAGCCGAAGTCGAGGCGAATTCGTTAGAGGCTGCCGATCAGTTCGCAGCGGAACAATCTCGTCTCGAAAGTGAAATGGAACGGCCGATTGAGGCGATACACCAAAAGCTTCAGCGCGAAGGCGAGATTTTGGAGCTTCGCCGAAAAATCGTAGATACCGCCACTGCTGTAGCGAAACGGCAAGCCCAACTTGCGACCAGACTTATCAAACTGAAGAACGCGGAGCGGGGACAGGCCCATTTCCAAGTCTGGACAGCTATGGGTTTGGTGGTTTTATCACGATATTTCCGGCTGAATCCGGAATCCCTCCGCTGCTTGTCGTATTCAACAGTCCTTATGAAGGGGCAACGGTGACAGGGGAACACAGCGGTCGCGATTTCAATCCAGAAAATACAGGTGGACCGATATTAGATCTGGAATGGATATCTGACGTGGCATCACAAGAAGGAGTCAATATCGTGAAATTGCATCTTTCCAAATTTAATCCGTCCGACGCAAACTCAGTGATGATCGATCGATTGGAGAAAATTCTCCGTGGAGAGCTATTGATAACCGACACGGATAAGCGCTTTTACACCCATGAAATCAGGGAGTTTGAAAGGTTTAAATCATTGGACTATGGAGATACCGAAATGCCTGATGCGGAATCTGCCGTGTGGAACAATGTTCATACTGCGACCTTGGAAGATTTCAAAATGAAAGACGATCCCTCCTTGCTTTACACGCAGAAGCACTGGCCGCAGCCGCGAAACAGGACGAACGGGACTATCAACGTATGCTGAAGGAGATGCTGTAATGAACACAATTGAGCAGCTCGTCCGCAATGAATCCATAGACGACATTATTACCGTCTTCGCTTTAGTAAAGGCGACACCCCAACTAGACCTGATGATAGCGCGTTATAAGCCTGAGGCTCTTCGACATGGAGAGCTTCAACAAGCCTATGCACGACTATTCAAGAAAGGTGTTTTAGCAAAGGGAGAGAAGGGGCTGGCAACAAAAGGGCCAAACTGGAAAGCACCACCATTCGTCATGGAGAAAAGATATACCTGAAGTCTGAGGGCCACCAAGCCTAGTCTCTAGACTTGGTGGCCCTACCCTTAAATCGAAAACTTCTGCAAATTCCCCATCTCCTTCAACGCTTCAACATTGTCTTTCGGATGCGCCGCACCTTCAAAATCAAATCTGCGCCCAATTCGCCGCCACTTCCGGCGAGAAACCCACCCGTGGATCGAAGCCGGCACCCAGGCTGCGCTCCCAGCGAACCTTGCCCATCCAGCCCCCGCCTGTACCGGTTAAAAGCGTCGCGACGCTGGCAATGCAGGCGTTGCATCGTGCTCGTCAGGGTTATGTACGTCGACGTACGGCAGTAAGTAATCAGATGCGCGGTTTGCTACTCGAGCACGGCGTGGCCTTGGCGCAGAGCGATGTTGCAATCAATCAGAAAATTCCGCGGGTACTGGAAGATGCGACCCAGCCGCTGCCGGGCCTGCTGCGTGAGCTGATCGACGAACTGTTGGCCGAGTGGCGCCATTTGGGCGAGCGCATCAGCGTGCTGACGGGACGCTTGGAAGTGGCCGCCAACGCCGACATGACGGCGAAGCGACTGATGACTGTGCGCGGCATCGGCCCAGTCATTGCCACGGCACTGGTGGCCAAGGAAACCAAGCCTGAGCGGTTTCCCAGTGCCCGCAAGTTTGCCGCGTACTTTGGCATGGTGCCTGACCAGCACAGCAGCGGGTAGACGGTCCGGCTGGGTGACATGACCAAGCCTGCGTCTGTAGCATCTGGCGAAGCCTGCTGCTACAAGGGCCGGTTGCGCTGCGGGGATCAGCTCAGTTCAATGCGATCAGCATGGATAACGATCTGGCCATTCTTGTACAGCGCACCAATGGCCTTCTTGAAGTTGCCCTTGCTGACGCCAAACATGCTGGTGATGACGGTCGGATCGCTCTTGTCGCTCACCGGCAACGAACCATTATTTTCGCGCAACCTGGCGAGAATTTTTGAATTGAGGCTGGTTGCCGCTTCCTCACCAACCGGTTGCAGGCTCAGGCTGATCTTGCCATCGGCACGGACTTCCTTGATGAAGCCCTTCTCTTCTTTACCGGCGCGCATGAACTTGAAGATTTCGTTCTTGTGAATCAGGCCCCAGTGCTTGTTGTTGATGATCGCCTTGAAACCCATATCGGTCGCCTCGGCGACCAGCAGGTCAACTTCCTGGCCCGGTGTGTAACTGGCCGGGGTTTTGTCCAGGTAACGGTCCAGACGCGCAGTCGCTGTAATGCGGCGGGTGTGCTTGTCCAGATAAACGTGCACTACGACATACTCGCCGGCGGTCATCTGGCGCTTTTCTTCGGAGTACGGCAGCAACAGATCCTTGGGCAGGCCCCAGTCGAGGAACACACCGATGCTGTTGACTTCAACGACTTTCAAACTGGCAAAATCACCGACTTGCACTTTCGGCTTTTCGGTTGTTGCGATGAGTTTGTCGTCGCTGTCCAGGTAAATAAAAACGTTGAGCCAATCTTCATCTTCGCTGGGAATATCTTTGGGGATATAACGGTTCGGCAAAAGAATTTCGCCGTCCGCGCCGCCGTCCAGATATAAACCGAAGTTCGTGTGTTTAACCACTTGCAAACTGTTGTAGCGCCCGACTAAAGCCATTTCCAATACCCTCATTGCGTGGGTGGCATTCTACCCGGTTTTGCGAGCGGCGTTGACGGGTCCACCCCGTGGCGGGCGAAAATCGTTGGCCAGTCGCGGCTGAGCTGAACGTTTGGGAAACGGTGATGCCCGCTCGTCAGACCAAACGGTCAACTTTTGCCTGTTACAGGTGGCGGGCATAGCTACGCCCACGATCATTCTTATTATTTAAAACAGCAGCTTAGCCATAGATTCCGACTATATCTTGCGGATAACCGGGCCTCTGTGATGCGTATTTCAGGGGGATATTTGCCAAGCAATTGTCAAGTATTTCCTGTACTATGCCTGGCCAAGTTAATTTCTACAGGTTAATGGCCGCCATGCGTGTAAAAGCATCCACCAGCAAAGCAAAGCCAGCTCCAGCCGTTGAAACCAGCGAGTCGATCAACAACCAGATCGCTGCGTTCCTCAAGTCTGGCGGCGAGATCCAGCAAATTGCCAAAGGCGTCAGCGGCCAGACTTTCGGCCCGTCCAAGCAGATCACTCTGGGCAAGAAGTAAACCGCTACAAGATCCCCGCGATCACTGGTCCATAAGCGCTTTGAGCATCGAAGCGCTTGGACTGGAACTCCTCCCGAATACCTCCGCAGTTAATCCAATTTCTCAGAAATCGACGAACGGCCATCAGCGCCATGCATTCGTCGGTATCCTTGCACACGTCTAGATCAAGCGTTTCAGCAGGTTTGTTGCCTGCGCTCGCCGTTCATGGAGTGACGCATGCTCAAACCCTCCTGCTTATTGCTCGGCACCTTGCTGTCGTGTTCGGTCGCCAACGCGCAGGTATTTCAGCGCGAGCTGGGTGACTTCGACCTCAAACTCGGCACAACGCCCTCGCGCAGCATGGCCCAAGGGTTGGTCAAACCGGCCAGCACCGGTTCGTTCCACGGTGGCCTGGACCTCAGCCATGGCAGCGGCTTCTACGTGGGTCAATGGTCACCGAGCATGGGCCTGAGCCCCGGCAGCAACCTTGAAGTCGATTCGTACTTCGGCTTCAAACAGCCTTTCGATCACACGCTCGGTTACGAAGTCGGCATGATTCATTACAGCTACCCGGAAGTCGACACCCTCGACAGCCAGGAACTGTTCGGTGGTCTGACCTTGCTCGGCAGCCGCTTCGGTGCAGCGTTCAGTAACGATCCCGACAAACAGAACAGCACCGTTTTCGCCGACCTTGGCGGCAATCAGCCGTTCGGCATCGGGGTCAGCATGAAATACACCACCCATCAGCTCAATGCACCGGTGTCGGTAGACGGCGGTTATATCGGCAGCTTCACCGACTGGTCAGTGCAACTTTCCCGGGCGTTCATGGGCGTCGACCTCAACCTGATCTACAGTGACTCGAGCCTTAGCGGTAGTGATTGCTCCGCGTACTCCGGGCACAACAGCCGGTGTGACGGCCTGGTGACCATCAAGGCAGAACGCGCTTTTTATTGATTGGCTGAACTGCCAGCCTCATCCTACGATCACATGACAACCTACGCTTTCGCAAGGACTCGCCCATGTCGCGCTGGTTAAAATGTCTTGCTGTCTTCCTAACCCTCAGCCTCGCCCTCGGCGGATGCAGCCGCGTCGGCCTGGCCTATCGCAATCTCGATGTGATCATCCCGTGGACGCTCAGTGATTACCTGAGCATCAGCGGTGACCAGAAAGACTGGTTCGATGATCGCCTCAAGGAGCATTTGAGCTGGCATTGCTCTACGCAATTGCCCGGTTATCTGGACTGGCTGGACCGCTTGCAAACGATGGTCGAGACCAATCAGGTCACCGACGCCGCGCTGCAAGAGCGCACTCGCGAAGCCAAACAGGCGATTGCGCAGACCGCCCGCGAAATCACACCGTCGGCGATCCAGTTGTTGAAAGGGCTGGATGACAAGCAAGTGGCGGAGATGAATGAAGCCTTCGCCAAGGACCAGCGCAAGCGTCAGCAGGAATACGTGAAACCATCGCTGGCTGACCAGATCAAGGATCGCAGCGAGCGCATGGAAAAACGCATGAACGACTGGCTTGGTCCGTTGAGTCCGACCCAGCAAAAACGAGTCGCTGCCTGGTCCTCCGCATTAGGCGATCAGAATAAGCAGTGGATCGCCAACCGTGCACATTGGCAGAATCAGTTCAGTGCAGCCGTTGCGCAGCGTCAAAGTGCAGAATTCCCACAGCGAATCGAGACGCTTCTGGTGAACCGCGAGAGTTTATGGACGCCGGCTTACCGCCAGGCTTTCGCCAATACCGAAGCTCAGGCGCGCGCCCTGTTCGTGGACTTGATGGCGGAGAGCACACCGGAGCAAAGGCAGCGGTTGCTGACGAAAATCGAAGGGGTGCGTAAGGACTTCAATGATTTGAAGTGTTTGAAGGGCGCCAAGCAAGGCTAAATTCGAGCGCGAATGCAATGTGGGAGCGGGCTTGCTCGCGAATGCGGTGGTTCAGTCACTGTATTTATCAGCTGACTAACCGCAATCGCGGGCAAGCCCGCTCCCACATGGGTCATGGCTCAAATCAGGCGATCTGCGCCTTCGACGCCACCTCATCAAACGTCGCTTCATCCAGCGCATCTTCCTGCTCATCCAGCACCTGGCGTGGATGGTCGTTACCCGGAATGCTGCTGTCGATCAGGCTCAGCAAACTCGAGCCTCTCGCCGTCAGAATGTAATTGGAACCCGTACCGCCCTGCTCCTCCGGGCGCGCTTCGATATAACCGCGCTCAACCAGCAGACTTTCATACTCGCCAGCCACAGCTTTCAGATGGTCGACGTTTTCAGTCTGCACACCTTCGGATGCCTTCTCTGCCACGTACTGTTCAGCATACGGCCGAGGCGTGAAGCTGGGTTCACCGTTCTGCACTTCGTGCAACAAGCGTTCTATTAAATCCCAGTTGTAAGTCGTCATCCTGATTCAACCTCCAAAGCCTGTGAGTGAGATGGCCTTCCTAGGTTGTGACCGGTGCGCTCGTTAGCCGTTCAGCTCTGCTTTTAGCAGGCGCTGACCGGCGGTATGTCGAATGACCCGGTGGTCGCGCGACTATAGGTGTAAGTCACCTCCCAGCCTCACGCAGGAGAAATCCCGATGAACATTCAGAACCATCCCGTGGTTTCCCGGGAAGAATGGCTCGCCGCCCGCAAACAACATCTGGCCCGTGAAAAGGCGTTTACCAGGGAGCGTGACAAACTCAGCGCCCAGCGTCGTGCCCTGCCCTGGGTCAAGATCGACAAGGAATACCACTTCCAGGGGCCCAACGGTGAGCTGAAGCTGGCCGACCTGTTCGGCGGTCGCAGCCAACTGGTTATTTACCATTTCATGTACGGCAAAGGCTGGGACGAAGGCTGTCCCGGCTGCTCGTTTCTCGCTGACCACATCGATGGCGCCAATCTGCATCTGGCTCACCACGATGTTGCGGTGGTGGTGGTTTCCCATGCGCCTTATCTGGAGTTTCAGCCGTTCAAGCATCGTATGGGCTGGAAGTTTGATTGGGTGTCGTCCGAAGGCTGCGATTTCAACTATGACTTTGGGGTTTCGTTCCGAGCGGAGGACGTTGCTGCTGGTAAAGCTACGTACAACTACGAAAGGTCTGACGCCACCGAGGAAGAACTTCCTGGGTTGAGTGTGTTTTACCGCCGGGAGGATGGGGAAATTTTCCATACTTATTCCGCTTACGCGCGGGGGCTGGATATGTTGGTGGGTGCTTATAACTATCTGGATCTGATGCCTAAGGGGCGCAATGAACGGGAGATTATGGATTGGATGACGTATCACGATCGGTATGAGGAGGCGGTGCCGAGCAGTTGCTGTCATGGGAATAGCCGGTGACTCACAATTGAGTAGCCGCTGCTGTGAGCGTGCTCCCACATGGTTCAACCGACCCGATCTTGAGGATACGCAAACCTGTGGGAGCGCCCCTGGCATGGCGTAATAGCCGTGCGCAAGATGTCTATCTTGGAACGACGATGGGAACGACAAAGGCAGCCGCCGCTGTTCTTGCCGCTTTCATCGGACCGACGTTTTCAACCACCGGAATACCTTTTTCTCTAATGAAATCGAACAAACGCGCTGTAGCCGCTGCATCGATTTGTCCTCCTTCGTCAATCACAACGCTGAAAGCCACCTGACGTCGCTCCTCGGTCAAGTGGAGCTGGCTGTTGCGCCAGGATGAGTAGAGTGAAATCTTGCGTAGCGCTGACAGCCTGATTGCCATGATTTTTTCATACTTGAGTTCCCCCGCATTCCACCCTTGGACGTAAAGCTCGTCAGCCGTTAGCGCATAGGTACAAAGATAGTGCTCGCCAACGTTTGAGCCGGGCGTAGCGACGAGTACAGAGCAGCGGCCGTGCTGGAGTAATGGAGCGTTTACCTGAGGCAGATCGTTGACGATTTGCGAGCCGAACGTGGATCGGTCGTAATAGACCGTCGCTTTATCGTAAGGGGTGGCGGTGCAGCCGAGCAGTAGGGAAGTCATGAGTTGAAACAATAATACTTTAAAGAGACGCATAGATCAGTCCTATTGCGACTAACGAGGAATCAGTTCTCGGGGATTTAAATAGTCGCTGGTAAAAGTCCAAACTCCAACGGATCACCAGACCTCATGAGTCTCAGCCGTGTAATGATTTCATTACACTCAACAAGCAATGGCGCACTGATAATCCCTCTTGTAGATGCGCTTAAATTTTTCTGAGCTAATCTATCTTTCCAGCCGAGTTGCATCGCTTCCATTCTACAGCCACACCCTTAATGCAACGTATCCGTCATGCCGGATCGCAGCGCAGATCCGCGGAGCACACTCCATAGTAGAAAAGGCCTTAACCCCAATGACTTCGTACAAAAACCATGAGGACTACCGTTCTTGAGCCATGCATCATCGACAGCACTTACAATTCTGTGGTGTCCATAGCAGCGACGCGATGCGTTGTCAACGCCGGGCTCGGCTCCGCCTGCTCTAAAATATGCAAACCTTGTTTCATTGGATTGACTTTAGTCCGTAGTCTAGACCTGCTGGAGTTGTCCAAGTGGGGGGGAACCTTGTCGATGCTAGTCTATTTCAACACCAGTTGCTTTTGCACCATCAAAGTTTGGGGATTAATGCAAATAACCCCTCCGGTGTTAAATAACTAAAAATATAACTCTTTGCCTTATCTGAACTGCGCTTCAAAAAAACAGAATCAGACTCATCGGGGCCTTGATCGCAGTACCAACTGTCGTACGTCTGCTCAGCTTTCTCGCCAACTAACTTATATACATCTCCTCCAAGAATCGCGATCCCGACAGCTTCGAGTTCATAAATAGCATGTAAGGCATCATCACGACCTAGCGCCCAGTTCCGCACCCCCAAATGGTCTAGGGATATACCTCTACTTAGAATTGGATCAATTTGCTCCGACCATATAATGCTCATAGATCACTCCGCTGAAGTCGGTTTGAATAGTCGATGATTGATTGATCCGTCCGACTCCTTTATGAACTCGAATACGCCGTGTTTCCCACGGTACTCACCTGGAATTTTCAGCATGTCTCTTACCACACCATCTCCCCCTGTGATCTTCGTAATCTGTCCGGCCCCTTGGAAAGTTGTGACACTTTCCGGGAATCCATGAAGATCGCCAATCTTGATCTGACCTAACACTTTATCTGTGTATTTCGTACCTGCAAAGAAATCATCCGCTGCCGCACTTCCGCCTTTCGCACCGCCACGTGCAGGGTTGCTCCCTCCCAGTAAGCGCGGAATCCCCAGACTGGCAGCCCCCATCGCCCCAATCACGATATTCCCGACAGCATTCCAAGTATCGCCGTTGATCGCTTGGTTTACACCGTAGCTTGCCTGAAGAACCCCATTCGCAGTGGCTGCAAGACGGATTCCGGCGCCTAATGGACCTGAAAGTGCATAAATCGCGGGTCCTCCGATGTTTGCAAGGCCCTGCTGTTCATTATTGACAAGCAGGTAACCTTGCGCGTCTTTGTATGTCAGCTCGTTTTCAGATTTTGTCCTGGTCCAGTTCAACTGATCCCAAAGCCCTTTTTCTTTCCCGCGCGCAGCATCAGCGTATGCGTTTTTTACTTCATCCAGACCCGCATAGTGATAGCCATCGGAAGAATCTGGTCCGTCGCGAAGCAGTGCTTGAACATTGGCTTCGGCGACTTCCGGACCGTACTTGAGGGTTTGCTCATAGCCATATACCTGGAGGTAGGCCTGAAGCTCTATCAGGTCTGCCCGGGAAAGTGAGTCAGGGTTTTTGTGGAATGCTGCGAGCAGATCATCGCTGCGGTGGTCGGCGCCTTGTAAGCTCACTAACTGCCTGGCAGACTCGATCCCATGATCATTTGCAAACGCTTCACGCGCTCGCTCAAGTTGAGCCTTAGAGTGATCACCCAAGAAATTGTATTGCGTACCATTAGCCGCTACCGCCGCCGCAATTGCTAAGTCTCCACCAGAAGCAGCAGCCCCCAGCACACCCACGATCTGTGACAGCGCAAGCAAGTTGGCACTCGCCTGATTATATTCCGCCGATCCCGGAACCAAGCTCGACGGTAAAAGCCTGTCCCCTAACATCCCCACCAGCGCTTCATTGACTCCGCCGGCAAGGGCTCCGGTGCGGAAATCACCGCCCATGGCTTCCGCCAGCAAGCCGCCCAAGCCCGCGTGCAGCAGGATTTTGCTCAGGTCGCCCTCTGCCAGAGGCAAATCGCCTATCGCGCCTGCTCCGGCAGCGCCTCCAATAGCGGCAGCTACGCTCGCAGCGGAAAGTGCGAGATTGTCCTTGAGGCTGCCGCCATAGACGGCGGTTTTGATCAGCGCATCGGCTGTGATCTTGACTGCAACTTTCTGCATGCTCGCGGCATCCAGCCGCAGCGTACCCGGATCGTAGTTAAGCCCTTGCATGACCCCCGCAGTTGCGGCGGCAGTCGCATAGCTTTTGAGACTGTCCTTCGATGTGACGTCTTTAACGACTCTGCCAAGATTGCCGCGGTTGTCGATCGCGCTGACAGTTGCCTTTGTCGCCGCGGTTACCGCCACGGCCTGCATCATCGCGTTCATCCCGAGCATCATCGGCCCCATGACAGCGGCTAATGCAATCGCAACAATCAACTGCGCCGCCGGGCCTAATCCCGAGTTGCTGTACTTGAACGACTCGTGGATTTCCTTGACCTGGCGCCAATCCACATCGCCGCGCGCTTCGGCCTCTTTGAGCCAGGCCAGTTGCGGGTCGGCCTGGACCATCGCATCGATGGTCTGGCTGACGGTTTGCTGGTTGACCTCCTTGATGTCGATCTGCAGACCGTCGACCGCTTTAATCACGATGTCGCCTTTGGCGTTCATCTGGGTCTGGCGCAAGGTCTCATCGGTATTGCCTTTGCCCTTGGATGAGTTCCAGAACGCGTCGTTATCACTCTTGGTATGGCTTTCGTCATGAAGGTCTTTGACACCTTCGAAGAGGATCGAGCCCCCACTGTCGATAACGATGTCCTTGCCACTGTCGAGCTTCGCCACCTGATACCGCTGATCCCCACCGCTGACCAGCGTCAGGTCCCCACCCGCGGTAATTTCACTGCCGATGTTTTTCACATCGGTCACTTCGTCACGCTTGGTCTTCACCGCGCCGAAAGAGCCTTTTTTCTTCTTGTCGTACAGCGAGTAATCGCTGTCTTGCGCTGCAATAATGTCGAGCCGATCGCCCGCCACCAAATACGCTTCGTCGCCTGCCGTGATGCGGCTGGAGATGACCGCGAGGTTTTGCCCGGCACTCAATGCCACATCGCCGCCGGCGGTGACGCCCGACATGACCTGGCCGACGTGGTCTTCCTGTACCGTCAACCGTTTGCTCTTGGACAGGGAATGCTCCTCGTCCGCGGCTGAGCCGATAGTCAGGTTTTCCGTGGCAGCCATGGCAATGTCGCGCTTTGCATCGATCTGGCTGGCGATGACGTTGATGTCGCGCCCTGCCTCGACGTACAGATCACGGCCAGCAGGTCGAGGCGATTACCCGCCTCGATCAGGCCGCTGTTGACCAGGTCATTGCCGGCTTGGGCCGACAGGTTGTTGGCGGCGCGCAGGGTGCCGACGTTGTCGAGGTTTTGGCCGGCGATCAGGCTGACGTCTTTACCGGCAATCAGGGCGCCGTTCGGTCCAAGGCGGTGGCCACCTGCAAGCTGGTAACAGCAGCGGGCCCGCCGGCACGCCAGTCGCATTACCGACGGGAGTGACGCCCATTTGGACCTGCACAATGTGCTCAACCGCAGTGACAGCGGTTTCGCCAGTCACGTCTCCACCGACGGAACTTTCACCCCGCCATCAGCCTCAACCGCTTAACCGCCCGTTACGGATCAGAGGCCATTCCATGAAAACTCTTATAAAGCTCACCCTCGCTGCCACCTTTGCGTTCGCCCTTCCCGTTTGGGGATGCACACCCGAAGAAGCCACGATCAAGCGCGATCAACTGGCCAAGAGAGTGTCTGAACTTACGCAGCAGAATCCGGACAAGGCCAAAGAGATCAACGATGAACTGCAGCAAATGAACCTGGACACTGCCAGCGCGGACGTACCGGACAAATGCCAGTTGATTGATCAGCGTTTGAAGGAACTGGATACGGCGGAGAAGAAGGCTGATAGCTGAGTCGATGAATCAAAAGATCGCAGGCTCCGCCAGCTCCTACAGAAGCGCCTGAAGATTGCCAGCACCTACGGGGGCAGGGACGCGCTAAACATCGCCAGCTCCTAAGAATGGGGTGGTCAAATTCCAGACATAAAAAAACCCGGACAATCACCGCCCGGGTTTTTTATTGCGCGAAGAAAGCGTTACTCAGCAGCCGGCGCTTCCGGCTTGCGGCGCTTGAGTGGCGCCATGCCGTCTTTGCTGACCAGCGACAGTGCGTCGGTCTTCGGGCGGTTGGCGATCTTGCGCTTGGTCGGTGCCTTGGCGCCGGTTTTCTTCTTGTCGCCTTTGGCGTCGACTTTTTTCTTCTTCACGCCGACGGCTTTGCCCGAGGCCTTGACCTTTTTCGGTCCGCCATAGGTGCCTTTGACTTCCTTGATGGTGCGGCGCTCGAAGCTCTGCTTGAGGTAGCGCTCGACGCTCGACATCAGGTTCCAGTCGCCATGGCAGATCAGCGAGATTGCCAGGCCATCGTTGCCGGCGCGACCGGTACGGCCGATACGGTGGACGTATTCGTCGCCGCTGCGTGGCATGTCGAAGTTGATCACCAGGTCGAGGCCGTCGACGTCCAGACCGCGAGCGGCAACGTCGGTGGCAACCAGGATCTTCACGCCGCCCTGCTTCAGGCGATCAATGGCCAGTTTGCGGTCTTTCTGGTCCTTGTCACCGTGCAGCACGAACGCTTTGTATTCCTGGGCCACCAGGCGGCCGTAGATACGGTCAGCCATGGCGCGGGTGTTGGTGAAGACGATGGCTTTCTGGTACGTCTCGTTGGCCAGCAGCCAATTGACGATTTGCTCTTTGTGCTGGTTATGGTCAGCGGTAATGACCTGTTGGCGAGTGGTCGCGTTCAGGTCACTGACGTTGTTCAGTTGCAGGTGCTCAGGGTTGTTGAGCACCTTGGCGACCATTTCACGCAGGCCCGAACCACCGGTGGTGGCCGAGAACAACATCGTCTGCTGGCGATTGGTGCACTCTTGCACCAGACGCTGGACGTCTTCGGCAAAACCCATGTCGAGCATGCGGTCGGCTTCGTCGAGGACCAGCACTTCGACTTCTTTCAGGTCGAGGTTGCCGGCGTTCAGTTGCTCGATCATCCGCCCCGGCGTACCGATCAGGATGTCCGGCACCTTGCGCAGCATGGCGGCCTGAACCTTGAAATCTTCACCGCCGGTGATCAGGCCGGATTTGATGAAGGTGAACTGGGCGAAGCGCTCGACTTCCTTGATGGTCTGCTGGGCCAGCTCGCGGGTCGGCAGCAGAATCAGGGTCTTGATGCTGACGCGGACTTTCGCCGGGCCGATCAAGCGGTTGAGGATAGGCAAAACGAACGCAGCGGTTTTGCCGCTACCGGTTTGCGCTGTCACCCGCAGGTCACGCCCTTGCAGCGCCAGCGGGATGGCCGCTGCTTGCACAGGCGTTGGCTCGACAAATTTAAGCTCGGCCACGGCTTTGAGCAGGCGTTCGTGCAGGGCGAATTGGGAAAACACGGGTGCTACCTCGAAGAAATACAAAAAAACAGCTGCATAGGGTACCGGTTTCGAGCGCGCAGGCCGAGTTTCTTTGTGCAAACGGCAGCAAACAATGGTGATTTTGTTGCCTGATTTGTCCTCAACCGTCACGCAAAGCGTCTTAAATGCTCTAATCGACCGTCGCGTCCAACAGAAGAACCGGTTTTACCCATGGATATGAAACAGCTCTGGCTCAACGCCCAAGACCTCTGGGGTGCGCTCGATCAGCACCCGCTCCTGCATTCCAGTCTGGGACTGCTGCTGTTGCTGGTGGTGGCGCTGGTGCTCGGACGAGTGGCGCGCTACCTGATTCTGCATGCGACCAAACTGCTCGGCCGCCAACCGGCGCTGCACTGGATCAACGACTTTCGTCATAACAAAGTGTTTCACCGCCTGGCACAGATGACGCCGTCGCTGGTGATCCAGTTCGGACTGCAACTGGTACCGGCGCTAGGCAAGACCAGCCTGATTTTCCTTGGCAATGCGGCCATGGCGTTCACCATTCTGTTTATGGTGCTCGCGATCAGCGCGTTGCTCAGTGCCCTGCTCGACATTTATGCACGTACCGAACATGCCCGCACGCGTTCGATCAAAGGCTACGTGCAACTGGCGAAAATGGTCTTGTACGTGTTCGGCGCAATCATCATCGTTGCAACGTTGATCGATCGCTCACCGCTGTTGCTGCTGTCAGGTCTGGGCGCCATGTCGGCGGTGATTCTGTTGGTCTATAAGGACACGCTGCTGTCATTCGTTGCCAGCGTGCAGTTGACCAGCAACGACATGTTGCGGGTCGGCGACTGGATCGAGATGCCGCAGGTCGGCGCTGATGGCGATGTGGTCGATATCACGTTGCACACGGTGAAGGTGCAGAATTTCGACAAGACGATTGTCTCGATTCCAACGTGGCGACTGATGTCCGAGTCGTTCAAGAACTGGCGCGGCATGCAGCAGTCCGGTGGACGGCGGATCAAGCGCAGCCTGTTCATCGATGCCAGCGGCGTGCGGTTTATCCGCGATGAAGAAGAGCAAAACCTGTCTCAGGTCCATCTGCTGACCGACTACATCAGCCGCAAACAGGCCGAGCTCAAGGCCTGGAATGAAGCGCAGGGCAACGTCGCGGCTATGTCGGCGAACCGGCGGCGGATGACCAACATCGGCACCTTCCGCGCCTATGCGCTGGCGTATCTGAAGAGCCACCCGGACATCCAGCCGAACATGACCTGCATGGTCCGGCAGATGCAAACCACTGCGCAGGGCGTTCCGCTGGAAATCTACTGCTTCACCCGCACCACGGAGTGGGCGGATTACGAACGGATTCAGGGGGATATTTTCGATTACCTGCTGGCGGTGCTGCCGGAGTTTGGCTTGAGCCTGTATCAGCAGCCGAGCGGCGGGGATCTGCGGGCGGGATTGCTGCCGGCCGTGTTAGGCGCGAGCCACATTTCCGAACCCGAAAAACATGTGATGTAGCACAGCTTTTCCCTTGTAGGAGTGAGCCTGCTCGCGAAAGCGGTGTGTCAGACGATATCAATATCAACTGACACACCGCTTTCGCGAGCAGGCTCACTCCTACAGGGGTTCATGGTGCAGTTAACGACTGGCGCACACCCAGCCGACTGATCCACACCGCCAGCAAAATCACTGACCCACCGAGGAACAACCGGCCCAGCTCTTCATGCTGATTCCAGATCAGCAAATTGATCAGCAACCCCACGGGCACATGCAGGTTATTCATCACCGCCAGCGTCCCGCCGTGCACCAGGCACGCGCCTTTGTTCCACCAGTACAAGCCCAACGCCGTCGAGACCAGGCCGAGAAACAGCAGCACGCCCCATTGCAGCGGAGCTTCGGGCAGGAAGTCCGATTTGCCGAACAGCAGAAACGCCGGCAACGCTACCGCCAGAGCGCCGAGGTAGAAATAACCGAAGCGGCGGTAATGCGGCAGATCACTCGGATGGCGCGCCACCAGATGTTTATAAAGCACCTGCCCGGCGGCGTAGGTGAAGTTGGCCAGTTGCAGCAACAGGAAACCCATAAAGAAATCCGGGTTGATGCGGTCGTAGCGAATCACCGCCGCGCCCATCACCGCCACCAGCGCTGCAATCAGTGCCCATGGATTGAATCGTCGGTTCAGCGCATCTTCGATCAGCGTCACGTGCAGCGGTGTAAGTATGGTGAACAGCAACACTTCCGGAACCGTCAGCACCCGGAAGCTCAGGTACAGACAAACGTAGGTGACGCCGAACTGCAACGCGCCTATCAGCAGCATGCCGCGCATGAACGCCGGTTCGACCGAGCGCCAGCGAGTCAGCGGAATGAACACGAGCCCCGCCAGCACTACCCGGATCAGCACGGCGAAATAGCTGTCGACATGACCGGCCAGGTATTCACCGATCAGGCTGAAGGAAAATGCCTGGATCAGCGTGACAAAAAGTAGATAGCCCATGCTCGCCTCGTTCTGAATGGGCGGCGACGATAGCGGGTTTTGCCGGTTATCGCGACAGCGAGCCCTACATAAAACCCTGTGGGAGCGAGCCTGCTCGCGATGGCGGTTTATCCACCGACATAAAGGGTGAATGTAGCGCCGCCATCGCGAGCAGGCTCGCTCCCACAGGTTTATGCGAACTCCTACCAAATCCCGGGCAAAAAAAAGCCCGATCTCGCTAATGCGTTCAATCGGGCTACAGCACTCAGAAGCAACAAGTGCAAAGGGAGGTCGATGCGCGTACAGGCTTGAAGGGTTGCGCCGGGTCACTAAAACAATCGGCGATTATCTGGCGATTAACGGTCAGGCGACTTGCGAAAGCCGTGCGTTGGCCTGGTTCAGGCCTTTCTCCTGAAAATCTCCGCCCAGGTTCAGGCCTTCTGCGTGAATAAAGGTCACGTCGTGGATACCGATGAAGCCCATGACCTGACGCAGGTACGGTTCCTGGTGATCCGTCAAACCGCCGGCATGAATGCCGCCGCGAGCGGTAAGCACGAAGGCGCGCTTGCCAGTGAGCAAACCCTGTGGCCCCGTTTCGGTGTATTTGAAGGTCACACCGGCGCGCAGTACGTGGTCGAGCCAGGCTTTGAGGGTGCTGGGAATTGCAAAGTTGTACATCGGCGCGGCCATCACCAGCACGTCGGCGGCCAGCAATTCATCGGTCAACTGGTTGGAGCGCTCCAGCGAAATCTGCTCGATGTCACTGCGCTGCTCGGCAGGCTTCATCCAGCCGCCCAACAGATTGATGTCCAGATGCGGCACCGGATTGGCAGCCAGGTCTCGCACAGTGATCTGATCGTCCGGGTGCGCAGCTTTCCACTGGTTGATGAAGGTTTGCGTCAGTTGACGGGAAACCGAGTCTTGCTGACGGGCACTGCTTTCGATGATCAGAACGTGGGACATGGGATGTAGCCTCCATCTGAGAATGCTGTAGGGCGATGGAGTGAAGGTTAAACAGTGTCATATCGATGAAAAAGCGCAAATAACTGCTGCAACCCATCGATAAATTCGTTTATAAGCTACGCATGGCTCATGTGGGACCGGGCCAGTGGATGGGATGCCGCACCAGCCCTCTGGATCACCAAGCGCATTGAACTTGCGAATGCGCTGCTTCGGCTAAACCGCATCGTTGGGTTAGCGACTGCTGCGCAGTCGAACGGGGATAAATCCCCTCACCACAGGCTGCGCCCACAGTTTTAGTGTCATTTCGGGGTGCAGGTCAGATTGATGCGCATCTTGATGATCGTGCGGTTGAACTTGGCGGTGACGTTTTTATGTTTGCCGGCTGCCACTTCAATGGTGCGGTTGCGCGGAGCTTCCGGACCGTTGCTGAAAACCACCTTACAGATTGCATCGGTGCTGCCGTAGTTGTTCACCTGAATGGAAGCGATGTCGGCATCCGTGTCATACGCGTTGTAATCGATGCTCAGGCCATTCAGCTGTTTTTGAACATCGATCGGATAGGCAAACGCAGTCAGCGGCAGCATCGCCAAAACCACACAACACAATTTTCTCATTCGGCAGTCTCCAATAAAGACTGCCAGCTTAGACAAGAGGAGCTATTCATGAAAGCGCCCCGCGTGACCCTCGATCAATGGCGAACGTTGCAAGCCGTGGTCGACCATGGCGGTTTCGCCCAGGCGGCCGAAGCGCTGCATCGCTCGCAGTCATCGGTCAGCTACACCGTTGCGCGCATGCAGGATCAACTCGGTGTGCCATTGCTGCGCATCGACGGGCGCAAAGCCGTGCTCACCGAAGCGGGCGGAGTGCTGCTGCGCCGCTCCCGGCAACTGGTGAAACAGGCCAGTCAACTGGAGGACCTGGCCCATCACATGGAACAAGGTTGGGAAGCGGAAGTGCGGCTGGTGGTCGACGCCGCCTACCCAAGCGCGCGGCTGGTACGGGCCTTGACCGCTTTCATGCCGCAGAGCCGCGGCTGTCGCGTGCGGTTGCGCGAGGAAGTGTTGTCGGGCGTTGAAGAAGTACTGCTCGAAGGTGTTGCAGACCTGGCGATCACCGGTTTCAGCATTCCCGGTTATCTGGGCGCGGAACTGAGCGATGTCGAATTCGTCGCCGTTGCGCACCCCGAACACGCCCTGCATCGGCTGAACCGGGAGCTGAATTTCCAGGACCTCGAAAGTCAGATGCAGGTGGTGATTCGCGACTCCGGCCGCCAGCAACCGCGCGATGTCGGTTGGCTGGGCGCCGAACAGCGCTGGACCGTCGGCAGCCTGGCCACCGCCGCGACATTTGTCAGCAGCGGCCTGGGGTTTGCGTGGTTACCGCGGCACATGATCGAACGGGAACTGCGGGAAGGCACGCTCAAGCTGCTACCGTTGGATCAGGGCGGCAGCCGTAACCCGAGCTTCTATCTTTACTCGAACAAGGACAAACCGCTGGGCCCGGCGACGCAGATCCTGATCGAACTGCTACGCACCTTCGACACCGCGCCGCTGGATGCGCCTTTTGCCGCCCCTGAACAAGCCTGACACGGAGTGAATGCATGGCCTATTTCGAACACGAAGGTTGCAACCTGCATTACGAGGAATACGGCAACGGCACGCCGTTGCTCTTGGTCCATGGCCTCGGCTCCAGCACTTTGGACTGGGAAATGCAGATCCCGGCGCTGGCCGCCCATTATCGGGTGATCGTGCCGGATGTACGCGGCCATGGCCGTTCGGACAAACCCCGCGAGCGCTACAGCATCGCCGGTTTCAGCGCCGACCTGATCGCCCTGATCGAACATTTGAACCTGGGCCCGGTGCATTACGTCGGGCTTTCGATGGGCGGGATGATCGGTTTTCAACTGGCCGTGGATCAGCCGCAAATGCTCAAGAGCCTGTGCATTGTAAACAGCGGACCCGAAGTCAAACTGCGCAGTCGAGATGACTATTGGCAGTGGTTCAAACGCTGGAGCCTGATGCGCGTGCTCAGCCTGCACACGGTCGGCAAAGCGCTGGCAGGCAAGCTATTCCCCAAACCCGAGCAGGCGGATTTGCGGCAAAAGATGACCGAGCGCTGGGCAAAAAATGACAAACATGCTTATCTCTCCAGCTTCGATGCGATCGTCGGCTGGGGTGTTCAGGAACGACTTTCCAAGGTGTCCTGTCCAACCCTCATCATCAGCGCAGACCGGGACTACACCCCGGTGTCGCTGAAAGAAACCTATGTAAAACTGCTGCCCGATGCGCGGCTGGTGGTCATCGCCGATTCGCGCCATGCCACCCCGCTGGATCAACCCGAACGCTTCAACCAGACACTGCTCGAGTTCCTTACCGCAGTCGACAAAACCTCAATCAGGATCACTGACCCATGCTGAAAAAAATCGCCCTCGTCGCCGGCTCCGTTCTGTTCGCCGCCAACCTGATGGCCGCCACGCCCGCCAAAGCGCCGCACGTGTTGCTGGAAACCACCAACGGCCAGATCGAAATCGAACTGGATGCAGTCAAGGCACCGATCAGTACCAAGAACTTCCTGGAGTACGTCGATAAAGGCTTTTACAACAACACGATTTTTCACCGTGTGATTCCTGGCTTCATGGTTCAGGGCGGTGGTTTCACCAAGGAGATGCAGCAGAAAGAAACCAAATCTGCGATCAAGAACGAATCGAAAAACGGCCTGCATAACGTCCGTGGCACGCTCTCCATGGCTCGCACCTCGGCGCCGGATTCGGCCACCAGCCAGTTCTTCATCAACGTCAAGGACAACGATTTCCTCGACCAGGGTGATGGCTACGCGGTATTCGGCAAAGTGGTCAAAGGCATGGACGTGGTCGACATCATCGTCAACTCGCCGACCACCACCCGTGGCGGCATGAAAGACGTACCGGCTGATCCTGTGTTCATCAAGTCGGCCAAGCGCATCGACTAAGTTACGCAGGATGTTCTGAGCGGCAGGCGCGTGGCGCCGCCGCTCAATTGTTCAATGGAGAGCCCGTACGCGGGCGGAGAACTGATGCTTTATCGCCGTTTCGAAAAACTGATCGATATCTTCCGCGACGCCCCTACCGCCGCGCCACCCGATCGGGTTTTCCCCTTCTACACCTACTACCTGAAGCAGGTCTGGCCGAGCTTCGCCGTCCTGCTCACCGTCGGCCTGTTCGGTGCACTGATCGAAGTCGCGCTGTTCAGTTACCTGAGCCGCATCATCGACCTGACCCAGGGCACGCCGAACGCTGACTTCTTCAAGGTCCATGGCCTGGAACTGGCGTGGATGGCGGTGGTGGCATTGATCTTGCGCCCGGTCTTCGTCGGCCTGCATGACTTGCTGGTGCACCAGACTCTGAGCCCCAGCATGACCAGCATGATCCGCTGGCAAAACCACAGTTACGTGCTCAAACAGAGCCTCAATTTTTTCCAGAACGATTTCGCCGGGCGCATCGCCCAACGCATCATGCAGACCGGCAACTCGTTGCGCGATTCCGCCGTGCAGGCCGTGGATGCGCTGTGGCACGTATTGATCTACGCGATCAGTGCACTGGTGTTGTTCGCTGAAGCCGACTGGCGCCTGATGATCCCGCTGCTGACCTGGATCGCCGCCTATATTGGCGCTCTCTGCTACTTCGTGCCGCGGGTCAAGGAACGTTCGGTGGTGTCCTCCGAGGCGCGCTCCAAACTGATGGGGCGAATCGTCGACGGCTACACCAACATCACCACGCTGAAGCTGTTCGCGCACACCAATTTCGAGCAGCAGTACGCCAAGGAAGCCATCGAAGAACAGACGGTCAAGGCGCAACTGGCCGGCCGCGTCGTCACCAGCATGGATTTCGTGGTTACCAGCATGAACGGCTTGCTGATCGTCGGCACCACGGGTCTGGCGTTATGGCTGTGGACGCAGTCGCTGATCACCGTCGGTGCCATCGCGCTGGCGACCGGTCTGGTGATTCGTATCGTCAACATGTCCGGCTGGATCATGTGGGTGGTGACCGGCATCTTTGAAAACATCGGCATGGTGCAGGACGGTTTGCAGACCATTTCGCAACCGGTCAGCGTCACCGATCGCGAGCAGGCCAAACCGCTGACCGTGGCCCGCGGCGAAGTGCGTTTCGAGCAGGTGGATTTCCACTACGGCAAGAAGAGCGGGATCATCGGCGACCTCAATCTGACGATCAAACCCGGTGAAAAAATCGGCTTGATCGGCCCGTCCGGTGCCGGCAAATCGACTCTGGTCAATCTGCTGCTACGCCTCTATGACGTGCAAGGCGGGCAGATCGTCATTGATGGGCAGAACATCGCCGAGGTGAGCCAGGAAAGCCTGCGCGAGCGCATCGGCATGATCACTCAGGACACGTCGCTGCTGCACCGC
Source organism: Pseudomonas sp. Ant30-3 (assembly GCF_000690905.1). Classification (GTDB taxonomy): domain Bacteria; phylum Pseudomonadota; class Gammaproteobacteria; order Pseudomonadales; family Pseudomonadaceae; genus Aquipseudomonas. The sequence goes on along the minus strand of NZ_JMCL01000036.1, from coordinate 4,387 downwards.
TCGATCCGCGACAATCTCTTGTACGGCAAACCCGATGCCACCGACGCCGAACTCTGGGAGGCGGTGCACAAGGCTCGTGCCGACGAGTTCATCCCGTTGCTGTCGGACGCCGAAGGTCGCACCGGTTTTGACGCGCACGTGGGTGAGCGCGGAGTGAAACTTTCCGGCGGTCAGCGCCAGCGCATCGCCATTGCGCGAGTGCTGCTCAAGGATGCGCCGATCCTGATCATGGACGAAGCCACCTCGGCGCTGGACTCGGAAGTGGAAGCCGCTATTCAGGAAAGTCTGGAGACCCTGATGCAGGGCAAAACCGTGATCGCAATCGCCCACCGACTTTCGACCATCGCCCGCATGGACCGCCTTGTGGTTCTGGAAAAAGGCCGCATCGCCGAATCCGGCACCCACGCCGAGCTGCTGGCGCATGGCGGATTGTATGCGCGGTTGTGGCAGCACCAGACAGGCGGGTTTGTGGGTATTGATTGACTGCACAGCAGCGTGAACATCGATTGCACGTCGATTACTCGCTGGAATTTTGCAAAAAGCCTGCTGTACTGAGCCAAGGTTCTGGATATGAGCTTGTAGTAAGTCTGCAGGATGCATTATTCGCTACGGTCGGGACAGGGAAGCCTGTCAAGGACGCTCTCATGTCGCTGTTCAAACGTTCAGTTACTGAGTTGTTAGGTACGTTCTGGTTGGTGTTGGGAGGTTGCGGCAGTGCGGTGCTGGCCGCGTCCTCTCCGTTGGGTATCGGTGTGTTAGGCGTATCTTTGGCATTCGGTCTTACAGTGCTGACGATGGCATTTGCCATTGGGCACATTTCCGGTTGCCATCTCAACCCGGCTGTCTCGGTCGGTTTGTCCGTCGGGGGGCGCTTCCCGGCAAGGGAGTTGCCCGCTTACATCATTGCCCAGATCATTGGCGGCATCGTTGCTGCTGCATTGATCTACTTCATCGCCAGCGGCAAGGAAGGCTTTGATCTCTCCGCAGGTCTCGCGTCCAATGGTTATGGTGAACACTCGCCAGGCAAGTATTCGCTGGCAACAGGCTTCGTCTGTGAGCTGGTGATGACCGCAATGTTTGTGCTGATCATCCTTGGCGCCACCGACAAGCGAGCCCCCGCTGGTCTGGCACCCATTGCCATCGGTTTGGCTTTGACGCTGATCCACCTGATCTCGATTCCGATCACCAACACTTCGGTCAACCCGGCACGCAGCACGGGCCCGGCCGTCATCGTCGGGGGCTGGGCCATTGCACAGCTGTGGATGTTCTGGGTCGCGCCGCTCATCGGAGCGGTAATCGGTGGCGTCACGTATCGATGGCTGGGCAAAGAAGGCACCTGATACGAAGACGCGGCTCAGCCTTGCCGATAGGGCAAGGCCGTCCGCGCCTCTTCGGCGTACGCCAGCACCCCGATCCGCTCCTCCTGCAGGAAATCCTTTACCGCCCCTTTCAGTCCGGGGTGGCGCAGGTAATGCCAGGAATGGGTAATCACCGGCTCGAATCCGCGAATCAGTTTGTGCTCGCCCTGCGCCCCGGCATCGAAACGCTGAAAACCGTTGGCGATCGCGTAATCCATGCCCTGATAAAAACACGTTTCGAAATGCAAGCGATCGAACTCAGCCAGGCAACCCCAATACCGGCCATAAAAACTGTCGCCGCCCACCAGACTGAAGGCCATGGCCACCGGACGTGAGCCTTGTTTGGCCAACACAACGCGAATCGCTTCGGGCATGCGCTCGGCCAACAGGCTGAAAAACTCTCGCGTCAGGTACGGCCGTTGCCGACGTATTGCGTAGGTATTGGCGTAACAGGCGTACACGAAATCCCACTGTGCCTGATCCAGCTGGTGGCCTTCGAGCCATTCGAATTCAATCCCCTGCCCCGCCACTTGCTCACGTTCTTTACGCATTTGTTTGCGCTTGCGCGAGCTGAGCACGTCGAGGAAATCCTGAAAGTCCCGGTAACCGCGATTGTGCCAATGGTATTGGCAGCCGATGCGCTGCAACCAACCCGATTGCTCGGCGAGAGCGGCGTCGGTGAACGGGTCGGTGAAGTTGATGTGGGCGCTGGAGATCTCTTCGATTTCCAGGTACCCCGGGATGCTCTTCAGCAGCTCGAACCCGTCCTCAACCGTAGCCGCCAGCAGGCGCGGCCCGCTGACCGGGCTGAACGGCACTGCCGCCAGCAATTTGGGGTAGTAGTCAATGCCGGCACGTTCGCAAGCGTCGGCCCAGGCGTGGTCGAACACGTACTCGCCATAGGAATGCCATTTGCGGTAGCTGGGCAACGCCGCAATCAGGCGCCCGCCTTCCATGTGCAGCAGATGTTCAGGCTGCCAGCCGGAGTGCGGACCCACGCTGCCACTGTCTTCCAGCGAACTCAAAAAAGCATGCCGCAGGAACGGCTGAGCCTCTGGCACCAGGGCGTCCCATGTGTGCGCGCCGATATCGGACATGTTTTCCAGACGTTGCAATGGCATCGATACCTTCCGTTTCATCACATGGCAGCCCGGCGAGTATCGCCTATCAGCGCTGTTTAGACACCTCCCTTCCGGCGACAGAGCCCCTGGGCAAAAGTTCACCGACGCGCAACATCGTCATCGAGACGCCATCAGTTTGCCACCGCTTTGTCATAAACCATCGCGATACTGACGCCAGTTTTTAGAGCGTCGGGTTCTAACCCGGCCACTGTTTTCCGTCCGACAACGGTCGGTTGTGCCCTGGATGATTCCTCATCCTCTTCATCTTCGGAGATTGATATGCGTCTTGCTTCCACGAAAACTGCGGCGGTCCTGTGTGGCGGTCTGCTCCTGGCCCTTAGCGTTCCGGCCAGCGCCGCAGTCGACGCCAAACTGCTCGACATGCTCCGGGCGAACGGCTCGATCAGCGCCGCTCAGCACAGCGAACTGCAAGCCGAGCTCGCTCGCGATCAGAAAGAGCAGCAGATTGCCCGTCAGGCTCAGCAAGAGACCAACGAGCAAATCGCTGCCACCGCGAAGAAGACCAATGAACTGAGCAACTTCGACCAGAAACTGGCGTGGGCCGCCAAGACCCAGTTCAAGGGTGACGTGCGCTTCCGTCAGGAGACGGTCAAGAACGATGGCGTGTCGAACAACCGTGACCAGGATCGTCAACGCGTTCGTGCCCGTCTGGGTGCTTACACCGAGATCAACCCGCAAGTCGATACCGGCATCCGTATCGCCACCGGTAACAACGACGACGCGCGTTCCACCAACCAGAGCCTGGACAACTACTTCGACAAGAAGACCATCTGGCTCGACCAGGGTTACGTCGACTACCACCCGGATGCGATCAAAAACCTGCACATCGTTGGCGGCAAGATGCCTCAGCAATGGGTGAGCATGGGCGACATCATCTGGGACACAGACATCAGCCCGGAAGGCCTGGCGGTCACCTATAAATATCCACTGGGCGGCAGCACCGAGCTGTTCGGCAGCGCCGGTCACTACACCCTCAAGGACAACGTCGACGGCGACGGCGTGCAGTTCAAGCACGACCTGCGTCTGTACGCAGGCCAGTTGGGCGCTCGCTTCGCGATCACTGACAGCCTGAAGCTGACCGTGGGCGGCAGCGTTTACGGCTACGACAACGACGACGACATCACCGCTGGTGGCACCACCATCCCTGCCGCACTGGCAATCAACGGCAACAGCCCGAACGAAGAATTCAAGCTGTACGAAGGCTTCGGTCAGCTCGACATCGGCGGTCTGCCAATGCCGCTGTCGTTGTACGGTCAAGTGGTCAATAACGACGATGCCAGCAACGATCAGGACATGGGCTGGCTGGCCGGTGTGAAGTCCAAGATCTACGGCTTCGGTCTGGACTACAACTATCGCGACGTGCAGCGTAACGCTGTGGTCGGCGCGTTCACCGACTCTGACTTCGCCAACGGTTTCACCGGTTCGCGTGGCAGCAAGTTCAAAGTCAGCTACGAGCTGGACAAGAACTTCTCGCTGGGCGCGACTTACCTGATGGCAAAATCCGACTACACCAACGCCACGCTGCGGGACTCGAAAATCAACACCCTGCAACTGGATGCTGAAGCCAAGTTCTGATTTAGCGGCCATACAGCCCGGGCAAGGATGCCCGGGCTGCTTTCACAAACTCGCGCTGGTGTGACGGTCCTTGATCTGACCGATGCAGCAGCGCGAGTTTTTTTGTGCTTGTAAAACCCCTGCGGTGAGATTCTGTGGCAGGGGATTTACCTGTGGCAGGGGATGATCTGTGGCAGGGGATGATCTGTGGCGAGGGGGCTTGCCCCCGTTGGAGCGCGGAGCGGTCCCAATACTGGTAAACAGGAAGTTACAGATGTTTTGAATGGCATATTTTGGGACTGCTTCGCAGTCCAATGGGGGCAAGCCCCCTCG
>NZ_JMCL01000035.1 GCF_000690905.1 Pseudomonas sp. Ant30-3 | reverse complement strand
GGCGAGGGAGCTTGCTCCCGCTGGGCTGCGTAGCGGCCCCAAAACAGAGGGCTGCTACGCAACCCAGCGGGAGCAAGCTCCCTCGCCACAATGTTTCCAAGTCAACAATGCCGAAATCTGCGCGTCATTATTCGGAGGGCACGTATTCTACAACTTCCAGATCGAAACCGGATATCGCATTAAATTTCATCGGCGCACTCATCAGGCGCATTTTGCGTACACCCAGGTCGCGAAGAATCTGCGAACCGGCACCGACGATGCTGTAGGTGGTCGGTTTTTTCACGGGTGCATGATCAGCGGTTTCACGGATGTGCGCGAGCAACACGTCGCCATCCAGCGGATGACCCAGCAGCAACACCACGCCGCTGCCGGCCTCGGCCACGGCGGCCATGGCGGCACGCAGGCTCCAGCGGCCCGGTTGTTTGACCATCAACAGGTCGCGCAGAGGGTCCATGTTGTGCACGCGCACCAGCGTTGGTTCCTCAGCGCACACCTTGCCCAGGGTCAGGGCCATGTGCACGTCGCCTTCCACGGAATCACGATAGGTCACCAGATTGAATTGGCCCAGTTCGCTGTCCAGCGGCTGCTCGGCAATCCGCTGAACGGTACGTTCGTGGATCATCCGGTAGTGAATCAAGTCGGCGATGGTGCCGATCTTGATGTTGTGCTCGGCCGCGAAAGCCTCAAGCTCGGTGCGACGGGACATGGTGCCGTCGTCGTTCATCACTTCGCAGATCACGCCGCTCGGCTCGAAACCGGCCATGCGCGCCAGGTCGCACGCTGCTTCAGTGTGACCGGCGCGCGCGAGGGTGCCACCGGCCTGGGCCATCAGCGGAAAAATATGGCCGGGGCTGACGATGTCCTCAGCCTTGGCGTCTTTCGCGGCAGCCGCTTGCACGGTGCGCGCACGGTCGGCCGCGGAGATGCCGGTGGTGACCCCGGTGGCAGCTTCAATCGACACGGTAAACTTGGTGCCGAACCCGGAACCGTTGCGCGGCGCCATCAGCGGCAGCTTCAACAGTTCGCAGCGCTCGCGGCTCATCGGCATGCAGATCAGGCCACGGGCATGCTTGGCCATGAAGTTGATGTGCTCGGCCTGGCAGCACTCGGCAGCCATGATCAGATCGCCTTCGTTCTCGCGGTCTTCGTCATCCATGAGGATGACCATCTTGCCTTGGCGGATGTCTTCTACCAGTTCTTCGATGCTATTGAGCGCCACTAGGCACCCCCCTTCTTTCAAAAATTGAGCTTCAGGATTTGAGGTAGCCGTTTTGGGCCAGAAAGCTTTCAGTAATGTTGCCAGACTTTGCCGGCTCTGCAGCCTTGTCCCCCAATAGCAGCCGCTCCAGATAACGCGCCAGCAAGTCGACTTCCAGGTTGACCCGACGGCCTGGCTGGTAGGACGCCATGATGGTTTCGCTGAGGGTGTGCGGAATGATTGTCAGCAGGAACTCGGCGCCATCGACCGCATTCACGGTCAGGCTGGTGCCGTCGACGGTGATCGAGCCTTTATGCGCGATGTATTTGGCCAGTTCTTTCGGCGCACGAATGCGGAATTCCACAGCGCGCGCATTCTCGCTGCGGGCAACCACTTCGCCGACGCCATCGACGTGACCGCTGACCAGGTGCCCGCCGAGGCGAGTGGTCGGGGTCAGGGCTTTTTCCAGGTTGACCGGGCTGCCGCTTTTCAAGTCGTTCATCGCGGTGCAGTCGAGTGTTTCGCGGCTGACGTCGGCAGCGAAACCGTTGCCTGGCAGCTCGACCGCCGTTAGGCAGACGCCGTTGACCGCAATGCTGTCGCCCAGTTTGACGTCGCTCAAATCGAGCTTGCCGGTTGCTACGTGAACGCGAACATCTCCGCCTTTAGGGGTCAACGCACGGATACTGCCGATGGATTCGATGATGCCGGTAAACATGGAGTTCTCCTCGAGAACAGGGCCGACGCGTGGCGCAGGCCGGGAATTATACGCCGGCCGCCGGCGAAGGAATGGCAGTGACTCGCCAGTCATCGCCAACCGCGCGGATTTCGGTGATTTTGAGCTCGGGCGCGTCTTTCATCTGCGCCAGTGGCCAGTTCAGCAGTGGACGTGCCGAGGAGCCGAGAAACTTGCCGGCGATGAATATCTGGAATTCGTCCACCAGCCCTTGCTGAGCAAAAGCACCGGCGAGACGCGGGCCAGCTTCGACCAGCACTTCGTTGACCCCGCGATGGGCGAGTTCGACCAGCAACTTGCGCAGGTCGACCAAGCCATCTTCGCCAGCCACGATCAGGCATTCCGGCCCGTTGGCGTACTGTTCTTCAATGGCCATGCAGGTGGCGACCAGTACCGGACCTGCCTTGAAAAACGGCGCATCCAGCGGCACGCGCAGACGGCCGTCGATCAGCACGCGCAGCGGCGGGCGACTCATGACCAGCGCCGTTTGCGCGGCGTCCAGGCCCAATTCATCCGCACGCACGGTCAAGCGGGCGTTGTCCGCCAGCACCGTGTCGGCGCCGGTGAGCACCACGCTGGCTTGCGCACGCAAGCGTTGCACCGCCGAGCGCGCCGCCGTGCCGGTGATCCATTGGCTCTCGCCGCTTTCCATCGCCGTGCGGCCGTCGAGACTCATGGCCAACTTCACTCGCACGAACGGCAGGCCGTGTTCCATGCGCTTGAGAAAACCTTCGTTGAGCTTGCGCGCCTCGCCTTCCAGCACGCCGCTCTGGGTGGCAATGCCGGCTTGGGACAAGCGCTGAAGGCCACGCCCGGCGACTTCAGGATTGGGGTCCTGCATGGCTGCAACCACCCGTGCAACACCGGCATTCACCAGCGCATCGGCACAGGGCGGCGTGCGCCCGTGATGGCTGCACGGCTCGAGCGTCACGTAGGCCGTAGCACCTCGCGCCTTGTCGCCAGCGGCACGCAACGCATGCACTTCGGCGTGGGGTTCGCCGGCGCGCTCGTGCCAGCCTTCGCCGACAATCAGCCCATCGCGCACGATCACGCAACCGACGCGCGGGTTTGGGTGCGTCGTGTAATGCCCCTTGCGCGCCAGCTCAAGGGCGCGGGCCATGTAATGGGCGTCGAGGATGGACTGTTCGGCGGGGTTGGTCATTCTTTCACCGGCTCACGGGCCAGGCGATCGATCTCTTCGCGGAACTCGTTGAGGTCCTGGAAGCGTCGATACACGGAGGCGAAACGAATGTAGGCGACTTCGTCGAGCTTTTGCAGCTCGGCCATCACCAGTTCACCGACCACGAGGGATTTGACCTCGCGTTCGCCGGTGGCGCGCAGTTTGTGTTTGATGTGCACCAGCGACGACTCGAGGCGCTCGACACTTACCGGGCGCTTTTCCAGCGCACGCTGCATGCCGGCACGGAGTTTTTCTTCGTCGAACGGCTGGCGGCTGCCGTCGGTTTTAATCAGGCGCGGCAACACCAGTTCGGCAGTCTCGAACGTCGTGAAACGTTCGCCGCAGGCCAGGCATTCGCGCCGGCGGCGGACCTGTTCGCCCTCGGCGACCAGACGCGAGTCGATGACCTTGGTGTCGTTGGCACCGCAGAAGGGACAGTGCATGGTGGCAGGCAACAAAAAAAGGGAGGGCCATGGTAGCGCATCCCGGTGGCAAGACAAGCCATAGGGTTTGCGGTATACAGACGGCCTATAGATGGATTTACCCTGCTGGAGCCGCCCATGTCGTTACGCCCGCTTGTTTTGCTCAGTCTTTTCAGCCTGCTGGTGGCTTGTAGCAGTGATGCTCCCAAGACCGAGCCGCAACCGCCCAAGCCCGGCCCCGCGCCGCAGCAGGCGCAGAAAAAAGCCAAGGAGGCCGCCGATCTCGGTCCGCTGCCCGCGCATCAGCGTGAATTGAGTGGCACCTTGCAAGGCGTGCCGACCGGCGCCGAAGTCGAGCTGGCGCTGCTGGTGATCGATAACCAGGACCGCCCGCAACAATTGCTCGCCAGTTCCAGCCTGATCGGCACCAATCAGATTTTGCCGTTCCGCCTGCGCTTCAATCCGCAATCGTTCCCGGTCGGTGCCCGCGTTGAACTGCGTGGTCGCGCCAGCCAGTCCGGGCAGTTGATTCTGCACCTGCCGTCGCAAGTCATCACCCAGCCGACGACTCAGGCGATGGGGCAACTGCAGTTCGTCAAAGCGCCATGATTGCACCGCTTGACCTGCAACAGGCGTTGAGTGATTTGCTGGGTGACGCTCAGCTGGCGCCCTGCCAATTGCCGGGTACCGCGCTGAAGCTCTGGCTGATCGACGGCGACAACATGGACCGCGCCTTCAGCCCGGAAGAAACCCGACGGATCTTGCATGAACCGCCGTACTGGAGTTTTTGCTGGGCCAGCGGCCTGGCGGTCGCACGCTATCTTGCCGAGTTCCCGCAGTGGGTCAAAGGCAAACGCGTGCTGGATTTTGGCGCAGGTTCCGGGGTCGCGGGAATTGCTGCCGTGAAGGCCGGCGCGCTGGAGGTGGTGGCCTGTGACCTGGACCCGCTGGCGATCGCTTCATGCCGGGCTAACGCCGAGCTAAATGGCGTGGAACTCAGTTACTCGACAAATTTTTTCGCCGAGGCGGATCGCTTTGATCTGATTCTCGTGGCAGACGTGCTTTACGACCGGGCGAACCTACCGTTGCTCGACGATTTTCTGAGCCGGGGTCGCGAGGCCCTGGTGGCGGATTCGCGGGTCAGGGATTTTCGTCATCCGATGTATCGGCGCATCGAAAGGCTGGAGGCGATGACATTGCCGGATCTGGCCGAGCCTGAAGAGTTTCGGCATGTGAGCCTGTATCACGCGCGGCGCGGCTAGCTAAAAGCTTCGCGAGCAAGCCCGCTCCCACACTTGTCATGTGTCGATCACTAAATCCTGGTTCGCAGATCCAATGTGGGAGCGGGCTTGCTCGCGAAGGAGTCCTGTCAGATGACACATACCCAAAGTCCCCCCGCTTCCAGCCACACCCCGCCAAGCCGTATAGTTGCTCCATCAACGCTTCCAAGAGATCCCCCATGAGTCAGGAAACGCCGTACATCTTCGACGCCACGACTGTCGATTTCGACCAGTCGGTGATCGAGAACTCTTTTCACAAACCGGTGCTGGTGGATTTCTGGGCCGAATGGTGCGCGCCGTGCAAGGTGCTGATGCCGATGCTGCAAACCATTGCCGAGAGCTATCAGGGCGAGTTGCTGCTGGCCAAGGTCAATTGCGATCTGGAACCCGACATCGTCGCTCGATTCGGCATTCGCAGCCTGCCGACCGTAGTGTTGTTCAAGGACGGTCAGCCGGTGGACGGTTTTGCCGGGGCGCAACCGGAATCCGCTGTTCGCACGATGCTGGAACCGCACGTGCAGATGCCACCACCGGCGGCCGCTGACCCGTTTGAACAGGCTCAGGCGCTATTTGACGACAGCCGTTTCGCCGACGCTGAAGCCGTGCTTACGGTGCTGCTCGGCGAAGACAATACCAACGCCAAAGCGCTGATCCTGTATGCCCGCTGCCTGACTGAACGCGGCGAGCTGGGCGAAGCCCAAACCGTACTCGACGCGGTCAAGAGCGACGAGCACAAGGCTGCACTGGCCGGTGCCAAGGCGCAGATCCAGTTTCTCGGCCAGGCCAAGGATTTGCCCGATGCCGCGGACCTGAAAGCAAGACTGGCGAAAAACCCGCAGGACGATGAAGCGGTGTATCAGCTGGCGATCCAGCAATTGGCGCGCCAGCAATACGACGCTGCGCTGGATGCGCTGCTCAAGCTGTTCGTGCGTAATCGCAGCTACAACGAAGGCCTGCCGCACAAGACGTTGCTGCAGGTGTTCGAGCTGCTGGGCAACGATCATCCGCTGGTGACCACCTACCGCCGCAAGCTGTTTGCTGCGTTGTATTGATCGCTCCATCGGAAATGACCGCGGCATCGCATCTGCCACCGCTCCGTAGGAGCCGGCTTGCTGGCGATCGCCACGCCGCGGTGTGCCTGACAAACCGCGTGATCGTTCATCGCCAGCAAGCCGGCTCCTACGGTCATCCAGCTGTCAGCGGCGTATCTGCGCCGCTGCGTTGTATTGATCGCTCCATTGGAAATGACCGCGGTATTGCATTTGCCCCGGCCCTGTAGGAGCCGGCTTGCTGGCGATAGGCGCGCCGCGGTGTGTCTGACAAACCGCGTGATCGTTCATCGCCAGCAAGCCGGCTCCTACGGTTATTGCGCAATCCAGCTGTAAAGCGGCGTATCCCCGCCGCTCGTCACTTTCACTTCCGCACAATGGCGCAAGCGCACTAGCAGGCGCTTCCCGGAGCCTGGACTGCCGGTCAATCCTTCCAGCTGCTCAAGCAACTCCGGACCACTCAGATGCCCGGCCTTGCGCAGTAAATCCTTGGCGATCTGCCACTGCGAATCGTCCTGATTCATCGGCTTGGCGGGCGTCACACCGGTTTCAGGTTTGGCCACCTGCAACTGCGCGCCGAGCCTTGCCCAGTCGTCATCGTCCATCTCCAGGGTCAAATCCACCGGCCACTCGCCGATGCTTCCGCGTATCCGCAACATGAGTCTGCTCCCGCACATTTCTGACCTGCATGCTCCCACGGGACTTGTGCAACGCCAAGCAGACGGTCAAACTCTTGCGCTTTCGTTATAAGATTACATAACAATTTTTTCACCTCACTTCCCGGAGACTTGCCATGCGCCGTCTAATGCTCGCTTTGCCGTTCGCCCTGTTGCCGCTGGCCGTTGCTCACGCCGCTGAAGAACATGACCACGATCATGAACACGGCAGCCTCGCCGCCCACGAACACGGCGTAGGTCGTTTGAATGCGGCGCTGGATGGCCAGACCCTGGAACTGGAGCTGGAAAGCCCGGCGATGAACCTGGTCGGCTTCGAACATGCCGCTACCACCGACGCCGACAAGGCCAAGGTGGCTGCCGTTAGGGCGCAGCTGGAGAAGCCACTGAACCTGTTCAATCTGCCAAAAGCCGCCGGGTGCGTGGTTGCGACCCAGGCACTGGAGAGTCCATTGTTCGGTGATAAAGCCGATGCCCATGATGATCACGACGAAGACGCCAAGGACGAGCATCATCACGAACACAGCGAAATTCATGCGCACTACCAGTTCAAATGTGCGGCACCTGGCGCACTGAAAACCCTGGAACTGGCGAACATTTTCACTACGTTCCCGGCGACCCAGAAAATTCAGGTACAACTGATCAGCCCGAGCGGCCAGCAAGGCGTTGAAGTGACGGCCAAGGCTGCTGCCCTGAAATTCTGATCACACCAAAAACCCTGTGGGAGTGAGCCTGCTCGCGATGAGGTCCGGACATTCAAAATGTTTGTTGACTGACACGCCGCCATCGCGAGCAGGCTCGCTCCCACAGGTGGAATGTATGAGTTTGAAATCGAGACCGTATCCAACCCAATGAAACCGGCGCCATGACCCAAGCACTCATCGAACTGTCCGACCTGAGCTTCAGCTGGCCCGGTCACCCGCCTCTGCTGGACATCCCGGCGTTTCGCCTTGAGCCCGGCGAGACCCTGTTCCTCAAAGGCCCCAGCGGCAGCGGCAAGACCACCCTGCTCGGTTTGCTCGGCGGCGTGCAGAAGCCCGATCGCGGCAGCATTCGCTTGCTCGGCCAGGAACTGACCGAACTCAATGCCAGTGCGCGCGATCGATTTCGCGTCGATCACACCGGCTACATTTTCCAGCAGTTCAACCTGCTGCCGTTTCTCTCGGTGCGCGAAAACGTCGAGTTGCCTTGCCACTTTTCCAGGCTGCGGGCCGAGCGGGCGATCCAGCGTCACGGCAGTGTCGATCAGGCCGCCGCCACCCTGCTCGCCCACCTCGGGCTGAAAGATCAAAACCTGCTCGGCCGCCGCGCCGACTCGCTTTCCATCGGCCAGCAGCAACGGGTCGCCGCCGCGCGTGCATTGATCGGTCAGCCGGAATTGGTAATCGCCGACGAACCCACCTCGGCCCTCGACTACGACGCCCGCGAAAACTTCATTCGCCTGCTGTTCGCCGAATGCCGCGAGGCGGGTTCGAGCCTGTTGTTCGTCAGTCATGACCAGAGCCTCGCGCCGCTGTTCGATCGCAACCTGTCGCTGGCGCAGCTCAATCGCGCCGCCACCCCGTCCGAGGTCTGAGATGTATTTGTTTCGTCTAGCCATGGCCAGCCTGGCTAACCGCCGCTTTACCGCGATCCTCACCGCGTTCGCCATCGCCCTGTCGGTCTGCCTGCTGCTGGCGGTGGAGCGAGTGCGCACCGAAGCCAAGGCCAGTTTCGCCAGCACCATCAGCGGCACCGACCTGATCGTCGGCGCGCGCTCCGGCTCGGTCAACCTGCTGTTGTATTCGGTGTTCCGCATCGGCAACGCTACCAATAACATCCGCTGGGACAGCTTCGACCACTTCGCCAACAACCCGAAAGTGAAGTGGGCGATCCCGATGTCCCTCGGCGATTCCCATCGCGGTTATCGAGTGATGGGCACCACCGAAGCCTACTTCGAGCATTACCAGTATGGGCGCCAGCAACACCTGGCCCTGGCCGACGGTCGCGCCTTCGCCAGCGACCCGTTCGAAGTGGTGCTCGGTGCCGAAGTCGCCGAAGCGCTGCACTACAAACTCGGCGACAAGCTGGTGCTGGCCCATGGCGTGGCGGTGATCAGCCTGGTCAAACACGACGATAAACCGTTCATCGTGGTCGGCATTCTCAAGCGCACCGGCACACCGGTGGATCGCACGCTGCACATCAGCCTCGGCGGCATGGAAGCGATTCACGTCGATTGGCATAACGGTGTGCCCGCGCGCGGAACCGGTCGTATCAGCGCCGATCAGGCGCGCAACATGGACCTGACGCCGCAGGCAATCACCGCGTTCATGCTCGGCCTCAACAGCAAGATTTCGACCTTCGCGCTGCAACGCGAGATCAACGAGTTTCGTGGCGAACCGATGCTGGCGATCCTGCCTGGCGTGGCGCTGCAGGAATTGTGGAGCCTGATGAGCACGGCCGAAAAAGCGCTGTTCGTGGTCTCGCTGTTCGTCGTGCTGACCGGGTTGATCGGCATGTTGACGGCGATTCTCACCAGCCTCAATGAACGACGGCGCGAGATGGCGATTCTGCGTTCGGTAGGCGCACGGCCGTGGCATATCGCAACGTTGCTGGTGCTTGAGGCATTTGCGTTGGCGCTGTCCGGCGTGATCGCAGGCGTTGCCCTGCTTTACGCGGGCATCGCCCTCGCGCAGGGTTACGTGCAGGCCAATTACGGCCTGTATCTGCCGCTGGCCTGGCCAAGCGAATATGAATGGACGCTACTCGGTGGCATCCTTGTCGCCGCGCTGCTGATGGGCAGCGTGCCGGCGTGGCGCGCGTATCGCCAATCCCTGGCCGATGGCCTTTCGATCCGACTATGAGGACGTTAATGATGCCCCGCGCTGTACTTGCGCTGTTGATGCTGGTCGCCCTGCCCCTGTGGGCGGCCGAGCCGAAAGAGCTGACCTGGTCGGAAATGATCCCGCCAGACGCCATGCCGGAAGTACCGAACATGACGCCGCTGCATGACATGTCGCAAATGAGCGACGCGCTGGCCGCCGAAGCCGCCCCCGCCGCCAAGCAGGACATGCCGAATGCACCGGTGGTGAAGGCGCTCGACGGCCAGAACATTCGTCTGCCGGGCTATATCGTGCCGCTGGAAGTGAGCGAGGAAGGCCGCACCACAGAGTTCCTGTTGGTCCCGTATTTCGGCGCCTGCATCCACGTGCCGCCACCGCCGTCCAATCAGATCGTGCACGTAAAAAGCGAAGTCGGGGTGAAGCTTGACGAGCTGTATCAACCCTACTGGATCGAAGGCGCGATGCAGGTCAAGCCGTCGACCAGCGAACTCGCAGATGCCGGGTATCAGATGGCGGCGGACAAGATTTATGCGTATGAATTGCCGGAGTGAAACCGGTGGTTTTTCGTCGCTTGAAAATAGCTATCGCGAGCAAGCCCGCTCCCACAGGGAAAAGTGATCAACTGTCGGAGATCTGTGGGATGAACTACCGGAGTAAAACCAGTTGTTTTTCTTCGGATGGAAGATAGCTATCGTCGGAACGCCGCCCGGAGCTGGCTTGCTCCCACAGGGGGAATGCGAATCAACTGTGGGAGCGGGCTTGCTCGCAAATAGGCAATGAGCCGCACCACAGAAAAATGGACCATCACGGTTTCATTGAGCTGAGTCAAAAGACCGAATACTTAGGTGCCTTACCATTGGACATCGAATTCTTTTATGCCCTTTGGAGCCCCCATGAACAAGTCCTTGCTCGGCGCCTCGCTGATTTCCCTCGCGCTCGCAGCCCCGCTCGCCTACGCCCACGAGGCGGGTGACATCCTCGTTCGCGCCGGTGCAATCACCGTCAATCCGAAAGCCGACAGTTCCAGTGTCAAGGTCGATCAGGGCCCGCTGAAAGGCGCGGACCTGGGCGGCAAGGCAACCATGAGCAGCGACACACAACTGGGCCTGAACTTCGCGTACATGTTCAGCAGCCACTGGGGGATCGAGCTGCTCGCTGCCTCGCCGTTCGAGCACGACGTGAAGCTTAAGGGCACCGCTCTGGGCGCAGCCAATGGCAAACTCGGCACGCTGAAACACCTGCCACCAACCTTGAGCGTTGTTTACTACCCCTTGGACGGCAAATCCGCGTTCCAGCCTTACGTCGGCGCCGGCATCAACTACACCTGGATCTACGACGAACATGTCGGCAGTCAGGCGCAGGCCAATGGCTTCAGCAATTTCAAGGCAAAAAACTCATGGGGCATGGCGTTCCAGGTCGGCGCTGACTACATGATCACCGACAAGATCATGCTCAACGCCCAGGTGCGCTACATCGACATCGACACCCAAGCCACCGTGGAAAATAACGCAGTGGCCCCGGGCACTCGCGCCAAGGTTAACGTGGATGTGGACCCGTTCATCTACATGGTGGGTCTGGGCTACAAGTTCTAACCCATTTGCAAACAGGCGTGAACGACGACACTTAAACCGGAAGCCCAGCGGCGCCTCCGGTTTTTTTTCGCGAGCAGGCTCGCTCCCACAGATGATTGCGCTTTCTGTGGGGCCGAGCCTGCTCGCGATGGTGGTGAACGACGACACTTAAACCGGAAGCCCAGCGGCGCCTCCGGTTTTTTTTCGCGAGCAGGCTCGCTCCCACAGATGATTGCGCTTTCTGTGGGGCCGAGCCTGCTCGCGATGGTCGTGAACGATGACTCGCCAAACCGGATGCCCAGCTGTGTCTCTGGTTTTTTCGCGAGCAGGCTCACTCCCACAGGTGATTGCGTTTTCTGTGGGAGCGAGCCTGCTCGCGATGGTCGTGAACGATGATGCGTTAACCCGGATGCCCAAGTCGTCAGCCGTGGCGATAGAAGCGGTCCAGCAAGCCCGGTAGCGCCGCCCGCCAGGCGCGGGGTTTGATCCCGAAGGTATGCAGAATTTTCTTGCAGGCCAGCACCGCGTGCTGCGGTTCTTCGGCAGCGTCCGGGCGCGCGGCGTGGGCTTGCGCGGTCGGCGCTTCGATGGCCAGCGGATGCAGCGCGCGGGCTTCGGTGATAATCGCCTGACCGAGCGCCAACGGCGTGGTCGCCTCGTGCCCGGCGTAGTGGTAAGTACCCCACAGCGGCGCCGCGCAATCGAGTTGCTTGAGCACCGAAATGATCACCCGCGCCGCATCGTCCACCGGCGTCGGATTGCCACGACGGTCATCGGCCATGAGCAATTCTGCAGGGTTTTCGGCGCGGGCGAGAAAGCGTCCGAGGGTGCCGTCGGGGCTGTCATCGAGTAGCCAGCCGAAACGCAGCAGCACATGCTGCGGGCACGTCGCACGCACACTTTGTTCGATCCGCCACAAGGCCTGACCACGTTGCCCCAGCGGCACCGGTTCATCTTTTTCGCTGTAGGCGGTCGCGCGCGAACCGTCGAACACGCGATAGCTCGACGGTTGCAGCAGAACGATATTGTGATGCTGGCACAGTTCGGCCAGACGCTCGACAGCACGCTCCTGCCCGGACAGACGCTGTTCGCTGACCGCTTCGGCCTGGAACCAGTCGAAGTAGTAGGCGAGGTTGATCAGCGCGTCCGGGCGGGTGTCGTCGAGCAATTGTGTGAGGCTCGCGGCATCCCAGCCGTCTTGCGGCGGGCGGGGGGCGAGGAAGCCGATGTCTTCCTCCGCACCGAGGCGAATCAGCGCCTGCCCAAGGGCATTCCCGCCACCCAGTAACATAAGGCGCATTCGCATAGAGTCAGCAGGCCCAGTCTGATTGGAACGATGGCTTTATCGACAGCGCCCGCGGGCGATGTTATCGATAGTTGCCGGAATCGTTGCATTTTGCGGGTTTAGAGCGCAACCGTCACTTACAAAGTACGCCAACCCCTGTAGCAGCTGCCGAAGGCTGCGTCCGGGTGCGTTGCGGTCGCCAAGAGGCACGCACCGGCCTGAGCAATAAGATCACCCTGGAACGACTGCTTCGCAGCCGGACGCAGCCTTCGGCAGCTGCTACAAGCTTCATGCATGCCACGGTCTCTGTAGCAGCTGGCGCAGCCTGCGTCTGGCTCGGCACGTTCGGACGCAGCCTTCGGCAGCTGCTACAAGGTTCAGGGATGCTTGCAACTTGAGGTGTCTGCCCGCATAAATTACCCATGAATCTGCCCATTCCCTCGGACGCTGCCCTCAGCGGTTTTCACCCCGCCGTCAGCGCCTGGTTCAACAGTACGTTCCCGGCGGTCACCGCCGCTCAGGCCCGGGCGTGGCCGTTGATTCGCGAGCATCGCTCGACGTTGATCGCTGCGCCAACCGGTTCCGGCAAAACCCTCACCGCGTTTCTCGCTGTGATTGACGACCTGGTCCATCGCGGCCTTGAAACCGACGCCGGGCTGCCCGACGAAACACTTGTGGTCTACGTTTCACCGCTCAAGGCGCTGTCCAACGACATCCAGATCAACCTGCAAAACCCGCTGGCCGGGATTACTGAACAACTGCGCGCGATGGGCCTGCCACCCTTGGAGATCAACACCGCCGTGCGCACCGGCGACACGCCGCAGAAAGAACGCACGGCGATGCGGCGCACGCCGCCGCACATTCTGGTGACCACGCCAGAATCGCTCTACGTGCTGCTCGGCTCCGACTCCGGCCGAAAAATGCTCCAATCCACGCGCACGGTGATCGTCGACGAAATCCACGCGATCGCCGCCAGCAAGCGCGGCAGCCACCTGGCGCTGAGCCTTGAGCGCTTGCAGGCGCTGTGCGCACAGCCATTGATGCGCATCGGCCTGTCGGCGACACAGAAACCGATCGAAGCGGTTTCGCGCTTCCTGGCAGGCCGCGACCGCCCGTGCGAAATCATCGACATCGGCCATGCGCGCCCTCGCGATCTGGGGATTGAAGTGCCGCCCGTGCCGCTGACCGCAGTGATGTCCAACGATGTCTGGCAACTGGTTTACGACCGCCTCGCCGCCCTCGCCCGCGAACACCGCACCACGCTGATTTTCGTCAACACAAGGCGTCTGGCCGAACGCCTCAGCCGCCACCTCAGCGATCGCCTCGGCAAGGAAGCTGTCGCCGCGCACCATGGCAGCCTGGCCAAGGAATTTCGTCTGGACGCCGAACAACGGCTCAAGCGCGGCGAACTGCAAGTGCTGATCGCCACCGCTTCGCTGGAACTGGGCATCGACATTGGTGACGTGGATCTGGTCTGCCAGATTTCCTCGCCACGTTCGATTGCCGCGTTTCTGCAGCGGGTCGGCCGCTCCGGGCACCACGTTGGCGGCACACCCAAAGGCCGGTTGTTCGCCACCACCCGCGACGATTTGATCGAATGCACCGCGCTGCTCGACTGCGTGCGTCGCGGTGAACTCGACACCCTGCAAATTCCCAAGGCACCGCTGGACGTGCTTGCGCAACAGATCATCGCCGAAGTCAGCTGCCAGGAATGGCACGAGCAGGCACTGCTGGAGATGTTCCGCAAAGCCTCGCCTTACGCGGAACTGGACGAACAACATTATCAGGCACTGCTGCACATGCTCGCCGAGGGCTACAACGGTCGTCAGGGCATTCGCAGCGCATTCCTTCACCGCGACGCCGTCACCCGCACCTTGCGCGGTCGCCGGGGCAGCAAGCTGACCGCTGTGACCAGCGGCGGCACCATCCCGGACAACGCCGACTACAGCGTCCTGCTGGAACCGCAAGGGCTAAGCATCGGCAGCGTCAACGAAGACTTTGCGGTGGAAAGCATTGCCGGGGATATTTTCCAGCTGGGTAATACCTCCTATCGAATCCTGCGCGTGGAATCCGGCAAGGTCCGGGTCGAAGACGCGCACGGACAACCTCCGACCATTCCGTTCTGGCTGGGTGAAGCGCCCGGGCGCAGTGCCGAACTTTCATCCGCTGTGGCGCGCCTGCAAGCGCAACTCGATGACTTGCTCAGCGCCACCCCTGGCGACCTGCAACCGGCGCTCGACTGGCTCACCGACACCCTCGGGCTGAACCTCGCCAGCGCCGAACAACTGGTGGATTACCTCGCTCGTGCGCGGCTGACCCTCGGTGCTTTGCCATCGCAGGACACGCTGCTGATGGAACGGTTTTTCGACGAGTCCGGCGGCACTCAACTGGTCATCCACACGCCGTTCGGCAGCCGCATCAATCGCGCCTGGGGCTTGGCGCTGCGCAAGCGCTTCTGTCGCACCTTCAATTTCGAGTTGCAGGCCGCGGCCAGTGAAGACGCGATCATCCTGTCGCTGTCCACCAGCCACAGCTTTGATCTCGATGAAGTTTGGCGTTATTTACCGAGCAACAGCGCCGAGCATGTGCTGATTCAAGCGGTGCTCGATGCTCCGCTGTTCGGTGTGCGCTGGCGCTGGAATGCCGGGGTGGCGCTGGCGCTGCCGCGTTACACCGGCGGGCGCAAAGTGGCGCCGCAGATCCAGCGGATGAAAAGCGAAGACTTGATCGCCAGTGTGTTTCCCGACCAGATCGCCTGCGTGGAAAACCTCGCTGGCGAACGCGAGATTCCGCAGCACCCGCTGGTGGAACAGACCCTCGACGATTGCCTCCACGAAGCCATGGACTGCGAAGGCTGGCTGACGCTGTTGCGGCGCATGGAAAGCGGTGAAGTTCGCCTGATCAGCCGCGACCTGCCGGCGCCCTCGCCGCTCGCGGCAGAAATTCTTAGCGCGCGGCCGTACACCTTTCTCGATGACGCGCCACTGGAAGAGCGTCGTACGCAAGCCGTGCTCAACCGGCGCTGGACCGATCCGCAATCCACCGACGACCTCGGCGCGCTGGATGCCGGGGCGATTCAGGCCGTGCGCGAAGAAGCCTGGCCGACGCCGACCCGCGTGGATGAAATGCATGAGGCACTGATGAGCCTGGCGTGCATCAGCGACGCCGAAGCCTCGGCCAATCCCGAGTGGCCGCAATGGCTGAAGGCGCTGGCGGACAGCGGTCGCGCCTGCCGTTTGCAGATCAATGCCGAGCAATCCTTGTGGGTCGCGCTGGAGCGGCTGACGTGCCTGCGAGCGATTTATCCACAGGCCGGTTTATTCCCGCCGCTGCAAGCGCTGCCCGGATTCGATGAAGCCTGGGAGCCGGACGAAGCCGTGCTGGAAGTGATTCGCGCGCGTCTGAGCGCGTTCGGTCCGATGCCGCTGAATGCGATCGCGCAGCCGTTGGATCTACCGATTGCTCAGGTCACTCAAGCGCTGGCCTGCCTCGAAAGCGAAGGGTATGTGCTGCGCGGCCAATTCAGTCCGGATGCCCGCGAAGAAGAATGGTGCGAACGGCATCTGCTCGCGCGGATTCACCGATATACCGTCAAAAGTCTGCGGCGGGAAATCGAACCCGTGGCGTTGCAGGATTTCATGCGTTTTCTGTTCGACTGGCAGCATCTGTCGGCGGCGAATCAGGGCCAGGGCGCCGCGGTGTTGCCGGCCATTGTCGCGCAGTTCGAGGGCTTCCCCGCCGCCGCTTCGGCGTGGGACAGCGACATTCTGCCGGCACGAATCAAAGGCTATTCGTCGACCTGGCTGGATGATCTGTGCCGCAGCGGCAAACTGGTCTGGACCCGATTGACTGCGCGCAACAAAGGTGCCGGCACGGCGCTGCGCAGCACGCCGATTCTACTGTTGCCACGCAATCAGGTCGGGTTGTGGAGCAGCTTGACCGAGCAGACGCCGGTCGACGAACTGTCGGCGAAAACCCAGAAGGTATACGAAGCGCTCAGCCAGCATGGCGCGCTGTTTTTCGATGAGCTGGTGCATGAAGCGCACCTGCTGCGTGCCGAACTCGAGATCGCGCTGCAGGAACTGGTCGGCGCCGGGCTGGTGAACGCTGACAGCTTCGCCGGGCTTCGCGCACTGATCACACCCGCCAGTAAACGTCAGGCGCGCGGCAGTCGGCGCGGTCGTGGTGCCTTTATCGGCGGCATGGACGATGCGGGGCGCTGGGCGCTGCTGCGACGCGGACCGGCGGCGCCGATTGTTGAGACCAAGCGACCGGCGCCGACGCCCAGCGATACCCTGGAACACATCGCCATGACCTTGCTTCGGCGCTACGGCGTAGTGTTCTGGCGTTTGCTGGACCGCGAGGCGGAGTGGCTGCCAAGCTGGCGCGAATTGCTGCGCACGTTTCATCGTCTGGAAGCGCGCGGCGAGATTCGTGGCGGGCGATTTGTCAGTGGCCTGGCCGGCGAACAGTTTGCGCTGCCGGAGGCGATTCCGTTGCTGCGCGAAGTGCGCCGCCGAGCGCACGATGGTAGTTTGATTGCGGTGTGCGGCGTTGATCCGCTGAACCTTGCCGGCATACTTTTGCCCGGCGTAAAAGTGCCGGCGTTGGCGAGCAATCGGCTGGTGTATCGCGATGGTCTGCCGGTGGCAGCGGTGATTGCCGGCAAGCAGGTGGTGTGGCTGGAAACGGACCAGGCGCTGGCGACTGAACTGCACCGGAAATTGACCGGGTATTGATGGCGCCTGCGCCGGCCCTATCGCGAGCAGGCTCGCTCCCACAGGGGATAGGCGGTGCACACAAATCCTTGTGGGAGCGAGCCTGCTCGCGATGAGGCCCGCACAGACGAAGGGGCCATCAGATTCTCATCACATCACTGCGCCTTAGGTTGCTCCGGTAGCATCACCGGCGAATTTTCGGCCACCGGCGCTTGATCATCTGCCACTGCATGCTTCGGCATCAAAACCTGCTGTGGATAAGTCTGCGCGAAATGCACCTCTGGGCAGTTATCCACAAGCTTTTTCAAACGCTGGTTGAACGCCCGGCTCACCGCATATTGCCCTCCCGAAACGGTGCGGAACTGCGCCGTCAGCACCACGCCGTTGAGGTCCATCTTGTCGACGCCGAACACGTCCAGCGGGCCTTGCAGGTTGTACTTGAGGAACGCGTCTTCGCGGATCGAATCCCCTGCTTCACGAATCAGCTCGATGGCCTTGTCAACATCGGTGTCGTAGGTGAACTGCACCGAGAAAAACGCATACGCAAACTGCCGCGACTGGTTCGTGACGGCCTTGATCTGCCCGAACGGCACCGAGTGGACGAAGCCCTTGCCGTCGCGCAGGCGCAAGGTGCGAATGGTCAGCCCTTCGACCGTGCCGGCGTGGCCGGAATCGAGCACCACCCAATCGCCCACCGACAACGTGTCCTCGATGATGATGAAGAGCCCGGTAATCACATCCTGCACCAGTTGCTGCGAACCGAAACCGATGGCCAGACCGACCACCCCGGCACCCGCCAGCAACGGCGCGACATTGATACCCAGATTCGCCATGGTGGTAATCGCGCAGATCACCACCAGAATGATTTTGATCGCGTTGCGCAGCAGCGGCAGGATGGTTTTGATGCGCGTGCTTGGCTGCGTCGAGCGCTTGTTGACCGGTGGTTTCAGCGCTTCCTGAATAGCCGTATCGAGCACCACCCAAAACAGCCAGGTCACCAGGAAAATCAGGCCAATGCTGCTTAATGATTCACTGATCGCCCTGCCGACCGAGTTGCGCGCGGCAAATTCGAACAGCGAAACACCCCAGATCCGCCCGAGAATTTCGATGAACGCGACGGCCATGACGATCCGCAACAGCGCATGCAACAAACTCAGAAAACGCTCCTTGTAAGCGCTACTGCGTTGAACGCCCTCGGTCTTGCGGGTCTTGAACAGATGCTGGAAAACCGTGCTGAGGAACACCGTGGCGATCAGCAGAATGGTGGTGAACAACGCACAACGCAGGGCTTTCTGATTGTCTTCACCGACGCCGATCAGGTTGATCGCCGAGACCATTACCATCAGCAGAATCGGCCAGTACCACAGCCCGGAGAAGA
The DNA here is from genome assembly GCF_000690905.1 of Pseudomonas sp. Ant30-3. GTDB lineage: Bacteria > Pseudomonadota > Gammaproteobacteria > Pseudomonadales > Pseudomonadaceae > Aquipseudomonas. The sequence continues at coordinate 72,994 of NZ_JMCL01000035.1, read as the reverse complement.
TTCGCAGCGATTCCTGTAACGAAGGATGCTTGAGCCGCGTCGTCAACGGCCGGTTGCGGATCAGATGTGCCACCGGGCGCCGCAGGCGAATGACCAGCAAACCGAAAATGATTGAAGCGAACAGCCCGGTAAACACCGCGACGCTGCTGGTGATGTTGCCACCCAATTGCCGGGCGATCTGCGGGCTGGTCAGCGCATCGCTGAGCGCGGCGAGAAAGCCGATCAGGAACAACGGACGCGGGCAGTAACGCCGAATAATCTGCACTGCCCGGCGTTTATGCCCGGTGTTGAACATGACGATCACGCAGAGCAGCATCGACGTGGAAAAAATGCCGCTGCTGGTGGCGTAGGCAAAACACAGCGCCAGCGCGCGCCCCACCGAGGCCTGCAGAAAATGGCTGACGTAAAGCGTTAGCGGCAGGCAGATCAACGCCGGCAACGTGTAAGGCAGCACGTAATGCAGCAAATCCTGGCTACGTTGCCGGGTTCGCAGCCAACGCCCCTGGTTCAGGCGGTTGGCCAGAAGGCCGCCGAGCACGGTGAGCAAGGCAAACGCGCCCAGCCAGACACCGGACAGCAGCAGGAAATCGCCGACGACACTCATTGGCGATCGCGATGAGGGGCGGTTGACCAGTTTGTCGACTTCATCGGCCGCTCGATCTGCACGCAAACGCCAGGCGTCGACCAGGTCTTCATTGAGATCGAGCTTGTCCTGAACATCGTCGATGCTGGTGCTTATCGCTCCCAGCAGGCCACCTTGAACCAGTGGCTCGGGTTTTTCCGCTTCCGCGGTCGCGGCGGGAACGCCCGGCAGCGAAACAGCCCACGATGAATTGCTGCCGAACAGCAGCAACGCTCCCAGCAATATAGCGGTATTGAATTTGAGCAAAACGCGGAGCTCCTGCGCAAAAGGTGTAAGGAACTGATCAAAAAATGCCCGGCAAGTTCGGCGATGTCCCGGCAATCGACCGGCGGCGGACCTTGTGGGAGCAAGAATGTTCGCGAATATCCCTGCGGTAGCAAATCCCTGTGGGAGGAGAGCTTGCTCGCGAAGACGGTGGCACATTCAGCGACTCTTTATCAGGCATACCACCTTCTCAAACCAGCATTACCATCCGTAGCGCCACCGAAACTTTCACCCCTTGCGCGCAGTCAGCAAAAGACAGAGGCAACCGAGGACCATTAGACGGGAGGCGACATGGCGGCGATTCACATTGGTATTTCAGGCTGGCGCTACACACCCTGGCGGGGTGATTTCTACCCAAAGGGGCTGACCCAGAAGCGCGAATTGCAATTCGCATCGCGGGCCGTCAACAGCATCGAAATCAATGGATCGTTTTACGCCCTGCAACGGCCTGAACGTTACGCCCAATGGTACGAGGAAACACCGGAAGACTTCGTGTTCAGCGTCAAGGCTCCTCGCTTTATCACCCATGTAAAACGTTTGCGTGATGTGCATCTACCGCTGGCCAATTTCTTTGCTTCCGGTGTGCTGGAACTCAAGGAGAAGCTCGGACCGATCCTTTGGCAGTTCCCGCCCAACTTCAAGTTCGACGCCGAATTGTTCGAAAGCTTTCTCAAACAACTGCCGCACACCACCGAACAGGCCGCCGCCCTCGCCCGCCAGCACGATTCGCATTTGCACGGTCACGCCAGCATGAAGGCCTACAAGAAAAAGCCGCTGCGCCACGCCGTGGAAATCCGTCATGAGAGCTTTATCGATCCGGCATTCGTGCGCTTGCTCAAACGCTATAACACCGCGCTGGTGATCGCCGACACCGCCGGTAAATGGCCCTACCGTGAAGATGTCACCAGTGATTTTGTCTACTTGCGTTTGCACGGTGCTGAAGAGCTTTACGCCAGCGGTTACACCGCCCAAGCGCTGAAACGCTGGGGCGACCGCATCGATGCCTGGTCCAACGGTGGGCAACCGGCTGACGCGCAATTGATCGCGCCTCGCCTGAAGCCCAAAGCCCGCAAGTCCCGCGAAGTGTTTTGTTATTTCGACAACGACATCAAGGTCCGCGCGCCATACGACGCCCGCAGTTTGCTGCAGCGTTTTCATCTCGACGAAAATCTCGCCACTGCACCGGGCGAACCTGCTGCCAAAGGAGTGCTGCAATGAGCATTACCGAGCAGTTCAGCCCCACCGATGATCAGCCGGAAACCGAGGTTTCGATTCGCAGCTTCACGATCCTGACGGTCAATACCCACAAGGGATTCACTGCGCTGAACCGGCGCTTCATCCTTCCGGAATTGCGCGAAGCGGTGCGCAGCGTGTCGGCGGACGTGGTGTTCTTGCAGGAAGTGCACGGCACTCACGAACAGCATCCGCAGCGCTACAGCAACTGGCCGGCGATGCCGCAGTACGAATTTCTCGCCGACACCCTGTGGCCGCAATTCGCTTACGGGCGCAATGCGGTGTATCCCGACGGTGATCACGGCAATGCCCTGCTGTCGAAATTCCAGATCATTCGCCACGACAACCTTGACGTATCGGTGAGTGGCCACGAGAACCGCGGCATCTTGCATTGCGTGCTGCGTCTGCCCGGTGACGGTCGAGAAGTCCACGCCATTTGCGTGCACTTGGGCCTGCACGAAAGCCATCGCAATGATCAACTGAAATTGCTCGGCAAGCGCCTGGCGGAACTGCCGGAGGATGCGCCGGTGATTGTCGCCGGTGACTTCAATGACTGGCGCCAACGCACCGATGCCTTGCTGAAGCCTTGCGGTTTGCGCGAAGTATTTACCGAACACCATGGCAAACCGGCACGCACCTTCCCGGCACGCATGCCGCTGTTACGCCTGGATCGCATCTATGTGCGCAACCTCAAGGCCTGTCGCCCGAAAGTTCTCGCCGCGCGACCCTGGTCACACCTTTCCGACCACGCACCGTTATCGGTGGAGATTGAGCTATGAGCAGCGCACCGATGGAAAAAGCCACTGTTGAGCACATTTCAACCACGCCTCCGGTTCGCGAACCCGGTGTGGTCGATGTCGAATATGGCTGGCAGGGCAACAATCGCGTGGAATTGCTGGAAAACGGCGAAGCTTATTTCCCGCGTGTCTTCGAGGCCATGCGTCAGGCCAAGAGTGAAATTCTCCTGGAAACCTTCATCATCTTTGAAGACAAGGTTGGCAATGAGTTGCAGGAAGTGCTGATCGACGCTGCCAAGCGCGGCGTCCGCGTCACCGCCAGCCTGGACGGTTTCGGCTGCGGCGAGCTGACCACGCCCTACCTTACTGCATTGAGCGAGGCCGGCGTACACGTGCAGATGTTTGATCCGGCACCCAAACATCTGGGCTTTCGCACCAACTGGTTCCGCCGCCTGCATCGCAAGATCGTGGTGGTTGACGGCACCATCGCCTTCATCGGCGGGATCAATTTCTCCGCAGACCACCTGGCTGATTTCGGCCCTGAGGCGAAGCAGGATTATTCGGTGGAAATTCAGGGCCCTGCCGTCGCTGACATTCATCATTTCGCCCTGCTGCAAAGCGGTCGTCCGGTCCGGGCGAAGTACTGGTGGCAACGGCGCCGGCAGCGCCGTCAGGAAATGGCCTTCACCGATCATGATGGTCAGGTGCGCCTGGTCTATCGCGACAACGGTGAACACACCACCGATATCGAGGAGGTTTATCGGCAGGTATTGCGCAGCGCCCAACGTCGCGTCGTGATCGCCAATGCCTACTTCTTCCCCGGCTATCGGCTGCTGCGGGAAATCCGCAATGCAGCGCGGCGGGGTGTCGAGGTCAGGCTGATTCTGCAAGGTCAGCCCGACATGCTGGTGGCGAAGCTCGCTGCGCGCATGACCTATGACTACTTGCTGAAATCCGGCGTGCAGATTCACGAATATTGCGAGCGCCCGCTGCACGGCAAAGTCGCTTTGGTGGATGAGGACTGGAGCACCGTCGGTTCGAGCAACCTTGATCCGCTGAGCTTGTCGATGAACCTGGAAGCCAACGTGCTCATTCGTGATCGCGCGTTCAATCGTGAACTGTTCGAGCGGCTCGAAGACCTCAGCCAGAACCACTGTAAAGCCATGTCCGCCGACAAGTCGCCGCGTGGACGCGTCTGGCACATGACCGTAGGTTTTCTGGTGTTTCACTTCCTGCGGCATTTCCCGGCATGGGCCGGTTGGCTGCCGGCGCACAAGCCACGCCTGAAACCTTTTTCCCATTCCGCGCGGAGTGACACCTGATGAGCCACGCTGAAACGCAATCGGCAAATCACGCCGAACAACCAAAATCGCGCTGGAGCCGCTGGAAAAAACCGCTGACGATGCTGTTTTTCCTGGCCCTGATTGCGCTGTTGACGATGTTCGCGCAGCGCATCGAATGGAACGAGGTGCTGGATACCCTGGCCGACTTCAAGGTGCGCACGCTGATCATCGCCGCCAGCGTGACGTTGCTGAGCTTTCTGGTGTACGCCAGTTTTGACCTGATCGGCCGTACTTACATTCGCCAGGATCTGACCTGGAAACAGATCCTGCCGGTGGGGGTGATCAGCTATGCCTTCAACCTTAATCTGAGCGCTTGGGTCGGCGGCATCGCGATGCGCTATCGCCTGTATTCGCGGTTGGGCGTGAGCAAGGGCAACATCGCGAAGATCCTCGGGCTGAGCCTGGCAACCAACTGGTTTGGTTACATGCTGATCGCCGGGGCCGTGTTCAGCAGTGGTCTGGTGCGCATGCCGCCTGGCTGGAAGGTGAGCACTCTCGCATTGCAAGGCATTGGCGTTCTGCTGCTGTTAGTTGTGGCGGGATACTTGGCGGCTTGCCAGTTTTCCAAGCGCCGGGAGTGGACGATTCGCGGGATGGAAATCAACCTGCCGTCAGTGCGTATGGCCATGCTGCAACTGGCGCTGGGTGCGCTGAACTGGTCGTTGATGGCCGCGGTTATTTTCACACTGTTGCCGAGCAAGCTGGATTATCCGCTGGTGCTGGGCGTGCTGTTGATCAGCGCCATTGCCGGGGTAATCACGCACATTCCTGCAGGTCTGGGCGTGCTGGAAGCGGTGTTCGTGGCGCTGCTGCAACATGAGGCTTCGCGAGGCAGCCTGGTGGCCGGGTTGCTGGCGTATCGGGCGATTTATTTCCTGTTGCCGTTGTTGATCACGCTGGTGATGTATTTGGCGGTAGAGGCCAAGGCGAAGTCGCTGCGGATTGCCAAGAAGCCGTCTTGAGATTTGTGTTGAGTCCCTCGCGGCCCGAACTTCCCGCGATGGACTCACCAATACTCTCAACCCGACTGAATAACGCTTAACCGCTCACCCACCACCATCTCAGTGATCCAGTCCACCAGAATCGATGTATACGCCTGCTGCGCCACCGGGTCACTCAGCGCATGATCGGCCCCGTCGATAATCCGATGCGTCAGCGAATGCGTCTGCTGACACGCCGCGCGGTAACTCATGATCGTGGCGTGCGGCACGTAGGCGTCGGTTTCGGATTCGACCAGCAATACATCACCGGTAAATTGCGAGCAGGCGTGCAACGCACGATTGCTGTCGGCGCGCACCAGCGTGCTGCGGTAATCGCGCAGATCGAGCTTGTCCAGATCGCGCTTGGGTGTGTGCCACTGCTCGTCGCGGTACAGCGCCGGCACGCGCAGCGCCAGCCAGCGCACCGGACGCAGCGACGTCAGGATCGAAGCGAGGTAGCCGCCATAACTGGTGCCGACTACCGCGATGGCAGACGTGTCCAGCGCTGGATGCGCGAGCAGGCGATCGTAAGCCGCCAGCAAATCGCGCAGATTATCTTCGCGGGTCACTCGCGTCAGTGGAATGCCCGAGCCGGTGTGCCCGCGCAGGTCAAACGTCAGACACACGCAACCCAAACCCGCGATACCTTTGGCCCGCTCAAGGTCACGTTCCTGGCTGCCGCCCCAGCCGTGTACGAAAAGCACGCCGGGAACCTTTGACTTGGGGCTGAGGAATGTCCCGCTCATTTGTTCATCGTCGATGTCGATCTGAATGGTTTCGCTTCTAGCCGTCATAGGATTGAACCGTCACGTACTTGAGAAGGAAGTCGCTGTTTTCTGCGGGCCCGCGATACACCTCAATGGCGTCCGCCGGTAGCGCCTGGTCGACGTAGGTTTCCACCGAAGACACGCGTATCGCACGCATCCCAGGGTTATTGATGAAGCTCTGCAGCGCCGCGACTTCGGCGCTGCTGGCGCCGCCCATTCGCCAGGATTGCTCGAGCACGCCACTGCGTGATTTACCCGAGCTGTCCCGGCCCTGAGCGATGTCGTAATTGCGCCGTGACGCATAGAAACCGGGGTAGGCCTCATCGGCGGCGTTGTCGAATATTTGCGCTTGCTGAATGGCCAGACGTACGTCGTCAGGTAGCTCCAGTTCGAGCAGATCGTCATAATCCCCTTGAACCGCGAGCAGGTTGGATCCGCCGTAAACCTGCTGGCCATGGGCGTCTTCGGTCAGGTACTGATCGCCGCAATAACTCAGCACTTTGTCGCCGATATAGCTCTGGCCAACGCTGTGCGTCACAACGTCGGTCAGGTCTTGCTCGATCACCACGCCCTCATCGAACAGCGCTTGAGCGTCTGGCCGGGCGAGCACCGCATCTAATTCATCAAGACTGTTCAGCACTTCCTGACCGCGTCCAGCACAGGCATGGACCGGTTTGAGACGGATAGGCCCCGCGTGGAGCAAGTGCTGCGCTGCTGGGCGCGCATCAGCGAGAGAGAAAACACTGAGGCCGTCGAGCACGACACTGCGCACGCGCTCGGAGAACAGCGGCGACCAGCCTTGCGGGGCTTTAGCATTTTTGTTGAGCAAGCCGTGGCTGATGGCCTTGGTGCAGATGAAATCGTGTTCGACGTAGCCACCCCATAAATCGTCGGGGCCGTTGACGCCTAATTCGCGAGCGGCTGCGGCGCCAACCAGGGTTTGGGTTGGCAACAGATACAGCTCTCGATCGCTGTGCTGTTCGGGATCGTAACTCCCGCCGTATTTGAGGCCGAGAATCTGCGCCAGCCAACGGGCCAGCGCTCGATTGGTGTCGACCTCGTGCTGAGGCGCCTGCGGTCGCACCGAATGCGCGACGACTATTTTCCTGGGGTTTGTTGGGGTCATGCATTCCCCTCCAATCAACGCGTGATGAATGTAGTGTAGAAGGTGCAGAGATCAGGCCAGTTAGCGCCAGGTCGAAAGCGCCCCGAAAACCGGGCGCTTCAGTAGGAAGTAATGGCGTACAGCCTGTTTTATTCTGCACGAAGCGCTGTGCGCCTCCGGTTTTTTGCACGACCTGTCTCCGTACTTTCTTGCGGCGATCTCTACCGGGTTACAGCGACCGGCGTCACCCCAAAGCGCGCTCGATATTCACTCGGCGCCAGCCCGGTAATCTTCCTGAACGTTGCGCGAAACGCACCGGGATCCTGGTACCCGACAGTCCAGGCTATATGGTCGATGGTGCCGTTGGTGAACTCGAGCATTTCCCGGGCTTTGCCGACTCGCAGATGCTGACAATATTCAGTCGGTCTCAACCCGGTCGCGGCGCGAAATCGACGCAGAAAGGTGCGCTCCTCCAGCCCCGCCTGCCCGGCCATCGCTGTCAGCGATACATCAGTCGCCCCGTTGCCTTGCAGCCAATGCTGAACCTTGAGAATCGATGCGTCGCCGTGGTTAAGAATGGGTGAAAAGTTGCTGCCACACTGGCTGGCACTGTCGCTGTGTTCCACCACCAGAAAGCGCGCCGTGGCCGTGGCAATGCTTGGCCCCAACAACCGATCGACCAGACGCAAACCCAGTTCGGACCATGCCATCAGCCCGGCCGTAGTGATCAAATCGCCGTCGTCGACGATCGGCGTATCTGCCTTGAGCTTGATCGCCGGGTATCGCTCGGCGAAGGTTTTGGCCGAGGTCCAGTGGGTAGTGGCGCTGCGACCGTCGAGTAATCCACTTTCCGCCAGAAGAATCGAACCCACGCAAACACCGCCCAGCGTTGCACCGTTGGCATGCAGCTCACGCAACCACTGAATCAGCGCCTGCGGAGCCTGACCTTCAGAGAAACCGCCAATCGACGGTGGGATCAATAGCGCCACCAGCGCTCGGTCCGGCGCGGGATGACTGTCATGGATGCGCACGGGTGGCAGATCCGCGCTGCTTTGCCAGTGCGTGACGCGCAGTATCGGCAACTGCATAGCCTGATGCTCGGCAGCGATGGCATTGGCCACCCCGAACAGATCAGTCAGACCATGCACCGCCGCCATTTGCGCACCGGGATAAATCAGCACACCCAGCTCAGCGATAGCCCTATGCGCGGTCATTGTCAGTTTTCCCCTCGTTATTGTCGGTGCGGCCAATCCTCAGCGTAACAGCATGAGCCGATACTTCATTCCACACCCAAACGCATTTCGAGGAAACAGTCATGGCCAAGCAAGCACTCATCGTAGTCGATATCCAGAACGACTATTTCGCGCAAGGCAAATGGCCCTTGGTCGGTGCTGATGCGGCGGCGGACAACGCGGTACGATTGCTCGAAGCGTTTCGTGACGCCGGTGAGTCGGTGGTGCACATCCGTCACGAATTCACCTCCGACGATGCTCCGTTCTTCACCCCAGGTTCGGAAGGCGCAAAGCTGCACCCCAAAGTCCTCAACCGCGCCGACGAGCCAGTGGTGCTCAAGCACTTCGTCAACTCGTTCCGCGAAACCGAATTGAAGTCGATCCTCGACGAGCAGGACATCAAGGAACTGGTCGTTGTCGGCAGCATGAGCCACATGTGCATCGACGGCATCACCCGCGCCGCTGCGGATTTCGGGTACACCGTCACCGTCATCCACGACGCCTGCGCCTCGCGGGATCTGGAGTTCAATGGTGTGACGGTGCCGGCTGCTCAGGTGCATGCCGCGTTCATGGCGGCGCTGGGGTTTGCTTATGCGAGTGTGGTGTCTACGGCTGAGTTTTTGGCAGCGAAATAATCCATCAGTCAGTTCTTCTCGCCCATGAAAAAGGCCCGATGCGGTAAGCATCGGGCCTTCTTGTTCAGATCGAATGAAGCTGTGGATCAGAACGGTTGTAAATACCAGACACCCAGCAAGACGAACGACTGACCGGGCTTAAACCCATATGTTATTGGGTATTAGACGGATCATCACTACACCGACCCCTTATTAGTGTAAAGTTTTTCGTAAATTTATGCCGTGCAAGGCTCAGGAAACTTTACAAAATCGATAAGTGTATTTTTAAGCTGCTTGTCTGAGCCTCGCTAAAATTCAGACCAACGGTTTGAGCCTCAGAACATAGAGTGCCAAACGATTTCCATTGAAGGCCTAGAGTCACGTTTGTAGCATCCGCCTCCACCAGCCTAAAATGGAATTGAGCACTTATGTATGGCGCCTCGACCGAGGCGCCACATGCACATAACGCCCCGTTGAGCTGAACATATAGAACTTTAAAAATTCTAAAGCAGCCCGTTATAACCCACTAGATTTTTCTAGGCGGCTTCTTGATTGTGAGCTTCACTTGGCTAGACATCGGAAGTCCGCGCCCACTGGACTGGATTAGCTCCAGGCGATCCTTTTCCATATGATTAGCGATGTCTCGCTCAGAATCCTCACTCCACACCACATGGCCCTCACCTCTCCCCACCAGTCGGGAATTTAGGAAGCTGTCAATGTGGGCAACACGCTGCGGATCACAGGTGATGTAACCAATCGGGACCGTCGCCGCGCTCTCGTCACTGGGCTGAAAGTGGTACTGCACCACGGCCAACTGCCCAGGGACCAGGAAAATCTCAAACCGGTCCTGAAGATCCGATCCTTTGAAAGCAAGCCCGTTAGGAATCCGATTGTGATACGTGCTGCGCAGCTGGCCGAACTCCCTTTGTTCATCGAATGGGACGATAGCGGTAATCCGACCTTTGACGTGAGGCGCCTCACTAAGCTTCTCGGCGGTTCTGCGGCAGAAGTCGCTGAGCAATGTGCCGTTAGCTGCCCACAGAGGCACAGAGCTCGACAGCCACAATGCCGAGTGAACCTGACCCTCTTGCCAGTCCCGAGATAGGTCTTCGAGCATCCGCCCCAAAGTAATTCGGTTGTTGTTGTCATAAATCGGTCCGATCATAGCCCTCGTGGCTTGGCTGCCGTAGCCCGTCCTACGCTCCTTATGATCAATCAGCCACGTGTTGATATCCAGGCCTCGGTCATCTAGATAGCGGGTCAACACTTCATCCCCGAACTCCTCGCAATAGGCTTGGGGGGTCATGCCGCCCTTAGGCATCCGTAGGCTATTGAGATAGTCGGAAATCTTGGCTTCGAGCTCCATACTTAAGGGGCGCTGGCGAGTGCCGCCAACTTTCTCGGCAACGCGCTTGATGACTTCGACATTGCCCGCCTGGGTTGGCAGTAGCCCGATTTCCAGATCCACCTGAATGTTCACTGGAGCCGCCTGATCGCATGCACCTACCTTATAGAGCCTGGTCTTCCGAGCTTCGGACTCGGGCAGCTTGGAGAAGTCCAGAAAAGCGCGATACTGATCGCCAAAGGCATCTGCCACAGCCTGAACGGACCAAGCTTTATTTTCCGCCGGCACCGGAATTTGAGGCAACCCCCAGCGAGTGCGATTGTTCTGACTGGCAGGCATTATGGTCTTGGTCAGCAACTCAAAAATCGGGCGCTCAATCCGCTCTTCATACTTAGTGAGACTCGGACTGGCCGATGTGCTTCCCTTGGTACGATCTGTGAGAATCGCTGAAGGTGTCAAATGCCCGTCATTCGTGTAGACGGCCAGCTTGTTTCGGATGAGAGTTTCGATCAAGACCTCGCACTCGCGCTTGGACAAGCCGAAATACTCACGAATCTCTCCAGGCAGCACTTCCTGCAAGGCCAACAGCAGGCGACATGTGAACTCCTCCACCGCAGGCAAGGAGACTTCCTTCGTCCATGAGCAGTTTATTTGATACTGGTATGCAGGCAAAAGCAGGGAAATTGTGTTGCAAATGCGAAAGCCTGAGGCATCAACGGCTTGATATTCTTCACTCATGGCGCTGCCCCTCTATCACAGTGGTGCCATCTACGATTTCGTAATCATCAGGTGACTTGGCATGTTGCTTGGTCACGTAACTGACCACACTTCCTAGCGCAGATGGTGCATTCACCCCGCTCCACATTTTCTTGGAACCGATAATGACTAAGCGATCTTTGGCCCGGGACAAGGCGACATTGATTCGCGATTGATCAACAAGAAAGCCTTGGAGGCCTTTGTCATTATTCCTCACCAAGCTAAGAATTAATAACGTGTTTTCGCTACCTTGGTACGAGTCAACCGTATCGATTCTGACTGCATCTCGAAGCGGCGCCGCCCACTCAGCCCTACTCAATTCTTCCTCGATCAAGCGCTTCTGACCTCGGTACATGGTGATCAGACCTATAGGCTGAGGATTCATCGGCGTACGCTTGGCATTCAGCTTTTCCATGTGTTCGGGTCTTGCGAGCTGACGCAGCAAGTGCAAGCAAACTGCAACCTCATGCTTGTTGACGAATTTACCCTTCTGGGGCTCATCCTCATTGACCGCGCGTTCTCCCGAACCGCTGTCGATCCAGCTGACAGGCTTATTAAACGGATACGGAAGTTCGTCACACCACGAATCCGCCTTTTTGCGGTAGCTGTGCAGCTCGCCTTTATAGAAGCAGTGGCTGACAATGTTTCCAATCGGCTCAATCATTCGGTACTGGGTGTCGAGAGTAATGCCATTGTTCACAGTAAATGCGCGCTCGAAGTCGGTCTTAACCACTTCCCGCTCATCAATCTGCAGTTTCCTGGCCACTGCGCGCACGTGTTTTTTCTCGTACATGGGGGCCAACTGTTTGTGGTCGCCCACCAGCAAAACGCGGCGCCCGCATTGCATGGCAATCATTAGCTCCGACGCTTGCGCGCGGCCTGCCTCGTCGACGATGACCCAGTCGAACTCCATCTCTTCGATGTGCAAGGCTCCCGCTCCGATGCCTACCAGAGTGCCGCACACCAGCTGGGAGGTCTTGACCAGAAACTTGTCGTAGTTGGCCGCTCCCGAGCCCAAAACATCTATCCAGTCCTGGCTGATGCTGATCAGGTTGTTCAGGCGCTGCAGGGCTAGCTGATTGGTCACACCGTGCTGGCGCGCCACCTGGCTGGACAATTCGCGCCAGAACTCCGGCGCGGTGGGCGATGGCAGGGTGAACTCATAGCCCCGGCTGTCCATGTGATGCTGCAGTGACTCGACACAGCTTTTGATCTTGCTGTCATAGTCCATCACCCTTTCGATGCGGATTTCTTCGCTTATTTGGCGCTTAGAAGCGATATCGTCCTTCTGCTTGATGTAGGTGCGCATACGATCGAGAAGCGGACTGATGCTGCGGTGTAGCTTGGCCAGTTCCTCGACCAGATCTTGGCTGAGCATAAGCCGGGAAGCCAGAGCATTGATCCGCTTTTCGTACTCACGTTGAAACTTGAAGCGGATCTGGCGCTGTATTGAGCTGGAATGGCACTGGAGCATCTGATCGTCGATGGCCGATTCGTGGCCCAGGCGAATGACGCTGACGTCTGTGCCGAGCTCTGAGCAGAGTTCGCGGGCCTTGAGCGCGACCGTGTCCACCGAGGCATGTGATTGCCCCACCAGCAGGATGTTACCTGCCAGCTCATTTTCAAATAGGTAGTGGATAAGCTTGGTGACGAAGGCGGTTTTGCCCGTGCCAGGCGGCCCCTGCAATACACCGATCGGCCCTTCGGAGATGACCCGCTGGAAAGCGATGACTTGGCGTGGATTGAGTTGCCCCTTATCCGAGTCGTAGCGCTCTCGGATTGCAACTTCATCCGGGATCTTGCCAGTCACCTTGGACTGCAGGGCCCCGGCTTGATCGAAGTAGACAGGGAGGTGGGCAATTCGGGACACTCCGTTGAGCACACGCTCCATGGCTTTCTTGCGGCGCTCGCGAGAGGCGTTGTTGAGTTTGGACTCAAAAATAAGCTCCGTGCCCGGCGTCAGCTTCTGTTTGACGCTGCGAATGCCGGCAGAAAAAATGCGCACAGCCATTTGTGTTGAACTGCACTCTTCGGCCACCACCTCACCAAACGGGCGGTTCTCGCCCTCCAGATAGATGCCGATATCACCGGCATCTTCGTTGAAGTCCAGATCCTGGCCATTTTGCGGCACATAGGGAATGAGTAGCGCGCCACTAGCGCTCTCTTCAAAAACGGCATTCTCGATTTCGACGCGCATGAGCTGGTCACCTTCGGTTTCCAGCATTGCCTTCCAGATAGCCGATGGCCTGATGCTCTGATCGGCGAATTCATCACTTTCCTCACAGCCCTCCTCTTCGCCTGACACCGACTCGGATTTCTTCAGGAAGCTCTGCACGGGCTCTTGGCTCAGCAGAAAACGTACGAACGCCTCATCGGTAGCCTTGGTTGAAATACCTTTTTGAACGGTGACGGGATGGATGAAGGTAGCCTGAGCTTTGTGCCCTGCCGAAATGTAATCGCTGAACGACACATCGGAGAGCCGAGGCGATGACAGCGTCAGGTGCACGGGATCAAAATTGAATGTCAGACGCCTGTCCAGTGCGGTCAGCCTGATGTGTAGCAGCTCTGGATTGCGGTCAGCATGCTCGACCTGCAGGTAATACGAGGACTCCTTGCTCTGAAGTAATGTCTCTTCTGTGGGCCACCGGAAGACATCAGCGACAAATTTAAGTGCGGGTAATTCTTCTGCCTTAGGCTTTCGAAGAGCGTCGAGCTCTGCCTTCAGGCTTTCGATCAGCGGATCAATGGCAACGGGAATCCCGTTCGGCTGCTCTTTAGCCAAAGCTAACTCGGCGACCAGAGATGTAGGGGCTTCAGCTCCTAGTAGCTCGCCTACGATCTTGTAGAGCGCATAGCAGTCGCGACCAAAGCTGTCGGTGCTGGCCGGGTTGGCCGGTCCGTATTCAACATTGTAGGGATCAGAGGTGTCACCAAAATCGAGCGCGTCAATGAACATCAGCGAAAGAGGCTCGCCCTCACCGCTTGAACGAACCAGAATGTTGTCTGGATGCAGATCCCCGTGCGCAAAATCTCGGCCATGCACATTGATCAGCAGATTGCAGAGTGCCGAAGCGGCCTCCAGCTTCTTCTCAAGGTTGTCCAAAGTCTTAACAAATTCAGGCCAGCCAGTGCCCTGCTCGAAGCGCGTGACGACAAATAGTCCATTGCCGCCTGCAAACATGCCATGAGTCAGCAGCGCCGGCAGTGGCAATTCGGCCTCAAGAGACTGCTCGATGCGCTTTCTCATGCGCAGGATACGGCGGTTGGTGCCAGGATTGTTCAGGTCGACCACGGCCTTCGGCCAGAACTTAAATAGTGCCTCTTCAGAGTCGAACACACACCGATAAACCATTTTCTCTGCAGTGCTGATAGGAACGATCCCTCGCGCTGGCGGGAAATAGCTCATCAGCATGTAGGGGTTCCAATCGGCCTTGACGAAATCGCCCTTGGCAATCTCCTGCATGACCTCCTGGGTATCGTCATATTGCAGCGGTTTGCCGATCGCCAGGGTGTTAAATTCAGCAAGCATTTCAGAAGCATTAGCAAAGCGGTTCTTCTGCTCAAGATCCATTGCCTTGGCGAAGAATCCGTCCAGCTTGCCATCGAAGGAATCACTGGCCACTGAGCGCCATACGCAAATGCCTTCTTCCAGGACAAACTTGGCGCCGTGAAAACAAATCTTGTGGGCGACCAGGGCCAGCAGGTAGACGTCTTTGGCAAACGGGCTGAGTACATCACCCTGTGAGGCATAAACATCTTCGGGCAGGAGAGTCGTGTTGCTTTTTAGGCGTTCGGCCAGATCCTTGACCGTGCCTTTGTCAGGCACGAAGGCGGCATGGAAACTGGAGGCTAAGACGATGCGCGAATCCTGGGAGTACCAAAGGTTCTGCGTGTCGATGTCCCGATGCGCAAAACCCATGCTGTGCATTTCGGCAAAGGGCGCCAATAAAGCCTTGGTCAGGTCAAGACGTTCGTCAACCGACCATTTGTGGCCATGCAGATTCAGGTGCTGCTCAAGACGCAGAGTGTTCTTGCGAATCTCGAACAATTCGACGCAGTCACTGGTGATGTTGTCCTCAACCATCGGGGACAAAGGCCTGAGAAGAAAATCTTCTAACGGGCTGTTCGCAGCGCTGGCGGTGCGAAAGACAAAGTCTTCTCGCGTCACCACACGCCGCCATGTCTCATCATCGTGAAATGCCAGCCCTAAAGCTGCCAAGTCCCACCGACGCATCATGGCCTTGCCAACAGGTGGGCCGGCTTTGGTGGCGGGGTACTCACTGAACAGATGCTGATCATGCATGCGGTCTGGGGCATGAGCAGCTGTGTATTCCAGGTATTGGAATTCAGCAAGCTCTACACGGTTACCCCGAAAGAAGCTGTCGAAAATGGGCTGGGCTTTGTTGGGCCTTAGCCTGCCCATTTCGTCGAACTTAATCATTCGCACTTGCTGAACCAAGCTCTCGTAGCCTTTGCCCGCGATCTTCAGAAAGTTTTCAAGGGTGTGAACGTACTTGCGCTCCCCTTCAGGCAGATGCTCAGGTGTCGCGCTACCACAGAGCACCACGTGCGCTTCGACGAAGGGATCGTAGGAGAGCTTATGGCCAATTTCTCTTTTGAGAATGGCCGCCAGACGATACCCCTGGTCTCGCTTGCGGTGATAGGCACTTTTTCCCCTGTTCTGCTCGCCACGCGGGGTGGTAATGATCCAGTTACCATCATAGTTGGTCAGCTTGCCGTGCCATTCTTTAAGTTCGACCACGAGCACGCGGTCATGCGTCACGACAATGAGGTCGAACTCCATCGAACCTTGCTTATCCGCAACCAATACCGATGCGTAACCGAACCAGCTCTCACGCAGGTGCTTTTGCATCTGATCCAGAGCGTTTGTCTCGCTCTTGTGCAACCCATTGCCCCGAACGACGATTTGCATAGTGGCTTCCCTGTTGCCGACCTGCAGCCCATGGAGCGGCGGCCAGGGATAGTGCCTCCTTGGCAACCAGCTCGTCTCAGCCACAGCTCCTGCTCGCTTTTAATAAACGCTGTCAGTGCTAGCTTCAGACACAGTTAAGTCCCTTAGGCTTGTCCTGTATCCCGATTGATGCGAATGGTATCTGAATGGTGGCATTGTGCCCATAGACAGCAGCCACATCGGACTGGCTGTTTGGTTCTCCCTATGAGCGTGTAATAGCATATAGACATTGCGCGAGCTAAGCTTCGATAGCTGGATCAACACGCTTAGCGGAGTCATCATGGAAGAAATTCACTATTTTTTTGTAATCCCTGCCCTCACGAAAGAAAAATTCACTACCTTTCAGGGGTTCCATCCTGGGTTAGCAGAAGCAGAATCAATACTGTTATTTCACGCCCTGTGCTGCGCACCAAATACTCCATTTGAAATTTTCTACACATATGAACAACTACTTGAATCAAGGCGCGAATCTTCTTTCAAGAATGCAACTCCTATAAGCGCCTCGTATATAGATTCCGTTCCTGACACACATAGCGAGCGCTTTTGCATTTTCTTTTGTCGCCCGATAGATTTAGAATCCGTCATACGAGTCTGTAAAAAATTTAAACATCCTCCACTCATTGTAAGCCTCATCGATCATGACACCTATGACGTAATAAACCTTCAAAACCAAACCACACCCTTATACCAATTACTCGATCAATACATATCAGCTCACTTACACAGAACAGCTCAACACCCGTCCAAAAAAACCAGGAACACTTACAATCTCAAGGCTCCTTTCCCTAATCGCTCTTCCGGCGTCACACTAGCTGGAGAACTAACACACCACGCCCTGGGCTTTGAATTTACAGAATCAGAAACCTTAGTCGCATCCAACCCTGACTCTTATGTAGACGCAATGCTGGAGAACGCGGACTCAATATTCAACATAATAAACACTAAAGTATATGACGGCCGCCAGGAAGTCGTGTTATATGCACCATCCGTGTTTACAAAACACCAAGATATGAATGGCATTTACTGGAATCAAATCTTACGAAAAGTAAAATTAAAGTGGCACCGCGAATTAATAAAGAATGGAATATTCAAAAACCGCCAATACTCTGGAATATCGGTTGAAGGGGCTGACGAAAACAATCCATATCATGACCCGATCGTTCATTTAATAATAGCCACACGACAAAAAGAGCTTTTTATAACTAACCTTTGTGCGGCCATCATAGCCACCAGTGAGTTTCTACCCGCAATTCGGTTACCTAATAGTGTAAATCTCAGATCGAAACAGCTTAAGGAAATTGAACAGCTTTCGAAAAAAGAGAACCCCAATTCAAGCCAAAAACTTCAGCAATCCTTTAGAAAAATATTGGAAGACTTCGTCGGCGACATAGACAAAAAACTAATCAATTACATAAATACGAAAAGCGGTGCTTGCAAAATAATAAGCGACGCCCCAATAGAGTGGCTATACTTCGACAAGCTTCCGCTAATGATTAGTCACGAAGTATCGAGGATACCAGCAACACCGGGCAACATGCTAATGCAACTCAGCTTCGCAGGGCAGAAAAAATACATACACAAAAACTCACTACTGAATATATTAGTAATACGTTCATTCCGAC
The DNA here is from genome assembly GCF_000690905.1 of Pseudomonas sp. Ant30-3. Classification (GTDB taxonomy): domain Bacteria; phylum Pseudomonadota; class Gammaproteobacteria; order Pseudomonadales; family Pseudomonadaceae; genus Aquipseudomonas. The sequence continues at coordinate 55,381 of NZ_JMCL01000035.1, read as the reverse complement.
CATGCGACCCAATTAAAAGCCATCTTCAAGTAGCAATTGAAACTTTCCCGTTCAAGCATGGCCTCACCGTAGAATTCATTGACGTCGAAACAATCGAAGAAACAATATCTGCATTGAATAGATACAGTGGTGCGATTGTGATTTTTGACTGTCATGGTGACCATGACGGTCCTGAGGGTATTAGTTGGCTTGCAATCGGGGCGGAGAAGTTAAACACATGGGACTTATACGAAAAAGCAAGAATCCCTCCTATAGTTATGCTCAGTGCATGTCTGACCAGCCCAATAAGCGGCTCCCATGCATCTGTAGCTAATGGGCTACTTCGATCAGGTGCACTTAGTGTTATTGGAACATTTCTACCGGTAGAAGCGACGCCGTCTGCAATCTTTATGGCTAGAATTTTGTTTAGGATAGACAGCTTCCTGCCAGTCTTAAAGACACTAGACTTTAATGCAATTTCCTGGAGAAGCATGATCAGTACATTTTTTAAAATGTCCTATACGACAGACATGCTCCATTATTTCAGAGACGACTTAGCACTGATTAGTGACATCCAATATAATGAAATTCACATTCAGGCAAGTAAGAATATAAATTCACTAAATCCGAATTGGCACGAAGATATTCTTGAAAAGCTAGCCAAACTGACCTCACTACCCCCTAGCCACTTTATCGAACAGATAAAAAATCACCATCCAATGATGGAGACGATGAATTACTGCCAGCTTGGCCGGCCAGAAACCTTAATAATATTGACTGATGAAAAGCACACCACTCAATAACCAAATAAAAAAGCGAGAAAAGTATGGCGCTTCATATTGAACAGTTTGCCCAAGCAAATCTCGATGACAAATCACAAGGCTATCTAATTTCTTAATGGATTGTATTTTCGCGAAGACTAGAGAAAGGAAAGTTAAGTGTCAAAATAAAAGACGAACTAAGCAAACTGGGAAGATAGGTATTAAAATCAACATCCCTCGACGCAAGTAAAAATACGCGAAACTTTTAAATAGCCGCCAAGTTCTTACATTAGCAAACCCAATAGAATTAAAATCTCTCGGCGCGATGAGGGTAAAAATTTTCCGCGGGTTTGGATCCCTTCAAAAGTGCGCCTATGGAAAATCTCTCCTCGACATCTAAAACGTAGACATCCTGCCAGGCGTAGAGGCATTTGATCGCACTCAGTGCGTTATGGATCGTGTTGACGGCCCGTGCCCCTCCGCGGAGGATCACTGTTACCCAGAGTGCGGGATAGAAGAGAGGCATACCCGCCTCGTCCATCAACATCGCGTGGCGTTCCCCATCACTGCCTGTAAACTTTCTGACCGACAGCGTCATAAAGCCTCCACTCTTAACTTTTTTGCATGGTAGAAAACTTGTCGATGGCGAACAATCAGCTTTTACATTATACGAAAATGCCCCCCGCAGGGCGGGGGGCTCAGGACAATACTTTACAGTTTGTTCTCAGGTGTAAATCGAACGTTTGTGAATACCTGAAATTTATTCTTCTGAAGAAATCAGACGGTTTAGAGCCCTAAAAGCAGACCTAAATCCAAGAATCCTTCAAAAATTTCATATTTCGTCAAAAATTTCGGTAAAATTTTAGATCTATAAGCTAAAACTTTACAAAACTAAATCTGAGGGCTACACGCCCCTCTGTAAGACAGAAGAATCTTTGAGCAATAAAAGACGTCCATTCTAAGACTTTGCAGATGACGGCCATAACCTGACGTAAATCGTTCGCATAGGAATGGCCCTCAAAATATAATCTCTTCGCTTAATAACCCCTGCTAATTTAGAAAGCGAATGCCACTACATGGACTTTACTATAACACCCTCATCAGAGGGCTGCAGATTTACGATCCGCGCCTCGATTCCATCATTGAGAAGTTTTCTTAAAAAGAAGCGAGCTTGAGCTGCATCATGCGTAGCAATAACGACTTGGTATCCGTGATCAGAGATAAAATCTCTCAGAAGATCAAAGACTGATGCCGAGTGCACTAAGTCATGATGTTGAGTGGGATCATCTAATAACAGTGCCTTCCAAGGAGACCAGCTGTGAGTTAGAGACATTGACAATAAGAATGCAAGCTGTATATCAGTCATTTGAGCCTCACTGGCAACGTTCGCAACTGCCACCTCATGAGTTCCCAACTTAACATGCACCCTTGCTTTCGACCTATTTCGCTCTGAAATATATGTTAGGTCGGTCTTTCCAAATCGAGGCTCCCGCACAATGCGGTTAAGTAGCGTCCTCCAAAGTGGAACTACAGTCGCTATTTTTTCTTGGACTGTCTCAATCTCGCTTTTCAGCTTTGACGAAAAATCCTCTAAGGCTGATCTAACCCGCTCCACCTTATTAACTCTGTTAGCGTGATGTTCTATCTCGCCAAGCGTTTTTATACGATATGCTGATTCAGATAAATCTCCTCGAAGACTGTCAATCTGATTTTGTAGCTTCTCCGATTCAACGTGCCAGCCCCAACGAGCGAGTTCGTCCTGACTCCTACCTATCGATATTAGTTCGTTCTCGGCATTGTGAGTTTCTTGAGTTAGAATTAGCTGGCTGGCAGTAGCAGCCTCCAGTGCCGGCAGACCGTCGAATCCTAAGTCGTCCCACTCAGCTTCTATTCTGGTTATAGCTTTATTATTTTCTGAGACAGAGTCTTTAATCAACTGCAAACCCTTCTCTTCAACACTATGCTTTTGACTAGAAATAGTTTGCTGTTCAATATCATCAACTATCTGCGCAGCAAGAGTGGCTCTCCTATCTTCAAGAATTGAAAGCTCTTCGCTGACTTCAATTTCTGAAAGTTCCATTTCCAAGTCAACGATTTTGGTAGTTCCAGACGCTATCTGTATCTCCGCTTCCTTCAGCCTTGAGTCGATTCTATCGCCATCGATTTCAATACTTTGTATTTCACTCTCCAATGATTGCAATACATCTTGTGGTGAAACTACCGGCAAGGCCTTCTTCTCTGCTTCTAACTCATAACGTTTACGATCTAGCTCGTCACTCAGATGCTCAAGCAACTGAGTAGCACCGGCTATATCCTGACCCTGTATTAGCTCATTACTATAGCTGAGATCTATTTTAGATTGGGCAATAGACTGTTCTCTTAGCGCCGCATCGAGCTTTGCAGACAGCAAAGCTCTAGAACTTTCCTCGAGTTCCATAGCCGTACGTTTTGCGGCCAGGTCTAAAGCCAAATCATCATGATTTTTTGATGCGATTAAATATTGAGGTCCGACCGCTAAACTTGCAGCCGCAAGGCTATCCCTGATATGTGCAGCTCCAACATGAGACTTGCATACGGGGCAATCGTCTGAGTCCGGATCCACGCAGGTGGATAATTGGGCCAACGCTGCCTTTAATTTACCCTCTAAACTTGCAAGATCTTCCAGTAATGCTCTTGCTTCTCCAAGCTTAATCGCGGCCTCTTTAACGTCTAAAACAATAGATGACAGGCGCGAATCTGAACTCGCAGCTGACGATTGTAGTTCTTCTATAAGCTCTGAGATTCTGAGAAAATCCTGACTCGCACCCTTCAATTGAGCCAAAGCTTCACGAGCAGTTAAAAGTTTTAATTCTTGCTGCGTTAAATATTCAAAAGTAACAGAAACATACGAGTGCTTACCAACTACATCCTTAAGCTCTTGAAAAACCGTATTTTTAGAAAGCTTCTTCTCCTCGTTTAATTCCTTTAAAACAACCAACTCGTCGAACAAGCTCTTAAGCCCAACTATTTTAGAACGCTCTCGCCCTAAGAACTCAACTTTCTCGCTCCTCTTAATGGCTTTACTGCAATCCGACGCCACCCTTATTAACAAAGCTTCATTAGTTGAAATCTTTTGATTAAGCAACTCCACATCTTGCTTTAATGAAGCAAGAGCGGCTAATTTCTGCCCAATCGCAACCTCACTACTTGACTTATTATCCAACAGCTCTTTATGACGATTTAACTGCGGAAAAAAATCAACTAATCTAGACAGCTTCTGTTGAGAAGTTGTTAATTTCTGATTAACGGCATTTCTAATAGATCCTAGTTCTTCTCGGACATAGCCCATATCTGCAGACGTTGTGCCAGTTAGTCCGGAGCCATTAGCACCTACGAGAAGTAAAATCTCCTCAAGCGACTTTAATGGCTTAACCGACGACAATGATTCAGTTCTTGATGATACCAAGCTCTCCCATCGACCCAAACTAGTTGAAAATTTATCTAACTGTGCAGAGGCATCTGTTTTTTCTTGCGTAAGAGCACGTTTAATTGGGACCATTTTTTGAAAAATCTGGCTCGCCTCTCTACCTAGAGGAAGCCGCGATAACTGCTGACCAGCTTCCTCTGAAGTACCCTGCAAAAACCACTGCTTGCCACGCTGATCTAATAGATGGGTTAATCTGAGAAGGTAGGGATAGTGTTGAGGATCCACACCAGGAAAAAGCGCATCTAACTCTCCTGGAACAACTTCTACTATACCCCTTTCGGTAACAGAAACCTCGCGACTCCACTTAGTGAAGTTCAATCTGACGGACGCTAGGTTCTCTCCGTCCTTGATGAGAGGAATAAAGTCCTCACCCAGCCTATTAACATTACCCGTAAGAGCCAGCTCAATAGCTTCAAACACAGCAGTCTTACCAGTCCCGTTCGGTGCAAGTAAGATCGTTGCACCAGGCCCTACTTCAATTTTAACATTAGTTGAAAATCGCCGAATATTGCTCAGCTCTATTGAATTCAAAGTTAGCATAGTTATTCCTCTTGATTCCTTTCGTCGATAAGAAGACTAGCGATAACTGTACTTTCGTGATCCGACAAAAAAAGCCGCTTCCAATGCTCCTGCATTGGGGAATCCAGCCAGTTATGTTCTTTCTCGGTTGATCTCATCGCACTAACAACAGGATCTGCAACGCTAACCGCCTCATCACCTACCTCTAGCGGACCTAGAAATGTACGCATTACTAAACTCGAATAGCTTTCGTATGGTCGAAGCACATACTTTCGACAAAATTGCTCATCAGCTTCTAGTCGGGAACATTCTCCATCAGAAATGCCATCTACTGATAAAAATAGATACAGATCCGACGCTTCTGGTTCGGGTAACTCATCTCTTACATCAGCGGCCCATTTAGCTCCTAGGGCAATTTGCTCTGTCGAGCTAAGACATACCAGCAATAAAGTTTTATTCCCACCGGAGCCCGCAGTGTGTTTTTTTAATGTAACAACAGATCTGGCAAAGACGCCATCCTGAACTAAGGAATAGAAATAATCAGAACGCTCTTGTTCTGCGAGAAAAAACCTATTCTGAGCGAGCTCCAAAATGGCCGCCCGCAGGCTATCACAATTCATATAATCTCACCCGAACTGACCTTCGTTATATTTCTTTCTCGTGACGCCTGCTTTAAAGAAAGCTCTTTTTGTAATTCTTCACGAATAGCGTTGAGATCGCCAGCCCGGATTAGCCCATCCAGCTTCCTCCCTTTTGTGACTAACAGTTTAGGGCGCTTAGGACTAATTAGAGAGTCGGAGCTAAACTTATCGTCCCTGAGGGAAACCGAGTAGAACTCACTAGAGGAAGATTTAATGTGGGGGAGCAACAAAATAGGTTTAACCTCACCGCCTATGACTAACTCTACTGACTCATCATCATCCTCAGAGAAAAGTTCACGCACTAAAATTTCACGACCAGTCCCTCCCCAATATCTGAGTCCAACTAGCTTAGCTTCAAGGTCAGGACTTATAGCATCCCACTTCGCATCGGCGCCACCTATAGCTGCAGCCACGATAAGCAAAAACAATATACTTTCTGCCATAAGCTCAACCGTAGCCAACCCGACACGCATTTCAGATATCACATGTTTTCTCTCGGCATTGAGCACTAACATATCGCACAGGAACTTATTTCTATCCAACGTCGACGCGCTTAATATTGAGCGCCAACTACTCCATAACTCTTGTACTGCAGGCCGCAGATCACCGTTGAGCTCTCTCAAATTTACATGCATAACTTCTGTTAATTTTAGCCAAGTCCGATCATCCATTTTTTTATTTAAATGTGATGCCTCATGCTCTAGCTCTAGATTATCTTTTAAATTTCGCCCACTTGCTATATTGTGATGCTGGGTATGATCTTTCCAGTTAAGCTGATTTCCACTAACGTCTTGTTTCCCTGTGCCAAGAGTACCATTCACTGATAATCGAGCAACTTCAAGCCCTTGAGTAGAGTCAGTAAAGCAAGCAAGCGAGTTACGAGGAAGATGAATAGCCAACCTAAAAAGTGACTTAACTAAAGCATCATTTTTTGTCGGACTCATGGAGAAAGGTATGCTGTTACTGACAATTAAAGTTGATTGATTCAGCCCGTTCTCCCATAACGAGTCGACATAGTTAAGTGGATCAGCAGCGGAATTGACAACAAGTCCATCTACATGCCAATCGGCCACCCCTTCACTTTGCTTGTAAAATGTCCAAACCTTCTGATCTATTTTAAAAAAGCCTTCCAATCGAGGGATCAGATGTTTCGGAGAAACCACCCCTATATCAGTTGCTTCACTATGAAGATAGTTATAAATTGCTTCCCTAGCCAAATCTACCTCATCGAAGCACTGAGCCAGAATTGTGTTAGTACACTCATGAATTTGACTTTCATCTCCAACAGCCTCGATAGTGACTTTTTTTAATACAAATAAAATCTGTTCTACGCTAGTGAAGCCGCACCAACTCTTAAGCCATGTAATTATATCCTGAGTCCCGCCATCAAGCCTTTGCTCAAGGCCACTGGACGTTGCGCTATCTTTTCTACACTCCTGGCAAAGTTCAGAGAGAACTCGTAACTCCAAGTCTTTCTTTATATTTATGCTATTCGCCGGCACTGTGAGACAAAATCTTTTGGCACATGCCTTATGATCGTCAATCTTATTATAAAAAGAAGACAACCCTACAAAAGCCTTGTCTAAAGCTGATAACTCATGAGGATCCCCTTTATTATCCCCTCTAGCTTTAACTCCTCGGAGAATACCATACTCACAAAAATCTTTGGCCTGACGTTTAACCTGCAAGTATTTCAAAGAACCATCATTGCGCTCAATAACAAGATCGTCCCATTGATCAAGGCCTTGCTCGCTACCCAAGTTTAATTCATGTTCATTACCGTGGATATAAGCTATCACCATCTTAGACATATGATAGACAGCTACATGGCAATCATAATTATCCGATCTTTTTAATCTGAGTTTTTTTAGCATGTCCCTATACCAATACGAGATAACATCACAGGAGTACTTGCCTCACTCGAGTAGGAGCTTTCGGCCTCGCATGGACGGGGCGGCAAGAAGCGAGTATGGCATATAGCTAGTAAAATTAAGCTGCGCTTAAGGCACCATATGGAATGCAGCTACGGGATGGACTGCCCCACTACAGTGCGCGAAGTACACGACGAACCTATACGGCTCCAAGACCGGTCGAGCACAGCATCAACGGTATTGAATGTCCCAACGACCGGTTGGGTACTGACATCCAGCGGGTAGCGGCTTCCCGACTCTCAAAAACCTCCAGTGCTCGCTGGCCCATGAGAGCGATCCGGTCGAGCCGTTCGGATGTGACCGAATCAAATATTTTATGTTGCAGCTTCCGGCGTTTGAGGGTGCTGAGTTACACCCACATCGTTTATTTCACCTCTGTTCAGTAGTACTTACCCGAAAATTGAAGCTAGGCATCCTCCCACTGAACACACTGGCGCATCAATGATTCCGGTCGAATGGCTGAAGAATGCTGGCCAATGCTTGCCAGGGGTAATGTTTTTTTTTGGCCATCGACCAGATACAAGGTCGACGGTGCGTAAAAGCTTCACGAGCCGAGACTAGCCTTTGACGTCTCAGGCAAAGGCGGCACATCACATCGTGACCTTGAATCATCCAGAGCCGATTCCATTCCTCAAACGCCAAGTCAGCCCCGACCTCTACAGCTTCAGCACAAGTCATAGCCTCATCCTGTATCGTTAAGGATCGGGTAAGACGTAAACCGATCTACGTGCACAAGGTTAGCCCAGTTCAAGGGCTATGGTTTCGAACGAGCTTCGCCGGAGGGGACGTCAACGCCGACTCAGAATTGCTCCAGGCCTCGACAACCCAATCTTAAGCGCAGTTTCATCAGCCAACGGTTTAAGATGTCTATCTGTCAATTTTGGGCAGCTCAACATCAAGCTTATCTTTGGTCACTCCGTGTTTGTACGCATTGTATTGCCATCTCACAAACTGCTCTAATAATTTAGAATTTTCCATTTTTAGGCGTTCATTTTCGCTTTCTAAGCGCCTGATGCGCTGTTCTGCGATATTCAAGCTTGGCGGTCTCTTTGTTGAAACAAATCCGGTTTTCAACTGAATTTTTTTTTGTCCAAATGCTGCTTTTATCTGACCGTGCGAACTAAGGGTCTGTCGAGTAGGTCTCCCACCGATTAGAGGCGCAGCCACGTCACACAGAGCATCCCAACCTAACTTACCTTCCCAAGCGTCAATCTGGTTAACTAGAATAGCGATGTCTCTGCGGGTTAGATGCTTTGCCATCGTTAGACTCCAAAGAGTGTGCGAAGCTCATCAATATCAGGAGTGATCAATATAGAAGGAGCACCGTTTTCAGCAACAACTGTGTGTGCAGCTATCTCACGCTTGAGCGGGCTGAACTCCTGATCAACGCTTAAATGGATTACCGAGCCATTCGCAGTGGTCGGCGATTCCAAGATCTCGATAAGCTGGTCTACTCTATCCAGCGTAGTAATTTGATGCTGGCTCCAGCGGTCTGCACCGTAGACACTTTCTTCAGACGCATTCACTGCCTTTCTAAGCTGCAAGCGAATGCCCTCACGCTGTTTTTTTAAGCGCTCCAGCTTTTCCTCGTCCCCCTTGACGCAAACTTGCTCAGTGCAGTTCAAGCAGTCGCGATGCTTCTGGCACGGCAACATTGAAAAGTCATGTACGCAGAACCCATATTCAGTTACATGAGCAATGCCTTCGCCCATCGCATCCAGATCTGCAAACGTGACAGGAACTTTGAGTTTGATTTTCTGAAGTACACCCCCCACTCCTACCTGTCGAGCCATATCAACGTACTCATCATCCGTCATGTGATTGTACGTAGCATTCTGATGAATATTCGCCCGTCCTGACCATTTTGCTATATCAAGCTGAGCGAGACTGCCACGCTGCGCGGCAGTGTTTAGATAATGACGCACTTGATGGGACGTCATCGAAATCTCAGTTCCGTCTAGATTCCTGTAACCGTGCCGAATCCAGATATTTCTCTCTTGCCCATTGATATAATTCATGTCACTCGTGAACGTAATGGTGCCGGGCTTCCAAAGCAAAACTGGACTGGCTCTCATATCCTTACGTAGTTCATGTTTTCTAAAACACAACAGAGCTTCGGAATATTTTATGTTTTTCTTTTTATCAAACCAGGGCCAGTTATCTGGTAGTTTACTGTGGCAATATTCATTGAGAAAAGCCAGGGTCAACGGTTCTCCCTTTAACCTAAGAGTAGCAAACGGTGAGTAACGTTTGAAATAAGCCCACAAAGAACCCGCCGGATTTTCTTCTGAAATCCCCAACGCTCTGCATGCTTGCTCGTTAGACAAACCGGCATCCTCCTTCACGCGTGGACAACCAGGATGCCGATAGAATCGGTGGGGATTCTGTTCATACCAAGACGCTAACTTACGTCCTTCACTTGAAAGTTCCACTAAACGCCGTATGGCCTCAGTGGCAATACTCTTAAACGGCGTTGAAACCCATTTAATATCCGAGCCATAACCCTTACCGGCATAAAATCGTAGCCCCAGACGTTCAATACCGTGACTGTCGCTCTCAGTATGTAAGCAGTGGAACGGAAGATCCTGCACTTCAGCAATACGGGACGGTGCACACATCAGCAGCGCGAATATAGATGTAGTAAATCGGTCACGTGCGTCTTGCAAATCATTGGAAAACATTTCCGCCATGTATTCCATACAATGCTCTGGCGGGACCTTCGCGCTACGTTTGGCCTTTGTTGCTGCATCAGTTCGATTCAGCTCGTTGGGCTTTAAGATTGGGTTTTTCCAGACAAGCGCGTGCGGAATGATCTTCGCCCGGTTAAGAAACTCTACGAGTTTCACTAGGCTGCAACCTGCCTGGTATGCGGACGCCTTGTACTCACGCGCAACCTGCGCTGCCACATCCAATACATTGAGGTCTGTCAGCGTGATATCTGCCTTTCCTTTGACCTGCAATAGCGCTTTCTCAACACAGCGAATACCCTTTATCTCTTTGCAGCGACTGCCACTGTTGGAGTAGTACTGGTGTTGGTAGCGCACATAGGATTTAGCGAAAGGAACAATTTCAGGGTCTAGCATTTGACTGGAAGTGAACCCCCTAGAGGGAGCGCCTATGACGGTAAAATTACAAACTCCCGCCCATGTGTCGCTGCCCCAGTCGAGATCAGTTCCAAAGACTGTCAGGCGATCACGACACATTTCAATGAAGTCAGTGAGATTGGCTTTAGTGTCGCGCTGTTGCTCCGGCATGAAGAGATGTACATCACTCATGGGAAACTTCCTTTTTCATCGCGTCGCATCTGTTAACTACATCACTGACGGCCAGAATCAGGCGATCATTAACAGAGGCAATTTTTCTGTCCTCTGTTTGTTCCAGGACGCTGTCTCGCTCCTGAATCAAACGATCCAGGACTGCTTCATGAGGGCCATCTAGCCAAGGCTGGAAATGGTTGCATGTATAACAAGCAATGGGAGCCAATGCGCCACAAAATCCGTAACTGCCACAGGTGCCGAGGTTCGCGGCGCCATTGGAAATTCGACTACTTCGATCATCGCCCCGCCTCGCGTCACTTTCGGATATCACGAGTACACCCTGGAACGCTTGCGCAATAGGTGCCAACTGCAGTGCAACAGCCTTGTCGATTCGCTCGACAATTTCCGGAATATTTCTCACATATACGCCGGCATTTTGCGTATCAGAATGATCCAGCGCTTCAGCGATGACGTATTCGCCTTTGCCTTCGCGAGCGAGATTAGTACCAAGCGTATAGCGAAAACGGGTTGGATTAAGGTGAACAGGCAGGCCCGTACGCTCGCTGACCAGCTTGATCGTTTTAGCGACCCGATCCATTGCGCTATATACGGAAGTGCTCGGTGCGTGCAGACGATCCCCCCGGAGTTCTGTCCTCAGCTCTAACCTAATGTCGATAGCTCCTAAGGCAGGAAACAGCGGCAGTTCGGGAACAAACTCGGCTGGAACGTCAAAACCCAGACTGGCGCTAAACGCCTGCTTAACTGCCAATGCCTGCTGTTGTAAAAGCAGCCATAAATCTTCGACGACTGCGAATTTGTTAAACGTCGTACGCCAAGCCTGATGACGCTGCTTGGCACGGGGAAAGCTGATGAAGTACCTATCCGACTGCTGGATCAGGTCTTTTAGTTTCAATCCGGTAATCTGCCCAGGACGCCGCCCGGTCATGGCTAGGGTCATTGCGTAAGAGGCGTCGATGAGCTCTAGGCGATCATCACCGTAGGCCGCGATAACTGCTGCTACAACGCCTTCCATTTCGATGTCAGTCAATGGTCCGCTGTCAGGGCACATAGATTGAACTGAATAGCCCTTTTCATTGCCTTTAAGAGTCCATTGATCCACTAAATTTAAAGTGTCGCTCGGGATACCTATATACCCAAGATCAGCCCATCGCCTAATAAGTCCACGCAATGTCCCCAAATACCATTCGGTTTTTTTATCCAACATTGAACGATACGAAATCAAGGACTCGACACTGAACAGGGGTTGGCCGGCTGTTGATTCGATGTAGTGCTTGCAACGCTCAAATAGGTTCCTTGTGTGAGCGGGAGCGCTAGTCTTTGCATAAAAAGCGAGCACCTGCCGGAAAGACAGATACATTTGGGCGTTCATGACGCTGGCCAGAACAAATACAGGGATGCTGAAATCCTTATTCAGTTTCCATCGCTCGTCATCAAGACTGATCCTATACCCCTCCCTTGAATAAAACTCCTCGGGGGCATTTTCCTGAGAAGTCAGCATATTCATGCCCCATCTCCTTTTCGCGCGGTACCAAGATGCCTGTATTGAAGCTCCAGCACCGCTTTACCGGCTTGTTCTTTGATGTGTCTAAGGTTGTAGGTTGCCGCAGTACCAGAGGTCTCACTCCAGCCCATCAGGTATGAACGGATCTTTTCCTCGCGCTCGGGTGACATGTTTACCCCCTCACAGATTGCCGAGAATGTGTAGTTCCAGTGATGGCGTAGCGAGTGGGCATGGATTCCGTTGCAGCCTTCGACAACCAGTCTCAATTCACCCATGAACTTGCCGAACGCGGCATTCGACAAAGGGCGCCCCTGCGAAGCCCCAGATTTATGTGTGACAAACAGATAGCCATGCTTCTTGGCACCGGGCACCTTGTTGCGCTGACTGAGTACATAACCTTGAATTTTATCTACCAGCTCGGGCAGCAACGGAAAAGTACGCTCTCTTGTTTTGGCCACCGGCTGATAGGCTCTAGCGTCATCATTTGAATCCGGACGCCTGACCACTTTCAGCGTATTTTTCGCAAAGTCGATATCCTCGACCTTCAGGTTCAGCAATTCGCCGCGTCGCAATCCCGTGACACGCAGAATTGAGAACATCAACGCGTTGCGCACCTGAACGGCATATTCATGTGCGGGATTGTTACCCGAACCTGGCTTCAAGGCGTCCTCTAGCGCATCAAGAAGCATGTTATCGAGGTGTTTTTCGTCCCTGTCTCTGTTGGACTTAGCCGACTTTCTGGGGCGGTTAGCTTTGATCTGCGAAACCATCCGCTGGGTATCTTCACCAGCGTGCGTGGATGATCTTTGAAGTTGACCCGCGAGGAAGCCAAGGTAGTCGGCTATCACCGACATACGCGCGTACTGATTGTCTGTGCTAACCGTTCTGGATCTACCTGAGATCGTAGCGATATTGCCACCGTTGTCGCGGCTCAACGGTCTTTGCATAAAATCGCGTAAGGAATGCACGTCGTGAGCTTGGAGCAGCTCCCCACGCGAAAACTGCGACTCGATATCATGGCTGTAATAGCCCTGCCAGGCGTACAGAGCTTTGATCGCATCGAGCGCATTTTGAATGGTGTTCAGCGCCAAAGAGCGCCCGCGCATATGCACTGTGACGTAGAGCGCCGGGTAGAACAGAGGCATCCCGGACTCGTCGACAAGAACGATGAGTCGCTCGCCATTTAAGGACTTAATCCTGCGCGCTGAGGGCTTCACGGCGGACTCCCATCTTTACGTTTCTACGTGGTATCTGACCATAGGAGCCTAGTCGAAATATTTTTTACACACGTAGAAATGCAAAGCCCCCGCAGTGCGGGGGCTTCAGGGCTAAACTTTACAAAAAAGTCTAAGGTAACCGCTAGAACGGAATATCATCATCAAAGCTGTCGAAATCCGGAGCCGGCTGCGGTGCGGCCTGCTGTGGTGCCGGGCGCGACTGCTGTGGTGCGGACTGCTGGGGCGGCGACTGCTGCGGACGCGGAGCCTGCTGCTGGCGCGGGGCCGGGGCGGACTGCTGATAGTTGTTGCCCCCGCCTTGCTGATCGCCCTGCTGTGGACGGCCGCCGAGCAATTGCATGGTGCCCTGCATGTCGACCACGATTTCGGTGGTGTAACGCTTGATACCGTCTTTTTCCCACTCGCGGGTCTGCAGCTTGCCTTCGATGTAGACCTGCGAACCTTTACGCAGGTATTCGCCGGCAATCTCTGCCACCTTGCCGAACATCGAGACACGGTGCCACTCGGTCTTCTCGACTTTCTGACCGGTTTGCTTGTCGGTCCACTGTTCGCTGGTCGCCAGACTCAGGTTGGTCACGGCGTTACCGTTAGGCAGGTAGCGAACTTCGGGATCCTGGCCGCAAGTGCCGACCAATATGACTTTGTTAACCCCACGGGCCATAACGTTCTCCTAGGCTTCGCACGCTGTCGCGGTCGGGTTGTTCACCAGACGCTCGAGGGTGGTGCGATCCAATAGTTCGGTGTCCAATTTGATGTAAATGGCCGCTTCATCAGCGACCACGACTGCATCTGTTACCCCTACAACGGCCATGAGGCGCTCGACCAGACCCGCTTCGCGGATGGCCTCCGGCGACAGCGGCACGCGCAGACTCGTTACGTAGGGAGGTTCGCGCATGGTAACAGCAAAGGCCAGCCAAAGTGCAGCCAGGCCAGCGCATCCCAGGAACACAACCGACAGACCGCCATGCTGGAACAGCCAGCCGCCCATGATCCCGCCCAACGCTGAACCGAGGAACTGGCTGGTGGAATAAACCCCCATTGCCGTGCCCTTGCCGCCTGCCGGTGAAACCTTGCTGATCAGCGATGGCAACGAAGCTTCCAGCAGATTGAACGCGGTGAAGAACACCACCGTACCGATCACCAGAGCCCGCAAGCTATCGCCGAACTGCCAGAAGAATAGCTCAGTGAGCATCAGCGCCAGCACCGCGCCCAATAAAACTCGTTTCATTTTGCGTTTCTTCTCGCCGTAGATAATGAACGGGATCATGGCGAAGAAAGAAATCAGCAGTGCCGTGAGGTAGACCCACCAGTGCTGCTCCTTGGGTAACCCGGCTTTTTCGACCAGGGCCAGGGGCAAGGCGACGAAGCTCGACATCAACATCGCGTGCAACACAAAAATGCCCAGGTCGAGGCGCAGCAGATCAGGATGTTTCAACGTTGGTATCAGCGCCTGACGCGCTACGCCCGACTCGCGGTGCTGCAACGGCCCGGTCGAACGCGGCACCATGAACATCACGATCACAATGCCGAGCAGCGCCATAGCGCCCGTGGCGAGAAACAACCCGGACAGCCCGAATGCGCGGGTCAGCAAGGGTCCTACAACCATGGCGACAGCGAACGACAGACCGATCGTCATGCCGATCATGGCCATGGCTTTGGTCCGATGCTGTTCGCGGGTCAGGTCCGACAGCAACGCCATGACTGCCGCAGAAATGGCCCCGGCGCCCTGCAGGATCCGTCCGGCGATCACGCCCCAGATCGAATCGGCATTGGCCGCCAGTACGCTGCCCAGGGCAAAAACAATCAGCCCGAGGTAGATCACCGGACGACGACCGATCCGGTCGGAAATGAAACCGAAAGGAATCTGAAAAAGTGCCTGCGTCAGGCCATACGCGCCAATCGCCAGACCGATCAGGGCCGGGGTCGCGCCTGCCAGATCCATCCCATAGGTCGCCAACACCGGCAACACCATGAACATGCCCAGCATTCGGAAGGCGAACACGAGGGCCAGACCGCTTGCTGCGCGGGTCTCACTGCCACTCATGCGTTCGCTGTGGGGATCGTGCATGGAAAAACCTCATGTGAACCGGCGGCGATTCTACCAGTCCCATCGATTGACAGGGTACATCGCGACGCTTTGACGCGCTCCGCTGACAGAGTCTTCATGCAAGCCTGCGACCCGGTCATTCGATAGTGTGCATCCATCCAGTATTTGGCCGTATACTGCTACGTTTTCGACGCCCGCCAAGCGAGGCCACTTTGGACAAGATCCTGATTCGTGGGGCCCGAACCCACAACCTGAAGAACATCGACCTGACCCTGCCACGGGACAAGCTGATCGTTATCACCGGCCTGTCCGGATCCGGCAAATCGTCCCTGGCCTTCGACACGCTGTACGCCGAAGGCCAGCGCCGTTACGTCGAATCGCTGTCGGCTTATGCCCGGCAGTTTTTGTCGATGATGGAAAAGCCGGATGTCGACACCATTGAAGGTTTGTCGCCAGCCATTTCCATCGAACAGAAGTCGACTTCGCACAACCCGCGTTCGACGGTTGGCACCATCACCGAAATCTACGACTACTTGCGCCTGTTGTATGCGCGCGTGGGTATTCCTCGCTGCCCGGATCATGACATCCCGCTGGAAGCGCAAACGGTCAGCCAGATGGTCGACCTGGTCCTCGCACAACCGGAGGGCAGCCGGCTCATGCTGCTGGCCCCGGTTATCCGCGAGCGCAAAGGCGAACACCTTTCCGTATTTGAAGAGCTGCGCGCCCAGGGCTTCGTCCGGGCCCGGGTCAACGGACGGCTGTGCGAGCTGGACGAATTGCCGAAGCTCGATAAACAGAAGAAGCATTCGATTGATGTCGTGGTTGACCGCTTCAAGGTCCGCGCCGATCTGCAACAACGTCTGGCGGAGTCTTTCGAGACCGCGCTGAAGCTGGCGGACGGCATTGCCCTGGTCGCTTCAATGGATGACGAGCCCGGTGAAGAGATGATCTTCTCCGCGCGTTTCGCCTGCCCGATTTGCGGTCACGCAATCAGCGAGCTTGAGCCGAAACTGTTTTCCTTCAACAACCCGGCCGGCGCCTGCCCAACCTGCGACGGTTTGGGTGTGAAGCAGTTCTTCGACATCAAACGCCTGGTCAATGGCGATCTGACACTGGCCGAGGGGGCGATCCGTGGATGGGACAGGCGAAATGTCTATTACTTCCAGATGCTGGGGTCCCTCGCCTCTCATTACAAATTCAGCCTGGACGTCCCTTTCAACGAACTGCCCGCCGACCAGCAGAAATTTATTCTGCACGGCAGCGGTTCGCAGAAAGTCGACTTCAAGTACCTGAACGATCGTGGCGACATCGTCAAACGCTCGCATCCGTTCGAAGGTATCGTGCCGAATCTCGATCGGCGCTACCGCGAAACCGAATCGGCCTCGGTGCGTGAAGAGCTGGCCAAGTTCCTCAGTACCCAGCCGTGCCCGGATTGCCGTGGCACGCGACTGCGCCGTGAAGCGAGGCATGTCTGGGTCGGCGAAAAAACCCTGCCGGCAGTCACCAACCTGCCAATTGGCGATGCGTGCGAATATTTTGGTGTGCTCAAGCTGACGGGCCGCCGCGGCGAGATTGCCGACAAGATCCTCAAGGAAATCCGCGAGCGTCTGCAGTTTCTGGTCAACGTCGGCCTGGATTATCTGTCACTGGATCGCAGTGCAGACACCCTGTCCGGCGGTGAAGCCCAGCGAATCCGCCTGGCCAGCCAGATTGGTGCGGGTTTAGTTGGGGTTTTGTACATCCTCGATGAGCCGTCGATCGGCTTGCACCAGCGCGACAACGACCGTCTCCTCGGGACGCTCAAGCATCTGCGTGACATCGGCAACACGGTGATCGTGGTCGAGCACGATGAAGATGCGATTCGCCTGGCCGACTACGTAGTGGATATCGGCCCGGGTGCCGGCATACACGGTGGGCACATTGTTGCCGAAGGCACGCCGGCGGAAGTCATGGCGCATCCCGATTCGTTGACAGGCAAGTACCTGTCGGGCCGGGTGAAGATTGCAGTGCCAGCCAAGCGGACGCCACGCAACAAGAAGTTGTCCCTGTCGCTTAAGGGTGCGCGCGGCAACAACCTGCGGAATGTCGATCTGGAGATTCCGATCGGTTTGCTGACGTGTGTCACCGGCGTGTCCGGCTCAGGCAAATCGACGCTGATCAACAACACGCTGTTTCCGCTGAGCGCCACGGCCCTCAACGGCGCGACCACGCTGGAAGCAGCCGCTCACGACAGCATCAAGGGGCTGGAGCACCTGGATAAAGTCGTCGACATCGACCAGAGCCCGATCGGCCGTACACCGCGCTCAAACCCGGCGACGTACACCGGTTTGTTCACGCCGATTCGCGAACTGTTCGCCGGTGTCCCGGAATCGCGCTCACGCGGTTATGGACCGGGCCGTTTCTCCTTCAACGTGAAAGGCGGACGGTGCGAAGCGTGCCAGGGCGATGGCCTGATCAAAGTGGAAATGCACTTTCTGCCGGACATCTATGTCCCTTGCGATGTCTGCAAGAGCAAGCGCTACAACCGCGAAACGCTGGAGATCAAGTACAAGGGCAAGAGCATCCACGAAACCCTCGAGATGACGATCGAGGAAGCCCGGGTGTTCTTCGACGCCGTTCCAGCGCTGGCGCGCAAACTGCAAACGCTGATGGACGTCGGGCTCTCGTACATCAAGCTCGGGCAGTCAGCGACCACACTGTCGGGCGGTGAAGCTCAACGCGTGAAGCTGTCCCGCGAACTGTCCAAGCGCGACACGGGCAAGACCCTGTACATCCTTGACGAGCCGACTACCGGTCTGCACTTCGCGGATATCCAGCAGTTGCTCGACGTGCTGCATAGGCTGCGCGACCACGGCAACACCGTAGTGGTCATCGAACACAACCTGGACGTGATCAAAACCGCTGACTGGCTGGTGGATCTTGGGCCAGAGGGCGGCTCGAAAGGTGGGCAGATCATCGCGGTCGGCACGCCGGAGGAAGTCTCGGAGATGAAGCAATCTCATACCGGGTTCTATCTCAAGCCACTGTTGGCAAGAGATCGGGATTAAATTGCAGGCATGAAAAAGCCCCTGTCACTTGATCAGTGACAGGGGCTTTTTATTGCGTTTCTTGCAGCAGCTTACTCCTGCAATAGCATCACTCGGCGTGCGATTGCAGGTAGTTCTCCAGCCCAATCAGCTTGATCAGCCCCAACTGCTTCTCGAGCCAGTAGGTGTGATCTTCTTCAGTGTCGTTCAGCTGAATACGCAACATCTCGCGACTAACGTAGTCCCGGTGCAACTCGCAGAGCTCAATGCCCTTGCAGAGTGCGGCGCGGACTTTGTATTCCAGACGCAGGTCAGCCGCAAGCATGTCCGGCACTGTAGTGCCGACATCGAGATCGTCCGGACGCATGCGCGGCGTGCCTTCGAGCATCAGAATTCGACGCATCAAAGCATCGGCGTGCCCTGCTTCCTCTTCCATCTCGTGGTTGATCCGTTCATAGAGCTTGGTGAATCCCCAGTCCTCATACATCCGCGAGTGAACAAAATACTGGTCACGCGCGGCCAGTTCGCCGGTCAGCAACGTGTTGAGGTAATCGATAACGTCTGGGTGGCCTTGCATCGCCCTACATCTCCCTGCTTGAAAGTCTGTAGTTTGAACCAAGGCGACCGTTTGGTCACCCTGCTTACGCGATAAAAGAGAAGATATTCTGAGAAAAGTAGTTTAAATAACGCAAAAACCGCTCAAATGTGAGCGGTTCTGCTTCTCGTTTAGACTTCGTTAAGCTGTACGTTCAGCGCGGTTGCGATTGCTTCTCCGTACGCCGGATCTGCCCGGAAGAAATGCTGCAGCTGGCGATCAACCACATCGCTTGAGACTCCAGCCATGGCGCCTGCGATGTTGCTAACCAACAGCGCTTTTTGCTCATCGCTCATCAGGCGGAAGAGTGCACCGGCGTGACTGTAGTAATCGGTATCTTCGCGGTGATCGTATCGGTTAGCCGCACCGCTCAGTGCAAGAGCGGGCTCCGCGTACCGAGGAGCTTGTTTTGGCGATTCGACGTAGCTATTCGGTTCGTAGTTCGGCATCGCGCCACCATTGCTGCCGAACGCCATGGAGCCGTCGCGCTGGTAAGTGTTAACGGGGCTGCGCGGTGCGTTCACCGGCAATTGCTGGTGATTGGTGCCAATGCGGTACCGATGAGCGTCCGCATAGGCGAAAACGCGTCCTTGCAGCATGCGGTCAGGCGAAAGGCCAACACCTGGCACCATGTTGCTGGGGCCAAACGCAGCTTGCTCGACTTCGGCGAAGTAATTTTGTGGATTGCGATTGAGCTCCAGCTCGCCCACTTCAATCAACGGGAATTCTTTCTGCGACCAGGTCTTGGTCACGTCAAACGGATTCTCATAGTGAGCCGCTGCTTGCGCTTCGCTCATGATCTGAATGCACACACGCCATTTGGGAAAATCCCCGCGCTCGATCGCCTCGAACAGATCCCGCTGGGCGTAATCCGGGTCAGTACCGGCCAAACGAGCGGCATCGGCCGGTCTCAAGTTCTTGATGCCCTGCTGGGTTTTATAGTGCCATTTGACCCAGTGACGTTCGCCGCTGGAACTGATCAAGCTATAGGTGTGGCTCCCGAAACCATGCATATGACGATAGCCGTCGGGAATGCCGCGATCGGAGAACAGGATGGTCACCTGGTGCAAAGCCTCAGGGGAATGAGACCAGAAGTCCCACATCATCTGCGCACTTTTGAGGTTACTTTGCGGCAGGCGTTTCTGGGTGTGAATGAAATCCGGGAATTTCATCGGATCCCGAATGAAGAACACGGGCGTGTTGTTGCCTACGATGTCCCAGTTACCTTCTTCGGTATAAAACTTGAGCGCAAAGCCACGCGGATCGCGTTCTGTATCAGCCGAACCACGCTCACCACCCACGGTGGAAAATCTAAGGAAGGTCGGGGTTTGTTTGCCGATGGCTTCGAACAGTTTTGCGCTGGTGTATTGGCTGATATCCCGTGTAACGGTGAATGTTCCGTATGCGCCCGAGCCCTTGGCGTGCACTCGACGCTCAGGGATGTTCTCGCGATTGAAATGCGCAAGCTTCTCGAGCAAGTGGAAGTCGTCAAGCAACAATGGGCCGCGCGGGCCGGCGGAACGAGAGTTCTGATTATCTGCGACAGGTGCACCACTGGCGGTGGTCAGCGTTTTATTCTGGCTCATGAATTTCTTCCTCTGTCAGTCACTAGCTACCGTCTATCGGCTTGAGAGGATTGTTAACGATCAGCGGTCCACACACAAATTCATTAACTTGCGCACATCAATAGATAATTACTAATAGAGGGGTCATTCCGAACGCGACAATGTAGACCTGCCAACGCCTGAATCAGGACAAAGGTTTATTTCAGGAAACAAAAAACCGGGCACTAGGCCCGGTTTTATGTTTTCAGACTGACGTCTTACTCAGCGGATACAGCTTCACCACCGACAGGACGGTCAACCAACTCGACGTACGCCATAGGCGCGTTGTCGCCAGTGCGGAAACCGCACTTGAGGATGCGCAGGTAGCCACCCTCACGGGTAGCGTAACGCTTGCCCAGGTCGTTGAAGAGCTTACCAACGATAGCTTTCGAACGCGTACGGTCGAAGGCCAAACGGCGGTTAGCCAGGCTGTCTGTCTTGGCCAAAGTGATCAGCGGCTCAGCAACGCGACGCAGTTCTTTAGCTTTCGGCAGTGTAGTTTTGATCAGCTCGTGCTCGAACAGCGACACCGCCATGTTTTGAAACATGGCCTTGCGGTGCGAGCTGGTGCGGCTCAGGTGACGACCACTTTTACGATGACGCATGGTTCATTCCTTACCAAACACAACGTTCGGTGATTACGACGATCAGGCAGTCGCCTTGTCGTCCTTCTTAAGACTTGCAGGCGGCCAGTTGTCGAGGCGCATGCCGAGGGACAGACCGCGGGAGGCCAGAACGTCCTTGATTTCAGTCAAGGATTTCTTGCCAAGGTTCGGAGTCTTCAACAGCTCTACTTCGGTACGCTGAATCAGGTCACCGATGTAGTAGATGTTTTCCGCCTTAAGGCAGTTAGCCGAACGTACAGTCAGTTCCAGATCGTCAACCGGGCGAAGCAGGATCGGATCGATCTCGTCTTCCTGCTCGACAACCACTGGCTCACTGTCACCTTTGAGATCGACGAACGCAGCCAACTGCTGTTGCAGAATGGTTGCAGCGCGGCGAATAGCCTCTTCAGGATCCAGAGTACCGTTGGTTTCCAGATCAATAACCAGCTTATCCAGGTTAGTACGCTGCTCGACACGGGCGTTTTCCACCACGTATGCGATACGGCGAACCGGGCTGAACGAAGAGTCAAGCTGCAAGCGACCAATGCTGCGGCTTTCGTCTTCATCGCTCTGACGCGAGTCGGCCGGTTCATAACCACGACCACGAGCTACGGTGAGCTTCATGTTCAGGGCGCCGTTAGACGCCAGGTTAGCGATTACGTGATCGGGGTTAACGATCTCGACATCATGATCCAGCTGAATATCGGCAGCGGTAACCACCCCCGAACCCTTCTTCGACAAGGTCAGCGTAACTTCGTCACGACCGTGCAGCTTGATAGCCAGACCTTTAAGGTTCAACAGGATTTCAATTACATCTTCCTGTACACCTTCGATGGCGCTGTACTCATGGAGTACACCGTCAATCTCGGCCTCGACCACTGCACAGCCGGGCATTGAGGACAACAGGATGCGTCGCAGCGCGTTGCCCAGGGTGTGGCCAAAACCACGCTCGAGAGGCTCGAGAGTGATCTTGGCGCGGGTTGGACTGACAACCTGCACATCAATATGGCGGGGTGTCAGGAACTCATTTACCGAAATCTGCATGGATGCACCTATTTTCTAGCCCTTACTTGGAGTAGAGCTCGACAATCAGGCTTTCGTTGATGTCGGCGGACAGATCACTGCGAGCAGGAACGTTCTTGAAAACGCCCGACTTCTTCTCAGTGTCTACTTCTACCCATTCTACGCGGCCACGTTGGGCACACAGATCGAGAGCTTGGACAATGCGAAGTTGATTCTTTGCTTTCTCGCGAATCGCGACCACGTCACCAGCACGAACCTGGTACGACGGCACGTTTACGGTCTGACCGTTAACGCTGACGGATTTGTGCGATACCAGCTGACGGGATTCGGCACGAGTCGAACCAAAGCCCATACGGTATACAACGTTGTCCAGACGGCATTCGAGCAGTTGCAGCAGGTTTTCACCGGTTGCACCTTTCTTTCCAGCAGCTTCCTTGTAGTAGCCGCTGAATTGACGCTCGAGAACGCCGTAGATACGACGGACCTTCTGCTTTTCACGCAGTTGGGTGCCGTAATCGGACTGGCGACCGCGGCGTTGGCCGTGGATACCAGGTGCTGCTTCGATGTTGCACTTCGATTCGATCGCGCGCACGCCGCTCTTCAGAAAGAGATCGGTGCCTTCGCGACGAGCGAGTTTGCATTTTGGACCAATGTAACGAGCCATTCTTTACAATCTCCTGGATTACACGCGGCGCTTCTTCGGCGGACGGCACCCGTTGTGCGGGATTGGCGTCACGTCGGTGATGCTGGCGATCTTATAGCCACAGCCGTTCAATGCACGGACAGCAGACTCACGACCTGGACCTGGACCCTTGACGTTAACGTCGAGGTTTTTCAGGCCATATTCCAGCGCAGCTTGACCAGCACGTTCTGCAGCTACTTGAGCAGCAAACGGGGTGGACTTGCGGGAACCGCGGAAACCCGAACCACCGGAGGTAGCCCAAGAAAGCGCGTTACCTTGACGGTCGGTAATGGTCACGATTGTGTTGTTAAAAGAAGCATGGATGTGGGCGATGCCATCAACCACTGTCTTTTTAACTTTTTTACGAGGACGAGCAGCAGGTTTTGCCATGATTAATTTCCTGTCGATTCGCTGGGGCGATTACTTGCGGATCGGCTTACGCGGACCTTTACGGGTACGCGCGTTAGTCTTGGTACGCTGACCGCGCACTGGAAGACCACGACGATGACGCAGACCGCGATAGCAACCGAGGTCCATCAAACGCTTGATTTTCATGTTGATTTCGCGACGCAGGTCACCTTCAGTGGTGAACTTCGCCACTTCGCCACGCAGCTGTTCAATCTGCTCGTCGCTCAGATCCTTGATCTTTGCGGCTGGGTTTACCCCAGTCACTGCGCAAATTTTCTGCGCAGTAGTGCGACCAACACCATAGATGTAGGTCAGCGAGATAACAGTATGCTTGTTATCTGGAATGTTAACGCCTGCAATACGGGCCATTCAGTGGGACTCCAATTGACAGCTACCTACGCCCCGGAAGCCAAGAAATAGGGCGCGAGATAATATCGCTGTAATAACAAATAATCAACCCGGCAGCGCACTAGCTGCCGGGCTTGAAGCACAATCACACTCAGCCTTGGCGCTGTTTGTGACGCGGTTCCGCGCTGCAAATTACTCGAACAACACCTTCGCGGCGAATAATCTTGCAGTTACGGCACAGCTTTTTCACCGATGCACGAACTTTCATCACCAACTCCTCGAACCTTATGGGTACTCAGCGCAACATGCCGCTGCCGTAACCCTTCAGGTTGGCTTTCTTCATCAGGGATTCGTACTGGTGCGAAACGAGGTGCGATTGTACTTGGGACATGAAGTCCATCACAACCACGACGACGATCAGCAACGAGGTCCCGCCAAGGTAGAACGGAACGTTTGCTGCTACCACCAAGAACTGGGGCAACAAGCACACGGCCGTCATATATAGAGCACCGAACAGGGTCAAACGAGTCAGAACGCCATCAATGTAGCGCGCCGACTGCTCACCTGGACGGATGCCCGGAATAAAGGCACCGGACTTCTTCAGGTTTTCCGCTACGTCTTTCGGATTGAACATCAACGCCGTATAGAAGAAGCAGAAGAAAATAATCCCTGCACTAAACAGCAGAATATTCAACGGCTGACCAGGAGCGATCGACTGCGAGATGTCCTGCAGCCAGCCCATACCTTCAGACTGACCAAACCAGGTACCCAACGAAGCCGGGAACAGCAAAATGCTGCTCGCGAAAATGGCCGGAATAACGCCGGCCATGTTCACCTTCAGCGGCAAGTGGCTAGTCTGCGCAGCAAAGACCTTGCGGCCCTGCTGACGCTTGGCGTAGTGAACAGCAATACGACGCTGACCACGCTCAATGAACACCACAAAACCGATAATCGCTACTGCCAGCAAACCGATTGCAACCAGGGCGAAAATGTTGATGTCACCCTGACGCGCAGACTCGAAAGACTGCCCGATCGCTCTCGGAAGACCGGCGACGATACCTGCGAAAATCAACATCGAGATACCGTTGCCAACACCACGCTCAGTAATCTGCTCACCCAGCCACATCATGAACATCGCACCAGCCACAAAAGTGGATACCGCGACGAAATGGAAGCCAAAGTCACCAGTGAACGCTACGCCCTGCCCCGCCAGACCAATGGACATGCCAATAGCCTGAACGAGAGCAAGAACGACAGTGCCGTAGCGGGTGTACTGGGCAATCTTGCGACGCCCAGACTCACCTTCCTTCTTCAACTGTTCCAGCTGCGGGCTGACGGCGGTCATCAGCTGCATGATGATCGATGCCGAAATGTACGGCATGATCCCCAGTGCAAAGATGCTCATCCGCTCCAGCGCGCCGCCGGAAAACATGTTGAACAAGCTAAGAATGGTCCCCTCATTCTGTCGAAACAGGTCCGCGAGTCGGTCCGGGTTGATACCTGGAACCGGGATGTGTGCGCCTATTCGGTAGACGATAATCGCCAGGAACAGAAAACGCAGACGAGCCCAGAGTTCAGACATACCGCCTTTGCCGAGCGCAGAGAGAGCACCTTGCTTAGCCATTTATTCCTCGAACTTGCCGCCAGCTGCTTCGATAGCCGAACGCGCACCTTTGGTGGCGCCGATTCCCTTTCCGATGGTAACAGCGCGAGTAACTTCGCCGGACAGCATGATTTTCACACGCTGTACGTTGACGTTGATCACGTTGGCATCTTTCAGGGACTGCACGGTTACGATGTCGCCTTCCACTTTAGCCAGCTCGGACAAACGCACTTCTGCGCGATCCATGGCTTTCAGGGAAACGAAACCGAACTTCGGCAGACGACGATGCAGCGGCTGTTGGCCGCCTTCAAAGCCTGGAGCAATGGTGCCACCGGAGCGGGAGGACTGACCTTTGTGGCCACGGCCACCGGTCTTACCCAAACCACTACCGATACCACGGCCCGGACGATGCTTTTCGCGACGGGAACCCGGCGCTGGACTCAGATCATTGAGTTTCATCGATTAACCCTCGACACGCAGCATGTAGTAAGCCTTGTTGATCATCCCGCGATTCTCGGGAGTATCAACTACTTCTACAGTGTGACCGATGCGACGCAGACCCAGACCCTTAACGCACAATTTGTGGTTAGGGATGCGGCCGGTCATGCTTTTGATCAGCGTAACTTTAACTGTAGCCATGATCAGAAGATCTCCTTGACGCTTTTGCCACGCTTGGCGGCAATGGATTCAGGAGACTGCATAGCCTTCAAACCCTTGAAAGTGGCGTGAACCACGTTTACCGGGTTAGTCGAGCCGTAGCACTTGGCCAGAACGTTCTGAACGCCAGCAACTTCGAGGACAGCACGCATAGCGCCGCCAGCGATGATACCGGTACCTTCAGAAGCAGGCTGCATGTACACCTTCGAAGCGCCATGAGCGGACTTCATTGCGTACTGCAGAGTGGTGCCGTTCAGGTCAACTTGGATCATGTTGCGGCGAGCAGCTTCCATTGCCTTCTGGATCGCAGCAGGCACTTCACGCGACTTGCCACGGCCGAAGCCAACGCGCCCTTTACCATCACCAACCACGGTCAACGCGGTGAAAGTGAAGATACGGCCGCCTTTAACGGTTTTGGCTACGCGGTTAACTTGAACCAGCTTCTCAATGTAGCCTTCGTCGCGCTTTTGGTCGTTATTTGACATAACTTAGAACTCCAGCCCAGCTTCACGAGCAGCATCAGCCAGCGCTTTAACGCGGCCGTGGTACTTGAAGCCAGAGCGGTCGAAAGCCACTTGCGAGACGCCAGCGGCCTTAGCACGCGTAGCGACCAGCTGGCCAACTTTAGTGGCCGCGTCGATGTTGCCAGTGGCACCATCACGCAGTTCTTTATCCAAAGTCGAGGCAGAAGCCAGAACTTTGGCGCCGTCGGCCGAAATGACCTGGGCGTAGATGTGCTGCGACGAGCGGAACACGCAGAGACGCACGACTTCGAGTTCGTGCATTTTCAGGCGTGCTTTGCGAGCGCGACGCAGTCGAGTAACTTTTTTGTCGGTCATTTGCTATGCCCTACTTCTTCTTGGCTTCTTTACGACGGACGACTTCGTCCGCGTAGCGCACACCTTTGCCTTTGTACGGCTCTGGTGGACGGAAGTCGCGGATCTCGGCGGCCACTTGACCTACCAGCTGCTTGTCGATGCCCTTGATCAGGATATCGGTCTGGCTAGGAGTCTCAGCGGTGATGCCTTCCGGCAGTTCATAATCCACTGGGTGCGAGAAGCCAAGAGCCAGGTTCAGCACTGTGCCTTTTGCTTGCGCTTTGTAACCAACACCGACCAGCTGGAGCTTGCGCTCGAAGCCTTGGCTTACGCCTTGGACCATGTTGTTTACCAACGCACGAGTGGTACCAGCCATTGCGCGAGTTTGTTGATCGCCATTGCGAGCAGCGAAACGCAGCTCACCAGCTTCTTCAACAATCTCAACGGACGAATGGATGTTCAGTTCGAGAGTGCCCTTGGCACCCTTCACCGAAAGCTGTTGGCCTGCGAATTTGACTTCGACACCGGCTGGCAGCTTAACGGGGTTCTTAGCGACGCGTGACATGCTTATCCCCCCTTAGAACACAGTGCAAAGAACTTCGCCGCCGACACCGGCAGCGCGCGCAGCACGATCCGTCATCACACCTTTGTTGGTGGAGACGATAGACACACCGAGACCGCCACGAACTTTTGGCAGATCATCGACGGACTTGTACTGACGCAGGCCTGGACGGCTAACGCGCTTCACTTCCTCGATGACCGGACGGCCTTCGAAGTACTTCAGCTCGATGGACAGCAGTGGTTTGATTTCGCTGCTGATCTGATAACCCGCAATGTAACCTTCGTCCTTCAGGACTTTGGCAACAGCTACCTTCAAAGTAGAAGATGGCATGCTTACGACGGACTTTTCAGCCATCTGGGCATTACGGATACGAGTTAGCATGTCCGCTAACGGGTCCTGCATACTCATGGGCTAGACGCTCCTAATACAAAAAAATTAGCCTTACGGCTACTACGTGTCGCCGAGGACATCCATGCGAAAAAAGCACGGGCTCAGGCGAGCCGGGTATTCTAGACACACCCCACAAATGAATCAAGCCCCAAAAGGGGCTTGATTCAAGTTCAAGGTCACCGGCGGTCAGGATCTTGCGAACCCTTCCACCGAGACTTTGAGATGCTACTTACCAGCTGGCTTTAACCAGACCCGGTACGTCGCCACGCATTGCTGCTTGACGCAGCATGTTACGGCCGAGGCCGAACTTGCGGTAAACGCCGTGCGGACGACCGGTCAAGCGGCAGCGGTTACGCATGCGCGAAGCGCTTGCGTCACGTGGCTGCTTCTGCAGAGCAACTGTTGCTTCCCAACGCGCTTCTGGACTTGCGTTCAGATCCACGATGATAGCTTTCAGTGCTGCACGCTTTTTGGCGTACTTGGCAACAGTGAGCTGACGCTTCAGCTCACGGTTCTTCATGCTCGTCTTGGCCATTTTCCTACTCCAATCAGTTGCGGAACGGGAATTTGAAAGCACGCAACAAGGCGCGACCTTCATCATCGTTCTTGGCAGTGGTGGTCAGGGTAATGTCCAGACCGCGGAGAGCATCGATCTTGTCGTAGTCGATTTCCGGGAAGATGATCTGCTCTTTAACGCCCATGCTGTAGTTACCACGACCATCGAAGGACTTGGCATTCAGGCCGCGGAAGTCGCGAACCCTAGGCAGGGAGATCGACAGCAGACGATCCAGGAATTCATACATACGCTCACGGCGCAGGGTTACCTTGACGCCGATCGGCCAACCTTCACGGACTTTAAAGCCAGCGATGGATTTCCGAGCGTAAGTCACGATGACTTTCTGACCGGTGATCTTTTCCAGGTCGGCAACAGCGTGCTCGATGACTTTCTTGTCACCGACCGCTTCGCCCAGACCCATGTTCAGGGTGATTTTGGTAACGCGTGGAACTTCCATCACGTTCGAAAGCTTAAGTTCTTCCTTAAGTTTCGGTGCGATTTCCTTCCAGTAAATCTCTTTTAGTCGTGCCATGGTCTTCTACCTAGCAGTGTTCAAGCATCAACCGCTTTTTGGGTCGACTTGAAGACACGAATTTTCTTGCCGTCTTCTACTTTGAAACCAACGCGATCAGCCTTGTTGGTTTCGCCGTTGAAGATGGCGACGTTAGAAGCATCCAGCGGAGCTTCTTTTTCGACGATACCGCCTTGTACGCCCGACATCGGGTTAGGCTTGGTATGACGCTTAACCAGGTTCAGACCGCCAATAACCAAACGGTTGTTAGCGAGAACCTTAAGCACCTTACCGCGCTTACCTTTGTCTTTGCCGGCGATCACGATGATCTCGTCGTCACGACGAATCTTTTGCATGTCGGATCTCCTTACAGCACTTCTGGGGCGAGCGAGACGATCTTCATGAACTTCTCAGTACGAAGTTCACGGGTCACTGGCCCAAAGATACGGGTGCCGATCGGCTCTTGCTTGTTGTTCAGAAGAACAGCAGCGTTGCCATCAAAGCGGATAATGGAGCCATCAGCACGACGTACGCCGTGACGAGTGCGGACTACAACAGCAGTCATCACTTGGCCTTTTTTCACTTTACCGCGCGGAATTGCTTCCTTCACGGTAACTTTGATGATGTCACCGATACCAGCGTAACGACGATGGGAGCCACCCAGCACCTTGATGCACATAACGCGGCGTGCGCCGCTGTTATCGGCCACATCGAGCATGGATTGAGTCTGAATCATATAATTTCTCCGACCCCTAGTCCTTAGACTTCCACAGCGCGTTCGAGAACATCAACCAGCGCCCAAGACTTGGTCTTGGCCAAAGGACGAGTTTCACGAATAGTGACTTTGTCGCCGATGTGGCACTGATTGGTTTCGTCGTGCGCGTGCAGCTTAGTCGAACGCTTAACGTATTTACCGTAGATCGGGTGCTTAACGCGACGCTCGATCAGAACGGTGATGGTCTTGTCCATTTTGTCGCTGACAACACGGCCAGTCAGCGTACGGACGGTTTTTTCGGCTTCAGCCATGATTACTTACCTGCCTGCTGTTTGAGCACAGTCTTCACGCGAGCGATGTCACGCTTAACTTGCCGGAGCAGGTGAGACTGCCCCAACTGGCCAGTTGCTTTCTGCATACGCAGATTGAACTGGTCGCGCAGCAGGCCGAGCAGTTGCTCGTTAAGCTGCGGCGCGTCTTTTTCACGAAGTTCGTTCGCTTTCATCACATCACCGTCCGTTTAACAAAGGCGGTGGCGAGCGGCAGCTTTGCAGCAGCCAAGGCAAAAGCCTCACGCGCCAGCTCTTCAGTAACACCCTCGATTTCATACAGGACTTTGCCTGGCTGAATCTGGGCAACCCAGTATTCCACGCTACCTTTACCTTTACCCATCCGAACTTCGAGTGGCTTTTTGGTGACAGGCTTGTCCGGGAATACACGGATCCAGATCTTGCCGCCACGTTTTACGTGACGGGTCAGAGCACGACGCGCTGACTCGATCTGACGAGCGGTGAGACGACCACGAGCAACAGACTTCAGCGCGAACTCGCCGAAGCTGACTTTGCTACCGCGCAATGCCAGGCCACGGTTGTGACCAGTCATTTGCTTGCGGAACTTCGTACGCTTTGGTTGCAACATTTGGCGTACCCCTTACTTAGCAGCTTTTTTACGAGGCGCTGGTGCTTGTGGTTTCAGCTCTTCTTGGCGACCACCAATTACTTCGCCTTTGAAGATCCAAACCTTTACACCGATCACACCATAAGTGGTGTGAGCTTCGTAGTTGGCATAGTCGATGTCGGCACGCAGGGTGTGCAGAGGCACACGACCTTCGCGATACCATTCAGTACGTGCGATTTCAGCACCGCCGAGACGACCGCTCACTTGGATTTTGATGCCTTTGGCACCAATGCGCATGGCGTTCTGTACAGCGCGCTTCATAGCGCGACGGAACATTACGCGACGCTCCAGCTGCTGAGCTACGCTCTGCGCAACCAACATACCGTCGAGTTCCGGCTTGCGGATTTCTTCGATATTGATGTGCACAGGCACACCCATTTGTTTGGTCAGGTCCTGACGCAGTTTCTCAACATCTTCACCTTTCTTCCCGATAACGATACCCGGACGAGCGGTGTGGATGGTGATACGTGCTGTTTGAGCCGGACGATGGATATCGATACGGCTTACGGACGCGCTTTTTAGTTTGTCTTGGAGATACTCACGCACTTTCAGATCAGCGAACAAATAGTCCGCATAAGTCCGACCGTCTGCGTACCAGACGGAGGTGTGCTCCTTGACGATTCCCAGGCGAATGCCAATGGGATGTACTTTCTGACCCATCTCTTCGACTCCGTTACTTGTCAGCAACCTTGACAGTGATATGGCAAGACCGCTTGACGATGCGATCAGCACGGCCTTTGGCACGTGGCATGATTCGCTTCAGCGAACGCCCTTCGTTGACGAAAACGGTGCTGACTTTAAGGTCATCAACGTCTGCGCCTTCGTTATGCTCGGCGTTGGCTACGGCCGACTCCAGCACTTTCTTCATGATCTCGGCGGCTTTCTTACTGCTGAAAGCCAACAGGTTGAGCGCTTCGCCCACCTTCTTCCCGCGGATCTGGTCGGCGACCAAGCGGGCTTTCTGGGCGGAGATTCGAGCGCCCGACAACTTAGCGGCTACTTCCATCGTTCCTTACCCCTTAACGCTTGGCTTTCTTGTCTGCCACGTGCCCACGATATGTGCGGGTACCGGCAAACTCGCCTAGTTTGTGGCCGACCATGTCTTCGTTCACGAGAACCGGGACATGTTGACGACCGTTATGCACTGCAATGGTCAAACCGACCATTTGTGGCAGGATCATAGAACGACGCGACCAGGTTTTAACTGGTTTGCGATCGTTCTTTTCCGCCGCCACTTCGATCTTCTTCAGTAGGTGAAGATCAATAAAAGGACCTTTTTTCAGAGAACGTGGCACTGTCGTATCCCTCTATTTACTTGCGACGACGGACGATCATTTTGTCGGTACGCTTATTACCACGAGTCTTCGCGCCCTTAGTCGGGAAGCCCCATGGCGATACCGGATGACGTCCACCAGAGGTACGACCTTCACCACCACCATGTGGGTGGTCAACCGGGTTCATGGCAACACCACGAACGGTTGGGCGAACGCCACGCCAGCGTTTGGCACCAGCTTTACCCAGCGAACGCAGGCTGTGCTCGGAGTTCGAGACTTCACCCAGGGTCGCGCGGCATTCAGCCAGCACTTTACGCATTTCACCAGAACGCAGACGCAGGGTCACGTAGACACCTTCACGAGCGATCAGCTGAGCCGAAGCACCAGCGGAACGAGCGATTTGCGCGCCTTTACCTGGCTTCAATTCGATGCCGTGTACGGTACTACCAACTGGAATGCTGCGCAGTTGCAACTGGTTGCCCGGCTTGATCGGAGCCAAAGCACCCGAAATCAGCTGGTCGCCAGCGTTCACGCCTTTAGGGGCGATGATGTAACGGCGTTCACCGTCTGCGTACAACATAAGAGCGATGTGAGCAGTACGGTTTGGATCGTATTCGATACGCTCGACAGTGGCTGGGATGCCATCTTTGTCGTTGCGACGGAAATCGACCAGACGATAATGCTGCTTATGGCCACCACCGATGTGACGAGTGGTAATGCGACCATTGTTGTTACGACCACCAGACTTCGATTTCTTCTCGAGCAGCGGTGCGTGAGGAGCGC
Source organism: Pseudomonas sp. Ant30-3 (assembly GCF_000690905.1). Taxonomy (GTDB): domain Bacteria; phylum Pseudomonadota; class Gammaproteobacteria; order Pseudomonadales; family Pseudomonadaceae; genus Aquipseudomonas. Next base: position 22,903 of record NZ_JMCL01000035.1, on the reverse strand, counting down.
CTTTATGCAGCTCCTGGTTGACCACCTTGACCACATGACGGCGGCCAGGGGAAGTCGGTTTGCATTTAACGATTGCCATGATGCACCCCTTCCTTACTCAGCACTGCTGCTGAAATCGAGATCTTGGCCTGGCTGAAGGGAGATAACCGCCTTCTTCCAGTCATTACGCTTGCCCAGACCGCGAGCAGTGCGCTTGCTCTTACCCAGAACATTCAGGGTAGTAACACGCTCTACTTTCACGCTGAACAGGCTTTCGACGGCCTTCTTGATTTCCAGCTTGGTTGCGTCAGTTGCAACCTTGAAAACGAACTGGCCTTTTTTGTCAGCCAGAACCGTAGCCTTCTCGGAAACGTGCGGGCCGAGCAGAACTTTAAATACGCGTTCCTGGTTCATCCCAGCAGCTCCTCGAATTTCTTCACGGCCGACACGGTGATCAACACCTTGTCGTATGCGATCAGACTAACTGGATCGGAACCTTGCACGTCACGTACATCGACGTGTGGCAGGTTGCGAGCAGCCAGGTACAGGTTCTGATCAACAACTTCAGACACGATCAAGACGTCAGTCAGGCCCATGCCAGTCAGTTTGTTCAGCAGATCTTTGGTCTTCGGTGCATCAACAGCGAAGTCCTGAACCACAACCAGACGATCAGTACGCACCAGCTCAGCAAGGATGGAACGCATTGCTGCGCGATACATCTTCTTGTTCAGCTTCTGGGTGTGATCCTGAGGACGAGCTGCGAAAGTGGTACCGCCGCCACGCCAGATTGGGCTACGGATAGTACCGGCACGAGCACGGCCAGTACCTTTCTGACGCCAAGGGCGCTTACCGCCACCACGAACGTCGGAACGGGTCTTTTGCTGCTTGCTACCTTGACGGCCGCCTGCCATGTAGGCCACGACTGCTTGGTGAACCAGCGTCTCGTTGAATTCGCCGCCAAATGTCAGTTCGGAAACTTCGATCGCTTGAGCGTCATTTACATTTAATTGCATGTCAGCTTCCCCTTAACCGCGAGCCTTGGCTGCTGGACGTACAACCAAGTTGCCGCCAGTAGCGCCAGGAACAGCGCCCTTGACCAACAACAGATTGCGTTCAGCGTCCACGCGCACTACTTCAAGAGACTGCACGGTCACGCGCTCAGCGCCCATATGACCGGACATTTTTTTGCCCTTGAATACACGACCAGGAGTCTGGCACTGGCCGATAGAGCCTGGAACGCGGTGGGACACGGAGTTACCGTGGGTATTATCTTGCCCGCGGAAGTTCCAACGCTTGATCGTACCCTGGAAGCCTTTACCCTTGGACTGACCGGTTACATCAACCAGTTGACCAGCGGCGAAGATTTCAGCGTTGATCAGATCGCCGGCCTGGTACTCGCCTTCTTCAAGGCGGAATTCCATTACGGTACGACCAGCGGCAACGTTCGCCTTAGCGAAGTGGCCAGCCTGAGCAGCTGTAACACGCGAAGCACGACGCTCGCCTACAGTGACTTGCACTGCACGATAGCCATCGGTCTCTTCAGTTTTGAACTGGGTGACGCGATTCGGCTCGATCTCAATGACCGTGACCGGAATGGAGACACCTTCTTCGGTGAAAATACGGGTCATACCGCATTTACGACCGACTACACCAATAGTCATGTTGTAAACCTCATGAGTGTACGGGGCTTTCACCCGCTATGGCCGCCCATTTCAGAGCGTTACACGACTAAGACCGAGTCTTAGCCGAGGCTGATCTGTACTTCCACACCGGCCGCAAGATCAAGCTTCATAAGAGCATCAACGGTTTTATCCGTTGGCTGGACGATGTCCAGAACGCGCTTATGAGTACGGATCTCGTACTGGTCACGCGCGTCTTTGTTGACGTGCGGGGAGACCAGAACGGTGAACCGCTCTTTACGGGTAGGCAGTGGAATTGGACCACGCACTTGAGCACCAGTACGTTTCGCGGTTTCCACGATTTCCTGGGTGGATTGGTCGATCAGGCGATGGTCAAAAGCCTTCAACCTGATACGGATTTGCTGATTTTGCATTGGATTTCAGACTCCGGCTGCTATTCCCACCGAGCGCAATACGCCCGTTAAAAGGAGGCGCAATTCTATAGACGCCCCATATAGGTGTCAACCCAATAAAAAAGCCCCCGCTAAGCGGGGGCTTTTTCAGACCATCACTTATTAAGCGATGATTTTGGCTACGACGCCAGCGCCGACGGTACGACCGCCTTCACGAATAGCGAAACGCAGACCGTCTTCCATTGCGATGGTTTTGATCAGGGTGACAACCATTTTGATGTTGTCGCCCGGCATTACCATTTCAACGCCTTCCGGCAGTTCGCAGTTACCGGTCACGTCAGTGGTCCGGAAGTAGAACTGTGGACGGTAGCCTTTGAAGAACGGAGTGTGACGACCGCCTTCTTCTTTGCTCAACACGTACACTTCAGCTTCGAAGGTAGTATGCGGCTTAACCGAACCTGGCTTGACCAGAACCTGGCCACGCTCAACGTCGTCACGCTTGGTGCCGCGCAGCAGCACGCCACAGTTCTCGCCAGCACGCCCTTCGTCGAGCAGCTTACGGAACATTTCAACACCGGTGCAGGTGGTGACGGTAGTGTCACGCAGACCAACGATTTCCAGTGGATCCTGAACCTTGACGATACCGCGCTCGATACGACCGGTAACAACAGTACCGCGACCGGAGATCGAGAATACGTCTTCGATTGGCATCAGGAACGGTTTGTCGATAACACGGACTGGATCTGGAATGTAGCTGTCCAGAGTCTCAACCAGTTTACGAACGGCAGTGGTGCCCATTTCGTTGTCGTCTTGGCCGTTCAGAGCCATCAGAGCCGAACCGATGATGATCGGAGTATCGTCACCTGGGAAGTCGTAAGTGCTCAGCAGATCGCGCACTTCCATCTCAACCAGTTCCAGCAGCTCAGCGTCGTCTACCATGTCAGCCTTGTTCAGGAAGACAACGATGTACGGAACGCCAACCTGACGGGACAGCAGGATGTGCTCACGGGTTTGTGGCATCGGACCATCAGCGGCCGAACAAACCAGAATAGCGCCGTCCATTTGAGCAGCACCGGTGATCATGTTCTTCACATAGTCAGCGTGACCTGGGCAGTCAACGTGAGCGTAGTGACGGATCAGCGAGTTGTATTCAACGTGAGCGGTGTTGATGGTGATACCACGAGCCTTCTCTTCCGGAGCGCTGTCGATTTTGTCGAAAGCAACAACGGCCGAACCGAAAACTTCGGAGCAGACGCGAGTCAGAGCAGCGGTCAGCGTGGTTTTACCGTGGTCGACGTGACCGATGGTGCCAACGTTGACGTGCGGGAGGGTACGGTCAAATTTTTCTTTAGCCACGACAATTAACTCCTAGCCTAAAGGGGCTGAATCAGCCTTGTTTTTTGGTAACGGTTTCGACGATGTGCGACGGAGCCGTATTGTATTTTTTGAATTCCATAGAGTAGCTTGCGCGACCTTGGGACATGGAGCGAACGTCGGTTGCGTAACCGAACATCTCACCCAACGGAACCTCGGCACGAATCACTTTGCCGGAAACCGTATCTTCCATACCCAGGATCATGCCGCGACGACGGTTAAGGTCGCCCATCACGTCACCCATATAGTCTTCAGGTGTAACAACCTCTACCGCCATGATCGGCTCAAGCAACTCACCACCGCCCTTCTGGGCCAGCTGCTTGGTCGCCATGGATGCAGCCACCTTAAACGCCATCTCGTTGGAGTCGACGTCGTGGTAGGAACCATCAAACACAGTAGCCTTCAGGCCGATCAGCGGATAGCCGGCAACAACGCCGTTCTTCATCTGCTCTTCGATGCCCTTCTGGATAGCCGGGATGTATTCCTTAGGAACCACACCGCCCACTACTTCGTTCACGAATTGCAGACCTTCCTGACCTTCGTCAGCAGGAGCAAAACGGATCCAGCAGTGGCCGAACTGACCACGACCGCCGGACTGACGAACGAACTTGCCTTCGATTTCACAGTTCTTCGTGATGCGCTCACGATAGGAAACCTGAGGCTTACCGATGTTGGCTTCGACGTTGAACTCACGGCGCATCCGGTCAACCAGGATGTCCAGGTGCAACTCGCCCATTCCAGAGATGATCGTTTGACCAGTCTCTTCATCAGTCTTGACGCGGAAAGATGGATCTTCCTGAGCAAGCTTGCCCAGAGCGATACCCATTTTTTCCTGGTCGTCCTTGGTCTTAGGCTCAACGGCAACCGAAATAACCGGCTCCGGGAAGTCCATGCGAACCAGGATGATTGGCTTGTCAGCGTTGCACAAGGTTTCGCCAGTGGTGACATCCTTCATGCCGATCAAGGCCGCGATGTCACCAGCGCGCACTTCCTTGATTTCTTCGCGAGCGTTTGCGTGCATTTGCACCATACGACCCACGCGCTCTTTCTTGCCTTTAACCGAGTTGATCACACCGTCGCCGGAAGCCAACACGCCCGAGTAAACTCGAACAAAGGTCAAAGTACCCACGAATGGGTCGGTAGCGATCTTGAAAGCAAGCGCCGAGAACGGCTCGCTGTCATCTGCATGACGCTCCATTTCCTTGGTCTCGTCATCCGGGTCAGTACCCTTGATGGCAGGAATGTCGGAAGGAGCCGGCAGGTAGTCGATAACGGCGTCGAGAACCAGGGGAACACCCTTGTTCTTGAAGGAAGAACCGCAAACAGCCAGGACGATTTCGCCAGCGATAGTACGCTGACGCAGTGCGTCCTTGATTTCCGCGTTGGTGAGCTCTTCACCTTCGAGGTACTTGTTCATCAGCTCTTCGCTGGCTTCAGCCGCAGCCTCAACCATGTTGCCGCGCCACTCGTCAGCCAGTTCCTGCAATTCAGCAGGGATAGGCTTGCGAACTGGAACCATGCCTTTGTCGGAGTCATTCCAGTAAACAGCTTCCATGGCCATCAGATCGATCTGACCCTGGAAGTTGTCTTCGGAACCGATAGCCAACTGGATTGGAACCGGAGTGTGACCCAGACGCTGCTTGATCTGACCGATCACGCGCAGGAAGTTCGCACCAGCACGGTCCATCTTGTTTACGTAAACAAGACGTGGAACGCCGTATTTGTTGGCTTGACGCCATACGGTTTCCGACTGAGGCTCAACACCCGAGGTGCCGCAGAACACAACGACCGCGCCGTCGAGAACACGCAGGGAACGCTCAACTTCAATAGTGAAGTCAACGTGGCCCGGGGTGTCGATGACGTTAAAGCGGTATTGGTCCTTGTGCTGCTTCTCGGAACCCTGCCAGAAGGCGGTAATGGCAGCAGAAGTAATGGTAATACCACGCTCCTGCTCCTGAACCATCCAGTCTGTGGTCGCGGCGCCGTCATGCACCTCGCCCATTTTGTGACTTTTGCCAGTGTAAAAAAGGACGCGCTCTGTGGTGGTGGTTTTACCAGCATCCACGTGAGCAACGATACCAATGTTACGGTAGCGATTAATCGGTGTTGTACGAGCCATAAAGCCCTCGCAAAATTAGTGACGCTAAAATTAGAAGCGGTAGTGCGAGAAAGCTTTGTTAGCTTCAGCCATACGGTGCACGTCTTCACGCTTCTTAACTGCAGCACCTTTACCTTCAGCAGCGTCCAACAGTTCGCCAGCCAAACGCAGAGCCATAGACTTCTCGCCGCGCTTGCGGGCGAAGTCTACCAACCAGCGCATTGCCAGGGCGTTACGACGGGACGGACGAACTTCAACCGGAACCTGGTAAGTAGCACCGCCTACACGGCGCGACTTTACTTCGACCAGCGGAGCGATGGCGTCGAGAGCTTTCTCGAAGATTTCCAGGGGGTCGCTGTTCTTGCGTTCTTTAACCTTTTCCAGCGCGCCATAAACGATACGCTCGGCAACGGCTTTCTTGCCGCTTTCCATCACGTGGTTCATGAACTTGGCCAGAATTTGGCTTCCGTATTTTGGATCGTCAAGCACTTCGCGCTTGGCTGCTACGCGTCTTCTTGGCATGGATAAGCCCTCAAACGGTCTTCAGGTTCGCTCGGAATCGGTGCCCTTGCGGGACGCCTCCGACCTTACTCTTATCGACTCAGAAAAATAGATGATTCAGTTTTTACAAAAAGCCGCTACTACTTAGGCTTCTTGGTACCGTACTTCGAACGACCCTGGTTACGACCTTTAACGCCGGAAGTATCCAAAGAACCGCGAACGGTGTGATAACGAACACCTGGCAAGTCTTTTACACGACCGCCGCGGATCAGTACCACGCTGTGCTCTTGCAGGTTGTGGCCTTCACCGCCGATGTACGAGGAAACCTCGAAACCGTTGGTCAGACGCACACGGCATACTTTACGCAGTGCCGAGTTAGGTTTTTTCGGCGTGGTGGTATACACACGAGTGCATACGCCACGACGTTGCGGGCAGTTCTGCAGCGCAGGCACGTCGGATTTCTCGACGATACGCTTACGCGGCTGACGTACCAGCTGGTTGATAGTTGCCATCTACTAGCTCCACTGTTGTCTTGCGACGCTATTGTCTTGCAAGAAAAGCAAAATGGCAGGAACGAATTCCCGCCAAATTTAGGGGTACAAGAGTCTAAAGAGGATCTTGCCCCCAGTCAAGGCAAGGCCCCGACGTCTCCTCTCATCCAACCTCGACAAATTGTCTCGATTCGATGAACGGAGCGGCCAGGGCCTTACGCTCATTTAGTGCAGAACTCAGTTACCGCTTGAGTTCAGCGCTTCGGTCAGTGCAGCTTCCACTTCACTGGCGCTTACGCGCAGCGGCTTGTCTGCTTCACGACGACGCTTACGTTCGCTGTGATAAGCCAAACCGGTACCGGCCGGGATCAAACGACCCACAACCACGTTTTCTTTCAAGCCGCGCAGGTAATCGCGCTTGCCGGTAACCGCCGCTTCGGTCAGTACACGAGTGGTTTCCTGGAAGGAAGCCGCCGAGATGAACGATTCGGTGGACAACGACGCCTTGGTGATACCCAACAGCACGCGGGTGAACTTGGATACGAATTTCTCGTCGCCAGCCAGACGCTCGTTCTCTACCAGAACGTGAGTCAACTCCATCTGGTCGCCCTTGATGAAAGTCGAGTCGCCGGACTCAGCGATTTCAACTTTACGCAGCATCTGACGCAAGATGGTCTCGATGTGCTTGTCGTTGATTTTCACGCCTTGCAGACGATAAACGTCCTGGATCTCGTTCACGATGTACTTGGCCAGCGCACTCACACCCAGCAGACGCAGGATGTCGTGTGGATCGCTCGGACCGTCGGAGATAACTTCGCCGCGGTTTACCTGTTCGCCTTCGAAAACGTTCAGGTGACGCCACTTCGGAATCAGCTCTTCGTACGGATCAGTACCGTCGTTCGGAGTGATAACCAGACGGCGCTTGCCTTTGGTCTCTTTACCGAACGCGATGGTGCCGCTGACTTCAGCCAGAATCGAGGCTTCTTTCGGACGACGTGCTTCGAACAAGTCGGCAACACGCGGCAGACCACCGGTGATATCACGGGTCTTCGAAGTCTCTTGCGGGATACGAGCGATAACATCACCGATCGCAATCTTCGCGCCGTCCGCTACACCAACCAGGGCGTTAGCAGGCAGGAAGTACTGAGCAATTACGTCAGTACCCGGCAGCAAGAGATCCTTGCCATTGTCATCAACCATCTTCACAGCAGGACGGATATCTTTACCGGCAGCTGGACGGTCTTTGGCGTCGAGGACTTCAATGTTGGTCATACCGGTCAATTCGTCAGTCTGACGCTTGATCGTGATGCCTTCTTCCATGCCCACGTAGGTCACGGTACCTTTCATTTCGGTAACGATTGGGTGAGTGTGCGGATCCCACTTGGCCACGATTGCGCCAGCGTCGACCTTGTCACCTTCTTTAACCGAAATCACAGCACCGTACGGCAGCTTGTAACGCTCACGCTCACGACCGAAGTCATCAGCGATTGCCAGCTCACCGGAACGGGACACAGCAACCAGGCAACCATCCACTCGCTCAACGTGCTTCAGGTTATGCAGACGGACAGTACCGCCATTCTTCACCTGAACGCTGTCAGCTGCGGAGGTCCGGCTTGCAGCACCACCGATGTGGAACGTACGCATGGTCAGCTGGGTACCCGGCTCACCGATGGACTGGGCAGCGATAACGCCGACCGCTTCACCGATGTTCACCTGGTGACCACGAGCCAGATCACGGCCGTAGCACTTAGCGCAAATGCCGTAGCGGGTTTCGCAGCTGATCGGCGAACGCACGATCACTTCATCGATGCTGTTCAGCTCGATGAACTCGACCCACTTCTCGTCTACCAGAGTGCCACCAGGAACGATGACTTCTTCGGTACCCGGCTTGAACACGTCACGAGCAATGACACGACCCAACACGCGCTCACCCAGCGGCTCGACAACGTCACCGCCTTCAATGTGCGGAGTCATTACCAGGCCATGTTCGGTGCCGCAATCGATCTCGGTCACAACCAGATCCTGCGCCACGTCTACAAGACGACGAGTCAGGTAACCGGAGTTCGCAGTTTTCAATGCGGTATCCGCCAAACCTTTACGAGCACCGTGAGTGGAGATGAAGTACTGAAGTACGCTCAAACCTTCACGGAAGTTCGCAGTAATCGGCGTTTCGATGATGGAACCGTCCGGCTTGGCCATCAGGCCGCGCATACCGGCGAGCTGACGGATCTGCGCAGCAGAACCCCGTGCGCCCGAGTCGGCCATCATGTACATCGAGTTAAAGGACTCTTGGTCGACTTCGACGCCGTGACGGTCGATGACTTTCTCTTTCGAGAGGTTGGCCATCATCGCCTTGGAAACTTCGTCGTTCGCCTTGGACCAAAGGTCGATCACTTTGTTGTACTTCTCGCCCTGAGTTACCAGGCCTGAGGCGTACTGACTTTCGATCTCTTTCACTTCATCAGTTGCAGCATTGATGATGCGGGCTTTCTCGTCCGGGATAACAAAGTCGTTAACACCGATGGAAACGCCGGAAATGGTCGAATAAGCAAAACCGGTGTACATCAACTGGTCAGCGAAGATCACGGTCTCTTTCAAACCAACCACGCGGTAGCACTGGTTGATCAGCTTGGAGATCGCCTTTTTCTTCATCGGCTGGTTGACGACGTCGTACGACAGGCCAGGTGGAACAACCTGGAACAACAGCGCACGACCGACGGTTGTGTCGACGATACGGGTGTTCTTGACGCTGCCACCGTCACGATCGTTTACGGTTTCGTGGATGCGGACTTTGACTTTGGCGTGCAGTGCGGCTTCGCCGGCACGGAACACACGGTCAACTTCCTGCAGATCCGCGAACACACGACCTTCGCCCTTGGCGTTGATCGCTTCACGAGTCATGTAGTACAGACCCAATACAACGTCCTGCGAAGGAACGATGATTGGCTCACCGTTGGCTGGCGACAGAATGTTGTTGGTCGACATCATCAACGCACGCGCTTCCAACTGGGCTTCCAGTGTCAGCGGTACGTGCACGGCCATTTGGTCGCCGTCGAAGTCGGCGTTGTACGCAGCACAGACCAGAGGGTGCAGCTGGATAGCCTTGCCTTCGATCAGTACTGGTTCAAACGCCTGGATACCCAGACGGTGAAGGGTCGGTGCACGGTTGAGGAGAACCGGGTGTTCGCGAATTACTTCAGCGAGAACGTCCCAGACTTCCGGCAGCTCGCGCTCGACCATCTTCTTGGCAGCTTTGATGGTGGTAGCAAGACCACGCATTTCCAGCTTGCCGAAAATGAACGGCTTGAACAACTCGAGGGCCATTTTCTTCGGCAGACCGCACTGATGCAGACGCAGGGTCGGACCTACGGTAATTACCGAACGACCGGAGTAGTCAACACGCTTACCGAGCAAGTTCTGACGGAAACGACCCTGCTTACCCTTGATCATGTCAGCCAGGGACTTCAGAGGACGCTTGTTCGAACCAGTGATAGCGCGGCCACGACGACCGTTGTCGAGCAGTGCATCGACAGCTTCCTGCAACATACGCTTTTCGTTGCGCACGATGATGTCCGGAGCGGACAGATCAAGCAGGCGCTTCAAGCGGTTGTTACGGTTGATCACTCGACGATACAGATCGTTGAGGTCGGAAGTCGCGAAGCGACCGCCATCCAGCGGGACCAGTGGACGCAGATCTGGCGGCAGAACCGGCAGAACGGTCAGCACCATCCATTCTGGAAGGTTGCCGGAACCCTGGAAGGCTTCCATCAACTTCAGACGCTTGGACAGCTTCTTGATTTTGGTTTCGGAATTGGTTTGCGGAATTTCTTCACGCAGACGGCCAATCTCGTGCTCCAGGTCGATAGCGTGCAGCAGTTCACGGACAGCTTCAGCACCCATACGGGCATCGAAATCGTCGCCGAACTCTTCCAGCGCTTCGAAGTACTGCTCGTCGTTCAGCAGCTGCCCTTTCTCAAGGGTGGTCATACCTGGATCGATAACGACATAGCTCTCGAAATAGAGAACACGTTCGATATCACGCAGGGTCATGTCCATCAGCAAGCCGATACGGGACGGCAGCGATTTCAGGAACCAGATGTGGGCAACTGGCGAAGCCAGTTCGATGTGCGCCATGCGCTCACGACGAACTTTGGCCAGCGCGACTTCAACGCCGCACTTCTCGCAGATTACGCCGCGATGCTTCAAGCGCTTGTACTTACCGCACAGGCACTCGTAATCCTTTACCGGGCCAAAGATCTTGGCGCAGAACAGGCCGTCACGCTCAGGTTTGAACGTACGGTAGTTGATCGTTTCCGGCTTTTTAACTTCACCGAACGACCACGAACGGATCATCTCAGGCGATGCCAATCCAATACGGATGGCGTCGAACTCTTCGACTTGACCCTGGTTTTTCAGCAAATTCAGTAGGTCTTTCAAGGCCTTTCCTCCTGGCGGAGCAGAGAGCGGGCAATCCTGCCCCGCTCTCGATTCGCGTCACGTGTTATTCGGTTTCCAGATCGATATCGATGCCGAGGGAACGAATTTCCTTGATCAACACGTTGAAAGACTCGGGCATGCCCGGCTCCATACGGTGATCGCCATCCACGATGTTTTTGTACATCTTGGTACGGCCGTTCACATCGTCCGACTTCACTGTGAGCATTTCTTGCAGAGTGTAAGCAGCACCGTATGCTTCCAGTGCCCAGACCTCCATCTCCCCGAAACGCTGACCACCGAACTGTGCCTTACCACCCAGCGGCTGCTGGGTAACCAGGCTGTACGAACCGGTAGAACGAGCGTGCATCTTGTCGTCTACCAAGTGGTTCAGCTTCAGCATGTACATGTAGCCAACAGTAACCGGGCGCTCGAACTTATTGCCGGTACGGCCGTCAGTCAGCTGCATCTGGCCGCTTTCCGGCAGGTCTGCCAGTTTCAGCATGGCCTTGATTTCGCTTTCCTTGGCACCGTCGAACACTGGAGTGGCCATTGGAACGCCGCCACGCAGGTTCTTCGCCAGGTCCAGGATTTCCTGGTCGGAGAAGCTATCCAGATCTTCGTTACGACCGCCGATCTGGTTGTAGATCTCGTCGAGGAATTTACGAAGCTCGGCGACTTTGCGCTGCTCTTCGATCATCCGGTTGATCTTCTCGCCCAGACCTTTAGCCGCGAGGCCGAGGTGAGTTTCGAGGATCTGACCAACGTTCATACGCGAAGGTACGCCCAACGGGTTGAGGACGACATCGACCGGTGTGCCATTGGCATCATGCGGCATGTCTTCAACCGGCATGATCACGGAGACCACACCTTTGTTACCGTGACGACCGGCCATCTTGTCGCCCGGCTGGATGCGACGACGGATTGCCAGGTAAACCTTGACGATTTTCAGCACGCCTGGAGCCAGGTCATCGCCCTGCTGCAGTTTGCGCTTCTTGTCTTCGAACTTGTCGTCCAGCAGACGGCGGCGATCAACGATGTAGGCCTGAGCCTTCTCGAGCTGCTCGTTCAGAGCATCTTCAGCCATGCGCAGTTTGAACCACTGACCATGCTCAAGACCGTCGAGAACTTCGTCGGTAATTTCCTGACCTTTCTTCAGACCGGCGCCGCCTTCAGCCTTGTGGCCTACCAGAGCGGAACGCAGACGTTCGAAAGTGGCGCCTTCAACAATACGGAACTCTTCGTTCAGGTCCTTGCGGATCTCGTCGAGTTGAGTCTTCTCGATCGACAGTGCACGAGCATCACGCTCAACGCCGTCACGAGTGAAGACCTGTACGTCGATCACAGTACCTTTGGTGCCGGTAGGCACACGCAGGGAAGTGTCTTTAACGTCGCTGGCTTTTTCACCGAAGATGGCACGCAGCAGCTTCTCTTCCGGAGTCAGTTGGGTCTCGCCTTTCGGAGTGACCTTACCTACCAGAATGTCGCCTGCGCCTACTTCAGCACCTACGTAAACGATACCGGCTTCGTCCAGTTTGTTCAGTGCAGCTTCACCCACGTTCGGGATGTCTGCAGTGATTTCCTCAGGCCCAAGCTTGGTGTCACGCGCCACACAGGTCAGTTCCTGGATGTGGATCGTGGTGAAGCGATCTTCCTGAACCACACGCTCGGACAGGCAGATGGAGTCTTCGAAGTTGAAACCGTTCCATGCCATGAACGCGATGCGCATGTTCTGACCCAGAGCCAGTTCACCCATGTCGGTGGACGGACCGTCGGCCATGATGTCGCTACGCTGAACCCGATCACCTTTACGCACCAGCGGACGCTGGTTGATGCAGGTGTTCTGGTTGGAGCGGGTGTATTTGGTCAGGTTGTAGATGTCGACACCAGCTTCGCCGGTTTCAACTTCGTCATCAGCAACACGAACCACGATACGGCTGGCGTCGACGGAATCGATTACGCCGCCACGACGAGCCACGACGCAAACGCCGGAGTCACGAGCTACGTTACGCTCCATGCCGGTACCGACCAGCGGCTTGTCAGCGCGCAGGGTTGGTACAGCTTGACGCTGCATGTTCGAACCCATCAACGCACGGTTGGCGTCATCGTGCTCGAGGAACGGGATCAGCGACGCTGCGACCGAAACTACCTGCTTCGGCGACACGTCCATCAAGGTGACGTCTTCCGGCGCCTTGACGGTGAACTCGTTCAAGTGACGAACCGCTACCAACTCATCGATCAGGACTTTCTTGTCGTTCATCGTGGCCGAAGCCTGAGCGATCACGTGATCGGCTTCTTCAATGGCGGACAGGAAAACGATCTCGTCGGTGACCAGAGCATCTTTCACCACACGGTACGGGCTCTCAAGGAAGCCGTACTGGTTGGTGCGCGCATAGGCAGCCAGGGAGTTGATCAGACCGATGTTCGGACCTTCCGGCGTTTCAATCGGGCATACACGACCATAGTGAGTCGGGTGTACGTCACGAACTTCAAAGCCAGCACGCTCACGAGTCAAACCGCCAGGGCCGAGTGCAGACACACGACGCTTGTGGGTGATCTCGGACAGCGGGTTGTTCTGGTCCATGAACTGCGAGAGCTGGCTGGAACCGAAGAACTCTTTCACCGCCGCAGCAACTGGCTTGGCGTTGATCAGGTCTTGCGGCATCAGGCCTTCGCTTTCAGCCATCGACAGACGCTCTTTGACCGCACGCTCTACACGTACCAGGCCAACGCGGAACTGGTTCTCGGCCATTTCGCCTACACAGCGAACACGACGGTTACCCAGGTGGTCGATGTCATCGACGATGCCTTTACCGTTACGGATGTCGACCAGAGTCTTCAGAACCGCGACGATGTCTTCTTTGCACAGCACGCCCGAACCTTCGATCTCGGTACGACCGATACGACGGTTGAACTTCATCCGGCCGACCGCAGACAGGTCATAGCGCTCAGGGCTGAAGAACAGGTTGTTGAACAGAGTCTCGGCAGCGTCTTTGGTTGGCGGCTCGCCTGGACGCATCATGCGATAGATCTCGACCAGCGCTTCCAATTGGTTGCTGGTGGAATCGATCTTCAGAGTGTCGGAGACGAACGGACCGCAGTCGATATCGTTGGTGTACAGAGTTTCGATACGAACAACCTGGGACTTGGCGATTTTTGCCAGGATTTCGGTGTTCAGCTCGGTGTTGCACTCAGCCAGGATTTCGCCGGTTGCCGGATGCACGATGGCCTTGGCAGTAGTGCGACCCAGGACGTAGTCCAGAGGCACTTCCAGGGTCTTGAGACCGGCTTTTTCGATCTGGTTGATGTGGCGCGCAGTAATGCGACGACCAGCCTCAACGATGACCTTGCCCTTCTCGTCCTGAATATCAAGAACTGCAATTTCACCACGCAGACGCGAAGCAATCAGTTCCAGGCTGAGGGTTTCGCCGCTCAGATGGAAGACATTGGTGGTGTAGAACGCGTCGAGCACTTCTTCAGTGGTATAGCCGAGCGCGCGCAGCAGTACCGATGCAGGCAGCTTGCGACGACGGTCGATACGCACGAATACGCAGTCTTTCGGGTCGAACTCGAAGTCCAGCCACGAACCGCGGTATGGAATGATGCGCGCGGAGTAAAGCAGTTTGCCGGAGCTATGCGTCTTGCCGCGGTCGTGGTCAAAAAACACGCCCGGGGAACGGTGCAGCTGGGAAACGATTACACGCTCGGTACCGTTGATTACGAAGGTACCGTTTTCAGTCATCAGGGGGATTTCACCCATGTAGACTTCTTGCTCTTTGATGTCCTTGATCGCTTTGTTCGACGATTCTTTGTCGAAAATGATCAGGCGCACTTTTACCCGCAAAGGTACGGCGTAAGTCACACCGCGCAACACGCATTCTTTGACATCAAATGCCGGTTCGCCCAGGCGATAACCGACGTACTCCAGCGCAGCATTGCCGGAGTAGCTGATGATCGGGAAAACGGATTTGAAGGCCGCATGCAGGCCCACGTCGCGGAACTGATCTTTAGTCGCTCCCGCCTGCAAGAATTCACGATACGAATCCAGCTGGATTGCCAAGAGATACGGCACATCCATGACGTCCGGCAACTTGCTAAAGTCCTTGCGGATACGTTTTTTCTCAGTATATGAGTAAGCCATCAGCGTTCCCCAGCTTGGTCACCTGCTTGTTTGGCCCCTCCCGACGGGAGCAGCCAGAAAATCTTGCAAACCCCATGGTTTGCGCCACCGCATCGGGTGGTTACAGCTCGCTACCAGCATCGACCCAGTCGGTTGCCAATAACGGAAAAAGGCCGGTGGCAAGAGCCACCAGCCATCAGCCTTTTGCTTAACGCTTGGGCTGGAGGTGCAAGTCGATGCTTACTTCAGCTCGACTTTAGCGCCTGCTTCTTCCAGAGTGACCTTGGCTTTGTCAGCTGCGTCTTTCGATACAGCTTCCAGAACCATGCCAGGAGCGCCGTCAACTACAGCCTTGGCTTCTTTCAGGCCCAGACCGGTCAGTTCACGTACTGCCTTGATCACGTTAACTTTCTTCTCGCCAGCTTCCAGCAGCATGACGTTGAATTCAGTTTGTTCTTCAACAACGGCAGCAACAGCAGCTGGACCAGCGGAAGCAGCGGCAGCAGATACGCCGAACTTCTCTTCCATGGCCTTGATCAGCTCAACGATTTCCAGAACGGATTTTTCGCCGATTGCTTCGATGATTTGGTCGTTAGTCAGAGACATGACTATAAATTCCTGTATTGGGGTGACAGCCTACGCGGCCATCGAAATAAACAATAAACGCTGAAAGTAGTTGCGTAGCCTTAGGCTGCGGCAGCTTCTTTCTGGTCGCGAAGGGCCGCCAGAGTACGAGCCAATTTGCTGGTTGCGCCTTGAATCACGCTCATCAGCTGAGAAATTGCTTCGTCACGGGTCGGCAGACTTGCCAGTACGTCGATCTGATTAGCTGCGAGGAACTTGCCCTCGAACGCAGCTGCCTTGATCTCGAACTTATCCTGACCTTTTGCGAATTCTTTGAAGATACGAGCAGCAGCGCCCGGATGTTCTTTCGAAAATGCAATCAAGGTCGGGCCAGTGAACACGTCGTTGAGCACGTCATATTGAGTGCCAGCAACGGCGCGCTTCAGCAGGGTGTTACGTACAACACGTACGTAAACGCCAGCTTCACGAGCCTCTTTACGGAGTCCGGTCATAGCGCTCACTGTCACGCCGCGGGCATCAGCCACAACAGCAGACAGGGCAACATTGGCAGCCTCGTTGACTTCAGCGACGATGGCCTTCTTGTCTTCGAGTTTAATTGCCACGGGTTTAACTCCTGCTTGTTACCGTTTCATCCAGCCGGAGCCGGATGTCGTTTTGGTGTCTGATTCGGTAAGGAACCGGGAGCACCATCTGCGTAGGCTTGAGGTTTAAGACTTGCGTCGCCTACGGTCTTGGATAGCCCCCGCCAGGCAGGGACCCCAATTTTTCAACTGACGCGATCACTCGCGCCAGTCTGTGTCTCACGCGTCGAGCGAGCCTTGGTCGATGACCAGACCTGGGCCCATGGTAGTGCTCAGGGTAACGCGCTTGACGTAAATGCCTTTCGAGGAAGCTGGCTTGATACGCTTCAAATCAGCGATCAGGGCTTCAACGTTTTCCTTCAGCTTGACAGCGTCGAAACCGACCTTGCCAACCGAAGTGTGGATGATGCCGTTTTTGTCTGTGCGATAACGAACCTGACCAGCCTTGGCGTTTTTAACCGCTGTAGCTACGTCTGGAGTTACGGTACCGACTTTAGGGTTAGGCATCAGACCACGTGGGCCGAGGATCTGACCCAACTGACCAACAACGCGCATTGCATCCGGGGATGCGATAACTACGTCATAGTTCAGGTCGCCGCCTTTCATTTCGGCAGCCAGATCGTCCATACCTACACGGTCAGCGCCGGCAGCCAGAGCGGCCTCAGCAGCTGGACCCTGGGTGAACACTGCAACGCGAACAGTCTTGCCAGTGCCGTGCGGCAGCACAGTAGCGCTACGAACGACCTGGTCGGATTTACGCGGGTCAACACCCAGGTTCACAGCTACGTCGAACGACTCGCTGAACTTTACAGTCGACAATTCAGCCAGCAGAGCAGCAGCGTCTACAAAGTTGTAGGACTTGCCTGCTTCGATTTTGTCGGCGATAGCCTTTTGACGCTTGGTCAACTTAGCCATTACACACCCTCCACGTTAAGGCCCATGCTACGAGCAGAACCGGCGATAGTGCGCACGGCTGCATCCATATCAGCTGCAGTCAGATCCGCGTTTTTGGTTTTCGCGATTTCTTCCAGCTGAGCACGGGTCACGGTGCCAACCTTAACGGTGTTCGGACGAGCGGAACCGCTAGTCAGACCAGCCGCCTTCTTCAGCAGAACCGAAGCAGGGGTGGATTTGGTTTCAAAAGTGAAGCTACGGTCGCTGTAGACAGTGATGATCACTGGAGTCGGCAGGCCTGGCTCAATACCCTGAGTACGGGCGTTGAAAGCTTTGCAGAACTCCATGATGTTCACGCCGTGCTGACCCAGTGCAGGACCAACAGGTGGGCTTGGGTTAGCCTGAGCGGCCTTCACTTGCAGCTTGATGTAAGCGGTAATCTTCTTGGCCATGAGGCACTCCAATTACGGGTTCGAACGCCTCGAAAGGCTCCCCGGTTACTTGCGCGTTTATCCCAGTGACGACAAAACCCCACAGCCTAGGGCTGCGGGGTTGGGATGCTTGCTCAGCTAGACTTTTTCGACCTGGCTGAACTCTAACTCTACCGGAGTAGAGCGACCGAAAATGAGCACTGCCACTTGGATGCGACTCTTTTCGTAATTAACCTCTTCAACCGTGCCGGTAAAATCAGCAAACGGTCCGTCGTTGACACGCACCGACTCGCCTGGCTCGAACAACGTCTTCGGCTTCGGCTTGTCGCTACCATCAGCAACACGACGCAGAATCGCTTCTGCCTCTTTATCTGTGATAGGTGCAGGCTTATCAGCAGTACCACCGATAAAACCCATCACCCGAGGAGTATCCTTGACCAAGTGCCAGGTACCCTCATTCATGTCCATCTGGACCAGCACATAACCTGGGAAGAACTTGCGCTCGCTTTTGCGTTTCTGGCCATTACGCATTTCAACCACTTCTTCAGTGGGAACCAGAATTTCGCCGAAGCCATCTTCCATGCCAGCCAGCTTTACGCGCTCTACCAACGAGCGCATGACATGCTTCTCGTAACCGGAGTAAGCATGCACAACGTACCAACGCTTAGCCACGGGACACCCTTAGCCGACAATCAAGGAAACAAGCCAGCCGAGCAGGGAATCAAGACCCCACAACAGCAACGCCATAACCAGAACAACAGCCACTACGATCAATGTGGTCTGCGTGGTTTCTTGGCGAGTTGGCCAAACGACTTTACGAATCTCGGTGCGAGCTTCCTTAACCAGTACAAAGAAAGACTTGCCCTTGGCAGTCTGCAGGCCTACAAAGGCAGCTACAGCAGCAATGGCAAGCAAAGCTAGTACGCGGTACAGGATCGGCGAAGCAGAGTAATACTGATTGCCAACAACGCCAACAACCACCAAGGCGACTACTACTAGCCACTTGAGCAGATCGAAGCGAGAGCCTTGAGCTTCAGCTTTAGGAGTCATCTATGAAGATCCTGTGAAAAGAAAGCCAAACCCACCAAGTGAATCTGGCAGGTCAGGAGGGAATCGAACCCCCAACCTACGGTTTTGGAGACCGTCGCTCTGCCAATTGAGCTACTGACCTAAAACAAAATCAGGCCGACCATTATGCCGGCCCGAAAAAGACATTACAACAACTTACTCGATGACTTTTGCCACAACCCCAGCGCCGACGGTACGACCGCCCTCACGGATTGCAAAGCGCAAACCATCTTCCATCGCAATGGTTTTGATCAGGGTAACGGTCATCTGAACGTTATCCCCAGGCATCACCATCTCAACACCTTCGGGCAACTCACAGTTACCGGTCACATCAGTCGTACGGAAGTAGAACTGTGGACGGTAGCCCTTGAAGAATGGCGTATGACGACCACCCTCCTCTTTGCTCAAAACGTAAACTTCTGCAGTAAATTTGGTGTGCGGCTTGACGGTACCGGGCTTGACCAGAACCTGGCCACGCTCAACATCATCACGCTTGGTACCGCGGAGCAACACCCCGCAATTCTCACCAGCACGACCTTCGTCGAGCAATTTGCGGAACATTTCGACGCCAGTACAAGTCGTTTTGACAGTGTCACGAAGACCTACAATCTCAACTTCTTCCTGGATGCGTACAATGCCACGCTCTACACGACCCGTTACAACAGTACCGCGACCAGAAATCGAGAAAACATCCTCGATCGGCATCAGGAACGGCTTATCAATAGCGCGTTCCGGCTGCGGAATGTAGCTATCCAGAGTCTCAACCAAACGCTTGACGGCAGTTGTACCCATCTCGTTATCGTCTTGACCGTTCAACGCCATCAGCGCAGAACCAATGATGATCGGAGTGTCATCACCTGGGAAATCATAAGTGCTCAACAGATCGCGCACTTCCATCTCTACGAGCTCGAGCAGCTCAGCATCATCGACCATGTCAGCCTTGTTAAGGAATACAACGATGTACGGAACACCAACCTGACGGGAGAGCAGAATGTGCTCACGGGTTTGAGGCATCGGACCATCAGCGGCCGAGCAAACCAGAATCGCACCATCCATCTGAGCCGCGCCGGTAATCATGTTTTTTACGTAGTCGGCGTGACCAGGACAGTCGACATGTGCGTAGTGACGCACTGCCGAATCGTACTCAACGTGAGCGGTGTTGATGGTAATACCGCGAGCTTTTTCTTCAGGGGCGCTATCGATCTTGTCGAAGTCAACCTTTGCCGAACCGAAAACTTCGGAGCAGACACGGGTCAAGGCGGCAGTCAAAGTAGTTTTACCGTGGTCAACGTGACCAATGGTACCCACATTGACGTGCGGCTTGTTACGTTCGAACTTTTCCTTAGCCATCAAGATCACCCTCAGGAGAAGAATTGAGCAGGTCAAACAAGCCATTAAAACAAAGGCAGATATTTTCATATCTGCCTTGTTATATGGAGCTCTTGAGCGGATTTGAACCGCTGACCTCACCCTTACCAAGGGTGTGCTCTACCAACTGAGCTACAAGAGCGAAACACTTTGCAGGATCTGCAAACTTGGAGCGGGTAGCGGGAATCGAACCCGCATCATCAGCTTGGAAGGCTGAGGTTCTACCACTAAACTATACCCGCGAGGCTTGCAGCTCTCGCTAAAAATGGTGGAGGGGGAAGGATTCGAACCTTCGAAGTCGTAGACGTCAGATTTACAGTCTGATCCCTTTGGCCGCTCGGGAACCCCTCCTAAGCGAGCCGGCATTCTATATCATGCCGACCTTCTGTCAAGCATTTTC
Source organism: Pseudomonas sp. Ant30-3 (assembly GCF_000690905.1). Taxonomy (GTDB): domain Bacteria; phylum Pseudomonadota; class Gammaproteobacteria; order Pseudomonadales; family Pseudomonadaceae; genus Aquipseudomonas. The sequence continues at coordinate 2,547 of NZ_JMCL01000035.1, read as the reverse complement.
TCATTAAAAACCTGAGCTTAGCTGCGTTGACACCGCTTCTCAGCGTCAACCTGTAAAGGTCTTCACTGCGAAGCGGGCGCCATTCTATGCAAACTATTGGGCAGGTGCAACCCCCTCACACGGCATTATTTTATGTTTTAACTCATTGAATTCTCTGGAAAGGTTTTGCAACTGCACGTCACCCAACCAGCGCCGACTCTCGGGGGCTACGCGTACCCAGTATCCGTTCAATTCTGGGAGGTCTTTCGCCAGGGACTGGAAGTTGATCTCCATCCCGCTTAAACGTCGCTCCACTGCCCGAGCGACCTCTTCCCGGCCATAGCCACCAAGGTATAAACAACTGTTATTAGTCGGTGCTGTTTTGGCCGTATCGGCCTTTGCCTCGACCGTCTCGCTAAGCAGCTTTATATCCTGCTGCCCACCCCGGTATAAGCTCAGTGGTGTGACATCTTTTGCACGCAGAGGAGCCTCTTGCTGATGCCAGATGTAGTAGAACACGTTGAGAACAAGCAGCAGCAGGAACAACCAACGCATAAAGACCTCAGGACAAAGGACATGCCATAGCCAAGCCGACAAACACGAGATCCGGAACCACTCTAGCCTCTGGCACGATTCCAGAAACAAGATCAGCATCTCCGCCAGTCAGAAACACTGAATAGTCCGCCCCCCAATAGCTGCGCGCCAAGTCAAGCTGTGTCAGCACAAAGCCTCGCAACATCAATGAGCATCCACGCTCGACTGCCTCGACGGTAGTTCGACCAGGCACGAGACTTTCCAGAGCCCGTTCGGCAGCGAGGTCGCCGTAACGTATCTTGCGTGTATGCGTGCGCAGTTGATTCCGCATCAAGGGTATTCCGGGACAGATGAATCCCCCCAGATGCTCACCATCACCACTTACGAAATCTGCCGTTACCGCAGTACCGAAATCAAGCACGAGACATGCGCCCCGAGCCAAATGGTACCCGCCAAGCATTGCGAGCCAGCGATCAAGCCCCAAACGCTCAAAATCCTCATAGCCATTGCGAACCCCACCCATTTCACGAGCGGGGACCGCGCTCGCCACGGAAACGGTAAACGTCTCCTCCAGAAGGGATATCAATGCACTCGTCTCTTCCTCTGTTCTGACACTGACTAACCGACAGTACCGCAGTGAGAGCACGGCAAGCGCCTGAAGGCTCTCCAGCAAGGCCGCATTGGAATCTACGACCCCCTCGCCAATCGTTTGCCGGACGCTGGTTGTGATCACCCGCCACTTGATAAAACTATTTCCGCAGTCGAGCTCAAGAATCATCGCGCAACCTCAGACTGAGCTCACCGCCACTAAATACTTTTTCCACACCACCCACCTTCAGGCGAAGAGCACCCTGACTATCAATACCCAAAACCTCACCATCTATCTGGTTAGATCCGGCAGTCAGTGAGACTAAACGACCTTGCCATAAATGATTCTGCTCCCACTCGCGCTGGATCGCAGTGAATCCGCCAACCTGATGTCGATCCAAATATTTCTGCAGCGTGATTCCCAAGAGCGCGACCAGTGCGTTGCGGTCAAATAGCCGACCAGACTCCAGCTTCATTGACGTCCACTGCTGATCAACCTCATCTGCGGACTGCATGTTCACATTGATACCAACACCCAGGACCACGTGACAAACATCAGCAGGATCGCCTACCAACTCAAGCAGAATCCCTGCAATCTTCTTTTGGCCGACGAGTAGATCGTTGGGCCACTTCAAGCCCGCACTCTGAACCCCCGACTCTCTTAGCGCTTGCAGCACGGCCAACCCTACAACAAGGCTCAAGCCCTCGAGCTGTCGCATGCCACCTTGAATCCGCAGCACGAGACTGTAATAGATATTTTCAGCAAAAGGACTCACCCACTTGCGACCGCGCCGGCCCCGCCCCGCAGTTTGCCTCTCGGCAAGCACCAAAAAAGGCGCAGCCTCCCCGCGCTGTATTGCGCGTAGCGCTTCAGTATTTGTGGAGTCAATCGAATCGAAAACCAGGATAGGCCAATCGCAGGAAGCCGACTGGCGCCTTATCGCATCCGCGTCGAGTAGCGTTAGCGGCGCAGCCAATTGATAACCACGCCCCCGAACCTTATGGATAGACAAACCGAGCTCAGCCTCAAGATGTTGAAGTTGCTTCCACACAGCACTGCGACTGACGCCCAACGCAGCGCCCAGAGTCTGGCCCGAATGGAATCGGCCATCTTTAAGTAGCTTTAACAACGTCAGCATGCAAGCCCCGCCTCACAATGAGGCCCGCATGATAGCCATGCTCCGCGCGGTTGCATATGTCGGGCTATATTTTTCGGCAGGTCACTTTCCTGCGGCCAAAACAAAACCCCTACCTGCATACGCAGATAGGGGTTTCGGAATTTAATCTTGACGATGACCTACTCTCACATGGGGAAACCCCACACTACCATCGGCGATGCATCGTTTCACTGCTGAGTTCGGGATGGGATCAGGTGGTTCCAATGCTCTATGGTCGTCAAGAAATTCGGGTACCGAGTCGTGGCCAGCTGGCCGCGCTTCAGCAAAT
>NZ_JMCL01000034.1 GCF_000690905.1 Pseudomonas sp. Ant30-3 | reverse complement strand
GAGCTTGCTCCCGCTTGAGTGCGTAGCGCTCACCGATTGGCGGCTGCTACGCATCCGAGCGGGAGCAAGCTCCCTCGCCACTTATTTGTGCCATGCAGATTTCACTTCAGGCCGATGACCAAAAATTACAAATCGGTCATGGCCTGACCCTATGTGTCGCAAAAGTTGTTGGGTTACACTCGGGCCCAACGAAAGCATCTTTCCTACGAATCAACTGTTTAGATCCTGCGAGGTTTGCCATGGCTGACTACAAAGCGCCCCTGCGCGATATGCGCTTCGTCCTCAATGAAGTGTTCGAGGTCGCCAGGCTCTGGGCCGAATTGCCTGCGCTGGCTGAAACGGTCGATGCAGAAACGGTTGAAGCCATTCTTGAAGAAGCCGGCAAGGTCACCAGCAGAAGCGTGGCCCCGCTGAGCCGTGCGGCCGATGAAGAAGGTTGCCATTGGGCGGACGGTGCCGTCACCACGCCGGCAGGTTTCCCACAGGCTTATCAGACTTACGCCGAGGGCGGTTGGGTCGGTGTCGGTGGCGATCCGGCTTACGGCGGCATGGGCATGCCCAAAGCCGTTTCGGCGCAGGTTGAAGAAATGGTCAACTCGGCCAGCCTGTCATTCGGCCTGTACCCGATGCTGACTGCAGGTGCCTGCCTCTCAATCAACGCCCACGCCAGCGAAGAGCTGAAAGCAGCGTATTTGCCGAACATGTACGCCGGTGTCTGGGCGGGCTCCATGTGCCTGACCGAACCGCATGCAGGCACTGATCTCGGCATTATCCGCACCAAGGCCGACCCTCAGGCCGACGGTTCCTACAAGGTCAGCGGCACCAAGATCTTCATCACCGGCGGTGAACACGATCTGACCGAAAACATAATTCACCTGGTGCTGGCGAAACTGCCGGACGCGCCAGCAGGACCGAAAGGCATTTCACTGTTTCTGGTGCCCAAGTTCATGGTCAATGCCGACGGCAGCCTGGGCGCGCGCAACCCGGCCAACTGCGGCTCGATCGAACACAAGATGGGCATCCAGGCGTCCGCGACCTGCGTGATGAACTTCGATGAAGCCGTCGGTTATTTGGTCGGTGAGCCGAACAAAGGTCTGGCAGCGATGTTCACCATGATGAACTACGAACGTCTGGGCGTCGGCATTCAGGGCCTCGCAACCGGCGAGCGTTCGTATCAGAACGCCGTTGAATACGCTCGCGATCGCCTCCAAAGCCGTTCGCCGACCGGTGCGCAGAACAAGGACAAAGTGGCAGACCCAATCATCGTCCACCCGGACGTACGGCGTATGTTGCTGACCATGAAAGCGTCGAACGAGGGCGGCCGTGCTTTCTCGACTTACGTTGCCATGCAATTGGACACCGCCAAGTTCAGTGAAGACGCCACCACCCGCAAACGTGCGGAAGATCTGGTCGCGCTGCTGACGCCAGTGGCGAAGGCATTCCTGACTGATCTTGGTCTGGAAACCACCATTCACGGCCAGCAGATTTTCGGCGGCCATGGTTACATTCGTGAATGGGGCCAGGAGCAATTGGTGCGTGACGTGCGCATCACTCAGATCTACGAAGGCACCAACGGCATTCAGGCGCTTGATCTTGTAGGACGCAAGATCGTCGGCAGCGGCGGTGCGTTCTACAACCTGTTCGCTGACGAGATTCGCCACTTCACGGCAACGGCCATTGCTGACCTGGCTGAGTTCACCAAGCCACTCAACGACGCGGTGACTACGCTTGACGAGCTGACCGCGTGGTTGCTCGACCGGGCCAAATCCAACCCGAACGAAATCGGCGCCGCCTCCGTCGAGTATTTGCAGGCGTTTGGGTACGTGTCTTACGCCTACATGTGGGCACTCATGGCCAAAGCGGCCTTCGGCAAAGAGTCTCAGGAGGACTTCTACGCGAGCAAGTTGGGTACCGCACGCTTCTACTTCGCCCGTTTGCTGCCGCGTATCCACTCCCTGAGTGCGTCGGTCAAGGCTGGCAGCGAGTCGCTGTTCTTGCTGGATGCCGCTCAATTCTGACGACAAGCGCCATGTAAGCATTGGCTTACATGGCGTACTGCTCTTCTCCCATTGGCTAGAATTCGATCCACGGCTAATCTACTGTTCATGGACGTCGCGCAGGAAGCGCAAAGCAACAACACGGACACGTAGGATTCTGCCAGGACGGCGGAGCGAAATGGATGTCAGGGAAACAGTCTGCAAAGCCCCGCTTCGGCGGGGTTTTCTTTTGCCCGCAGAAAAGTGATCTGGCCGACGCAAGCCGGAATTAAAGCGTTTCCTCCTGCTATATCCATACAGGCGATGTCAGCACTGAACCCTGACGAGCGGCAAGGGTCGATTAGGTTGTATGGCTCACACGAGCCAACTTAATCAGGAGCTGATCCCATGGACATTATTCGAATCATCATTGCCATTCTGTTGCCGCCACTGGGTGTGTTCCTGCAAGTCGGCTTCGGCGGCGCGTTCTGGCTGAACATTCTGCTGACCTTGTGCGGTTACATTCCAGGGATCGTGCATGCGGTTTACATCATCGCCAAACGCTGAGTATTGCGGCGCCCAGTAGATCGCTTTCGCGAGCAGGCTCGCTCCTACAGGTTAGTGCCAATAACACGATTTACGGCACGACATAAAACTGTGGGAGCATGGCTTGCCCGCGAACAACGCAACGCGGTTTCAGCTCTGGAGCCCCAGCACCCGCCGATAAAACAACCACTCCTGCTCCAACGCATGCGCCTGATTCCCGGCCTTGCGAAAGCCGTGACGTTCATCAGCGTAGTAATGCGCTTCCACCGCAATACCGTTTTCTTCCAGCGCCTCGACCATGTCGCGAGTCTGCTGCGGCACTACCACGGCATCCAGTTCTCCCTGAAAGAAAATCACCGGCACGCTGATATTGTCTGCGTGCAGCAGCGGTGTTCGCGCGGCATAACGCTCGGCGTCGGCTACGGGATCACCGATCAGCCAATCCAGATAATCCCCCTCGAATTTATGCGTTGCCCGGGCCAGTGCGACGGGATCGCTGACGCCGTACAAACTGGCGCCGGCACGGAAAACCTTGTGGAACGCCAACGCACAGAGAGTGGTATAGCCGCCTGCGCTGCCGCCGCGAATGAACGCTTGATCGCCATCGATCAGACCGCGTTCAGCCAGATGGCTGACCACCGCGCAGGCATCTTCGACATCCACCTCCCCCCAGCTTAGATGCAGCGCTTGGCGATATTCCCGACCGTATCCGCTGCTGCCACGGTAGTTGAGGTCAGCCACGGCGAAACCGCGTTGCGTCCAGTACTGGATTCGCGGGTCGAGCATCGGGTAGCACGCGGACGTTGGGCCGCCGTGGATAAACACCACCAGCGGCGGTTTCGCCAAACCGGTCATCTCGGGATAGAAGAAGCCATGCGCCTCGCCTGCGCCGCTCGGGTAGCGGAGGGTTTGCGGGATGCTGATTTGCCCGGCAGGCAGCGGCGCGCCACCGCCGGCCAGTACGTTGACCTGTCCGGTGCTGCGGTCGATGGTGATCACCGCTGCCGAGCTGATCGGCGAGGCGGCAATGCAATAGATGAACTGCTGATCCAGCGCGAGGCTACGGAAGCGGCTGTAGTCACCGGTGAAATCTTTTCCGCCAAGGCCCAGTCGGCCAAAACCGTCTTCAGTCCAGCTGGCCAGATAAGTGTCTTCTGCAAGCGGTAGCCAGGTGCAACTGCCTAACTGCCAAGGCGCGGGGCCGTGATCGGCAGCGGCGCTCGGCAGGGGACGCAAGCCTTGCGCCGATTCCACCCATGGCTGCCAGAAACCATCACGATCAGTCAGACAAGACAGACGACCACTGTCATCGAATCGCGGTTGTTGCAGCGACTCTTCGAGATCATGGCCGGCCACGCAACGGGGCTGGGTATAGCGGCCATCGCTATGACGATCAGCGACCATCAGGCGAGTCGCTGTCCACGGTTGCTCCGGTCGACTCCACTCTATCCAGGCCAGCCTCTGGCCATTTGGGCTCAGCGTCGGCGAGGCGTAAAAATCCGCGCCTTCGGCCAACAGATGCCGCGTGCCGTTTTCGACATCGATAGCCACCAGTCGATGCTGGTCACGGTTTTCTTCGACCGCCAGCACCTGCCCATTGGCAAACCGCACATCACCGTAACGGCATTCGCCTGAGGTCAGCGCTTCGGGCTCGCCGGTGAGCGACTGGCGATACACCTGTTGGTCGGCCTCATTGACGAAAACAATCCCGTCATCGGTCAGACAAAACGCGCCGCCGCCATATTCGTACACCCGACTGCGCGCGCTGAAACCCTGCGGTGTCAGGCAATGAGCTTTGTCGTCGCGCCACTGCCAGATGCGGCACGCGCCGTCCTCGGGCCGGTACTCGTTCCAGAACAGGCCGTGCGGGCCGATTTGCAATTCAGCGAAGTCGACACCGGCAGCGACGGCGTTAGCGGCGCTGAAGGGCTCAGCTTTTTGCGATGAGGCGTGAGTTTCGTTCATTGCGAAAGGCCAGTTGTTCGATGGTTTGTGTCGCGTGCTCGGCTTCTTCGCGGGCCTTGAGAATCACGCCATGATGGTGCGACTTGCTACACACCGGGTCGGCGTTGCTCGCGTCACCGGTGAGCATGAACGCCTGGCAGCGGCAGCCGCCGAAATCCTTTTCCTTCTCGTCGCATGAGCGGCACGGCTCGGGCATCCAGTCGTAACCGCGAAAGCGGTTGAAGCCGAACGAGTCGTACCAGATGTGCTGCATGCTGTGGTCGCGCACGTTGGGAAATTGCACCGGCATCTGTCGCGCACCATGGCACGGCAGCGCGGTTCCGTCCGGCGTAACGGTCAGGAAAATACTGCCCCAGCCGTTCATGCAGGCTTTCGGGCGTTCTTCGTAATAATCCGGCGTAACGAAAATCAGCTTGCACGGATGGCCTTCGGCTTCCAGCTTGGCCCGGTATTCGTTGGTGATGCGCTCAGCGCGAATCAGTTGTTCCTTCGTCGGTAACAGACCGACCCGGTTGAGCTGCGCCCACCCATAAAACTGGCACGTCGCGAGTTCGACAAAATCCGCTTCCAGTGCGATGCACAGTTCAATGATGCGATCGATCTTGTCGATATTGTGTCGATGGGTGACGAAGTTGAGCACCATCGGATAGCCATGGGCTTTCACCGCGCGAGCCATTTCCAGCTTCTGCGCGAAGGCTTTTTTCGAACCAGCGAGAAGATTGTTCACCTGCTCGTCGCTGGCTTGAAAGCTGATCTGGATATGGTCCAGACCGGCCTTCTTGAAATCGCTGATTTTCTGTTCGGTGAGGCCAATGCCCGAGGTAATCAGGTTGGTGTAGAAGCCCAGCTTGCGCGCCTCGGCGATCAATTCGGCCAGGTCCTGACGCACCAACGGTTCGCCGCCGGAAAAGCCCAGTTGCGCCGCGCCCATTTCACGCGCTTCGCGAAATACCTTGATCCACTGTTCTGTGCTGAGCTCTTTGCCTTGCTCGGCAAAATCCAGCGGGTTGGAACAGTACGGACATTGCAGCGGGCAGCGGTACGTCAGTTCAGCCAGCAGCCAGAGCGGCAGGCCGATTTCCGGTTTGGGCGGTAACTTGTCCGACACGGTATCAGGCAAGTTCGATCCAGTGCTGAGCACGGGCGACCTCCATGAATTGCTCGATGTCGTCACCGAGTTCGGGCACGCCGGGGAACTGCGCGTCCAGTTCGGCAATGATCGCCGCGACGTCACGCTTGCCGTCGATCAAACCACCGATCAGCGCAGCGCTTTCATTGAGTTTGATCATGCCTTCAGGGTAGAGCAGGACGTGGCCTTTCTGCGCCGGTTCGTATTGGAAGCGGTAGCCGGTACGCCAGGTCGGCGTCTTGCTGCGGTCGAAACTCATAACGTGATTCCTTTGTGCCAGACCCGTTGCCCGGTCACGCTGTGATACGGCGGACGATTCAGCTCGTAGGCCATGCTCATGGCATCAAGCATGCTCCAAAGAATGTCCAGTTTGAACTGGAGAATCTCCAGCATGCGCTCTTGGCCGGCGCGCGTCGTGTAGTGCTGCAAGGTGATCGCCAGACCATGTTCGACATCGCGGCGGGCCTGGCCCAGGCGCGTGCGGAAATATTCGTAACCGGTCGGATCGATCCACGGGTAATGCTGCGGCCAGCTGTCGAGGCGCGATTGGTGGATCTGTGGCGCGAACAGTTCGGTCAGCGAACTGCTGGCGGCTTCCTGCCAGTTGGCGCGACGGGCGAAGTTGACGTAGGCGTCCACGGCGAAACGCACGCCGGGCAACACCAGTTCCTGCGAACGCAGCTGATCCGGATCAAGGCCGACCGCTTCGCCCAGACGCAACCACGCTTCGATGCCGCCGTCTTCACCGGGCGCGCCGTCGTGGTCGAGCAAACGTTGAATCCATTCGCGACGGATCTCACGGTCGGGGCAATTGGCGAGAATCGCGGCGTCTTTGAGCGGGATGTTCACTTGGTAATAGAAGCGGTTGGCGACCCAGCCCTGAATCTGCTCGCGGGTGGCCCGGCCTTCATACATCGCTACGTGATAAGGGTGATGAATGTGGTAATAGGCGCCTTTCGCGCGCAGGGCGGCTTCGAAATCGGCGCGGGACAGCGGGGTGTCAGTCATTTCGGTTCTCCGGGTAGGACCGGTGGATACTTTGGTGTCAGGGCTGGCCCCATCGCCAGCAGGCTGGCTCCCACATTCGACCTGATTACACCATCGAGTTCTGTGAGTGCATTGGGTCTGATTACAACACCGAACTCAGGGCGACCATTGGATCTGGTTGCAACACCGAACTCAGGGCGACCATTGGATCTGGTTGCAACATCAAACCCTGTGGGAGCCAGCCTGCTGGCGATAGACCGCGCAGCGGTCTCGATTCTTAAAGCACAATACTCATACCGTCATACGCCACTTCAACCTCACGCCGCGCCAACTCGGCGCGTTCCGGCGAATCTTCGTCGAGGATCGGGTTGGTGTTGTTGATATGGATTAGAACCTTGCGCTGATCAGGCAACTGCTCAAGTACTTCGAGCATGCCGCCGGGACCGTTCTGCGCTAAATGCCCCATCTCCCGACCCGTGCGGGTGCCGACGCCACGGCGCTGCATTTCGTCGTCGTCCCACATCGTGCCGTCCACCAGCAGGCAATCGCTACCAGCCATGATTTCCAGCAGCGGTGCGTCGACTTTTCCCAGGCCCGGCGCGTAAAACAGCTTGCCGCCGGTATTGAGGTCTTCGACGATCAGACCGATGTTGTCGCCCGGGTGCGGATCGAAACGGTGCGGCGAGTAGGGTGGCGCAGCGCTGCGCAACGGCAGCGGGGTAAACCGCAGATTCGGGCAGGCGGCTATGGTGAAGCTGCGGTCGAGTTCGATGCGGTTCCAGTTCAACCCGCCGTTCCAGTGGGCCAGCATGGTGAACAGCGGGAATCCGGTGCTCAGGTCTTCGTGGACCATGTCCGTGCACCAGACCTGGTGCGGGCAACCTTCACGCAGGCTGAGCAGGCCGGTGGTGTGGTCGATCTGGCTGTCCATCAGGATGATCGCGCTGATGCCGGTATCACGCAGAGCGCGACCCGGTTGCATCGGGGTGAAACTCTGCAGCTGGGCACGGATGTCCGGAGAGGCATTGCACAAGACCCAATTGACGCCGTCATCGGAAATCGCGATAGACGACTGGGTGCGGGCCTTGGCATTCAGGCTGCCGTCGCGAAAACCTGCGCAGTTCACGCAGTTGCAGTTCCACTGCGGGAAACCGCCGCCGGCGGCAGAACCTAGAATCTGGACAAACATGGGTGCTCCATCATTTAAACGCTGAAAATAAAAACGCCTCGGCAAACCGAGGCGCTGGACACACAGGACAAACTTAGCGGCTTGCGAAGTACATGGTGACTTCAAAGCCGATACGCAGGTCGGTGTAAGCAGGTTTGGACCAAGACATGAGAGTGCTCCTTTCAGGGATGGGACAGCTGATTCTATACCTATACATATAGTCCACCTCCGTGCGGAGATGTTCAGATAGTTAGGTGGCTATGTTACTCAAAATTACAGGGTGCATGCCCGTGAATCTTTGAGAAAGCTCGTTGCAGCAGCGGTAATGATCATTTTCGCGCATGCCACTCGGCACTTGGCGCGGGGCCGGTGGCGAGGCAGTGCCAACCGCCTGCAGCGGAGTTCAGTCGTTGTACGGCAGAGACCAGCTCACGGCGCTCAGCTGTCAAAATCGCCAAAGGTAACTCGGTCAGGTAATCCGACGAGCGGCCTGCCAGTTTGCTCTGCCAAATCAGCTCTGCGGCGGTCCCGCTTGGCAATACGCTGCAATCAAATTGTTCGGCCAGTGCTCGGCGCCGCTCGACGAAAGTCACTTCATCCATTCCTTCAATCAGCGGCTGCAACCCGAGGAAGAACTGTTCGAAGTGTTCCATTAGCTCCGAGGGTTCGACCTTTGGTGACTGCACGCCGAACAATAATCCGGTCATGCCATGGATCTGTCGCAGGCCGCTGAATACCGCGTAACCCAGCTGCAACTCCACTCGCAGGCGTTGGTAAAAAGGCGTCTGGGAAAAGTGCGCCAGCAAACGCCAGGCGGCTTCGTCAGCCAGATCGTGGCTGGCCGTCGGACAAAACAGCAGCACGGCGTGTTCGCTGGAACCGGTCTCGACCGTGCTCCACACTTTGCAACCGCCCATCGACGGCATTGATGTCGGCTCACCGTTTGCGGTTCCGGGCACTCGACTCAGGGCGACGCTCATTGCCGCTTGGGTTTGCGACGACATCCCGGTCGCCAGGCCAACCCAGTGCGCGGTCGACCAGAGCTTTTGCAGATCGTCCGATACCTCGCAACGTGCAAGGCAGTGCTCGGGCAGTGCCTTGAGCAGGTGCCGAATCGGTATCAATGGCGGACTGATTGAGGCTTGCTGTACGACGCCGGTTTCAGCTGACTTCAGCTCTTTCAACGCATGTTCGAGGACGATGGGCATCGGCTCCTGCAATCCCGTCATTTTCAGCAACCATTCATTACCCGATGCGCTGAAGGAGAAATCCACGCCGGCCTGCCGCGCGTCGGCTGTCAGCGGCCGCAGGCGTTTTTCCAAGTGAGCTTGCAGGTTGTCGGACGGTGCCGACTCCAACTGCCAGCGCAGGTAAACAGCGCCTTCGACCGTATTATCCGGCAACGCCTGGCTGAATTGCATGGACGAGCGTTCGCGACGATTGCGCAAACGATCCTGAGCAAAGGTCCGCAACCCCCGGTGTTTGCTGGTCTGGCCGCGGATCAGCCCGGCGCTGGGAGCCTCGGGCTCTGCCTGCAAAAAAGGATTAGGCGGCGGCAATTGCCACGGCCCGGTGAAGTTGTCCACAGCGCCGATCTGCTTGAGGACAGTGTTCAGCGCCACTACGGCGTGCGCAGATAAGTCATCTTCGAGCTGCGCACAGTCCCATTGAGCCAGGTTCAAGGCGCTGCTGACCTGTCGCTGGCGCTGTTGCACCCTGGCGAACTCGTCGCGCATTGCGCTCCAGTCCTCTTGCGCCGCAAAGAACCCTAGCCAGTCGAGCAGTAGTTCAGCAATGGCGGGGGCGGCTGCGTCACCCGGCAATGTGAATTGGATATGCAACAGCGCTTGCCCGGCGAACTGATACAGCGGTCTGGCGTGCAGCTGTTCAGCCAGGCCTCGTGCTCGCAATTCTGTGAGCAAGCTGCCGGGCTTGTCCGTGTTCAGCCAGTGGCACAAAAAGGCCAACGCTTCTGGCGAAGACTGCGGCAGTGCTTCCATAGGGAACAACAGGTTCAAGCCTCTCGCGTCCACCTGTTGATAACCTGAATCAGCGTCTTTCATCAACAGCGCAGGCGTACTTTGCGGGGCGTGTTCCGCAACTGGGATCGTGTCGCTGAAGACCATCGCCAGCCGTTTCAGCTCTTCAATGCTCTGTGGGCCTGCAAGGCTGAGGGTCATCTGCCCGGTCTGGTAGAACCGCTGATGAAATGCCTTCAGTGCCTGCTGAAACTCAGGCAGATCGACTGGCAGACTGTCTCGGTTGCCCGCGTGGAATCCGCGCAGTGGATGGCTCGTCGACAGTCCATTGAACAGCGATTGTTGTTGCTGCTGCCCGGCATCACCCGACCAGGCGACGAACTCCGCTTGCAGCACCTCTCGTTCCCGCTGCTGATCCTGCAGTTTCATACGCGGGTGAGCGAGCATGTCTGACAGACGTTCCAACCCGCCGCTGAACGCCTGAGGCGATAACTCGAAAAAGAAGTCGGTGGTGCGTTCGCTAGTCCGAGCATTCACCTGCCCGCCATGCCGTTGCACGTAGGCCATTAACGCTTGATCGGCAGGGAAACGTTCAGTGCCCAGGAACAGCAGATGCTCGAGAAAATGCGCCAGACCAGGCCATGCCAGCGGCACATCGTGACTGCCCGCGGCGACACGCAACGCGGCCGCACAGCGCTTCAGTTCCGGCGCGTGGCGCAGCGTCAAACGCAGGCCATTGGCCAGGGTTTCAGTGAAGAGGTGGGGGGCATTTAACGCAGGCATGAGCACTTCCAGAACAGGGAAGCGCTCATGCTAGCGGATAACGATGGATCAGCGCTTGTTCAGCTCGCCATAAAGCTCCGGGCGACGATCCTGCAAATACCGATTGGCTGCCCGGGAATTGTCCATCAACTGACGATCCAGCTCCCCGACAATCAGCGCTTCATCCAGCCCGGCCAAGGCGATTTGACTGCCATCCGGCGCGGCGATGCTGCTTTGGCCGCAATAGTGAATGTCGTCTTCATGCCCGCAGTAGTTGGCGTAAGCCACGTAACACTGGTTTTCAAAAGCCCGGGAGCGCACGGTGACGTCGGCCACAAAATCATAGGGCACCATGTTCGCGGTCGGCACCACAATCAGCTCGGCGCCGGCCAATGCCAGCCGGCGTGCGTTTTCCGGAAACTCCAGGTCGTAGCAGATCAGAAAACCGATCTTCCAACCGTTGAGTTCCACCAATGGCAAGTCAACGCTACCGGCGCTGAACATCGACCGATCCAGATCCCCGAACAGATGACTTTTGCGGTAATTGCACAGACGCTCGCCGTGGGCATCGATCAATTGCACCGAGTTGTAAATTTGCCCGTCTTCGGTACGCTCGGGATAGCCATAGGCAATCGCCAGCCCGGCCGACCGCGCAATGCGGCCGATCTGTTGCGCCCATTCGCCGTTGTAGACCTCCGCCAATACATTCACCGCATCGGGGCCGATGTTATAGCCCGTCAGAAACATCTCCGGCAGTACCAACAGATCGGCGCCTTTGGCTTCCAGCGCCACCTGATGCAAACGGTGCAGGTTGCCGGGCGGATCAAGGGGCAGCGGTGGGCATTGGTAAAGGGCTACACGCATTTCAAATTCCTCTTACTCGGGCAGGGCGATCGGGCCGATCTCGTTGAACATATCTCCTGGACCCGGGTTCTCGGCGTGAGTTTCACCGCCGAAGTGTTTCATGATCCCCCACACCGCATTGAGCGAAGTCTGGACCGCGCCTTCCACCCACGCCGGTGTCCATGAAACGTCGTCGCCAGCGATGAAAATCCCGCGCTGTTCGGCCGGCATGTCGTCCTGCATGAAGTGAGCATACATGCGTTGGTTGTAGCGGTAGTGGCCGGGCAGGGCGCCTTTGAATGCGCCGAGGAAGTGCGGGTCGGCTTCCCATGACACGGTGATCGGATCGCCAATGATCCGTGCGGCGATGTCGACTTTCGGGTAGATTTTTTTCAGTGCGTCCAGTGCCAGTTTCACGCGTTTTTCCACCGGGTGCGGAAGCATCTTCAGCGCATCGCTCATCCAAGAATACGACAGGCAAATCACTCCCGGTTTGTTGTCGCCGTTGTCGAACAGGTAGGTGCCGCGGGTCAGGCGGTCAGTGAGGGTCATGCTCATCAAATCGCGGCCGGTTTCCGGATCCTTGTCTTTCCAGAATGGCCGGTCGACCATCACGAAAGTTTTCGACGACTGCATGTAACGCGTGCGGTCGAGGGCCATCCACATCTTTTGCGAGAACAGGCTTTCGTCGCATTCGATCTGGGTGGTCAGCAGCCAGCTCTGGCAGGTGGTCAGGACGGCTGCGTACTCGCGGGTGTCGCCATAATTATCGGTAATCGTGAAGCGACCGTCTGGTGCATGGGCGATTTTTTTCACCCCGGAACGCGGCGCGCCGCGATGCAGCGAGCTCAGGCTGGTGCCTTCTGGCCAGTGCACGCAGCGTTCCGGGACGTGACGCCAGATGCCCAGCGGCACTTGCTCAACGCCGCCGACCACCAGGTGCTGGTGATCATCGCAGTTGGTCATGACCACGCGGAAGATTTCCAGCATTGAGTTAGGGAAGTCCGAATCCCAGCCGCCGGTGCCAAAACCGACCTGACCAAACACTTCACGGTGATGGAACGAGAGCTTGGCGAAGGCTTTGGAGGTGGCGACAAAATCGTAGAACGTGCGGTCATCCCACAGCGGAACCAGGGTGTTCCACAATTCCTTGAGGCGTGGAACGTCGCGGTCGCGGATCGCTTGCTGGATATCGGAGAATTGCGAACCGGCCTCAAGTGCATCCGCCCAGGCGTCGGCCACTTCCTGGAACAGAGCAGGAAGATCCGCCAGCTTTTGTGCGTAATGAGTCTTGCCTTCGATGTCGATCACGGTGCTGCCGGAAGCCGGAGTCAGCGGGTTCGGGAAAGGCTTGGTCTCAAGACCGAGTTTATCCACGTAATGATAGAACGCGGTGGATGAGACCGGAAAACGCATGCCGCCGAGTTCGGCAATGATGCCTTCGGCGCCATTGAATGCCTGGGAACGCAAGCGGCCGCCCATCTTGGAAGCTTCATAGACGACGGGCTTGAGGCCAATCTTCATCAGTTCATAAGCGGCCACCAAACCGGCGATGCCCGCGCCGACGATTGCCACTTCAGCGCCGTGGTGGTGGGCCGGAATGCTGCCGATGCCGGCGGGGTGCTCAATCCAGGTGTCGAAAGCGAACGGGAAGTCCGGGCCAAAAACGGTGACTGGCTTTTTACCGTCTGCAGGATGGCGATTGTTCTTGTTCATGGCTGACCTTGCTGGCGACCGGACGCGGAGTACGCGTCTGAGTATAGGAAAAGATGGCAGCCATTCTAGAGAGCGCGGCTCACGTTATTAAGACGCAATGTGTCGTCGTTTTGCTCAACAACCATTAGAAGTGACGAATGAAGACTGCACAATGATCAAAATGTGGGAGCGGGCTTGCTCGCGAATGCGTGATCGAATCAACAGTGAAGCCGACTGACACGCCCACAGTGGATCGTGTTTAAACTGGCTGCCCCCGATCAATCTTGCTGCTCAAGATGATCGAAGTCGTGGTCTTCTCTACCCCATCCACACTGCCGATCTGGTCCAGCAGTTGATCCAGCTGCTCCGGCGAATCCGTGCGCAGCCACGCCACATAATCAAATTCGCCACTGACCGCGCACAACTGCTGAACCTGCGCCATGGCGCTTAATCGCCGTAATACTTCCTTGCCCGAACGCGGCTGAACCGTGATCCCGACATACGCTTGCAACCCGCCATCCACCACTCGCTGGCCCAAACGCACGCCGTAACCGGTGATGACCCTGGACTTTTCCAGTCGGGCAAGTCGCGACGTGACGGTGGTGCGGGCGATGCCCAATTGCCGCGCAAGCATGGCCACACTCTCGCGGGCGTTGATTTGCAGGGCGGCGATCAGTTGACGATCGATTTCGTCGAGGACGGGCGGGCGCAAGTCAGGCAAGGGTGGCTCCAGCGGCACTTATCAATGGTTCAGCATGTTACAGGGACATTCCGGGTCGCGGTCGTTGGTCTAGCCTTATGACCGTTCATGCCATTCTTACCTGCGACAATTAGCCATAAGTCATCAGGGACCAAGGCTGCTACGTGAGGCGATGGATATGACCAACAAGATGCCATCCGCTGTGCGGGATCGCGCAGTGCAGATCGCCAATCACGAAATGGCGCACTACGTGGTGGCTCGCGGATTGGGGTTTGAAACGGGCGGCGTGAGCCTGACAGTTACCAAAGACCTGAGGCATCAGGGGGGCGCGAGCATCACCCTTGCGCGACCCATTGTGTCGATTGAGGACATGAAGGCGTATCTGGAGGCGCGAGTGATGGTCCTGTTCGCCGGTGTGATGGGACAGACGCTTTCCGCCAGGAGCGCGACGGGCAAACGCGTCGATAAGGCGCAAGCGCTCGCCTTCCTGCGAGGAGAATTCGGCGCGGAAAAGGACTACGCAAAAATCAGAGAGCTCCTGCATCTGCTGCGCAATATCGAACATCCCGACACGGA
Organism: Pseudomonas sp. Ant30-3; assembly: GCF_000690905.1. Lineage (GTDB taxonomy): Bacteria > Pseudomonadota > Gammaproteobacteria > Pseudomonadales > Pseudomonadaceae > Aquipseudomonas. The sequence continues at coordinate 66,452 of NZ_JMCL01000034.1, read as the reverse complement.
TCCTGCATCGTCCCGGCTGCTGACGGCGGAGCTCAAGGCGATCAATGATTCCCTCTGGCTGCGTACGCAGAATATCGTCGACAGACTGGCCGAGACGATCCTCGAGTTGGCAAGCAGGCTGGTGGAAGGCATGACTTTGGTGGAGCAATGGGGCAGGGCGGCGGATACGTACGAAGTTGTGATGACGCGGGAAGCACTTGAGGGCCTGGGGCTGGTGCGGGCGATTCCGTTGCTGGATGGGTCAGAATATTCAGTCAGAAATTGACGTTTACATTGTCATTGGAGGATCAAGGTCCGCGCTCGGATCCGGTGACCTGAAGTATTCCTCAGAGAAGGCCTTTTGGCAGCGTTGGATACGCTCCGCAGTGATAGTGGAAGTCCCGGAAAATCACGGCATTCATCACATTTGGTTGACACAAGTGTCACCTTGTATATGATTGCAAGTGAGCGCGAAACCAGTGGCCTTCAGCGGTAATGACTGGCGTAGGAACCCCGACGATGGCTGAACATCGGCGTAGGGTGAGACCTCCACACCCCTGCTTGAGGGTGTGTATATGAATATCAAGCTTAAAATTTAAGGGCTGCTGTCACCAGTAGCCCTTTTTCTTTGCTCTCAAAAGGGTATAGCGCTTGTACAGCAGCTCGCCATGACGATGCTTGTTGAGCGATTTGGCGTCCGTGTGCATAAAGTTCCAGAGCATCTGGCCTTCGAAGAACACAACGCTTACCAGCATCTGCCGCTTCGACTCATACGCACCGATGAAAGCAAGACGGTCAGTGCCGTCCGTGAAGGCAACTTTCCAGACCTCCAACGGCCCTGTAAGCGTATCTAAAGCCAATCTTACGTAGCGCTCACGGGCATCCCGTCGTTTTTCGACGATGTGATAGATGCTGCTGCGCAGGATCGTCACATCACCCAGAGGCGTTTCGACAGTTATGGACAAGATCGCAAGATCAATGAATCCAAGGTGCTGAGCTGTCACCTCGATGGCGTCATCATGGGTGGTCGCCGCAGTGACTTCCTCAAGAGCGTGTGTACGCAGCTCGCGCTCCAAGGTGCGCAGGTCGGGAAGATTGCTATCAACCCACGTGGGTTGGCCTTTTATTTCAGTAATCTTGGGTAGGAGAGTGTCCGTGCTCAAACGTCGTCGCTCAATCTTGGCGGTAGTTAGGTCATCATTTTGCCATGCCTAGAGAAAGACGTTTTCAACAGCCCGGCGCAACCGATCAAAACAAGATTTCAGGTGCACCTGGTCATACCTGAGGCACTAGAACAGCGAGCGCACCTAACGACATTTGGGTAGACGCTGGCGACTTGGCTTTGCTTTGGGCGACTGAGCCACATTCGGCGATCAACTCCAATGTGGGCTCACCTATCTATAACCGTTTAGCTAGCTTGATACGGTCTTCGGTCGAGCACTTTCGCGACATCGTCGATGACGGCCTCACCGACACTAGATAGTGTGCGGCCCAAGCGTGGCGGTCAATATCTGTAGTGTAAGCCGCGTCTACAGCAAATCCCTTGGCGAAAGACAGGAAATTCGAGGTTTGAGCCAGTGCTTCAGCGAGGGGCTCGCCGCGGTTCACGCGAAAAAGCGGCTGGTCCGAGCTATGCAGGAAAGGGAAACCGGCACGCCCGAGAGCGTCCCACGCACAGCCGCCATAATCAGAGCGCGACCGAAAGGTCGTGTCCGCGATGAGCTCACTGTCGCGCTGGTTTCACCGGGTTACCACCCCGATCACTGCATCTGCAGCGATCTCTGGAGAGTATCCCGTCAAAGAAAAGCGCGACAAGGCGGCAAAGTGCCCAGCCACGAGATTCGGAGTTTGCCTACAAGGTCCGAAGGCGTCATCCGATATTTCGGCACCTTAAGTAAACGAAACTAAACGTAATGCGCAAACAGATCGTATAGGCATCAATCTTCGGTGAAGTAATCCGTGTCCAAAGTGCGCATGGCATCCCCAACGTCACAATGACCCACTCGCTGACTCCATCATCCGCACCAATGAGGAATACTCCGCGTAGCCGACCGGCACGATACCGGACGCATGTTGCGAGTCGAAGAAGGAGGCTAATTTCTCTGGGTTGTTCAACATGGCATTTCGGATTTTCTGCTTCAGCCCGGCGCACACCGTGCCACTGAATACGAAGGGATCATAATAGATTGGCTGTGAACGCCAGAGCACTTTCAAGGTGTCTTGCTGGATGCGCCCGTTGTTCAGATAGGCGTCCGCTTGCACACTTGAAACAAAGGCGGCGTCCACCTTACGATCCAACAATGCGTCCAATGATTTGTCATGGGATCCGGAATAAACAACCGAGCTAAAGAATTCCGTAAGCGGCTGATTAATCTTTTCCGAGAACTCAGCCATGGGTACAACGCCACCGGATGTGCTGGCTGGATCGCTCAGCGCGACGCGCTTCTGACGAAGGGTTTCTATATCAACGGCGCCATCGCGTCGCGCTAGCAGCAGCGCCTGGTAATGATGGCCTGCGGAGGTGAAGTATCCGTGGCTGATTGTAAGGCTCGCGAATGGCTCGATACGCGGATCACGTTGGTACGCCAAGACGTAGGAAGCAGGTCCCAGCCAGGCAATATCTACGCCTCCGGAAACGATGGCATCGACAACGCTTTCGTAAGAGGAGGAGGGGACTATTTCCACCGGCATGCTTAACGCCGTACTGAGTAACTCGATCAGTGGCTGATGTTCCCGAAGTAGCTCGTCCATACTTTTCTTCGGAATGACTGCCAGGCGCAAGCTTTGTTGAGTGCACTTGGCATGCGTTGTGGTGCTGAGAAACAACACCGCCAGAGCAACGGCCAACAATTTCCTTACACGCATGTGTTTTCCACCAAATTCATAAAGGGGGCGTATTCGTTGAGTTGTTGCACGGAAAGGGGACGGCTGAAGTGATAACCCTGGGCGATATCACAGCCCGCGAGCTTTAGACATACGACTTGCTGCCGGGTCTCCACACCTTCGGCCACAACTTCAAGACCCAAGCGTTTGGCCAGGATGATGGTCGAGGTCACGATAGGACTGTCATCGGGGCTGTTGGACAGTGGAGCAATCAGCGAACGATCGATCTTTAATGTGGTGAGGGGAAGCGATTGCAGGTGGGCAAAGCCTGCGTAACCCTTTCCAAAGTCATCAAGACTCACGTTCATGCCTGCGCGACGCAGGCGATGAAGGTGTTCGATGGCCTGGCCTTCGACATCCAATAGCGTGGTCTCTGTGATTTCCAGTTCCAGACAGCCCGGCTGAATGTCGAAGCGCGACAACTCGTCGAGCACCCGAGTACTGAAATCCGACTGCCGCAGTTGTATGGCAGACACATTGATGGCTATTCGAACCTGTCGTCCTTGCGACTGCCAAAACGCCAGGTTTTCGCATGCCAGGCGCAACACCTCCCAGCCGAGTTCGACAATAAATCCGCTGCGCTCTGCCAACGAAATGAAGCGGTCTGGATAGAGCAGTCCGAACTCAGGATGCTCCCACCTGACTAGCGCTTCGTACCCAACAACGAGCAATGAGTCCAAACGAATTTTTGGCTGGTAGTGAAGGATAAACTGTCGCTCATTCAGTGCCGCGCTGAACGCCTGCTCCAAACTGAATTCTTCTACGTCCGCTACATTGAGTGACGGGTCGAAAAAGCGATACTGCCCACGGCCAGCACGTTTGGCGGAGTACATCGCCGCATCAGCACAGCGAATCAAACCATCGATCTCCTGCCCATCACGAGGACAAATGCTGACGCCGACGCTAGGGCTAGTGGTCAACTCATGTTCGTTAAGTGAATAGATCGCTGACAACTTCGCCACCAGACCCTTGGTCCAGATATCGATCTGTTCTTCACTGCGTTCTCCTGCAAGCAGGACGACAAATTCGTCGCCGCCAAACCGGGCTGCTTCATCATCGGGCTCCAGCATCCGACTTATGCGACCGGCAACAGCCTGCAACAGCAAGTCACCAACTTTGTGGCCCAAGGAGTCATTGATCGATTTAAAACGATCCATGTCGATGAATAGAATGGCCGCAAGCCGGCGATTGGCGCGCTGGCGGGTGAGTGTGCTATTCGCGACCTCTAGAAATTGCCGGCGATTGTGAAGCCCACTCAAATGGTCCGTAGCGGCAGCGTGACTACTTCGCCGATGTTCTTCCTCCAGTTTTTCGATTAGCTGCTGATTAAAGCGCTGAGCCTCCTCTAATGCATTAAACGCTTCCTGGCGTTTTCCCAGCACTCGCAGCGTCCAAAACAAGCTGCCCAAAAGCAGAAGTGTCATGCACAGGTTCAGCCACAGCTGTCGTCGATAGGTGAGCTTGGAGGCCGCAAGAATTTCCTCTTCCGCTTGGCTGACCACCACGCTAAATCCTCTTTGAGGAACCCGCCGATACATGCTTTGGTACGTGGTATCGCCCGCAAATTGTGTGAGCTTGCCAGTTATATCTCCGCTGAGCGGCGGATCAGGTCTCATCTGAAGTCCAGAGGCAACAACGCCACTGCTATTAATGCGTAGGCGTTCCTGACCTTCGCTGTCGAGCAAGCGCAGGATGCCGCTTTGTCCCAGATCGATATGTTCAAAAAGTGCTGCGAGATATCCCACGTCCAGCTGCACGACAAGAATGCTGTTCATCTTCCCTGTGGATGAGTTGATTAGCGGAAGCAGGAATGGAATGCGCCAGTTTGGAACCAGGGTTTTATTGCGCGGCTGTGGGGATACCGGGAGCACAGCTTTGAAACCGTAGGACTCGGCATGCCGTTTCAGTTGGATTAGCCACCCTGCCGGCAGCTGCCGGGATTCATCTGAATGGCTCGCCGAAATCAACATACCCTCGCTGTCGTAGATGCTCATGCGTTTGAGCACAGGGTCTTCAGCAAGCATTCTTACCAACCCGTCGCGACGTTGACCCAGATCTTCAATGTCGGTGCGCGTCACTCTGCCGATCGCTTGGGCGCGGTCGACTAGTTGACGAAGATTTTCCGCCGCAATGGTGGCCAGGTTGAGATGTTCTGCGGATTTTGCGGAGAGGGCTTCGTTGGCGGAGGCGGCTTTCTGCTGGAAGTACAACGTCCAGAGAAATATCAGTGTCGCCGCGCACAGAGTCATGAGCAGTGATTGCAGGAAGCTTAGTGAGGAGAACGATCGACGGATCACGCGGCTTCTAATTTTTCAGGGTGGCATCAAATTGGCATCATGTTATTTCAAAACGATGACACCTGAATTTTGCGGTTAGGCGTCGTTGCTCCGCCCAACGTTGTACCCATTATGTGTTGGCTCCAATGAATGCTACCCGGCTTCGTTGTTAGATGGGTCAAATGCCCAATCAGAAATTGACGCTAACATTTTCATCGAAGGAACAAGGTGTACGCTCGGTTCTGATGTCCTAGAGTATTCCCTTGAGATCATATTCCTTGGGTGGCATATTGCATGAGCTGGGAGATCGAATACACGGACGAATTTGGTCATTGGTGGACGACATTAAGTGCGAAGGAGCAGGCCTCCGTATCGGCCAGCGTCGATTTGCTGGGAATGTTCGGACCGGGACTGGGATATCCGCATAGCAGCGATACAGGTCCCGATTGCGGAAGAATTGTATGACGAGCATTTAGCTTTATTGCTTAAAGAGGGCCGTAATGATGGCTAAAAAATTTGCAGAGCTTCAATCTCGTATGACTCCAGAGTCTCGCGCCGAGGCAGGGCAGTTACTGCAGCAGCATTTGACGGAAATGCCTCTGCATGAGCTGCGTAAGGCGCAGGAGTTGAGCCAGGAAACGCTGGCGAAGACGTTGCACGTCAACCAGGCAGCCATCTCCAGAATGGAGCGGCGCACGGACATGTATATCAGCACGTTGCGAAACTACATCCGCGCTATGGGCGGTGAACTGGAGATCATTGCCACCTTTCCCGAAGGGCAGGTCAGGATCGAGAATTTCGCGAACTGAGCGCTTGGCTGAAGCAATCTTCAGACACGAAAAAGCCGCGCATCTAGCGCGGCTTTCTTGTTTGGTGGGCCCACACGGACTCGAACCGTGGACCAAAGGATTATGAGTCCTCTGCTCTAACCAACTGAGCTATAGGCCCTCAGTAGGCCGCGGATTATAGCGACGGTTTCTCGGCTGTGCTATCCGAAAAATCCATTACCTTTGTACGAAGAAACGTCGCAGCGAATTCTTCGGCGGGCAAGGGCACGCTGACGATGTAGCCCTGAATCTGTTCACAGCCCTGTGCCGCGAGGAATTGTTGCTGCGCCTGGGTCTCGACGCCCTCGGCGATCACCGTGAATTGCATGCTTCGGCCCAGCGCAATAATCGCGCGAACGATCGCCGCATCGTGGGGATCGTCCGGCAACCCGCGGACGAAAGACTGATCGATCTTGAGGATGTCCAGCGGCAGTCGTTTGAGATAACTCAGGGACGAATACCCTGTGCCGAAGTCGTCGATCGCCAGTTGCACGCCGAGGTGTTTGAGCTGATGCAGCACCGCCAGCGCTTCCTCGGCCTGGCTCATGATGAAGTTTTCCGTAATTTCCAGTTGCAACAAATCAGGTTGAAGGCCGTTGTCCTTGAGCAGTTGTTCGATTCGCCCCAGCAGGTTCGGCTGACGTAATTGCGCGCCGGCGAGGTTGACCGACAGCGGCCCAAGGCTTTCGTAGCGTAAATTCCATTCGAACATCTGCCGGCAAGCGGTCTCGAGAACCCAGTCGCCGATCTGCAGAATCATGCCGTTTTCTTCGGCCAGGTGGATGAAGTGCTCGGGCGGTACATCACCGAGGGTCGGATGCCGCCAGCGGACCAAGGCCTCTGCACCCACCAGACGGTGGTCGGCCAGGCTTATTTTTGGCTGATAGTGCAACAGCAATTCATTGCGCTCGATGGCCCGTCGCAGTTCATGTTCCAGCGCCACGCGTTCGCTGGCCTGGGCCGTGAGATCGCGCGTGTAGCTCTCGACACGGTTGCGACCTTTGGCTTTGGAGCGATACATCGCCGCGTCAGCGTTCTTGACCAGCGTGGCGACATCACAGCCGTCCTTGGGGTACAGGCTGGAGCCGATGCTGGCGCTGATGAAAAACTCATGTTCGCCGGCCTGGAAGGGCGCGCAGAAGCAATTGAGCAATTTGGTCGCGATGTGGTCAGCATCGCTGGGTTGCTGCAAGCCGGGCAGCAGAATGATGAACTCATCGCCGCCCAATCGCGCGACTGTATCGATATCGCGCAACTGGTCCTTCAGGCGCACCGCGATGCCTTTGAGCAGCAGATCGCCGACCGGATGGCCGAGGCTATCGTTGATGTGTTTGAAGCGATCCAGGTCGAGGAACAGCACCGCGCCTTGGCCACCGTTTTCCTGCTGATGGGTCAGAGCGGTCTGCAGTCGGCTCTCGAACAGGGTGCGGTTTGGCAGCCCCGTCAGCGGGTCGTGATGCGCCTGGTAATCGAGTTTGGCCTGCGCGTGCTTGAGGCTGGAAATGTCTGCAAACACCGCGACAAAATGGGTAATGAATTTGTCTCGATTGCGCACCGCGCTGATGGTCAGCCAGCTCGGATAGAGTTCGCCGTTCTTGCGCCGGTTGGAAATTTCACCCTGCCAGTGACCTTCGGCCGTCAGCTGATGCCACATGGCTGCGTAGAAAGCACTGTCATGCAAACCTGAAGCGAGCAGGCGGGGCGTGTGCCCAAGCGCCTCGCATTCGCTGTAGCCTGTGATCTCCGTGAAGGCACGGTTGACCGCGCTGATGTGCTGCTGAGTATCGGTGATCAGAACGCCCTCGGCAGTGCTCTCGAATACGGTCGCGGCTTGTTGCAGTTTTTCCTGCATCAAGTGTCGTTCGGTGATGTCCCGTGCGATGGTCAGCATGCAGTCGTCGTCGCCAATCGGCAGCGGACGACTGGATACCTCGCAGAGACGAATCTGCCCGTCGCTGCGGCGAATGTGGCAGGTGAAGTCGCGAACGAAGCCGTCCCGATGCAGCAGGTCGAGCATCTGCTTGCGTTCGTTGAGGTTGACCCAGATTCCCAGTTCCAGCGCCGAGCGATCCACCGACATGGCGCTGTTGAAGCCGGTGAGGCGGCTGAACCCTTCATTCACTTCCAGCAGTAAACCGTCGCTCTGCCGTGACAGCAGCAAACCGTCGGGCGAGGCGTGGAAAGCCTTGGCGAATTTTTCCTCGGAGGTTTGCAGTTGCTGCTGGGTTTCCTTGAGCTGGCTGATGTCTCGCACCACCACGACCAGGGCAGGCGTCGTGTCGAGGTCGAACGGTTCGGCGGAGATCAGGCCGGTGAACAACTGGCCGTTGTTGCGGCGAAAGGGCATCTCCAGATTGCGAATACTGCCGGCCTGCAAGCGTTGAAGCAGGCCCGGCCCGACGCCGGGTACGCCCCAGATATTGAGATCGGTGGCGGTGTGGCCGACGACTATCTCGGCACTGAGGCCGATCTGCTCTTCGAACGCTTCGTTGACCTCCATCAGGCAACCGTCGCAGAGTCGCGCAATCACCAGGATGTCCGGGCACTGCTGGAAGACCGAGGCAAATTTCTGCTCGGATAGCCGCAATGCCTCTTCCGTGCGTTTGGCTTCGCTGATGTCGATCATCAGCCCGCGCATCACCGGTTCATGCCCATGCTCGATCAGGCTGACGATGTCACGCACCCACAGGCAACGGCCATCCGCAGTGATCACCCGGTAATCGAGCGAATGGTCGCGACCGGCCAGTACCTCGCGATCACAGAAACTCTGCGCGCGGGTAAGGTCAGCAGGGTGAATGATGTTGCGCCAGAAGCCTGGAATCAGCCAGTGAGACAGCGGGTAGCCCAGCAGTTGTTCTGCGTGCGGCGACACATAGCTGTAGGTGAAGTCGGTGATTCGCGCTTCCCAGGCAATCGCGGAAAGACTCTCTACCAATCCGCGATAGTGATATTCGCTGCTGCGAAGTTCTTGCTCCAGATCCACGCGCCGAGCGATTTCCGAGGACAACCGGCGGTTGATACGAATAACTACTGCCAGCATCGTGATCAGTATGAGCAGCCCCGGTACTCCGTAGACAAGCAAGTCCGACCAGAACCTCCGATGATCAAGTACGTTACCAACCCAGTGTTCCTGAATGGCGCTAATTTCAGCGGGTGTCATGTCTGCCAGCACTTTGTCCAGAATGCCGACCAGTATCTTGTTCTTCCGAGGGACACCCATTGCCAGTTGATAGCGATACGGTGTTTCGCCGCTGACGTACAACCCGTCGAGCTTTAGCTGGCGCAGACTCCAGACGCTGGAGGCGAGATCGCCGACCACTGCGTCCACTTCGTCCGTGGCCAGTGCCTGCAAAGCCGAGCTGACGTTGGGCATAGCCACCAGGTTCAAGTCGGGGTGATGCGTTCGTAGCAGTTCGTGGGGCGCGTAATTGTTAACAACGGCAATTTTCAGACCGTACAGATCCTCCAGTTTGCGCGGCTGCGGACCGCCAACGTGGGCAAGAATGACGATCGGAAAATCCAGATAAGGCCGGGTAAACGACAAGAAACTCTGGCGTTCGGGCGTCGACATGACGCCGGGCAACAGGTCTATTTTGCCCTCTTTGGCCTGTTGCAACACGACAGTCCAGCTAACCGGCTCGATAGGTGTGAGCTTGACAGCCAAGCGCTGACGAATCTGGTTGATGTAATCCGCCGCGAGGCCTTGGTAAAGACCCTGTTCATCGCGAAATTCGAAAGGTGGCCAGGATGCGTCAACACCCAGTCGCAAATCCGGGTGAGCTGCCAGCCAGCGACGTTCTTCGTCCGTCAGGGTCAGTGCGTCAGCCGTTGCGGTCCAGGTCATCATCGACAGCAAAACAAGCACGGTCGGCACTCTGGGCATAACGGTCTCGTTACGGCGCGGGGGAATGCTTCGAGTGTAGACGGGCAATCAGGAGGGGGTGGAGCGGGGGGCATTTAATCTTTGAAAAGCAAAACCCCCGGTTTGGGCCGGGGGTTTTTTGATCACTCGTCGAGGAAGGAGCGCAGATGCTCGCTTCTCGTCGGGTGGCGCAGCTTGCGCAACGCCTTGGCTTCGATCTGACGAATCCGCTCACGGGTAACGTCGAACTGCTTACCAACCTCTTCAAGGGTGTGGTCGGTATTCATGTCGATGCCGAAACGCATGCGCAGTACCTTGGCTTCACGGGCAGTGAGGCCGGACAGCACTTCGCGAGTCGCTTCTTTAAGGCTCTCAACAGTGGCGACATCGATTGGCGACTGCATCGTCGAGTCTTCGATGAAGTCACCCAGATGGGAGTCTTCGTCATCACCGATCGGGGTTTCCATGGAGATCGGCTCTTTAGCGATCTTCAACACCTTGCGGATTTTGTCCTCAGGCATTTCCATGCGTTCGCCCAGCTCTTCCGGAGTCGGTTCGCGACCCATCTCCTGCAACATCTGCCGGGAAATACGGTTGAGCTTGTTGATCGTCTCGATCATGTGCACCGGAATACGGATGGTGCGGGCCTGGTCGGCGATCGAGCGAGTGATCGCCTGACGGATCCACCAGGTGGCATAAGTCGAGAATTTGTAGCCGCGGCGGTATTCAAACTTGTCTACCGCTTTCATCAAACCGATGTTGCCTTCCTGAATCAGATCGAGGAATTGCAAACCACGGTTGGTGTACTTCTTGGCGATCGAGATCACCAGACGCAAGTTGGCTTCAACCATCTCTTTCTTCGCGCGGCGGGCCTTGGCCTCGCCGATCGACATGCGACGGTTGATGTCCTTGATCTCTGCAATCGTCAAACCGGTTTCGGTTTCAAGCGCAGTCAGCTTCTGCTGGCAACGAATGATGTCCGGCTGCAGGCGACCAATGGCTTCAGCGTATTTGCTTTTGCCTTTGGCCAGCGCATCAGTCCACGTAACGTCTACTTCGTTGCCCGGGAACTGGCGCAGGAAGTCGGCACGCGGCATGCGGGCATCACGAACGCAAAGTTGCATGATCGCGCGCTCTTGCTGACGCAGACGATCCAGGGCACTGCGGACACGCTCGACCAGGCCTTCGAATTGCTTCGGCACCAGCTTGATCGGCATGAACAGCTCAGCCAGGGCCAACAGCTCGGCGATTGCCAGCTTGTTGCCACGACCATGCTTTTTCAGCGCCTTGCGGGTGATTTCCATCTGGTCGGAGACAGCGCCAAAACGCTGTGCTGCGATGACCGGATCGGGTCCGCTTTCGACTTCTTCTTCGTCATCGGTAGCAGTTTCGTCGTCGTCGGTGTCGTCGTCGGCTTTCACGGCTTTCGGGTCGACTGGCGGCGGCACTTCTGCAGCAGGCGGTGCGATGCCGTCGTCCGGGTCGATATAACCGCTCAGGACGTCGGACAGGCGGCCACCTTCGGTGGTGACGCGAGTGTATTCGGAGAGAATATGGTCAACCGTGCCAGGGAAGTGCGCGATTGCGCCCATCACTTCACGGATGCCCTCTTCAATACGCTTGGCGATTTCAATTTCGCCTTCACGTGTGAGGAGCTCTACCGTACCCATTTCGCGCATATACATGCGCACCGGGTCGGTAGTGCGACCAATGTCGGTCTCGACCGCTGCCAACGCTGCTGCTGCCTCTTCGGCCGCGGCTTCGTCGGTATCGGCGTCGGCCAGCATAAGGGAATCCTTATCTGGCGCAACCTCGAATACGTTGATCCCCATGTCGTTGATCATGCGGATGATGTCTTCCACCTGTTCCGGATCTGAAATATCCTCCGGCAGGTGGTCGTTGACCTCCGCGTAAGTCAGGTAACCCTGCTCACGACCAAGTGTGATCAACTCTTTGATACGAGACTGCTGTTGCGCTTTTCCGGACATAACACCCTATCCACTGAAGGTCTTGGCGGGCAAAAAACAAGCCGAGGATTATACCTGAGCTATGACCTCACGCGCCAGTTGAGGTCGGGTTTGATACAGCCATATTGCGTTTTAATAGGTCGCGCATCTGATTTGCGATCTGATTTGCTTCCTCTGCAGTCAATCCAGGCTGCCTGGCTTTTCTGATTAATGCTTCCAGGCTGTCTGTGTGTTGAGCCGCGGATAACCTAGTAATGGTGTCTAAAAACTGTTGTTCAAGGTTGTCGCCATCAATCAGCCATTCCTTTTCCGCCAAAGCCCGCAGCAAACGTCCCTGTTCGGTCCCGTGCCACCGGGCCATCAGCTGAATTGAGTTTAGCTTAGGATTTTTTTGCACGGCCTCGATCAGGGCGACCAGTAACTGAGCGTAAGTGTTGCTTTCATTGGCGAAATGGTTGGCGGTTTCTACTCTGCCAGCCAGGTCGGGATGATGAATCAGTGTGCGCAACGCGATCAGCGTCGGGGCTTCCACGGCTATCGGCGTACGAGGTGCGCGGGGCTGGTCGCGATCGCCGCGCTTGGCGTTCTTGTCCCAGGGTTTCTTGTCCCATTTCTTGCCGCCGGCACCGGGTTTCTTCGGCGTCCACTCCTGCTGCGGCGCGTACATGTCCTGCGCCTGCGGCTGATGGTAGTCGCTGTAATCCGGCATGGCGTCGTAATCGATGCCCGGATCGTAGGCGGGCGGTGCGTCCTGGGGCGCGCTTTGCACCAGCTGGCTGACGGCATCGCCACTCAGGCCGGTGATCTCCGTCAGGCGCTGGCGCATCAGAATCCGCAGGTTCGCACCCGGGACTTTGTCGATCAGCGGTGCTGCGAGAGTGGCCATGTGGGCCTTGCCCTCGAGCGAGCGCGGGTCCGATTCTTCGGTCAGCTGCTGGAAGAAATAATCGGCCAGCGGCTGCGCGTGCTGATTGATTCGGGCGCGGAAGGCGTCAGTGCCTTCGGAGCGGACCAAGGTATCCGGGTCTTCGCCTTCGGGCAGAAACAGAAACCGCGCCCGTCGCCCGTCTTGCAGGCAGGGCAATGTCGCTTCCAGCGCGCGCCAGGCAGCGTTCCGGCCGGCCTGATCGCCATCAAAGCAAAACAACACGTTGGGCACGACGCGAAACAGTCGCTTCAAATGCTCTTCACTGGTGGCGGTGCCCAATGTCGCAACGGCGTTGCGCAGGCCCTGCTGTGCCAGGGCGATTACGTCCATGTAGCCTTCGACGACGATGATTTCGTCGAGGTTGCGATTGTTCTTGCGTGCCTCATAAAGGCCATAGAGTTCCTGGCCTTTATGAAATACCGGGGTTTCCGGTGAGTTCAGGTATTTCGGTTTGTCGTCGCCCAGTACCCGTCCGCCAAACGCGATGATGCGCCCGCGGCTGTCGCGGATCGGGAACATCACGCGATCGCGAAAGCGGTCATAGCGTTTGCCGGTCTCGGCATTCTCGATCAACAGGCCAGCATCGACCATGGCTTTCTGCTGCAGGGTGTCGGTGCTCAGATGCTTGAACAGGTTGTCCCAGCCGGGCGGGGCGAAGCCGAGGCCGAAGTCGCGGGCGATCTCGCCGGTCAAGCCGCGGCCCTTCAGGTAATCCACGGCAGCTTTGCGTGACGGATGGGATTTCAGCGCTTGCCGGTAAAATTCGGCCGCGGCAGTGAGCAAAGGGTACAGCGGCGAATCGGTGGGCTGCCGCGGTTTGTGTGGGCGGCCGCTTTCTTCGCGGGGGATTTCCATGCCGGCGGCTTTGGCCAGTTCTTCGACAGCCTGGATGAAGTCCAGATTGTCGTGGTCCATCATGAAGCCGAGGGCGTTACCACCAGCGCCGCAGCCAAAGCAATAATAGAACTGCTTGTCCGGGCTGACGCTGAAGGAGGGAGTTTTCTCTTTGTGGAACGGACAGCAGGCGGTGTAGTTCTTGCCGGCTTTTTTCATTTGCAGGCGCGAGCTGACCACATCGACGATGTCGGTGCGGTTCAGAAGGTCGTCAATGAAGCTCTGGGGAATTAGCCCGGCCATGGCGTTCTCGTCATCTGCGCTGTCAGGACCCGTAACGAACGGCGGCCGAACGCGGGTCGGTTTTATAGGCGCGCAAAAAATGCGGCTCGACCAGTGTCGTCTGCGTTATCGCTGTCGGGAAGTGTATCTGCCGAAAATCCACTGACGTTAATACCAATCAGTATTCGACTATTTGAAAGTGTGTCGCCGAATCCGCTGCGGCCAGTCGCTGGCCTCGGATAGCTCATAAGCGGGCACGCGAGCAGGTGCCTTGGGCTGATCGTCGTAAAGAGGAATCAGTGGGTGTGCTCGTCAGTAGCCTTGGAAGGCTCGTCAGAAGAGACGTGCACCGCTGGCAAAAGAGCCAGGTCTGACGCTGTAAAACAGTATGTCTCGGTCGCGTGTGCGGCTTTGACGGTGAAGCATTAAGCGTTGTCCGCAAATGCCATTAGCCCGGCTGAGGGCCGGGCTTGGCAGAAGCTTGCTACGATCGGCTGTGTATTAGTACAGACGAACGGCGCGGCGCTGTTCGCGCTGAACTTTCTTGGCGTGACGCTTAACAGCGGCTGCTGCTTTGCGCTTACGCTCAGAAGTTGGCTTCTCATAAAATTCGCGGCTACGAACTTCAGCCAGTACACCGGCTTTTTCGCAGGAGCGCTTGAAACGACGCAGAGCTACGTCGAAGGGTTCGTTCTCTTTTACTTTGACGGCTGGCATCCAGAGCTACCTTCATTCATTACCGGGGTCAACATCCTCGCGGCAAAAGAGCACTTGAAGACGTCGGTTTTTAAGGGTTGCGGATGTTAACCGCTCATTGACCGGAATGCAAAGCCTCTGATCGAAAACCGCTAGTCGGCGCATCCTGTGGCGACTATTATGCGCGCCTTCGAATTCAGCCTAAACAGGGCGCAAACCCATGCTAGTACTGGGCTTAGAAACTTCCTGCGACGAAACCGGTGTCGCATTGTACGACAGTGAACGCGGCTTGTTGGCCGACGCGCTGTTCAGCCAGATCGACCTGCATCGCGCCTATGGCGGGGTAGTGCCGGAGCTGGCCTCGCGCGATCACGTCAAACGCATGCTACCCCTGATTCGGCAGGTTCTCGCCGAAGCTGGCTGCGTCCCTACCGAGATTGACGCCATTGCCTACACGGCGGGTCCGGGACTTGTAGGCGCGCTGCTTGTTGGCGCCTCCTGCGCGCAGGCGCTGGCCTTCGCCTGGGGCATTCCGGCGCTCGGCGTGCATCATATGGAAGGGCATTTGCTGGCCCCGATGCTGGAGTCGCAGCCGCCTGAATTCCCGTTCGTCGCTTTGTTGGTCTCGGGTGGTCATACGCAGCTGGTTCAAGTCGACGGAATTGGCCAATACACGCTTTTGGGGGAGACCCTGGACGACGCGGCCGGTGAAGCATTCGACAAGACGGCGAAGATGATGGGACTCAATTATCCCGGCGGGCCGGAAATTGCCCGTCTGGCGGCACAGGGCGTTGAAGGACGTTTCGTCTTTCCGCGTCCGATGTGCGATCGCCCGGGCTTGGCTTTCAGCTTCAGCGGCTTGAAAACCTTTGCTTTGAACACCTGGCAACAATGCGTGAGCGCCGGGGACGACAGTGAGCAAGCCCGTTGCGACATCTCGCTGGCGTTCCAGCAGGCCGTGGTGGAGACTTTGACCATCAAGTGCAAGCGAGCCCTGAAACAGGCTGGCATGAAGCGTCTGGTGATCGCTGGGGGCGTCAGCGCCAATAAGGCACTGCGCACTTCGCTGGAGAAAATGCTCGGTGACCTGCGCGGCGATGTTTTTTATGCGCGTCCGGAGTTCTGCACCGATAACGGCGCGATGATCGCTTTTGCCGGTTGTCAGCGTTTACAGGCCGGGCAGCATGAAAGTCTGGCGATCAGCGTGCAGGCCCGCTGGCCCATGGAACAATTGTCGGCGCTGTAGATGAGTGGCACTCACGTGCGGTATTAAAAATGCCGTTCGCGCCCGGCAAACAGGTCGCGTAGATTGCCGCGATGACGCCAGACGATCAGCCCGGTGAGGGCGCTCATTGGCAGCAGTGCCGCAGGTTCCTGCCAGGCCAGCAACGGCAGGGTCAGCGGTGTGGCGATCAGGGCGGCGAGCGAGCTGGTGCGTGTCAGCCAGAACGTCAATAGCCATGCGCAGACGGCCAACAGTGCAGCGGGCGGATACAGGCCCAGCAACATGCCGGCAGCAGTGGCGACACCTTTGCCGCCGCGGAAGCGAAAGTACAACGGGAACAGGTGGCCGATGACGGCGAAAACGCCGATCCAGGCCTGTTCTTGCAGCGAAAGTCCTGCAAATTCTGCGATCAATACCGGCAGCAGGCCTTTGCAGATGTCGCCAAGCAGGGTCAGGACGGCAAGTTTTCTGCCGGCCAGACGCAACATGTTGGTGGCACCGGCGTTGCCCGACCCACCCATTCGCGGATCGGGATTACCGGTCAGGCGACTGAGCAAAATGGCGAAGGACAGCGAGCCGAGCAGGTAGGCGAGAGTCGCCAGTAACCAAAACATGCTAACTATTCCGGGCAAGGACGCCCTGATTCTAACGGCGCATTGCGCCCTTGTCGTGCAGCGGAGAAAAGTGCTTGGACAGAGTGTTTATCGAGGGCCTGGAAGTCGACACTGTAATCGGTGCCTACGACTGGGAGCGAGGCATCCGACAGTGCTTGCGTCTTGATCTGAGTTTCGCCTGGGATAATCGCCCGGCGGCTGCCGGAGATGACCTGACTTTGGCGCTCGATTACGCGAGCGTTTCCTCTCGCATCCAGGCGTTTGCCGAACAGGCGCAATTTCAGCTGGTGGAGACATTTGCCGAGCGTTTGGTTGAAGTGCTGATGAGCGAATTCCACATCACCTGGATGCGTTTGAAACTGACCAAGCCAGGCGCTGTGCCGGCAGCCACCGGTGGAGTCGGCGTGGAGATCGAGCGCGGATGTCGCTGACCCAGGTCTACCTCGGGCTCGGTAGCAATATCGAGCGCGAAACCCATTTGCAGGCAGGCCTTGAGGCGCTTGCAGGTTTCCTAGTGGATATCCGCTGCTCAGCGGTGTTCGAGAGCCAGCCTGTGGGCATCAAAAGCGGTCCTTTCTTCAATTTCGTGGTGTCGGCTTACACCGATCTGCCATTGGTTGAGCTGGATCGCCGGTTGAAGTTTATCGAGGCGGATAACGGTCGTTATGCGCCCGACCGCAAGGGTTTGCCGCTCGATATCGATGTGTTGTTGTTCGGTGAGCTGGTCGGCAATTTTGATGGCCTGGTGCTGCCGCGGGCCGAGATTCTGAAAAATGCTTTCGTGCTGTGGCCGTTGTCGCTTATCGCGCCGGATCGGCTGCATCCGGGGGTGGGCAAAAGCTTCGGGCAATTATGGCGCGAGGCGCAGATTGATCAGGTGCTGGCGCCGGTTGCATTCGAGTGGCGCGGTGAGCAGCTGACACCCTCGAATCTGTTGTGAGGCGCAAGCCACCTGCGTCGGATCGCCGCCCGGAGCAGGAGCGAGCGGTTCGGCCGTCCGACTCGCCCGCGAACCTCTTCAGGCAGACGCCGCCTCTTTGTAAACCTTCAACGCCTTGAGCCGCTCGCGCTTGATCGCTTCGCCCAGCTCCGGCCCTTTGAAACCCTTCTCCAGCAACGGTTGCACGGCAACGCTGCGCGCCGCAGTCGCCGCACCGCGTAGATAATCCGCCTGTGGATAACTACGCTGTTCCAGACCTTTGCGTCCGCGTGCGTCCATTTCGCAAGCAGCAATAAACTCCTCGAACCGCTGCGGTCGGCGGTACACGTCAAAGCTCTGCAGCAACTCCAGCAAGGTGGAAGGTTTGAGCTCCAGCGCACGATGACCGTGCGTGTGATATTGGCCGACCAACAGTGCCAACTCCTGGCAATCCTTGGGCGCCTTGAAGCGTTCGTTGACTGCTTTGATCAACTTCAAGCCTTTGTTCTCGTGGGCAATGTGTCGTGGCCATTCCTCTTCCGGTGTCAGGCCTTTCCCCAAATCATGCAGCAAGCACGCCCAGCGCACGGTCAGTGGCTGTCTGTGCAACGCCGATTGCTCCAGCACGCTCAATGTATGCACGCCGGTATCAATTTCCGGGTGATGAGCTTCAGGTTGCGGGACACCGAATAAGGCTTCGACTTCAGGCATCAATATTCTCAGCGCTCCGCATTCGCGCAACACCTCGATAAAAACCTGTGGCTGGTCTTCCAGCAGCGCGCGGGAAATTTCCTTCCAGCTGCGTTCTGCGGTCAGCGCTTGCAGTTCGCCCGATTCGCTGAGCTGGCGCATCAACTCGATGGTTTCGGGTGCGACAGTAAAACCGAGCGCTGCGTAACGCGCAGCAAAGCGGGCAACGCGCAGTACCCGGAGGGGATCTTCGGCGAACGCGGACGATACGTGACGCAGCAGGCGCGCTTCCAGATCTCGTTGGCCATGGTAGGGATCGGTTATATTTTGCTGATCGTCTTCAGCCATTGCATTGATCGTCAGGTCGCGGCGGATCAGGTCTTCTTCGAGCGTGACTTCAGGGCTGGCGTGGAAAGTAAAGCCTCCGTAACCGCGACCGCTTTTACGTTCAGTGCGGGCGAGGGCGTATTCCTCACCGCTTTTAGGGTGCAGGAACACGGGGAAGTCGGCGCCCACCGGACGAAAACCCTTTGCGAGCATTTCTTCGGCAGTTGCGCCCACCACGACCCAGTCAATATCGGTGACGGGTTTGCCCAGCAGGCGATCACGAACCGCTCCACCGACTTTATAAATCTGCATAAAAAACCTCCGTTAGCTCGACAGAATAACCGTTGCGTCGAACTTCCGGAGGCCGAAACAGGATCAAAGATGGATGACGGCCAGATCCAGCCGGCCATAATCACCTTCATGTTCGCTTCGCGGAGGGACATGCAGGGTTTTCATGACCTGATCGCCTTGCAAGGTTTCCAGATGAATATCGAAGCCCCACAGGCGGTGAAGGTGTTTCAGCACCTCATCGGTGGAGTCGCCCAGCGGCTTGCGGTCATGTTGCTGGTGACGCAGGGTCAACGAGCGGTCGCCGCGTCGGTCGATGCTATAGATCTGCACATTGGGTTCGCGGTTACCCAGGTTGTACTGAGCAGCGAGGGTTTCGCGAATGGTGCGGTATCCCTCTTCGTCATGGATGGCCGGGACCAGCAGATCATCTTTCTGATCATCATCGAGAATGCTGAACAGTTTCAGGTCGCGAATCACCTGCGGTGACAGGTATTGCAGGATAAAGCTCTCGTCCTTGAAGCTGCTCATCGCGAACTTGATGCTTGATAGCCAGTCACTGCCGGCCAGTTCCGGGAACCATCGGCGGTCTTCCTCAGTCGGGTTTTCACACATGCGCCGAATATCGCGGTACATGGCGAAACCCAAGGTATATGGGTTGATGCCACTGTAATAAGGGCTGTCGAAACCCGGTTGGTAAACCACACTGGTGTGGGAGGTCAGAAATTCCATCATGAAGCCGTCAGTGACCAGCCCTTCGTCATACAGGTCATTCATGAGCGTGTAATGCCAGAACGTCGCCCAGCCTTCATTCATCACCTGGGTCTGGCGCTGAGGGTAGAAATACTGCGCGATCTTGCGCACGATCCGTACGATTTCCCGCTGCCACGGCTCCAGCAATGGAGCATGCTTTTCGATGAAATACAGGATGTTTTCCTGCGGCTCGGCAGGGAAACGCGCGTTGTCCTTGTCGCTGTACTTGTCGGCGCCCTTTGGAATCGTGCGCCACAGGTCGTTGATCTGTTTTTGCAGGTGTTCTTCCCGATCCTTCTGTCGGCGACGCTCTTCTTCCGCCGAAATCGGATAAGGACGTTTATAGCGGTCGACGCCGTAGTTCATCAGCGCGTGGCACGAGTCGAGCAGATCCTCGACCGCGTCGATGCCGTGGCGCTCTTCGCACTGCATGATGTACTGCTTGGCGAACACCAGGTAATCAATGATCGAACTGGCATCGGTCCAGGTGCGAAAGAGGTAGTTGCCCTTGAAGAAGCTGTTGTGCCCGTAGCAGGCGTGAGCCACCACCAGCGCCTGCATGCAGATGGTGTTTTCTTCCATCAGATAAGCGATGCACGGGTCCGAGTTGATCACGATCTCGTACGCCAGGCCCATCTGGCCCCGGCTGTAGGATTTCTCGGTACTGAGGAAGTGTTTGCCGTAGGACCAATGGTGATAGCCCAGCGGCATGCCGACAGAGGCGTAAGCATCCATCATTTGCTCGGCAGTGATCACTTCGATCTGGTTCGGATAGGTATCGAGCGCGTAGCGAGCGGCAATACGACTGATTTCGCGGTCGTAGGCCTGAATCAGCTCGAACGTCCACTCGGAGCCGGTGGAAATGGGTTGGCGCTTCTGCTCTTTGGCGGTCATGTCACTAACCTGCGCTGGAAGAGTTCACGGAAGACCGGATAGATATCCCCGGCCGAGACCAGTTGTTGCTGGGCAAAAGTGTCAGAAAAAGCGTCAGCGATGCGTTCGTATTCGAACCAAAGCGCCTGATGTTCGCGCGGAGTGATCTCGACGTAAGTGTAGTACTGCACAAACGGCATGATCTGGTTGATCAGGATGTCGCGGCAAATAGGTGAATCATCGTTCCAGTTGTCGCCGTCCGAGGCCTGCGCGGCGTAGATGTTCCACTCGTTGCTTGGGTATCGCTCGGCCATGATCTCCTGCATCAGTTTCAGTGCGCTGGAAACGATGGTCCCGCCGGTTTCACGGGAATAGAAAAACTCCTCTTCATCGACTTCGCGGGCACTGGTGTGATGGCGGATGAAGACGACATCGATTTTGTCGTAGTTACGCTTGAGGAACAGATACAACAGGATAAAGAAGCGTTTGGCGATGTCTTTGGTCGCCTGCGTCATGGAGCCGGAAACGTCCATCAGGCAGAACATCACCGCTTTCGAGCTTGGATTGGGCTGTTTGATCAGCAGGTTGTACTTGAGATCGAAGGTGTCGAGAAATGGCACGCGGTGGATTCGCGCACTGAGTTTTTCGATCTCGGCCTCGATGTCCTGGATGTCACCGAAGTTATCCGGCTCATCGCGCTTGAGTCGCAGCAATTCTTCCTTGGCTTCGCGCAGTTTCGCGCGACTGCTGCCGGACAGGGCGATTCGCCGCGCATGGGCCGAGCGCAAGGTGCGGATGATGTTGATCCGCGACGGGTTGCCTTCATTGCTGATGCCTGCGCGCACGGTCTTGAAGGTATCGATACCGGTCAGGTTGCGCTTGACCAGATTGGGCAATTCCAGGTCCTCGAACATGAATTCGAGAAATTCTTCCTGAGTGATCTGGAAGACGAACTCGTCCATCCCTTCACCCGAATTGCCGGCCTTGCCTGGGCCTCTGCCGCCGGCACCGCCCTGCGGACGGGCGATGTGCTCGCCGCTGGTGAACTCTTTATTGCCGGGGTGTACGACGGTCTGCTTGCCGCCGCGACCGTGATGAAGCACCGGCTCGTCTATGTCACGGCCAGGAATGCTGATCTGTTCGCCGTGCTCCATGTCGGTAATGGAGCGCCGGCTGACCGCCTCTTCGACAGCCTTCTTGATGTGATCACGGTAGCGCCGCAAAAACCGCTGACGGTTCACCGTGCTCTTGTTCTTGCCGTTCAGACGTCGGTCGATCACATAGCTCATAGGTGGCCCTCCGGGCAGCTTCAAGTTGTGAGCCGCAGGCTGCAAATAGGAGCAGATTCCCGAACATCAGGGCTAACACGCTTCTATTGCAGCTTTTAGCTTGTGGCTTTCAGCTGTTTCACTGCGACTTACGGACCCGTAGGTACCATTCGGAAAGTAGCCGAACCTGTTTGTCGGTATAACCGCGCTCCACCATCCGTGTGACGAAGTCGTTGTGCTTCTGCTGATCCTCCTTGCTGGCTTTGGCGTTGAAGCTGATGACGGGCAGGAGGTCTTCGGTGTTGGAGAACATTTTCTTCTCGATGACCACCCGCAGTTTTTCGTAGCTGAGCCAGGTTGGGTTCTTGCCGTTGTTGTTGGCCCGGGCGCGCAGGACGAAGTTGACGATCTCGTTGCGGAAATCCTTCGGATTGCTGATGCCGGCCGGTTTCTCGATTTTTTCCAGTTCTTCGTTTAACGCGACGCGGTTGAGGATTTCGCCTGTTTCCGGGTCGCGGTATTCCTGGTCCTGAATCCAGAAGTCGGCATACAGCACGTAGCGATCGAAGATGTTCTGACCGTATTCGCTGTAAGACTCGAGGTAGGCGGTCTGAATTTCCTTGCCAATGAACTCGATGTAACGCGGCGCCAGGTATTCCTTGAGGAAGCGCAGATACCGTTCGCGGGTTTCGGCCTGGAACTGTTCCTGCTCGATTTGCTGTTCCAGTACATAAAGCAGGTGCACCGGGTTGGCGGCGATTTCGTGCGGATCGAAGTTGAAGACCTTCGACAGGATCTTGAACGCAAACCGGGTCGAGAGACCGTTCATGCCTTCGTCGACACCGGCGTTATCGCGGTATTCCTGTATCGACTTGGCCTTCGGATCGGTGTCCTTGAGGTTTTCGCCGTCATACACGCGCATCTTGGAATAGATGTTCGAATTCTCCGGCTCCTTGAGGCGAGACAACACAGTGAACTGGGCGAGCATTTTCAAGGTGTCTGGTGCGCAATGAGCCTTGGCCAGCGAGCTGTTGAACAACAATTTGTCGTAGATCTTCACCTCGTCGCTGACCCTTAGGCAATAAGGGACCTTGACGATGTAGATCCGGTCGATGAACGCTTCGTTGTTCTTGTTGTTACGGAAAGTGTGCCATTCCGATTCGTTGGAGTGAGCGAGCAGGATTCCTGTAAACGGAATGGCGCCCAGCCCTTCGGTACTGTTGTAGTTGCCTTCCTGCGTGGCGGTCAGCAATGGGTGCAGCACCTTGATCGGTGCCTTGAACATTTCGACGAATTCCATCAGACCCTGGTTGGCCCGGCACAATGCGCCCGAGTAGCTGTAGGCGTCGGCGTCGTTTTGCGGATATTCCTCAAGTTTGCGGATGTCGACTTTGCCGACCAGCGCCGAGATGTCCTGGTTGTTTTCGTCGCCGGGTTCGGTTTTGGCGACGGCGATCTGGTTGAGGATCGACGGATACAGCTTCACTACGCGGAACTGGCTGATGTCGCCGCCGAATTCGGCGAGGCGTTTGGTGGCCCATGGCGACATGATGGTATTGAGGTAGCGCCGAGGAATGCCGAAGTCTTCCTCAAGGATCGCGCCATCTTCAGTGGCGTTGAACAGACCCAGAGGCGATTCGAATACCGGCGAGCCTTTTATCGCGTAAAAGGGCACTTTTTCGATCAGTTGTTTGAGCTTTTCGGCCAGCGACGATTTACCACCACCGACGGGACCCAGCAGGTAGAGAATTTGTTTCTTTTCCTCCAGGCCCTGCGCGGCGTGGCGGAAATACGACACGATCTGGTCTATGCATTCTTCCATCCCATGGAAGTCTTCAAAGGCCGGATAGCGACGGATCACCTTGTTGGAGAAGATTCGCGACAGCCTCGAGTTGGTCGAGGTGTCGAGCAGCTCCGGTTCCCCGATGGCCAGCAGCAGACGCTCGGCGGCGGAAACGTAGGCGCTGCGGTCCTGTTTGCACAGCTCAAGATACTCTTGCAGCGAGAGTTCTTCCTGGCGTGTGGACTCGAAGCGTTGTTGGAAGTGGCTAAAGATACTCATGACGTCACCTCGCTCGATACGTGGAGCCGACGCCGGATCACTCAGTCGATGCTGGCAGCAACCGAACAGGCGGTCGCTGTTTACCCCCCAGAACTCTTTCAGCGCAACGCCGAAAGCTACTCCCGATGACCCGCGCGCCGGTGTACCGGCTCTCCCCTGTTTTGGATGGCCTGCGCTTAAGGATAGTTGGGAATTCAGGAGGTAAAGGCGAGATACGTAATTAGTTGTGGCAGACCGTTCGTCTGCCACCGCCCTAGCCCGCGGGGGCCGGGGCTTGAGCGCTGTAAAAAAATTATTCGGCGGTGTCTTGGGCTGTTTCTGCGGGATAAGTCGTGCGCCACAGCTCAAATCCACCGTCCATGCTGTAAACGTCGGAGAAGCCCTGGCTAATCAGGTAAGCCGCAGCGCCCTGGCTGGAATTGCCGTGATAGCAGACCACTACAGTCGGCGCGTCGAGGTCGGCAGCCTGAATGAAAGCGTGCAGGGAATGGTTGTCCAGGTGCTTCGAACCGCTGATGTGCAGCGCGGCGAACGTTGCTGGATCGCGGACATCGACGACCACGGCACCTTGCTCACGCAGGGCTTGCGCCTGCTCTGGGGGGATACGTTTGAATTCGTTCATGGCGGGCTCCTGTGGCACGGCTGATAGCGCAGCCTAGCGCCGGGCGCTGGCTGGCGTTTGTTCGGATAGGGCGGTGGTGTCTGGGGGCAGGGCGTTACCGTGCTCGTCGCATTTGCAAGGCAGGCGTTCGCCGGTGTCAACATTCATCAGGGTCAACGAACCGCCCCAGACGCACCCGGTGTCGAGAGCAAACACGCCGGGTTCATTGCACTGGCCTTCCAGCGCAGCCCAGTGACCGAAGATGATCTTCGTATCCCTGGTCTTGCGTTCCTTGTGTTGGAACCATGGCTTGTAACCGTGCGGAGCAGAGTCGAGGCCTTCCTTGCTCTTGAGGTCCAGCTTGCCCTCGGCGGTGCAGAAACGCATGCGGGTGAAATAGTTGGTGATTACCCGCAGACGTGTCACGCCTTTGAGGTCACTGTCCCATTTCAACGGCTCGTTGCCGTACATGCCATCCAGATAGGGTGCGAAACGGTTGTCGTCGCGCAAGGCTTCTTCTACTTCGGCGGCGCATTTCAAGGCTTTGCGCAGGGACCATTGCGGCGGGATGCCGGCATGCACCAGGGCGATATTGCGCACCTCGTCGTAATGCACAAGCTTTTGCTGGCGGACCCACTCCAGCAGTTCCGCGCGATCAGGTGCTGCGAGAATTTCCCGAAGGGTGTCGGCTTTTTTCAGGCGTTCGATGTTGTGGCCGGCGGCCAGCAAGTGCAGGTCATGATTGCCGAGCACGCACACCAGCGATTCGCGAATGCTATAGAGGAAACGCAGGGTTTCCAGCGACTGCGGACCGCGGTTAACCAAATCGCCGACCAGCCACAGTTTGTCCCGGGCAGGGTCGAAGGCAACTTGCTTGAGCAGACACTTCAAGGGTTCAAGACAGCCCTGAAGGTCGCCGACGGCATACGTTGCCATCAGTGCAGGGCTCCGGGCACCGCCAGTCGGAAAGGAGCAATGATGGCATCGAAACGTTCGCCATCATCGGCGAGCATCTCGTAGGTGCCCTGCATGGTGCCGACTTTGGAGGTCATGACCGTGCCGCTGCTGTAGGTGTGGCTTTTGCCCGGGTCGATCAACGGTTGCTGACCGACCACACCCGCACCGCGAACCTCCTCGACATGTCCGTCACCGTCGGTGATCACCCAGTGCCGTGTCAGCAGCTTGGCTGGCACGAGGCCGTTGTTGACCACTGTGATGGTGTAGGCGAACGCAAAGCGCTCTTGTTCGGGTTGCGATTGTTCTGCCAGATAGCGGGTGACGACGGTGACGTCGACCTGGTAACGAGAATCGGACATGCAAAAGGCCTTAAAAACGAAGCGGAACGCGGGCGTAGCTGATGGGTTCAGTCTAGGCCAAGTATCGGGTAGTAAACCAGACTGACGTCCTACCCGATAGCGTTCATCGACGGTCAATCGCCGACAGGTTTGACCTGTTCGCTGAGCTTGTCGGCCAGGCGCACGAATGCGGCCAGATCAAGTTGCTCGGGGCGCAGGCTGCCGTCGACACCGGCGGCTTCGATCTCATCATTGCTCAGCAGCAATTTAAGGGTGTTGCGCAAGGTCTTGCGGCGCTGGTTGAAGGCTTCGCGGACTACCCGCTCCAGCAGTTTGTGATCCTTGGCCGGGTGCGGCAAGACGTCGTGTGGAACCAGGCGCACGATGGCCGAATCGACCTTCGGCGGCGGATTGAAAGCGCCCGGACCGACGTTAAACAGATGCTCGACCCGGCAATGGTACTGAACCATGATCGACAGACGGCCCCAATCACCGCCACCAGGACCTGCCGCCAGACGCTCGACCACTTCCTTTTGCAACATGAAGTGCATGTCGCGAATGATCGCTGCGTTGTTCAAGAGGTGAAAAATCAGCGGCGTGGAAATGTTATACGGCAGGTTACCAACCACACGCAGACTGTTCGGTGCCGCATTGAGGCTATTGAAGTCGAACTTCAACGCATCGCCCTGATGCAGGTTGAAATTGCTCTTGTCGGCAAACTGCTGGTTGAGGATCGGAATCAGGTCCTTGTCCAACTCGACGACATCCAGCTGCCCGCCACTGTTGAGCAGGCCCTGGGTCAGTGCACCCTGGCCCGGACCGATTTCCAGCAGGCGGTCTTCGGGTTTGGCGCGGATGGCGCGCAGGATGCGGTCGATAACGCCGGCATCGTGGAGGAAGTTCTGGCCAAAACGCTTGCGCGCCTTGTGTTGGTAATGCTCGGTCATAAACGGGTCTCGGCCATCTGGTAGGCGGTTTCCAGGGCGACTTGCAGGCTGCCGGTGTCGATCCTGCCGCTGCCGGCCAGGTCCAGGGCGGTGCCGTGGTCGACCGAGGTGCGGATGATCGGCAAGCCGAGGGTCACGTTGACCGCCGCGCCGAAGCCTTTGTACTTCAGCACGGGCAAGCCCTGGTCGTGGTACATCGCCAGCACCGCGTCGCAGTGCTCCAGATATTTGGGGGTAAACAGAGTGTCGGCGGGCAGGGGACCGCGAAGGTCCATGCCTTCGCCGCGCAGGCGCTCTAAGATAGGTTCGATGATGTCGATTTCTTCATGGCCCAGGTGACCGCCTTCACCGGCGTGCGGGTTGAGCCCGCAGACCAGAATGCGCGGTTGGGCGATGCCGAATTTTTCTTGCAGTTCGCTGTGCAGGATTCGCGTGACCCGCTCCAGCCGCTCGGGCGTGATCGCATCGGCAATCTCGCGCAAGGGCAGGTGGGTGGTGACCAGCGCAACACGCAAACCGCGCGTCGCGAGCATCATCACCACTTGCGCGGTGTGGGTCAGGTCGGCGAGAAATTCCGTGTGCCCGGAAAACGCGATACCCGATTCGTTGATCACGCCCTTGTGCACCGGGGCGGTGATCATGCCGGCAAAATCTCCGTCCAGGCAGCCCTGGCCCGCTCGGGTCAGAGTTTCCAGAACGAAAGCGGCATTGGCTTTATCAAGTTGACCGGCATGAACCGGAGCACTCAGCGGCGTATCCCAGACGTACAGGCTGTTGGCTGGCGCGGGAGTATCCGGCCAGGCATCCGGCGTGACCGGCAACAAATCGACCGCCACACCCAGCTGCGCGGCCCGCTCGAGGAGCAGGTCGCGGCTGGTAATGGCAATCAGGGGGTGGGGCTGGGTATGCGAGGCGAGCAGCAGGCACAGGTCTGGACCTATGCCGGCCGGTTCACCGGGTGTCAGCGCGAAACGTTTCGGTTTCACTGCGCTGCCTGGTCTGCACCAGGGAGTTTGATCTCTACGTACGCTTCGTCACGGATCTGACGCAGCCAGCTCTGCAACTCTTCGTCGTACTTGCGGTTACGCAGTACGGTCATTGCTTGCTGCTCGCGTGCCTGGCTGGTGCTGTCGGTGGCGCGACGGCCGAGGACTTCCAGGACGTGCCAGCCATATTGGGTCTGGAATGGCTTGGAC
This sequence comes from Pseudomonas sp. Ant30-3, assembly GCF_000690905.1. Lineage (GTDB taxonomy): Bacteria > Pseudomonadota > Gammaproteobacteria > Pseudomonadales > Pseudomonadaceae > Aquipseudomonas. The sequence continues at coordinate 38,860 of NZ_JMCL01000034.1, read as the reverse complement.
AACTGACCCTGCGGGGTATTGGCCATCACTTCGCGGAATTCCGGCACCAGCGCATTCGGGTCGATCCAGTTGAGGTCGCCGCCGTTGAGTGCAGAACCCGGATCTTCCGAGAAGTTTTTCGCCAGTTCGCCGAAGTCTTCGCCCGACTCGATGCGGTCATAGAGCTTTTCGGCCAAACGCTTGGTTTCGGCTTCGCTGCGGATCTCGCTTGGCTTGATCAGGATGTGACGCACGTGCACTTCATCGCGCACCTGGGTTTCGCCGCCACGCTTGTCGAGGATCTTCAGAATAATGAAGCCCCCCGGCGTGCGGGTTGGCTGGGTCACATCGCCGACTGCCATGGTGCTGAGCAGGCGATCGAACGGAGGTGGCAATTGACCGGCTTTACGCCAGCCCATGTCGCCGCCTTCCAGCGCAGTTTCACTGGCAGACTTGGCAATGGCCAACTGACCGAAGTCAGCGCCTTGCTTGAGCTGCTGGTACACCGCGTCAGCCTGTTTGGCAGCATTCTGAATCGCTTCGGAGTTGGCGCTTTCCGGCGTAGGAATCAGGATGTTGGCCAGACGGAATTCTTCCGACAGCTGCATTTTGCCAAGGTCGGAAGCGAGGAAGTTCTTCACTTCCTGCTCAGAGACCTGGATACGTTCGGCCACACGGCGCTGGCGCACACGGCTGATGATCATTTCACGACGGATCTGATCACGAGCGTCGTCGTAAGACAGACCATCGCGAGCCAGAGCAGAGCGGAATTGTTCAATCGACATGTTATTGCGCTGGGCAATGGTGCCGACGGCCTGGTTCAGTTCTTCATCGGTGATGCGGATACCGGAGCGTTCGCCGATCTGCAGTTGCAGGTTTTCGACGATCAGACGCTCCAGCACCTGCTGATCCAGCACGCCCGGAGGCGGCGCCGCAGCGCCACGCTTGGCGATGGTTTGCTGAACTTCATGAACACGCTGGTCCAGTTGGCTCTGCATGACCACGTCGTTATCGACAATGGCCACCACTTTATCGATGGACTGTACCGCGGCATTTGCCGCAGTACCGAGGAACAGCGCGCCCAGCATCAGCGGGCGCAGACAATCAGAAAGCTTGGTCTTCACGTTCACGATAACCTTGGATGCCTTTGTCGAGGAAGCTCTCTACCTTGGAGCCGGTGAGGCCGCCGAGACCTTTCAGGACGATTTGAAGGAAGACGCCATGGTCGCCTTTCTCATTTTCCGGAGCGTCTTGACTGGTTTCGTCATAGTCGACCCAGTAACGGTTGATCACGCGCAACTTCCAGCAGCAGTTGTCGTACTCGAAACCGCCGAAGGCTTCCAGCGTACGGTTGCGGTTGTAGTCGTACTGCCAGCGGCTGATGACGTTCCATTGCGGCACAACCGGCCAGATGACCGAGAAGTCGTGCTGCTGGATCTTGTAGTAGTCCTTCACGTAACCCGGAGTGCCCGGCGTGCCGTAATCACCACCACCCACCGACCAACGACCGGTGTTCTGGTCATAACGGACCTGGTCATTGCGATAGCGATAGCCGGCGTTGATGACCTTGTTCGGGTTGTCTTCAGGCTGGTAGTGGAACATCGCGCTACCCGAGCGAGGGCTGCGGCTGTCCGGATCCCAGTTGTAATCGGCCGTGGTGCGCCAATCGCGGTTCCAGCGGTATTCGTACTCGAGTGCGTACGGCGACACGCTGGACTGCGCATCTTCGCGGGTTTTCGCGTCGATACCTGGCAGCTGAACCTTGCGATCCTTGAAGTAGAAGGCCTGACCGACGGCGATGCGCTGACGTTCGAAACCGTTGTCTTCGATCCAGCGACTGGTTACGCCCAGGGACAGCTTGTTCTCGTCGCCTACGCGGTCAGCGCCGGAGAAGCGATTGTCGCGGAACAGTGAGCTGTAGTTGAAAGTGGCTTCACTGGTGTCGAACACAGGAATATCTTCCTGATCGGTCTCCGGGACGTAGAGGTAGAACAACCGCGGTTCGAGGGTCTGGTTGTAGTTCTTGCCAAACCACGACGTTTTACGGTCGAAGTAAAGGCCGCTGTCGATGCTGGCGATCGGTACGCCGCGGCTCTGATTGCTGCTGAAGGTGCCGTTGAGTCGATCACCTTCAGGACCCTGAGCGGCGATGTCAGACTTGCCCTTGCCATCGAGATCCAGGTCGTACTGAGTGTATTGATACTTCAGCGATGGGGTCACGTACCCATAGCTCGCACTCATTGGCAGGCTCATGCCTGGTTTGAGATTGAGGCGAGTACCGTTGGCGCGAGCCAGACCGAACACGTTCTGGTCGAGTCTCGGGCCGGTATTGATGCCGTCTTCATTGAAGAAGTCGCCATCTTTAAGGTCGCGATCAAACCGCACGATTTCTGTTTCGTAATCGAAGTCCAGGCCGCTCGGATGCACTGGCAGCTGACCATTGAAGGTGATCTGCGGCAAGCGGTCATACGGCGTAATGTTCGAAACAGTCGCCAGCTGGTAAGCCTGAGCATTGATGCGAGCGGTGTAGCTGTCGCCACGGTAGCTCACAGAACCCTGCTGGTTGACGTAGTCGTCGCTTTTGATGCCAATCTGATCGGTCTGCAGATCCTGGAAGTAATACGGATCGCTGATCTTGGTGTAGTCAACCTGGGTGAACACTCGGGAGTCGAGACCGCCCTTGTGCTGCCAGTTGTACATGTAGCGGGTTTTTTCGTAATCGGTCTGGTCGCTACGATCGGTGTTGTCGTCGTTGAGGTACGCCGCACCGAATTGCCCTTCGCTGGACTTGGTCAGATAACGGAACTCGCCTTCCAGCAACATGCCGCGCTTGCTCATATAACGCGGGTACAACGTGGCGTCGTAGTTCGGCGCTAGGTTGAAGTAGTAAGGCGTCACGAGCAGGAAGCCGGTGTCGGTGCCTGTGCCGATGGTCGGCGGCAGGAAACCGGACTGACGACGGTCGTCGATCGGGAAGTAGATGTACGGCGTGTACAGAACCGGAATGTCCTTGACCCGCAGCGTCACGTTGGTCGCGGTACCGAAACCGGTGGCCGGGTTCAAGGTAATGTTGTTGCCCTTGAGCTGCCAGGCATTGCTGTCCGGTTCGCACGTGGTGTACGTACCATCCTTGAGGCGGATGATCGCATTCTCGGCCCGTTTGGCGTACAGCGCACTGCCGCGAATACGCGATTTGTGCATCACGTATTCGGCGTTGTCGATCTTGGCTTCACCGGTGTCTAGCTGCACGTCGGCATGGTCGCCGACGATCAGAGCACCGTTGTCGCGAATGCGTACGTTGCCGCTCAGTTCGCCACGGCTTTCGGCCTGGTAGAGGTTCGCTTCGTCGGCTTCGGCCTGCATGCTGCCCTGACGCAAAACGACGTCACCGGCCAGTGTGGCGACCTGCTCATCCTGCTTGTAGCGGGACGCTTTGGCACCGACAAAGGTAGGCGCATCACTTTTATCCGTCTTGTCACTCATGCCAGGACGAGTTGGTTCGATATAGGAACCAGAGCAGTAAGGACCGGTTTCGGCCAATTGCGCTGCAGTGAGCTTTTCGCGGGGAACCCAGTCGAGGTGACTGTAGTCTGCGCTACGTGACTTCAGGCCGCGGCCGTTTGCCTCGGTGACCAGCACAGGTTTGTCGCCGGAGTCTTGACTGGAACTGCCGTCGGCCGGAGTCTCGCCGCTCGTGCTCACCGCGCTGCCGTCATGGACGGGACGCGGTGGCAGCGCAGCGGCTGGAGATTTCGGCGCACAGTCCCAGGCACCCGAAGCAGAGACTGAGCAGTCATACTGTTCCGCGGCGACCACGAACGAAGTGGCTAGAGGTTGCAGGGCCAGCAGACTGCCGGTAACCAACAACGGAAATTTTTTACGAAACGCGGGGGATTTCAATGCCATCTTATTAGTCCGGGCTTCCTGCGTGCCATCTGCCCGCGGTGTGGGCCGCACGCCTCTCGATGGTCTGAAAAAGATGCTGGATAATAAAGCATGACCCGCTTGACGGCTAGCGCCGTCGGAGACCCTTGCAATGCCTGACCAAGATGTACGTTTGCAACACCTGAAAGTTTGGCTCGATGAGCAGTTGGCAATCCTCTTTACAGATCAGGATTGGGGCCCCGTCCCCCCAGCCACGTTGACTGCGGCCAGCAGTGACGCGAGCTTCCGGCGCTATTTTCGCTGGGAGGGCGAGGGCCGTAGTTTCGTCGTGATGGATGCTCCGCCACCGCAGGAAAACTGCAAACCGTTCGTGGACATCGCTTTTTTGCTGGCGAAATCCGGAATAAATGTGCCGAAAATTTACGCCGAGGACCTCGAACGAGGATTTCTTTTGCTCAATGACCTGGGCAACAAAACCTATCTGGACGTGATCGACAGCGAAAATGCCGACCATTTGTTCCAGGATGCCTTGCAGGCGCTGTTGGCTTTTCAACAACTACCGATGGTTGCGCCATTGCCAAGCTACGACGTTGCTTTGCTGCGCCGCGAGCTGGAATTGTTTCCCGAGTGGTACGTGAAGCGCGAGCTGGGCGTTGAATTTGACGCAGCGCAGCAATCCCTCTGGCAACGGGCCAGCGACCTGTTGATCGACAGTGCCCTGGCTCAGCCGAAGGTGCTGGTCCATCGCGACTACATGCCGCGTAACCTGATGCTCAGCGAGCCGAACCCGGGTGTGCTGGATTTCCAGGACGCCGTTTACGGTCCGGTGACCTACGACGTGACGTGTCTGTTCAAGGACGCGTTTCTCAGCTGGCCGGAGGAACGTGTGCTTGGTTGGCTGGAAAATTACTGGCAACAAGCCGGGGCACTCGGCATCCCGGTTCAGCCGGACCTACAGGATTTCCTCCGTGCGAGCGATCTGATGGGGGTGCAGCGTCACCTGAAAGTCATCGGCATTTTCGCGCGTATCTGTCACCGCGACGGCAAGCCACGTTATCTGGCCGACGTGCCGCGGTTCTTTGCTTATATAGAAGCGGTGGTGGCCCGTCGTCCTGAACTGGCGGAATTGGCTGAGTTGCTTGATAGCCTGCGCGCCGGAGCTCAAGCATGAAGGCGATGATTCTGGCCGCAGGCAAAGGCGAGCGCATGCGCCCGCTGACGCTGACCACGCCAAAGCCGCTGGTTCGCGCGGGCGGGGTACCGTTGATCGAGTACCACCTGAAAGCCCTCGCTGCGGCCGGCTTTAACGAGATCGTGATCAACCACGCATGGCTCGGTCAGCAGATCGAAAACTACCTGGGTGACGGTTCACAGTACGGCGTGCGAATCCAGTACTCGCCTGAAGGGGAGCCGTTGGAAACCGGCGGCGGTATTTTTCGCGCCCTGCCTTTGCTGGGCGATGACGCGTTCCTGGTGGTCAACGGTGATATATGGACCGATTACGACTTCAGCGTGCTGCATCAGCCAATCGCCGGGCTGGCCCATCTGGTGCTGGCCGCTAACCCGGCGCATCACCCGGCGGGCGATTTCACCCTGGTCGATGGGCAGGTGCGCGACGCTCAGCCGTCAGCACCCACCCTCACGTACAGCGGCATCGCCATATTGCACCCGCAGTTGTTTGACGGTTGTTCCGCCGGTGCATTCAAGCTGGCGCCACTGCTGCGCACCGCCATGGCTGAAGGACAGGTCACCGGTGAGCGACTTCACGGGCATTGGGTTGATGTCGGCACTCACGAACGTCTCGCAGAAGTTGAAGCCTTGATAGAAGCGAGTCGCTGAGATGCTGTGGCCAGGGACTCTGATTGGAGCCGGACTGGGGTATGTCATCGCCAGTATTCCGGGGGCCATGCTTGGCGCTTTACTGGGACAGGCGCTGGACCGGCGCCTGCAACTGCAAAGTTGGGGGCATTTGCGAGAAAGGCTCGGCGGTCGGCCGATGCTTCGCAACGATGAACTGCTGTTCGTGCTGCTGGGACGACTCGCCAAGTGCGATGGGCGGGTAGTGGACGGGCACATTCAGCAGGCGCGTCAGGAGATGCGCTCGCTGGAGATGACCGAGTCGGCGCAACGCCGTGCGATTACGGCGTTTAATCGTGGCAAGACCGGGCACGATCGCTTGAGCGGGTATTTGCGTCGCATGAGGACGCAACCGCATGCCGCCGAGGGCGTGTTGCGCGCCTGCTGGCGGATGGTCTGGGCCGACGGTCGCGCCGGTGTGGGTGAAGTTGAACTGGTGCGCCAATGGGGCAAGTGGCTGGGCTGGACCCGGCAGCAGGTGCAGGCGCTGGCGGAGGACTACGAACCGCAGAAACGTCCGCTGGTGATCAGTGCGGTGACGTATCAGGATGCCATGCGTTTGCTCGGCGTCACCGCCACCACGGAACCGGCGCAGATCAAGCGCGCTTATCGACGTCTGCTCAGTCGTCATCATCCGGACAAGATCGCCGGCAGCGGCGCGACGGCGATGCAGGTGCGTGAGGCGACGGACAAGACGCGCGAGTTGCATACGGCTTATACGTTGATTCGGGAGCGGCGGGATTTTCGCTAAAGATTAAGGATTGGGGCGTGGCCAACGCCGCCATCGCTAGCAGGCTAGCTCCCACATTGATTCGCGTTTGACACAACATCGAAGAACGCTGACGACCCTGTGGGAGCTAGCCTGCTAGCGATGGCGATGGCTCAGCCAACCATCATGTTTGATGTGTTTCCGTTAGCGCTAGCAGGCTCGCTTATCAATTAGCCGCTGGCTTTGGATTCAACCAACCACGCACCCGACGAACCAGTTGCTCTTGCTCGGCCTTGGCATCCCCCGGCAACGCCTTGAGCGAAACCTGGCTGTAAGCAACGGTCTTCAGGCGTTTGCTCGCTTGCAGCCGCTCCAGCGCCAGGCTGCGATCCAGCGGCTTGTCCTTGTAAAAGATATCCACAGTCGGCAGCTTCAGGGTCGGCGTCAGTTCCACCAGCGGCGGTTTCGCCGCTGTCGGTGTCTGCGCGGCGACCATGGTGAACTTCTCGATCTGCGGTGGCTGTCTTTCGTTCAGAAAACGCGCCGCCCAGTAAGCGCCGGTCCCGTGGCCCAGCAGCACAATGCTGCGAACACTTTGTTGTTCGGCGTAGGCAATCGCTGCATCGATGCGTGCGAATATTCGCTCGGCATCGGCTTTCGATTGATCCTCACCGGTTTCGGCAACAGCCTTGTCGACGATTTCCGCCTCGCCCCCGGCTGCCTGTTCGATCGGCGCCGCAGTCGTCGAGTCCTTGCTGCCGACGTCGGGTGCCTTGATGGTTGGCGGCACCTCGACCACTCGCGGTGCAATGACATCGCTTTGCATGTCGGGCAGGGTGATACTCAGGCTGCTCCATTTTGCGTCCGGCAGCTTCTGCCGCAATGGACCCACAACCTGCGGCCAGTCAGCCGTTTCGCCAGCGCCCGGGACAATGATCACCGCACCTTTTGGTTCGGCAGTATTGGCCGGTTTCCACAAGGCCAGAAACGTGTCGTTGCCAGCCTGCAGCTGTTGTTGTTCCTGAGCGGGAAGTTTTCGCTCAAGCGCTGCCGCTTCTTCCTGACTACGCTCCGGCAACGGCTGACGCTCAGGCATTTTTTCGCCGACAGGTTGTTCTACGGCAGCCGGCGCAGTTTCAGCGGCGGCGACGGAAAACGCGCAAGGCAGGAGCAACGACAGGCACAATGCTGGCAGTGCCAGGCGGTAGACAGGGGGCATCGGATATTCCAGGCCAGAAGTTATTCCGGCAGCCTAATAGGTTGGTCAGTGTTTGTCAGTGTATGAGACTTCGATGATGCGTTTTCGCTGCCTGTGGGTTATCGGCTGTTTGTTGTTTCCCTTGACGGGCTGGGCGGCGTCCGCGCCACCGACTCATGTCGCACAACTGACGGCGAGCCAGCAACAGTGGCTGACGCAGCGCGATCAATTGCGCGTCGGCGTTGTCCTGCAAGTGCCTTACGCCCAATACGACCGTCGCCTGCAGCGACTGTCCGGGGTCAACGTCGAACTGATGAAGTGGCTGGCCCAGGCACTCAAGGTCGAGTTGAGCTGGCGCAACTTTCCCGATCTTGCACAACTGGAGGCAGCGGCTCTCGATGGCGAGATCGACCTCGCGCCCGGCTTGACCCAAACCCCCGCAGGCCTGCGCCTGTGGCAATTCTCCGACCCGTACATGCGCGTGCCGCAACTGGTGGTCAGCGATCGAAAAGGCAGCGGCGCGGTCGAGCTGGAAAAACTCGACAGCCAGACCCGAGTCGCCGTACGCATGCCCGGCGCCACGGCCGATTACTTGCGCAGCAATTATCCGCACCTGAATTTGCAAGGCGTGCCGATCGAGCGTCAGGCCTTGCATTTATTGTTGAGTCAGCAGGCCAACTACGCCGTGGTCGATGAAGCCCAGTTGGGGCGCCTTTCAGTCGAGCCGGAGTTTGCCGGGCTGGTGGTCGTCGGTGACATCGGTTTGCCGCAATTGCTGCGTGTAGCGACGCGCCGGGACTGGCCGGAACTCGCCGCTATCGTTGAAAGCGCGCTGCGGGCGATTCCGGCCAAGGACCTGGAACAACTGCACAATCAATGGCTGAAACCCAAATACCCGCGGCTGACCGACTCGCCGGGTTTCTGGCAAAACCTGTGTCTGCTGTTGGCGGTACTGATGTTGAGCAGCATGGCGATCGTGTTCTGGCAGCGCCGCCAGCAACACAGTCTGGAACAACGATTACTGATGGCGCGCGCAGACATTGCATTGCGCGCTGCCAGCGAAGAAGCACTGCGGCTCACCCAGTTTTCCATCGATCAAAGCACGGTTGGCATTCTCTGGGTCAACTGGGACAGCCATGTGCGCTACGCCAATCGCGCCGCCGAAACGATGCTGGGTTATCCGCCCGGCGGCATCATCGACCGGCCGCTGATCGATTTTGAACCCGGTCTGCACATGGACCGCTGGCTCAACCTGTGGAAACGCGCGCGGGCCAGCGAAGAAGGCCCGCCAAGTTTCGAAACCAATTGCCTGCGCGCTGACGGCAGCGTTTTGCCAACAGACGTTTCACTGAGCTTTTTGCGCTTCCGCGATGGCGAATACCTGGTGGTTTACCTCAACGACGTCACCGAGCGCCGCCGCGCACTGGCGGCTTTGCAGGAAAGCGAGGCGCGGCTGCAAGGTATCGCCGCCAATGTTCCGGGACTGGTCTTTCGCCTGGAGCGCGCGCCGGTGACAGGACAGATCGACTTTGCCTACATCAGTGAGGGCAGCGAGAGTCTGGTGGGTTACTCGCCGGCCACCCTGGCCCATCGCGACAAAGGCTTGCGCAGCCTGGTGCATCCGGATGACAAGGCCAGTTATCACCAGACGCAGGACCACGCGCTGGATACGGATAGCGACTGGTCGTGGCAAGGTCGGATCCTGACGCGTCAGGGCGAACAACGCTGGGCCGAGATCAAGGCGATTACCCGTCGGCTCGACGACGGCGCCTATGTCTGGGACGGCATTGTCTGGGACATCAGCGAAAGCAAACGTATTGAACTGGAACTGGCCAGCTCCCGCGAGCAACTGCGCGAGCTGTCGGCTCATCTGGAAAGCGTGCGCGAGAGGAAAAGGCGCGCATTGCCCGCGAAGTGCATGACGAATTGGGGCAAATGTTGACGGTGTTGAAACTGGAAACGTCCATGTGCGAATTGGCTTACGCACAACTTGACCCCGGACTGAACGAACGTTTGAACAGTATGAAGCGCTTGATCGCTCAGTTGTTTCAGCTGGTACGCGATGTGGCCACCGCGCTGCGACCGCCGATCCTCGATGCAGGTATCGCCTCGGCCATCGAATGGCAGGCCCGTCGTTTTGAGGCACGCACGCAGATTCCTTGTCTGGTGCAGGTGCCGGAGAATTTGCCGGTGCTCAGCGATGCCAAGGCTGTGGGCCTGTTTCGCATCCTTCAGGAAGCGCTGACCAATGTCATGCGACATGCCCAGGCGCATACTGTCGAACTGACGCTGACGCTGGAAGGCGACGAGTTGTGCCTGACGGTGAGTGATGATGGCGTAGGATTTGTGCCGGCAGCGGGCAGGCCAACATCCTTCGGGGTGGTGGGAATGCGCGAGCGGGTGTTGATCATGGGCGGGCAGTTGCTGCTGGAGAGCGAGCCGGGGGAGGGCACGACGTTGAGCGTGCGGGTGCCGGTGGATGAAGCCTGATGCATTTGTGTTGTCTGTACTGACGCTATCGCGAGCAGGCTCGCTCCCACAGGTGCTCTGTACCTGTTGGAACGAGCCTGCTCGCGATAGATCCTGAATCTGGAGAAGAACGTGATCCGTGTACTGGTAGCCGAAGATCACACCATCGTGCGCGAAGGCATCAAGCAGTTGATCGGCCTCGCCAAGGATTTGCTGGTAGTGGGAGAGGCGAGCAACGGGGAGCAACTGCTCGAAACCTTGCGGCATGTTCCTTGCGAAGTGGTGTTGCTGGACATTTCGATGCCGGGCGTGAATGGCCTGGAGGCGATCCCGCGCATTCGCGCGTTGAACAATCCGCCGGCGATCCTGGTGTTGTCGATGCACGACGAAGCGCAGATGGCCGCCCGGGCGTTGAAAGTGGGCGCGGCGGGCTATGCGACCAAAGACAGCGATCCGGCCTTGTTGCTGACGGCGATTCGCAAGGTTGCTGCGGGTGGGCGCTACATCGACCCGGACCTGGCTGATCGCATGGTCTTCGAAGTCGGTCTGACCGATTCGCGGCCGTTGCATTCGTTACTGTCGGAACGGGAGTTCTCGGTGTTCGAACGCCTGGCCCAGGGCGCCAACGTCAATGACATCGCCCAGCAACTGGCGTTGAGCAGCAAAACCATCAGCACCCACAAGGCGCGGCTGATGCAAAAGCTCAACATCACCTCGCTGGCCGAGCTGGTGAAATATGCGATGGAGCACAAACTGCTCTAAAGGACGCCGCAATCAAAACTGTAGGAGTGAGCCTGCTCGCGATGGCGGTGGATCAGTCGCTAAAGTGTTGACTGACTGAATGCCATCGCGAGCAGGCTCACTCCTACAGGGGATCTTCTTTGGGGTTGGGATTGTGGACATGTCCAATAGCGACAAGCCCATTCGCTTGTTCTTGCGGCCTGGAGCTCGAAGTCCGCAGCGACCTTGTCCATTCACGCCATCCTTGTAGGGCAATCCCTACCCCCAACCTTCCATCCGGCTGAGGCGATTCTCTCCTGCGCCCCGATTTGCGTGCTCTCCAGCGTCCACTAGGCTTAATCCACAGCAGTCATCAATAACAAAGGTGTGGGTATGAGCCAGGTCGATTCAAGCGCAGGGGCCAGTGACATTCTGGTCAGCTTTCGTGGAGTGCAGAAGAGCTACGACGGCGAGAACCTGATCGTCAAAGACCTCAACCTGGATATTCGCAAAGGTGAATTTCTGACCCTGCTCGGGCCGTCCGGCTCCGGCAAGACCACCAGCCTGATGATGCTCGCCGGTTTCGAAACCCCCACCGCCGGCGAAATTCTCCTGGCCGGGCGTTCCATCAACAACGTGCCGCCGCACAAGCGCGACATCGGCATGGTGTTCCAGAACTACGCGTTGTTCCCGCACATGACGGTGGCCGAGAACCTGGCCTTCCCGCTGACCGTGCGCGGTCTGAACAAAAGCGATGTCAGCGACAAGGTGAAAAAAGTCCTGAGCATGGTTCAGCTAGACACCTTCGCCCAGCGTTATCCGGCGCAATTGTCCGGCGGCCAGCAACAGCGCGTGGCCCTGGCCCGGGCACTGGTGTTCGAGCCGCAACTGGTGCTGATGGACGAACCGCTCGGTGCACTCGACAAGCAACTGCGTGAACACATGCAGATGGAAATCAAACACCTGCACCAGCGCCTCGGCGTGACCGTGGTCTACGTGACGCACGATCAGGGTGAAGCCCTGACCATGTCCGACCGCGTCGCCGTGTTCCATCAAGGCGAGATCCAACAGATCGCCCCACCGCGCAGCCTTTACGAAGAACCGAAAAACACCTTCGTTGCCAACTTCATCGGCGAGAACAACCGTCTCAACGGTCGTTTGCACAGTCACACGGGCGACCGTTGTGTGGTCGAGCTCGCTCGCGGTGAAAAGGTTGAAGCGCTGGCCGTCAACGTCGGCCGGACCGGCGAGCCCGTCACGCTGTCGATTCGCCCGGAACGCATCAGCCTCAACGGCTCGAGCGAATCCTGCGTCAACCGCTTCTCAGGGAGGGTGGCGGAATTCATCTATCTGGGCGATCACGTCCGGGTTCGCCTGGAAGTCTGCGGCAAGACCGACTTCTTTGTGAAACAGCCGATTGCCGAGCTCGATCCCGGGCTGGCCGTCGGCGACGTGGTACCGCTTGGCTGGCAGGTCGAACACGTTCGCGCTCTCGACCCGCTTTTAGAGGCGAATTAATCGCCCCCTGCTTCAACCAACCCTGCACGTGGAGAGAACAATAAATGTTGAGATCCCTGAAATTCACCGCCCTGGTTGTCGGCATGATCGGCGCGGCACACGCAATGGCGGCGGGCCCGGACCTGACCGTGGTGTCCTTTGGTGGGGCGAACAAGGCAGCGCAGGTCAAAGCCTTCTACGCACCGTGGGAAGCGGCGGGCAACGGCAAAATCGTCGCCGGTGAATACAACGGTGAGATGGCCAAGGTCAAAGCCATGGTCGACACCAAGAGTGTTTCCTGGGACCTGGTGGAAGTTGAATCGCCAGAACTGTCCCGTGGTTGCGACGAGGACATGTTCGAGCAACTCGACCCGGCACTGTTCGGCAAGACTGAAGATTACGTCAAAGGAGCCATTCAGCCATGCGGCGTGGGTTTCTTCGTCTGGTCGACCGTGCTGGCCTATAACGCCGACAAGCTGAAAACCGCACCGACCAGTTGGGCCGATTTCTGGGACACCAAGCAATTCCCGGGCAAGCGCGGCCTGCGTAAAGGCGCCAAGTACACCCTGGAATTCGCCTTGATGGCCGACGGCGTCGCGCCCAAAGACGTCTACAAAGTGCTGGCCGGCAAAGACGGTCAGGATCGCGCGTTCAAGAAACTCGATGAACTCAAGCCGAGCATCCAGTGGTGGGAAGCCGGCGCGCAACCGCCGCAGTACCTCGCCTCCGGCGACGTGGTCATGAGCTCGGCCTACAACGGCCGAATCGCTGCCGTGCAGAAAGAAAGCAACCTGAAAGTGGTATGGAACGGCGGAATCTACGACTTCGACGCGTGGGCAATCCCTCGTGGCCTGGACCCTAAGCGCGCAGAAGCGGCGAAGAAATTCATCGCCTTCTCGGTGCAGCCGCAGCAGCAGAAGACCTACTCGGAAAACATTGCTTACGGTCCGGCCAATACCCAGGCCGTACCGCTGCTGAACAAAGACGTCTTGAAAGACATGCCGACCACCCCGGAAAACATCGCCAATCAGGTGCAGATCGACGTCAGCTTCTGGGCTGACAACGGCGAGCAACTGGAGCAGCGCTTCAATTCCTGGGCTGCGAAGTAACTAAGCGCCAACTGGGTGAGGGTCTTTGTGGCGAGGGAGCTTGCTCCCGCTTGAGTGCGCAGCACTCACAAAATTGGCGCTGCCAACCCAATTTGGGGCCGCTTCGCAGCCCAGCGCGAGCAAGCTCGCTCGCCACAAAGAATTTCCCATCCTCAGGCGTGGTGTTTCAACACAACAGAGGCGGTACGCCGCCTCTGTAACGATCAAAGATTTCCGGAGTACGCCATGGCCACCGCCATTCCCGTGAACGCGGGCACTGATCCCACCTTGAAGCAGCGGCTCAAGCATGCCGAGCGGATCAATCGCTGGAAGGCTCAAGCCTTGATTGCGCCACTGGTGATTTTCCTGCTGCTGGTGTTCCTGGTGCCGATCGTGGCGCTGCTCTACAAAAGCGTTGGTAACCCGGAAGTGGTCGGCGGCATGCCGCGCACCGTGGCGGCCATCGCCAGTTGGGACGGCCGTGGCCTGCCCGCAGAGCCGGTTTACAAAGCGGCCAGCGAAGACCTCGCCGAAGCGCGAAAAAATCAAACCCTGGGCGATCTGTCCAAGCGCTTGAACATGGAACTGGCCGGCTATCGCAGCCTGCTGACCAAAACCGCCCGTGCCTTGCCGTTCGCCACCGAGCCGTCCTCCTATAAAGAAGCACTGGAAAGTCTCGACGAGCGTTGGGGCGACCCGGCCTATTGGCAAGCGGTGCGTCGCAACACCAGCAGCATCACCCCTTATTACTTGCTGGCGTCGGTTGATCACCGTATCGACGACCTCGGCGAAGTCGCCCCGGCCACGCCGGATCAGGCGATTTACTTGGACATCTTCGCCCGCACGTTCTGGATGGGTTTCGTCATTACCGCGATCTGCCTGGTGCTGGCATATCCGTTGGCGTACCTGCTGGCCAACCTGCCGTCGCGGCAAAGCAACCTGCTGATGATTCTGGTCCTGCTGCCATTCTGGACCTCGATTCTGGTGCGCGTCGCCGCGTGGATCGTGTTGCTGCAATCGGGTGGCCTGATCAACAGTGGCCTGATGGCATTGGGCATCATCGATAAGCCGCTGGAGCTGGTGTTCAACCGCACCGGGGTTTACATCTCGATGGTGCATATCCTGCTGCCGTTCATGATTCTACCCATCTACAGCGTGATGAAAGGCATCTCGCCGACTTACATGCGCGCGGCGATCTCCCTCGGCTGCCACCCGTTCGCCAGTTTCTGGCGGGTGTACTTCCCGCAGACCTACGCCGGTGTTGGCGCCGGTTGCCTGTTGGTCTTCATCCTCGCCATCGGCTACTACATCACCCCGGCATTGCTGGGTAGCCCGAACGATCAAATGGTCAGCTACTTCGTCGCCTTCTACACCAACACCAGCATCAACTGGGGTATGGCGACCGCGCTCGGTGGGTTGTTGCTGTTGGCGACCGTGGTGCTTTATTTGATCTACAGCTGGCTGGTGGGCGCCAGTCGTCTGCGCCTGAGCTAAGGGAGAATCGAAATGCTGAATCCTTATATGTCGCCCATCGAACGGGTGTGGTTCTACAGCTTGCGGATTCTCTGCGGCTTGATTCTGCTGTTCCTGATTCTGCCGGTGCTGGTGATCATCCCGCTGTCGTTCAACTCCGGCAGTTTCCTGGTGTACCCGCTGCAAGGTTTTTCGCTGCAGTGGTACCAGGATTTCTTCGCCTCGGCGGAATGGATGCGCGCGCTGAGGAACAGCGTCATTGTCGCCCCGGCGGCGACGGTGCTGGCGATGATCTTCGGCACGCTGGCGGCCATCGGCCTGACCCGTGGCGATTTCCCGGGCAAGGCCTTGGTCATGGCGCTGGTGATTTCGCCGATGGTGGTGCCGGTGGTGATCATCGGGGTGGCGAGTTATCTGTTTTTTGCACCGCTGGGTCTGGGCAACAGTTTCTTCTCGCTGATCGTGGTGCATGCGGTGTTGGGTGTGCCGTTCGTGATTATCACGGTGTCGGCGACGTTGCAGGGGTTCAACCATAACCTGGTGCGGGCGGCAGCCAGTCTCGGTGCTTCGCCGTTGACCGCGTTCCGCCGCGTGACCTTGCCGCTGATCGCGCCGGGTGTCATCTCGGGGGCGCTGTTCGCCTTTGCGACGTCGTTCGATGAAGTGGTGGTGACGCTGTTCCTCGCAGGTCCCGAGCAAGCGACGTTGCCGCGGCAGATGTTCAGCGGTATCCGCGAAAACCTCAGCCCGACCATTGCCGCGGCTGCGACGCTGCTGATCGCTTTTTCGGTGGTCCTGCTGCTGACCCTGGAATGGTTGCGCGGCCGCAGCGAAAAACTGCGCACCGCCCAGGTCTGAAGCTATTACTCGATCCATTGTGGGAGCGGGTGTTGGCTGCCAACAGTCATTCACCCCCTGAATACAAGACAACCCGAAATCCCCAGCTACTATTGTGCCCAGCTCCCCTATCTATAAGAGGCTGCGCACCATGAGTCTTTCCTCTTTCAAAATCGCTCACAAACTGATCACCGGCGCCGCTGCCATCGAGCAACTCGCTGCTGAACTCACTCGCCTCGACGTCGACAATCCGCTGATCGTCACCGATGCCGCACTGGTGAAATCCGGCACGGTCGAGCTGGCGCTGGCGCAGTTGGGTGGACGCAGCTACGAAATCTTCGACCGCGTCCTGCCTGACCCGGAAATCGCCATTGTCGAAGATTGCATGCGCGCTTACCGCGACGGCGGGCATGACGGTTTGATCGGGCTGGGCGGCGGCAGTGCGATCGACATCGCAAAAAGTGTCGCGGCGTACGCCGGTTACCACGGCGCGCTGGAGGACTTGTTCGGCGTCGACCAGGTGCCGCGCAAAGGCCCGCCGCTGATCGCCATCCCGACCACCGCCGGCACCGGTTCGGAAGTCACCAACGTGGCGATCCTCTCCGACAAGGTCGCGCAGTTGAAGAAAGGCATCGTCAGCGACTACCTGCTGCCGGACGTTGCACTGGTCAGCCCGCAAATGACCCTGACTTGTCCGCGCAGTGTCACGGCGGCGAGTGGCGTCGACGCGTTGGTGCACGCCATCGAATCGTATCTGTCGGTCAACGCCTCGCCGATCACTGACGCGCTGGCCATCGGCGCCATCAAACTGATCGCCAATGCGCTGCCCAAGGCCTATGCCAATCCTTCCCACCTGCAAGCGCGCGAAGACATGGCCACCGCGAGCCTGATGGCCGGCATGGCGTTCGGCAATGCCGGGGTCGGCGCGGTGCATGCATTGGCGTACCCATTGGGCGGGCGCTTCAACATTGCCCACGGCGTCAGCAACGCGCTGTTGCTGCCTTACGTGATGACCTGGAACAAAATGGCCTGCGTCGAACGCATGCAGGACATTGCCGAAGCGATGGGCGTGAAGACCGCGCATCTGAGCGCCAACGAAGCGGCCGACAAAGCCGTCGAAGCGATGACCGCACTCTGCGCCGCCGTGGAAATCCCGCGCGGCCTGCGCAGTTTCAACGTGCCCGAAGAAGCGATCCCGGCCATGGCAGCAGAGGCGGCGGGAATCGAGCGCCTGATGCGCAACAATCCACGCAAATTGAGCGCCGCGGATATCGAGAAGATCTACCGGGCTGCGTACTAGAACAGCCCAATCATCTTAGCCACGGTGCGCGCGCCAAAGCATGAGGTATACAATGCGCGCCATCGTGATTCTGTTCAAAAAAGGTGCGTCATGCAGCCCTTCGTCATTGCTCCGTCGATTCTCTCCGCCGACTTCGCCCGCCTGGGTGAGGAAGTGGACAACGTCCTGGCCGCCGGCGCCGACTTCGTGCACTTCGATGTCATGGACAACCATTACGTACCGAACCTGACCATCGGCCCGATGGTTTGCGCGGCGCTGCGCAAATATGGCGTCACCGCGCCCATCGACGCCCATCTGATGGTCAGCCCGGTGGACCGTATAGTCGGCGACTTCATCGAAGCCGGCGCGACCTACATCACCTTCCACCCGGAAGCCACGCAGCACGTCGACCGTTCCCTGCAACTGATTCGCGAAGGCGGCTGCAAATCCGGCCTGGTGTTCAACCCGGCGACCCCGCTGGACGTGCTCAAGTACGTGATGGACAAGGTCGACATGATCCTGCTGATGAGCGTCAACCCTGGCTTCGGCGGGCAGAAGTTCATCCCCGGCACCCTCGATAAACTGCGCGAAGCGCGGGCCTTGATCGATGCCTCCGGGCGTGACATTCGGCTGGAAATCGACGGCGGCGTGAACGTGAACAACATTCGTGAAATCGCCGCTGCTGGCGCCGACACCTTTGTCGCCGGCTCGGCGATTTTCAATGCGCCGAACTACCAGGAAGTGATCGAAAAGATGCGTTCCGAACTGGCGCTGACCCGCCCATGAGCGGCTTTGAGCAGCTCTTCCCTGGGCGTTTGCCGCGGCTGGTGATGTTCGATCTGGATGGCACACTGATCGATTCGGTCCCGGACCTCGCGGCGGCTGTGGATAACATGCTGCTCAAACTCGGCCGTGCGCCCGCCGGTCTCGATTCAGTACGTGAGTGGGTCGGCAACGGCGCACCGGTCCTGGTTCGTCGGGCATTGGCAGGTGGAATCGAGCATTCCACGGTCGACGACGTTGAAGCTGAAGCCGCACTGGACATCTTCATGGAGGCTTACAGCGAAAATCACAACCTGACTGTCGTCTACCCCGGCGTGCGCGACACCCTGAAGTGGCTGAGCAAGCAGGGCGTGGCGATGGCGCTGATCACCAACAAGCCGGAACGCTTCGTCGCGCCGTTGCTGGATCAGATGAAGATCGGCCGTTACTTCAAGTGGATCATCGGCGGCGACACCCTGCCACAGAAAAAACCTGACCCGGCGGCGCTGTTCTTCGTGATGAAAATGGCCAATATTCCCGCCTCGCAATCCTTGTTCGTCGGCGACTCGCGCAGCGATGTGCTGGCGGCGAAAGCGGCGGGGGTCAAATGCGTGGCCCTCAGTTATGGCTACAACCATGGCCGGCCGATCGCCGAAGAATCGCCGGCGCTGGTGATCGACGATTTGCGCAAATTAATTCCCGGTTGCCTGGATCTGGCCTCTGGGATAACGTTGCCCGACGCTGCTCAACCCTATTCTGGAAACGCCATCGTGGTGGTCACTCGCAAACTCTGGATGAAAGTCATCAAGGCCCTGGCCCGCTGGCGTTGGCGCGCCTGACTTGATCCTGGCCGGCATCCCGGCGCGTTTGCATACCTGACTGTTACAACCTCAAGCCACGAGGCTACCCCATGATCCGCGAAGAATTCCTGCGTTTGGCCGCTGCCGGCTACAACCGCGTCCCGCTTGCCTGTGAAACCCTGGCCGACTTCGACACGCCGCTGTCGATCTACCTGAAACTGGCTGACAAGCCCAATTCCTACCTGCTCGAATCGGTACAGGGCGGGGAGAAGTGGGGCCGTTACTCGATCATCGGGCTGCCATGCCGCACTGTGCTGCGCGTGCATGACCATCACGTCAGCGTGACCCATGACGGCGTCGAGATCGAAAGCCACGACGTCGAAGATCCGCTGGCGTTTGTCGAAGCGTTCAAGGCCCGTTACAACGTGCCGACCATCCCCGGTCTGCCGCGCTTCAATGGCGGTCTGGTGGGTTATTTCGGTTATGACTGCGTGCGCTATGTGGAAAAGCGTCTGGGAAAATGCCCGAACCCGGATCCGCTGGGCGTGCCGGACATTCTGCTGATGGTCTCCGACGCAGTGGTGGTGTTCGACAACCTCGCCGGCAAGATGCACGCGATTGTCCTCGCCGATCCGTCGCAGGACGATGCGTTCGAGCAAGGTCAGGCGCGCCTCGAAGAACTGCTGGAGCAACTGCGCCAGCCGATCACCCCGCGTCGTGGCCTGGATTTCAGCAAGCAGCAAGCGGCTGACCCGGTGTTCCGTTCGAGCTTCACGCAAAGCGATTACGAAAAAGCCGTCGACACCATCAAGGAATACATCCTCGCTGGCGACTGCATGCAAGTCGTGCCGTCGCAGCGTATGTCGATTGATTTCAAAGCTGCCCCGATCGATCTGTACCGGGCGCTACGTTGCTTCAATCCGACGCCTTACATGTACTTCTTCAACTTCGGCGACTTCCACGTGGTCGGCAGTTCGCCGGAAGTGCTGGTGCGGGTAGAGGACAACCTGATCACCGTGCGCCCGATTGCCGGTACCCGTCCGCGTGGGGCCACCGAAGAAGCTGACGTGGCGCTGGAAAAAGACCTGCTGTCCGACGACAAGGAAATCGCCGAGCACTTGATGCTCATCGACCTTGGGCGCAATGACACCGGTCGCGTTTCGGAAATCGGTTCGGTGAAGCTCACCGAGAAAATGGTCATCGAACGTTATTCCAACGTGATGCACATCGTTTCCAACGTCACTGGGCAACTGAAAGCCGGTCTGACCGCGATGGACGCCCTGCGGGCGATTCTGCCGGCGGGGACGTTGTCCGGCGCACCGAAAATCCGCGCGATGGAAATCATCGACGAGCTGGAACCGGTCAAGCGTGGCGTCTATGGCGGTGCTGTCGGTTACTTCGCCTGGAACGGCAACATGGACACCGCGATTGCGATCCGCACGGCGGTGATCAAGAACGGCGAACTGCACGTACAAGCCGGTGGCGGCATCGTCGCCGACTCGGTGCCGGCGCTGGAATGGGAAGAAACCCTGAACAAACGCCGCGCGATGTTCCGTGCGGTGGCGCTGGCCGAGCAAACGCCGGATAGCTGAGCCACTTGCACGGCACAACAAAACGCGGCGCCTGTGAGGGCGCCGCGTTTTTTATTGCCCGCGATTCAGAAGTCCAGCGCAACCCCGACATTGATGCCCTGCTGGGTGAAATCATCATCCTTGCGCAGCGTATAACCACCGCGCAACGCCAGATCGGCCGTCAATTTGTGGCTGATCCCCAGGCTCACCCGATTCAGATGACTCTGCGGCGCATAGCCGTCCAGTCTGAAGTCGAGCGATGGCAGGCTATTGAGGGCGATGTTCACTTTCTGCGTGTCATCCTCATATTCACGCTCGTGGGCATACTCGCCGAACACCTGCGTCTGCGGGGTGATCTGGTACTTGCCCTGCAGGCCCGCGCCCAAGCGTTTTGAATCACGCTTTTGATCATCGAAGCTCAACGCTGTGGAGCGGTTACTGTTCTCCGAGTAACCGTCAACTTCCACCTTGGCGTAGTCGGCGCTGATGAATGGCGACAAATGCCAATCGCTGCCTGGCTGTGCAATGTCATAACCCAGACGCGTGCTGAACGCCCAGAGATGACCGTCGGTGTCACCCTTTTCCGCACCCTCACCGGGGCCGAGGTCAAACTTGCGCTTGAGATTGTCGTAGTCCAGTTTTCCGCCGGTCAACGCGGCATCGGCCCACCAGCGATTGTGTTGAAACTGGGCAAACGCGGTGGCTAGATAGCTGTTCAGTTTGTAGTCCGAATCGTTACTGCCGGCTTCCAGATTCTGCCGATAGAAACCCGCCGCAACGCCCACACGCCAGGCCTCATTGAGACGGTAGCTGCCACCGATGTTCACGTTGGCACCACTGCCATCGGCGCTGGCGCCGCTGGTTTGGCTGTCCACATCCAGGTGCTGGCCGCCGCCGGCGACAATCGCTCGCCACTGACCGACGGCCTGCCAGTCTTCCCAGTCCGATTGCCACTGGCTGCGCAATTCATCCTGATGCGCACGTAATGTGGCGTGGGCCATTTCCGGCAAGAGCGTCAGTTCCCACGGCGCTGCCAGTAAGGAATAGGCGTAATCGGCAATCAGCCGCTGCCCGGATTCGGTCGCATGCACGGCATCGTTGTAGACCAGCTTGCTCGGATCCGGCGTGGCGCTGTTGATGCCATACAGCGGATTTTCCACGCAGCCGTTGCCGCTGAAGCAGGTGCCGATCAGGTTCTGGCCGGTAGCCAGGCCAAATCGCGCCGGGTCAGCAAAAGTTTCCTGCAACAGAAGCGGCACGTTGAGTGGGATGATTTCGGCGTCGATCCCTGCCAGTCGAGTGACCAATTGCCGGTTGAAGGCGGCACTCAGCTGTGAGGTGCCGGCTTGCAGAGGCGTGCCATTGATGGCCGGGGTCAGGCCCAGATCCGGTAACAGCCAGACCATCACATACCGGGCGCCGGCGGTTTGCAAGACTTGCACGCTGTTGGCCAGTCGGTCTGCCGCAGCGTTGGCCTGTACGGCGCTTTGCACGCGTCCCTGAAGAAAATCGTTGCCGCCCCCGGACAAGTAATAAAGAGCATTCGGATCGGCGCGAAAACCATTGCTCGGCAGATAACCCTGACGCGCACGTTCACCGGTGGCGGAGGCGGTGGTGATCGACGTCAGGATCTGATCGGTGCGGTAGCCGCCCACTGCCCAATTATTACCGTCCGGCAATCCCTGGCCGGCACGCGCCGCCGATGTAGAGGCTGCGGTCTGATCCGCGGAAAACCCGAGTTGGCCACCCAGCAGCTGCGTCGAGTTGGCGGAAAACACCTCACCACTGCCATCCCGATAAAGGGGTCCGGTGCGGTTGGTGAACCGCAGGGTCGAGCCTGACGGTCCGCCGATGTCCGTGAACTGCCCGGCATCGTTCAGGCTGTCGCCAAATACGATGAAGTTCGAGTAGGGGTTGGGCGCCGCGATCGCCTCGGTGCAGGCCATGGCGAGCAAGCAGCCGGCGAGCGGTACAGCCAGTTTCTGTCTGAGCATGGGCAGATCCGTTTTGTTATTGTTTTAGTGAGTGAAACGACAGTGCCAAAAACTATAGAGCGTGTTGCCGTTTGGCGCGAACCCATTGCAATGTCCGACGCGCTTCAATCGCCCATATTGCACGCTCTGCCCAGCTAAGTTACTGTGCCCGGACGCATAAATGAGACCTTCCCCGTGTTGATCGTCAGCAAACTTCTGGATCAAGTCATCAAGGCACACGCCCGTTGGCGTTGGCGCGCCTGAATCCTTCTGCCGGCCCGGCCGGATTTTCATCGCTTTGCCTTCTTTACCCGCACGACAAACCGCTTTGAGGCGCGATTCCAGCGACCGACAAAGTGCAGGACGCTGCGGGCAACGCATCCGAAGGCTGAACTGAAGTCAGTGAATTCAAGAGGTTCTTAACGCCATGTTGCTGATGATCGATAACTACGACTCTTTTACTTACAACGTTGTGCAATACCTCGGTGAGCTTGGCTCCCAGGTCAAAGTCGTGCGCAACGATGAACTCACTATCGCCGAAATCGAAGCGCTCAACCCCGAGCGGATTGTCGTTTCCCCCGGCCCGTGCACGCCGAACGAAGCTGGCGTCTCGATCGACGTGATCAAACACTTCGGCGGCAAGCTGCCGATTCTCGGCGTCTGCCTGGGCCACCAATCGATTGGCCAAGCCTTTGGCGGCGATGTGGTCCGCGCACGCCAGGTCATGCACGGCAAGACCAGCCCGGTTTTCCACGAAGACAAAGGCGTGTTCGAAGGTCTGAATCATCCGCTGACGGTTACGCGCTATCACTCGTTGGTCGTAAAACGCGAAACTCTGCCGGACTGTCTGGAGCTGACTGCCTGGACTCAGCACGAAGACGGCACCGTCGACGAAATCATGGGCCTGCGCCACAAGACGCTGAACATCGAAGGCGTGCAATTTCATCCCGAGTCCATCCTCACGGAGCAGGGCCACGAGCTGTTCGCCAACTTCCTCAAACAAACCGGCGGCACGCGCTAAGGACTTTCCATGAATATCAAGACAGCCCTGAGCCGTATCGTCGATCAGCTCGACCTCAGCACCGAAGAAATGCGCGATGTCATGCGCGAGATCATGACGGGGCAATGCACCGATGCGCAGATAGGCGCGTTCATGATGGCCATGCGCATGAAGAGCGAAAGCATCGACGAGATAGTCGGCGCGGTGTCGGTCATGCGCGAGCTGGCAGACAAGGTCGAATTGAAAACGCTTGATGGCGTGGTGGACGTGGTCGGTACCGGCGGCGACGGCGCGAACATCTTCAACGTTTCTACTGCGTCCTCGTTTGTGGTGGCCGCCGCCGGTTGCACGGTCGCCAAGCATGGTAACCGCGCGGTATCGGGCAAGAGCGGCAGCGCCGATCTGCTCGAAGCGGCCGGCATCTATCTGAACCTGACGCCAGTCCAGGTCGCGCGCTGCATCGACAACGTCGGCATCGGTTTCATGTTTGCCCAGACGCACCACAGCGCGATGAAACACGCCGCCGGCCCACGCCGCGAGCTGGGTCTGCGCACCTTGTTCAACATGCTTGGCCCGCTTACGAATCCGGCCGGCGTGAAGCATCAAGTTGTCGGCGTGTTCAGCCAAGCGTTGTGCCGGCCGTTGGCCGAAGTCTTGCAGCGCATGGGCAGCAAGCATGTGTTGGTGGTGCATTCCAAGGACGGCCTCGACGAATTCAGTCTGGCCGCGCCGACCTTTGTCGCGGAATTGAAGAATGATCAGGTCACCGAGTACTGGGTCGAGCCTGAAGACCTGGGCATGAAGAGCCAGAGCCTGCACGGTCTGGCGGTAGAAAGCCCGGCGGCTTCGCTTGAGCTGATTCGCGATGCCCTCGGCAAGCGCAAGACCGAGAACGGTCAGAAAGCCGCCGAAATGATCGTGCTCAATGCCGGTGCGGCGTTGTACGCCGCCGACCTGGCGACCAGTTTGAAAGAGGGCGTTGCCCTGGCGCACGACGCGCTGCACACCGGCCTCGCTCGGGAAAAGCTTGAGGAGCTGGGTGCATTTACCGCGGTATTCAGAGTGGAGAATGAGGGATGAGTGTACCGACGGTTCTGGAAAACATTCTGGCGCGTAAAGTCGAAGAAGTCGCCGAGCGCAGCGCTCGTGTGAGTCTCGCCGAGCTGGAAAGTCTGGCCAAGGCGGCCGATGCACCCCGTGGTTTCGCCAAGGCACTGATCGCTCAGGCCAAGCTGAAAGAGCCCGCGGTGATTGCTGAAATCAAAAAAGCATCGCCGAGCAAAGGTGTGATCCGCGAAGATTTCGTGCCTGCCGACATCGCCAAAAGCTACGAGAAGGGCGGCGCAACGTGCCTGTCGGTGCTGACCGATATCGATTACTTCCAGGGTGCCGATGCATACCTGCAGCAGGCGCGGGCTGCCTGCAACCTGCCAGTGATCCGCAAGGATTTCATGATCGATCCATACCAGATCATCGAAGCCCGCGCGTTGGGTGCGGACTGCGTGCTGTTGATCGTGTCTGCGCTGGACGACGTGAAAATGGCCGAGCTGGCGGCAGTGGCGAAGAGCGTCGGCCTCGACGTGTTGGTGGAAGTGCACGACGGTGACGAACTGGAACGTGCACTGAAAACCCTCGATACGCCACTGGTGGGCATTAACAACCGCAACCTGCATACCTTCGACGTCAATCTGGAAACCACGCTGGACCTGTTACCGCGTATTCCGCGTGATCGTCTGGTGATCACGGAAAGTGGCATCCTCAATCGGGCCGACGTTGAGCTGATGGAAATCAGCGACGTGTACGCATTCCTGGTGGGTGAGGCGTTCATGCGCGCTGAAAACCCAGGCACCGAGTTGCAGCGCCTGTTCTTCCCGGAGCGCGGTGTTGTGGTGAGTGGTTCTACCCTTGACTGAGTGTTGATGTGCCGGGCCGGCCTCATCGTCGGAACGCCGCCCGAACCAGGCTCGCTCCCATAGTTGATCAGCATTGTCTGAGTGAACGCGGACCAATGTGGGAGCGGGCTTGCTCGCGAAGAGGCCTTTGAATTCCTCAAAAATTTCAGACCTTGCGGAATAGTCCATGACCCAGCCGACCAACCTCAGCGTCGAAGCCGGCCTGCAGGCCGAACAGGATTTATTGGCCCACGTCTGCACGGGCGACTCAGAGTTCAGCCTCTTGTTCTGGCAACCCAGCGACCGGGCCTTGGTCATGCCGCGCCGACTGAGTCGCCTACCCGGTTTCGAAGCCGCTTGCGAAGTGTCCGCGGCCGCCGGTTGGCCGGTACTGCTGCGAGAAACCGGCGGAGAGCCGGTTCCGCAATCCCCCTCAACCCTTAACATCGCACTGGTCTACGCCCCCCCACGCAGCGAGGGCGATCAGAACCGCATCGAAAGCGCCTACCGCCGACTCTGTGATCCGATCTGTCAGTTGCTCGATGAACAGGGCGGCGTTTCGTCGCTGGGTGAAATCGATGGCGCATTCTGCGATGGCCGTTTCAACGTCAACCTCGACGGACGCAAAATGGTCGGCACCGCTCAGCGCTGGCGTCAAAGCAAGGGTGGCACGCGGCCGGTGGGATTGGTCCACGGTGCCATGTTGCTGGAGAACGAGCGCGAGTCGATGGTTGCGGCAGTCAATCGCTTCAATGAGGCCTGCGGTCTTGAGCAGCGGGTTCGCGCCGAGAGCCACATCGCCCTGCATGAAAAATTCAGCGCCCCGGATGCACTTGAGCGGCTCGATGCGTTGTACCGGCAGTTGCTGGCGCGGATGTTCGAGATTTAACGCGTGCCGAAGACCACCATGGTCTTGCCTTTAACGTCCACCAGGTTGCGCTCTTCCAGATCCTTGAGTACCCGGCCGACCATTTCCCGCGAACAGCCGACAATCCGTCCGATTTCCTGACGCGTCACCTTGATCTGCATGCCATCGGGGTGCGTCATGGCGTCCGGCTGTTTGCACAACTCCAGCAGGCAGCGAGCGACACGTCCAGTGACGTCGAAGAATGCCAGGTCACCGACCTTGCGCGTTGTGTTGCGCAGGCGTTGTGCGATTTGTCCGCTGAGTACGTAAAGAATCTCAGGGTCTAGCAGGGACAGTTCGCGAAATTTCGTGTAGCTGATTTCTGCGACCTCGGACTCGATCTTCGCCCGAACTCCGGCGCTGCGCTGCTGCTCGTGACCTGCCTGCTCAAACAGGCCCAGTTCGCCGAAGAAATCCCCGGAGTTCAGGTAGGCGATGACCATTTCACGACCGTCATCGTCTTCGATGAGGATGGTGACGGAACCCTTGATAATGAAGAACAGCGTTTCCGAGCGGTCGCCCTCACTGATGATGTTGCTCTTGGCCGCATAACGGCGGCGCTGGCAATGCATCAGCAGTTTGTCGAGATTTTTGATTTTGGGTGGTGGGGCAATAGCAACCATGGTTGTATCCCGAAAAGACTGCACGGTGTATTTGATATTTTTTGTAGTTGTTGGCGAACGATGGAGGACGGTTCGCCGCGAAGCTGGCTATGCGCCAGCGGATTGGCGTCAGCTTACCAGACACGTCCCGCAACATTCGAGCATTTACCTTACAGCTCGGACGGATATGTCTTAGGACCGGTCAACCCAAGTCCCTGTGCTAAGCTGGCGACCCTTTTTTATACAGTGGAGTCTTGGCGATGAAGGCACGCATCCAATGGGCTGGCGAAGCCATGTTCCTCGGTGAATCCGGCAGCGGTCATGTCGTGGTCATGGACGGTCCACCCGAGTCCGGCGGTCGTAACCTGGGTGTGCGGCCCATGGAAATGCTCTTGCTGGGCGTTGGCGGTTGCAGCAATTTCGACGTGGTCAGCATCCTCAAAAAGTCCCGTCAGGCCGTCGAGAGCTGCGAAGCCTTCCTGGAAGCCGAGCGCGCGACTGAAGATCCCAAGGTCTTCACCAAAATTCATATGCACTTCGTGGTCAAGGGGCGGGGGCTGAAAGAAGCCCAGGTCAAGCGTGCCATCGAGCTGTCCGCCGAGAAGTACTGCTCGGCGTCGATCATGCTCGGCGCGGGCGGTGTCGAGATTACCCACGACTACGAAATCGTCGAACTCGGTTGAATCGACATTCAACTATCATAAAAGCAGTGCAGACTCTGGCGATCCCACGCTGACGTCTGCATAATGCGCCACTTTTTTCAGGGTAGTGGTCGGTCAACCAACAGACCTCGCACCCGGACAGACAACCAAAATCGCCATCGCGAAGAGGTGTTAACCGTCCTACGCAGGTGCGTCGTTCGCATCTGACGGGCATGCTTGATCACGCGGCCGGGCCGCAATACATAGAGAGTTTTTAACGGTGAAAAGCAAACTCAAGCTCCACGGGTTCAATAACCTGACAAAGACCTTGAGCTTCAACATCTATGACATCTGCTATGCGGAAACTCCGCAAGACCAGCAGGCTTACGTCGAGTACATCAATGAAGAGTACAACGCGAAACGCCTGACGCAGATTCTCACAGAAGTTGTCGATATCATTGGTGCCAACATCCTGAACATCGCCAGTCAGGATTACGATCCGCAGGGCGCCAGCGTCACGATTCTGATCTCTGAAGAGCCGGTGACCCCGACCGACAGCCAGATCGAAGAATCGCCGGGCCCGCTGCCCGAAATTATCCTGGCCCACCTCGACAAGAGCCATATCACGGTGCATACCTATCCGGAAATCCATCCGGTGGACGGTATTGCAACTTTCCGTGTGGACATTGACGTGTCGACCTGTGGTGTCATTTCACCGCTTAAAGCGCTCAACTTCCTGATTCACCAGTTCGATTCGGACATTGTGACCGTGGATTATCGCGTGCGCGGTTTCACTCGTGACGTCGAAGGCAAGAAGCACTTCATCGACCACGAGATCAACTCGATCCAGAACTACCTTTCCGAAGACACCCGCGACGCGTATCAGATGACCGACGTGAACGTGTACCAGGAGAACCTGTTCCACACCAAAATGCTGTTGAAGAACTTCGAACTGGATAACTACCTGTTCGGTGACGCGACCAACAACCTGTCCACTGAGCAACGTGCGCAGGTGACACATCGTGTGAAACACGAAATGCTCGAAATCTTCTACGCGCGCAACATGCCGACCTAAGATTCCCCGGGCACAAAAAAGGCGACTACCTCACGGCAGTCGCCTTTTTCATGTGTGGGATACACAACACAGGTCAGATCCGATATGTACTCTTGGTCATGACCTTCGCCAACAGACTCATCCCGAACCGTACCGGCGCCGGAAAACGAAACCCGCCTGCCTCCAGGGCACTTTCAGCATGATGTTCTTCATCAATACGCATCTGCTCGAGAATCGCCCGAGACTTTTCGTCTTCGGCAGGCAATTGTTCGAGGTGCTCGTTCAGGTGTTTGCAGACTTGATGTTCGGTCGCCGCAACAAAACCCAGACTGACCTTGTCACTGATCAGCCCTGCAACTGCGCCAATCCCGAAAGACATTCCATAGAACAGCGGATTGAGAATGCTGGTATGACTGCCCAATTGGTGGATGCGTTGCTCGCACCAGACTAGATGGTCGATTTCTTCTTCCGCAGCGTGTTCCATCGCGGCACGCACTTGCGGCAGTTTGGCTGTCAGCGCCTGGCCCTGATAAAGCGCCTGGGCACAGACTTCACCGGTATGGTTGATACGCATGAGACCGGCGACGTGACGAGTGTCTTCATCGCTTAGTTGCACGTCCGGCTGCACGATGGCCGGCGACGGACGATACGGCTGGCCACTGGAAGGCAGCAGGGTGCGCATGGCGGCGTCAGCTTGCAACAGGAGACGGTCAATGGGCGAATAGTGACGTTGGGTAGTCATGCTGACCTCCGGGAAAAATCTCGGCGGCCAGTTTAACTCAACAGGCCGC
This sequence comes from Pseudomonas sp. Ant30-3, assembly GCF_000690905.1. GTDB lineage: Bacteria > Pseudomonadota > Gammaproteobacteria > Pseudomonadales > Pseudomonadaceae > Aquipseudomonas. Next base: position 9,876 of record NZ_JMCL01000034.1, on the reverse strand, counting down.
CGAAGGTTTGCGCTGGGTCATCCGTGTTCTATTAACCCGGCGGCCAGTTCATCTGGCGCTGACCCAGCACATGCATGTGAATGTGATAGACAGTTTGCCCGCCGAGTTCATTGCAATTCATGACCACGCGGAACCCTTCTTCGCAGCCGAGTTCCAGCGCCAGACGCTGGGCGGTGAACAGAATGTGCCCGGCCAATGCCTTGTCGTCCTCGGTGAGATCGTTGAGGGTGCGCACGGGCTTCTTCGGAATGACCAGAAAATGCACCGGTGCCTGGGGGGCAATGTCGTGGAAGGCCAGAGCCTGGTCGTCCTCGTAGATGATTTTCGCCGGGATCTCCCGGTTGATAATCTTGGTAAACAGAGTATCCACAGCTGTTTTCTCCGTTGTAGGGGCTGGCCTGAGTGTACTCAGGGAAGATGCAGCAGCCCAGAATTTTGCGTCAGACCCTTCAGCGAGGGCAGTAAGCCTTGTTGATCCTGCCGGCGATCGTGCGGTTCAGCCAGCGTGAACCGAAACGTGGCAGGAATGCGATCCAGCGGTTACGCCTCCCGGGAATAATGATTGCGCGATTTTTCTCAAGTGCGCGCACAGTGTAGAGCGCAACTTCCTCAGGACTCATCAGCCGGTTATGGTCATTGAGCTTGTCAGTGTTCAGTTGTGCGGTGCGGAAGAATGCCGTGCGGGTCGGGCCGGGGCACAGCACCGATACCTTTACCGCGCATTTCTTCAGCTCGACGCGCAAAGCCTCGGAAAAGTGCAGCACGTAGGCTTTGCTTGCGTAGTAGGTGCTCATCCAGGGGCCCGGCTGAAAGGCTGCAATCGATGCAACGTTCAATATTTGCCCGCCACCTTGCAATGCCATTGTGTTGCCGATGGCGTGACACAGGCGCGTCAGGGCCAGAATGTTGACCTCGATCAGGTCCTGCTCAGTCATCCAGTCCTGCGCCAGGAAAGGTCCGCAAGTGCCGATGCCGGCGCAGTTGACCAGCAGATCGATCTGCCGGTCGCCTTCTTCCAGTTCCAGCAAAAATCCGGAAAGCCTCAGCGGCTCACCGAGATCGCAGGCGCGAAACAGCACCTCCACGCCGAAACGTTGAGTCAGTTCAATCGCAATGCTTTCCAGCTGATCACGTTGTCGGGCCACCAGAATCAGGCTGCGCCCGCGGCGGGCCAGGGCTTCGGCCATCGCCAGGCCGATGCCGCTGGAAGCGCCAGTGATCAGAGCGTAACGGGTCATGCAATTCTCCATCGCAACAGCTTCGCGCCGGCGACGCAGTGTCACGGGCGGAGAGCGCTGTTCATTCTTTCGCAGAGTCTACAGGTGGCGCGGCTTCTTCGGCTGAATCCTCGACGGCATCCGGCACCGGCTCAACTTCCACGGCAGTTGGATCTTCGATCTCATCGGTGGTCGCGGAGTCACTTTCGTAGGTGGTTTGAGCCGCACTCTCATACTCGCTCTGGATGGCGGTGAGGCCACCGGCGAGTCCGCCAATGAATCCAAGAGCGATAAACACCAGCCACAGCGCGGCCAGCACTTTCACCGCAGTGGTATTGGGTGGAGCAGGTGGACCATAGCGGTTGGCGGTAGCATTCCCGGGCATCACCATGATCACAAGCGGGAAAATGCTCCCGACGAAAGGCACCAGGACCAACAGCCATAGCCAGCCGGACCAGCCGATATCGTGCAGCCGCTGAATCATGAACAGCACAGTGGCAATCGCGAGTACCACCACCAGAATAAAGGCCAGCAGGCCGACCAGAATCAGGCCAGCGGTGGAGTCCGAGCTGATGAGGGCAAAACCGAACATGGCAAATATGCTGCCGATGCCGAGCGTCACTAGCGTCAGCACCATGGTCCAGGCCAGATAGCGCAAGCGACCGATGCGACCTTCAACGCTGAACGGCTTCAGAGCTGCAAACGCCGGCAGCGTATCGCCGACGGCTGCGCGTGGTGGCGCGTAAGGCGAAGAAGGCTCTGCCGATAATTGATTATCGGGCGCGGCATGCTCGTGGACATCGGCCAGACTGAGTTCGATCGAAGGCTCGCTTTCGATTCGTGCATCGATGCCGGTTTTTTTCAGTGCCTGAAGATAAGTCTGTGCATCTGCCTGTGACAGGTCACGCTTGAGTGCCACCGGTCGGCCACTGAACAAGCGTTCGATGGCGGCGACGTCACTTTTGAACAGTTCGGCCAGATTGCATTTGGCAGTCGTGATATCCACGCCAGGCAGCAGAGCGCCGTCGAAGACGATCTTGAAGCGGTTATCGCTCATTGCGAGGCATCCTTGTCGCGTAGTCAGAAAAAAATACGAATGTAATAAGGTCAGCCGTGAAGCGCTGGCCAAACGGTGGATCAGCGCGGCCAGCGTTTGGGGAATTCGCCCGCTCGTTGCAACGCATTGCGGTATTCGGCATCAAGGCGTGCCACCAGTTCATCTACGCTGGGCAGATCATTGATGTCGCCGACACCTTGGCCGGCGGACCACACGGTTTTCCACGCCTTGGCTTCATCACTCAGCGGCTTGAGCTTGGAGCCGAAGTTGACTTCGCCCTTGCCCCGAAGCGCCGCCATATCAAAACCTGCGGCTTCGAGGCTCTGACGCATGAAACTTGCCGGCACGCCGGACACCGCCGGAGTATGAACGATGTCGGCCGCTCTGGAAGTCAGCAGCATCTCCTTGTAGGCGTCAGGCGCGTGACTTTCAGTGGTACCGATAAATCGCGTGCCGAAGTAGGCCAAATCCGCACCCAGCAATTGTGCGGCCAGAATTTCATGGCCGTGGTTGAGGCAGCCGGCGAGCAACAGGGTCTTGTCGAAGAACTGACGGATTTCGGCAATCAGCGAAAACGGACTCCAGGTACCGGCATGGCCACCAGCGCCTGCGGCCACGGCGATCAGACCATCGACGCCAGCCTCTGCGGCTTTCTCGGCATGGCGGCGAGTGGTTACGTCATGAAACACCAGACCGCCATAACCGTGCACGGCATCCACCAGTTCCTTCACCGCGCCGAGGCTGGTGATCACGATCGGTACTTTGTGTTCGATGCAGATGTCGAGGTCCGCCTGCAGACGCGGATTACTGTTGTGCACGATCAGGTTCACGGCATACGGCGCCGGGTCGTCCAGTGTCGCCAGGCCCGCTTCGATCTCTTCCAGCCAGGCCTTGAAACCACTGCTTTCACGCTGATTGAGTGCGGGAAAACTGCCCACCACGCCGTTGCGGCAGCAGGCAAGGACCAGTTGCGGGTTGGAAATCAAGAACATCGGCGCAGCCACTACGGGCAGACGCAGACGTTGTTCGAGCAATGCGGGCAGCGACATTGGAAGTACCCCGATAAGTGGTGCCGATTTAAGTTAGAACGGCCGAACGACGACGAGAATTACGATAGCCAGCAATATCAGAACCGGCACTTCATTGAACCAGCGATAAAAGACATGGCTGCGGGTGTTTTCGCCACGGGCAAAGCGTTTTACCTGCGCGCCGCACATGTGGTGGTAGCCAATCAGCAGCACGACCAGGGTCAGTTTGGCGTGAATCCACCCGCCCTGGCTGAATATGCTCGGGTTGAGGTAGATCAGCGCAATACCGAAAATCAGCGTGGCGATCATCGCCGGACCCATGATGCCGCGGTACAACTTGCGCTCCATGACGCTGAAGCGTTCCTTGCTGACCGTATCCTCACTTTGAGCGTGATAGACGAACAGTCGCGGCAGGTAGAACAGGCCGGCAAACCAGCAGACCATGCTGATGATGTGAAACGCTTTTAGCCACAGATAGAGCATTTTTAGTTATTCCCAGGTTCACGGTAGCCACGATAGTAGAGGGTAGAGCGGCCGCACGTCACCTTGGCGGTTGTCGCAGGGGCGCGCGGCCCCTATTATCGACGGCTTTCCAGTGGGTTCGTTGAGGGCAGGTTTATGGTCAAGGTCGGTATCGTCGGCGGTACGGGTTACACCGGTGTCGAACTGTTGCGTCTGTTGGCACAGCATCCGCAAGCAGAAGTGGTCGTGATCACTTCCCGATCCGAGGCCGGTCTGGCCGTGGCTGACATGTACCCGAACCTGCGCGGCCACTACGACGGTCTGGCATTCAGCGTGCCGGACGTGAAAACTCTCGGCGCTTGCGACGTGGTGTTCTTCGCCACGCCGCACGGTGTTGCCCACGCTCTGGCTGGCGAGTTGCTGGCCGCGGGCACGAAGGTCATCGATCTGTCCGCCGATTTCCGTCTGCAGGACGCCGATGAGTGGGCCAAGTGGTACGGTCAGCCGCACGGTGCGCCGCAGCTGCTGGAAGAGGCGGTCTACGGTCTGCCGGAAGTCAATCGTGAGCAGATCAAGCAGGCGCGTCTGATCGCGGTGCCGGGTTGCTACCCGACGGCCACTCAGCTGGGGTTCCTGCCATTGCTCGAAGCCGGTCTGGCCGACACCACGCGTCTGATCGCCGATTGCAAATCCGGTGTCAGTGGCGCCGGTCGTGGCGCTTCTGTCGGTTCGCTGTACGCCGAGACTTCAGAAAGCATGAAGGCCTACGCGGTCAAAGGGCATCGTCATTTGCCGGAAATTCGCCAGGGCCTGCGTCGTGCCGCCGGCAAGGACGTCGGTTTGACGTTCGTGCCGCACCTGACGCCGATGATTCGCGGCATCCACTCGACACTGTACGCAAGCGTTGTCGATCGCTCGGTGGATCTGCAGGCGCTGTTTGAAAAGCGTTATGCCAACGAACCGTTCGTCGATGTGATGCCGGCCGGCAGTCATCCGGAAACCCGCAGCGTGCGTGGTGCCAATGTGTGCCGCATCGCTGTACATCGTCCTCAGGACGGTGATCTGGTGGTCGTGCTCTCGGTCATCGACAATCTGGTCAAAGGCGCGTCGGGGCAAGCGGTGCAGAACATGAACATCCTGTTCGGTCTGGACGAGCGCTTCGGTCTGTCTCATGCAGGCATGCTGCCGTAACACCGGTTTGAACTCAGCACAAAGGCCCTCGGAAGGGCCTTTTTGCATTTAGGATTGGTGTTTGGTTCGATTGATATACCGTAACAATAGTTGACCGATTTTCTAGGAGAAGCGGATAATGCGCGTCATCACGCATTATGGCGGCGTAACGCCGGGAGATAGTCAGCATGAGCGTCGAATCCTTCACCCCCACGGCTTTGCAATTCACTCACGGTGCTGCGCACAAAGTGAAGAGCCTGGTCGATGAAGAGGGGAATGATCGCTTGAAGCTGCGCGTATTTGTTACGGGTGGCGGTTGTTCAGGTTTTCAGTACGGTTTCACTTTCGATGAGGAAGTGGCCGATGACGACACCATCGTCGAGCGCGAAGGTGTGAGTCTGGTGGTCGATCCAATGAGTTTCCAGTACCTGGCGGGTGCCGAGGTGGATTATCAGGAAGGTCTGGAAGGTTCGCGGTTCGTGATCAAGAACCCGAATGCCAGCACCACCTGTGGTTGCGGGTCTTCGTTCTCGATCTGATAACACTCTGCATTACAAAACGCCGCAGGGCCTTAAAGCTCTGCGGCGTTTTGCTGTGTGTAATTTCTCGGAGAAGTCAGGCGGGGTAAATCGCGCCGAGTACCCGCAAGCCCCGGGCGCCGGTGACGCTTGGGCGATTGGCCGCAATACCCTCCAGGCAACAATGAGCCAGCCATGCGAACGCCATCGCTTCGACCCAGTCCGGATCTACTCCATAAGCGTCAGTGCTGCTGACTTTTGCGTTCGGCAAGAGCGTCGCCAGCCTGTTCATCAACGTGGCGTTATGCGCGCCTCCGCCGCAGACCAGTAGTTCACGGGTATCCGACTGGGCGCTTCGCAGCGATTCGATGATGGTCTGTGCCGTCAGTTCAAGCAGGGTGGCCTGCACGTCTTGGGGGGCAAACTGCGGCAACTGTGACAGCTTCCGCGTCAGCCACGGCAGGTTGAATACTTCGCGCCCTGTGCTTTTCGGACCTTGTGTGAAGAAGAACGGATCGCTGAGCAATGCTTTCAACAAAGCGGGTTGAACGCTGCCCGTAGCAGCCCATTGGCCGTCGCGATCGAAATTGTCGCCGCGCTGCTGGTGGATCCAGGCATCCAGCAACACATTGCCCGGTCCGCAGTCGAAACCCGCCACGGGCTTGCCTGGTTCGATCAGGCTGAGATTGCTGAAGCCGCCAACATTCAACACTGCACGGTTGCCGGCCTGTTCTTCAAATAGCGCTTCATGAAAGGCGGGTACCAGAGGGGCGCCTTGGCCACCTGCGGCGACATCGCGACTGCGGAAATCGCCAACGACGGTGATGCCGGTCAGCTCTGTCAGCAGGGCAGGATTGCCGATCTGCACAGTAAAACCGCGCGCCGGTTCGTGGCGAATGGTCTGGCCGTGGCTGCCAATCGCGCGAATTTCTTCAGGTTTCAGCAGTTGCTGGTCGAGGAGCGTGTGAATGCCTTGCGCGGCCAGCTTCACCCAGTTCTGCTGGGCAATGGCGGAGCGGGCGATCTCGTCTGGCCCGCTGGCGCACAAGCCGAGCAGCTCGAGGCGCAGATTGTCGGGCATGGGAATGTAATGCGTGGCGATCAGCTTGATCACCGGGGTCAGCTCGATCAGCGCAATGTCCAGTCCATCAAGGCTGGTGCCGGACATCACGCCTATATAGAGCGCCATGACTTAACGCTTCGAAGCCAGCATGGTGGATTTCTCTTGATCCATGCGCGCCATCAACGGTTTGCTCTGAGCCAGGAAGCGCGAGCGCTCGCCTTTCGAGATCGGATCAGCCATGGCTACTTTCTGCCCCAATGGATCGACGTGTACGCCGTTGACCTGGAACTCGTAGTGCAAGTGCGGGCCGGTTGAGAGACCCGTGGTGCCGATGTAACCGATCACCTGGCCTTGCTTTACGCTGCCACCGGTTTTCACGCCTTTGGCGAAACCTTGCATGTGGCCGTACAGGGTGCGGTAAGTATTGCCGTGCTGGATGATCACGGTGTTGCCATAACCGCCGCGGCGACCGGCCAGCAATACCTTGCCGTCACCGGCAGCCTTGATTGGCGTGCCGCGCGGGGCTGCGTAGTCGACACCTTTGTGGGCACGGATTTTGTTCAGGATCGGGTGCTTGCGGCCCATGGAGAATTTCGAGCTGATGCGAGCGAAGTCAACCGGGGTACGGATGAACGCCTTGCGCATGCTGTTGCCATCAGCAGTGTAGTAACTGCTATTGCCTTGTTTATTGGTGTAACGCACAGCGGTGTAAGTCTTGCCGCGGTTGGTGAAGCGTGCGGAAAGGATCGGACCATTGCCGACAGGCTTGCCGTTGATAACTTTCTGTTCGTAGATGACGTCAAATTCGTCACCTTGACGGATGTCCTGGGCGAAGTCGACGTCGTAGCCAAACACGCTGGCCATGTCCATGGTCAGACTGTGCGACAAGCCTGCCCGCGCTGCCGATTGCGACAGCGAACTGTTGATCACGCCGTGCACATAAGCCGAGCGAACGGTGGGTTTGGTGGTAATGCGATTAAACGCGTAACCCTTGTCGTTCTTGGTCAGGGTGATGGTTTCCAGGTCGCTGACTTTGCTGTGCAGGTTGGTCAGCTGGCCTTCCGGATTGAGTTCGAATTCGAGTTTCTGGCCGCGTTTCAGCTGGCTGAATTGCCTGGCCTGCTTGTCGCTGGCCAATACCTCATGCACCGAAGTGGCTGGAAGGCCTACTTTCTCGAACAGGGTAGAGAGCGTATCGCCTCTGGCAACCACGACTTCCCTGTGATTTGGCGCCTTCTGCTCTTCAACGACCGGCTCGGGCTCGGACGCTGGAGTTGCTTCGGCTGTTTGCGGGGCATCTTCGGCACTGTTTTCTATCTGCGCAAACGGCGATTCTGCCGGCTCATTTGTGGCTTGAACGGCTTCAGCGGCGTCTTGATCCTGTGTCAGTTGTTCAGCAGGGCTTTCCAGTTCAAGGCTCAGGGTTGTCTTTTTTGCTTCAACGTCGCTGGATGGGAATACCAGAAGGGCCAGGCTCAGAAGGGCGGCAATACCGCTTGCTGCTAGCAGGTGGGTCTTCGGGTAAAGCGGTGGCGCTTTAGACGATTCTTTGGTCATAGGTAATTTTGACTTTGAAAAAGATGGATTGGAAAAGATGAATGACATGATGAAGATGAAATAACTGTATAAAATATAACCAAATCATCGCTGAAGCAAGTCCGCGAACACTCTGCCAGCGGATTGGCGTCATTGCGCCGGCCAGATTTTGTATTTGGCGCGCGATCTTGTATGGTTGGTTCCCTTTGAATTCAAGCCTTACGGGTCTGTTATGAAGTCGGTTGAAGAGCAGCTAGCGCTGATCAAACGTGGTGCGGAAGAGTTGTTGGTCGAGTCCGAGCTGATTGAAAAGCTCAAACGTGGCCAACCGCTACGTATTAAAGCAGGCTTCGACCCAACCGCACCGGATCTGCACCTCGGTCACACCGTGCTTATTAATAAGCTGCGCCAGTTCCAGGAGCTGGGGCATCAGGTGATCTTCCTTATAGGTGACTTCACCGGGATGATTGGTGATCCGAGCGGTAAGAGTGCGACCCGTCCTCCTCTGACCCGCGAGCAGGTTCTCGAAAACGCGGAAACCTACAAGACCCAGGTCTTCAAGATTCTTGATCCGGCCAAGACCGAAGTGGCTTTCAACTCCACCTGGATGGATCTGATGGGGCCGGCCGATTTCATTCGCCTGACGTCGCAGTACACCGTAGCTCGCATGCTGGAGCGCGATGACTTCGACAAGCGCTACACAACTAACCAGCCAATCGCTATTCATGAGTTTCTCTATCCGCTGGTCCAGGGTTATGACTCGGTCGCTTTGCGTGCGGATGTCGAGCTGGGCGGGACTGATCAGAAATTCAACCTGCTGATGGGGCGCGAGCTGCAGCGCGGGTATGGTCAGGAGCCACAGTGCATTTTGACGATGCCGTTGCTTGAAGGTCTGGATGGCGTGAAGAAGATGTCCAAGTCGTTGGGCAACTATGTCGGTATTCAGGAAGCGCCGGGCGTTATGTATAGCAAGCTGGTTTCCATTCCTGATGCGCTGATGTGGCGTTACTTCGAGCTGCTCAGCTTTCGTTCGATGGATGAAATCAATGCATTCCGTGCGGATGTCGAGGCGGGTGCCAATCCGCGCGATATCAAAATCAAGCTGGCTGAGGAGATTGTGGCGCGCTTCCATGGTGAGGAGGCTGCGGCCAATGCTCACCGGGCAGCGGGCAACCGTATGAAAGAAGGCGAGCTGCCGGATGATCTGCCTGAGATCGAACTGACTGCCGCTGAAGATATGCCGATCGCTGCTGTCCTTAATAAGGCGGGGCTGGTGAAAAATTCAGCTGTGGCCCGTGATCTGCTCAATTCCGGTGGCGTGCGTATAGATGGTGAAGTTGTTGATCGCACCTTTATATACGCAGTGGGCGCGACCCATGTTTGCCAGGCCGGTAAGAAGGCATTTGCGCGGATTACGCTTAAATCTGAATTAAGCATAAATTAGGGGTTGACGGCAGATTCTGGAAGTCTATAATTCGCCCCACTTCCGGCGCAGTCGAAACGGAAAACTCCTTGGTAAACAATGAGTTACGCAGTTTTCGACAGCGGCTTGCTTCAGATCATCGAAGCCTGGAAAGAGTTGGGAGAGCGGTGTTGTTTGGCTCTTTTGACGATTCGATCTTCTCGGTCGAAAGCGGAGAAAAAGAGGTGTTGACAGCAGCGAGTAACGCTGTAGAATTCGCCTCCCGCTAACGAGAGATCGGAAGCGCAAGTGGTTGAAGTTGTTAAGGATTTCCAAGCGAAACTTTGAAAACTTCTTAAAATAACCGCTTGACAGAAACACGGAGCGCTGTAGAATGCGCGCCTCGGTTGAGACGAAAGATCT
>NZ_JMCL01000033.1 GCF_000690905.1 Pseudomonas sp. Ant30-3 | reverse complement strand
GGGCGGGCTGCTGACGCTGGGAGGGGTGATTCTTTCGGAACGCTGGACGACGGTGTTGGGCCGCGCGTAATCAACTGTGGCGAGGGAGCTTGCTCCCGCCGGGTTGCGCAGCAGACCCTTTTTGTGCCCGCTTCGCGCTCGAGCGGGAGCAAGCTCCCTGGCCACAATGGGTCATACCCCATCCGCCTTCAAACGCGCCGCATGCTCGACAAACAACCGCACCGGCTCGGCGCCCTTGCCAACCAAACCTAGCGACTGGTTGACGATGTCGAAGTGATCCAGCGCAAATTCATCACCAATCACCGTGCCCAAGTGCGAGCTGTAACGACCGACCATCCCGTCACAATGCCCAGCCTCGCGCACGAAGGTCCTGGCGAACAGCCGGCAACTGCGGTTGGTGCCGTCGAACAGATTACGCCCGCGATCAGTCTTGCCTGGCTGCAAGGTGCCGGACCACGAGTAATAGCGCACGCCGTTGACCTCTTCGGGCCCATGCCCGCCCCAGGTTTGCGGCAGGCCCTGTGGAAAACGTTGATTGAACACAGCGACCCCGGCCGTCGTCAGGGAATCATGCGAGGCCTGAATGTCGACCGGCAATTTCGGCCCGCGATAACCGGTGTCCAGCAGGCTCATCAGCGCGCCAATCACGCGCAGCAAAAATGCGAGCAGGCGACCTTTGGCGCTGTTTGACGGGTAATGCTTGTGCAGATAATCCGCCAGTTCCGAGCCATGATTCGGCCCGGCCACCGAGGTAACTGACGCCACAAGATCCGGCCGTTTCCCTGCGGCATAACGCGCCGTCAGCGAGCCCTGGCTGTGACCGATCAGGTTGACCTTCGCCGCGCCCGTCTCGCGCAGAATTTCGTCGATCCGCGCCAGCAGCTGCTCGCCGCGCACCTCACTCGAATTGAGCGGCGAGACCTGCACAGCAATCACAGTCGCACCACCCCGGCGCAACGCCGCGATGATCCCGAACCAATACGGGTAAAGCACCAGTCGGATAAACCCGAGCATTCCTGGGACCAGTACGATGGGATAACGCGGGGCGCAAGCTTGCGACATGGGCATACATCCTTGTGATTGGCGAATGACGCAAGGCGCGATGCAAGACGTCAGCCAAGCATCGCCATGCACCGTGACAACTCGACGATCAGTCTATGCCGTCCACGCTACTTCAGGTCCACCCCGCGCATCCGGGTATTTTCACTGCATATCGCATCAAACTTTTTTGGCACGCAGGCCCGACCACCCGACGTAGCTTCGAAGACTGACTCAGGAAGAAGAGCAGGCCGGTGATATGGCGGACATCCTGAGCGATCTATAAGGAATATGATGACTGCTCTGCCGCAATGAAGTCCGCGACAGGCAGTCAAGCGATATAAGAGTCGGAATCGTATGGGGAATATGATTGACTCAGTTAGACGCTATCGAATATCGCGAGTCCAGGTTGCAGATCAGATGATCGCGTTCACTCGGCAGCATTTCCTTAACGAGACTGCGCAGACCTTTTCGCTCGTAGGATTTCTTGTCCAGTACCCGTCTCGTTATCTGGACGGTTACTTCCCCTAAGATAGTTTCGCTTTCGAACCGGTGCCCCATAAAACCAGCGTCCACGTCTTCGGTGGTCTTAAAGAACACCAAAACATTACTCACCGCAGGGCCGGGTTCAACCAGCGAGTACCGCAGGCAGAAAGTAGCTACCTGTTGAGTCCTGACCGTAGAAACGCGAAAAACAGCGTGTTCCCCGGTTTCTGCCATCAATCCTTCAGCGACCGAAGGTTTCTGTAGTGCATCAATCAGCCTGCCCATCTGAACATTATGGGCAGCACCCAAGGCTGCATTTAGCTTTTGCATCACTGCTTCTTCCAGCACAAACCCAAGTATTGCGTCAGGTGTGTAGCTATAAGTGGTAGAGCTTGATAAATCCCATTTCAGCTGCTTCATCGCCTTGCTGTTTTCAATACTCCACTGCTGCGGATTTTGAAACCTGTCCGCTTCCGAGTTAGCATAGAGTTCAGCGAACAGAAGCGAATTCACTACATCCTCGTCCCACTGAGTTGAGAATCCAGCGCCAATCGAAACGAAGTTCCCTGCTACTATAGATACGTCATCCTTGATCATGTAATTACTCCATAAAGCTTAATCAAAGTTTCACACCATTGAAAAAGTCTTCCGAACTTTTATCAAGGCTATCATAAATCATGTCAACATTTCGGTTATAAATTCTCATATTAAGCTGCATGACAGATGCGACTTTTTTCATTTTGGTCTGAGAGGAACTCCACTTCCATAACCAAAAACCACCCGATTGCTTTTGCGTCGACACGTCCGCAGCTATAAAGCAAGCTATTGCCGTGCCTCCGGGTGTTTGAATGCACGGCAAAACCCTGAAATCCCTACCCACTCCGTTTTCACTATTCTTATCGAATGACGTGGATAAGGAATCGTTCGACTTCAGTGTGTTTATAGTGCTGCCCATCACATCCAGGAATGCAGGAACATTCCTACCGGCCACTGCTTTTACGATATCAAAAACAACATTTTCCATAGTGGCGTTCACGGTTTTATTTACATGATCCTCGTATTTAAATCCGGTAGTACTCCAACCGCAATGATGGAGAGCAGTATTATCAAAGCCGTGCCATCCAATAGGATCCAGCGACTTATTTGTTTCCGAGTCGGCATAACGTTCGGCAAAGTGGATGCTGTCCGCGGCAGCATCTTTCTTGTCGTCATCAAGGTTATCGGTAAAGCCGATTGCAGCTGGGGCATCATAGCCCAACAGAAGATCTGAATTCGCAATTTTTGCGTCATTCAAGGCAGAGAAAGACCTCGGCTGAATCGTCGGAAAAGCATTAACTGGACGGGTAAATTTTACTGTATTAAAAAAAGCCCGACTTTCCAGCTCACTCGGTAATAGAATACTCATTTCAACATCCTTTTTGTAAGAGAGATAATTTTTACGACCAGCTCAACGGCTGGTAGTTAGAATCTAACTTCTCTTACCGAGACTTTCCACACTCCATACAAGTCATTTTATTACCAATCACAGGCACACCTTCTTCGGATACGTATCCCCCCAGATAATTTGCCATATTCATTAGATCGCCTGCCTGGCATATCCAACGCCACTAACCGCTTATTTAAAATCCATCTTATACCGCCACTTAAATTATAGACTCTTAAGTTCAACTTATCTCCATATGAGATTCCCCGGGCAGCACTTCCCCCCGATTCAATTCTTCACAGTCTTAGGCGCCTTGCCCGCCTTCATTTGTTCCAGCAACGGTGCGCATTGATTAGGCTCACCACCGCTCGGTGCCACCAACGCCAGCAAACCCGCCGCCGGTGCAGCAATCACTCCCAGAGCGACCATGCCGGCACCGCGCAACAGCAACGGTACCGCTTTCACGCCCGCATCCGGCTTGATGAACTTGCCTCGTACATACAGCGGTGAACGCAGCGAAATCAAGCGCCAGCCTTTGGATTCCGGGGTGACCGTGAGGTCCAGTTGCTCCGTCGCCATGTTCGCCGTGCCATCGATATAGATAATGGCGTTCTCGGTATCGAAGACAAAAAGCCGCGTCGTCGCGAGGCCCGTCTTTATGTCGAAGTCGGCAGCCGCGCAATTGATCTTCACTTCCTTGTCGCCAAAGATCTTGCTCACAACATAATTGCCGACGTTCAAACCCGCCAACTCCATCAACTCGCGGCTGATGGCGCCGTCATTGATCAGCATCTTCAGGTTGCCATTGGCAGTACCTAAAAGTTTGGCCACAGAGTTGCCGCGACCACTGATATCGGCATCGCCATTGAGCTCGCCGAAACTGGTCTTCATCGGCTCGAAGGTCGGGAACAGTTGTTTGAGTTTGAAACCCCGCGCGGTCAGTTTCGCCGTGCCTTCCAGCGGTTCGGTATGCCCATTCAGACGGATTTGCGCATCGAGCTTGCCGCCGGCCACACCGAAACGCAGCGGCTCGAGACTCAGCACGCCGTCGTTGAGGATCAGGTGCGTGTAGAGATCGCTGAACGGCAGTTGTTCGCTGTGGACGATGCGTTTGCCGGTAAATTCGACATCGGCGTCCATGTCGCGCCAGCGCTCGGTCTTGAACTCTTCGACCGGCAGCACCTTATCGGTCGGCTGCTTGCTTTCACCGCCGCGAGCCTTTTGCTTGGCATTGGAATCCGCGCCGATCAATGGGGCCAGGTCGGCGAACAGCAATTGGTTGGAGACCAGCGAACCGCTAAGTTTGGGCCGTGGCTGGCTCCCCACATAGGCGAGGCTGCCATGGATATCGCTGTCGCCGATCTTGCCGTTGAAGTTTTCGTAGCGGAACACCGCGCCACCGGGCTCATGCAACTTGGCGATCAAGTGACCGTCGGTGGCATAGGGCGGGGTGTCCGGCAGCGTAACGCCGGTCAGCGGGTACAGATTGCCGAGGCTGCTGCCGGCGAGTTTGAGGCGCAGGTCCAGAGCGCCAAGGTTGAGCGGATCGGTCAGCGTACCGGCCAGTTCGACGCTGGTGTCAGCGATTTTCACCTGCGCCTGGAGCGGGAATGGCCGCGACGAATCCTGCAGCGCCAACAGCCCGCCGATTTTGCCTTCACCCGCCAGCTTCTGCTGATGATAGTGGCCTTTGACCTTCAGCCCGAACGCATAATCTTGCGGATTCGAACCTTTCTCCTGGGCGGTTTTCGCCGCTTTTTCACCAACGATGTCGCTGAACGGGATCGGCTTGCCCAGCGGGTCGATGATCAGATCAAGCTCGGTTTTCAGGGTCTGGTCATCAAGGGTGACGTGGCCCTTGTCGAAACCTATCGCGCCAATATCGACCACCCAATTTGAAGGCTCGGCGTCCGGATCCTTTGGATCGAACTTGAAGGTCCAGTTGGCACGACCATCGGCCAGACGCTGGAGGTCGGCATTGGGCTCGGTCAGATCAATGCGCGGGATCGTCACCCGTTGCGCCAACAAGGCCAACGGTGAAATGCGCAGTTCGACGCGTTTGAGCGTGACCATCTGTGGTTGCTTCGACCAGTCCGGGTTACCGAGGCTGAGGTCTTGCGCCACCACGTGCGGCCATGGCACCCAGGCGCGCCATCCGCCCTCGTCGGGTTCACGACGCCACACCACAGCGAGATTGCCGTTGATGGCAAACGGCCGGTGGAGTTCTTCAGAGACTTTTTCGTTGATGGTCGGTTTGATCCGGTTCCAATCGAAGAACGCGATGATCAGTACCAACACCGCCAGCAGAACAACAAGGCTGGCGAAGATCCAGGCAAAAATTTTCGGGGTGCGCGTCATTGCACAGGGCTCCTGATACGACTGAGCGCCCGGACTGCGACGCACATGTGAAACGTTAGGCCGGAACGGCCTGTTATGAAACCTAGGACTGGGAAACGGCCCGCAGGTTTAAACTGAAATACCGCTTAACACTCATATAACCGCCTGACGACATCCTGCCGGCGCATTGGAGCGTTACCTCCCGTGCGCGATTGCGTCGCGAAGATGGGTGGAAAATACCCACTCCAGTGCAAAAACGATCGCCGGAAACACCTGTTCTAGAGCCTCCCAGCCGAACAATCAATTCCGTTGATTATTACCATTGCGTTTATGAACTTTTATATCGACTTATCGAGAGTAGCATTGCCCTCGTACCCACTTTAACGCCCTCCCAAGGAGCACCTGATCATGAAAAGCCAATTACTGCTTAGTATTACTCTTTCGATGCTGGCCAGCAGCGCATTCGCATTGCCAGCTGCTGAACAGGCTACCCCGCAAGTGAAATCCGCTTCGGTGTACAGCCATACCGTCGCTGCGGATGGTTCTGACCGCACTCCACAAGGTCAAACGCTTGCCGAAGGCGGTAACGATCGCCTGAAAGAAAAAGGCCTGATCACAGAAGGCGGCTCCGATCGTACGCCACAAGGCCAGACCCTTGCTGAAGGCGGTTCCGATCGCACGCCACAAGGCCAGACCCTTGCTGAAGGCGGTTCCGATCGCACGCCACAAGGCCAAACCCTTGCTGAAGGCGGTTCCGATCGCACCCCACAAGGCCAGACCCTCGCCGAAGGCGGTGGTGATCGCACGCCACAAGGTCAGACCCTCGCCGAAGGCGGTGGTGATCGTGTCATCGAACGCAATAGCCGTTTGAGCTAAGCCCATGATGGCCACGAAAAAAAGCCCAATCACCGGATTGGGCTTTTGACTTTCAGACCCCTTCAGTTGTTGCCTTTCCCCGCGTAATCCTCCGCTAGTCGTTCGACGCCGGCAAAGCCGATTTGCTAAAGTGCGCCGCTGTCCCGTTCAGAAAAACCTTGCGATGCTGCCCCGCGCCGAACAGAAACAACAAACCCGCAATGCCTTGATGGACGCTGCCCGCCATCTGATGGAGTGTGGCCGCGGCTTCGGCAGCCTGAGCCTGCGCGAAGTGGCGAAAACGGCGGGAATCGTTCCCACTGGTTTTTACCGGCATTTCGCAGATATGGATGAGCTTGGCCTGGTATTGGTGAGCGAGGTCGGCCAGACATTCCGTGAAACTATACGCCTGGTGCGCCATAACGAATTTGTGATGGGCGGCATTATTGATGCCTCCGTGCGCATTTTTCTCGACGTGGTATCTGCCAACCGCTCACAGTTCCTGTTTCTCGCTCGCGAGCAATACGGCGGATCGCTGCCAGTGCGTCTGGCTATTGGTCGATTGCGCGAGGACATCAGCTCAGACCTCGCGGCCGACTTGTCACTCATGCCAAAACTGCAGCATCTGGACCTCGCCGGTTTGAGCGTGATGGCCGACCTGGTAGTGAAAAGCGTATTCGCTACCCTGCCGGATATCATCGATCCCCCGCCGCACGACCTTCCCGAGCATTTGACGCCGCAAGCCAAGATCACTCAGCAGTTGCGATTCATCTTCATTGGACTCAAGCACTGGCAGGGTCTGGGCAGCACGGAATAACACCCCTTTATGCAGAAGCAGAGCTGCTTCTGAAAGAGTCACTCCCTTTGCCACATTTTGGTGCCAGACTTTAATGCGGCGCCCCATTTCTATGCAGCCAGACTTGAATTCCCCCATCGCTCCTACAATTCCGTAAGGCATTTCCTACAGATCTTCCCGATTGGCAAGCCCCTTGCTCTAGCCTGACTTACGTTCATTGCTGGAAGCTTTCCGATGCTGGTGATTCATCGCAGAATCGACCCTCAGCCCGTCTGGGCCGCCGAGTTGCACCTCACCTTCGAAGCCCGCAGTAAAAGCCGTTTGCGCTGTTTCAGTGCCGAAGGTGAAGACGTCGGGCTCTTTCTGGAGCGCGGTCAACCGCCGCTGCACGATGGCGAATGCCTTGAGGCAGAAGACGGCAGAATCGTCCGCGTCTGCGCGCGTCCCGAG
>NZ_JMCL01000032.1 GCF_000690905.1 Pseudomonas sp. Ant30-3 | reverse complement strand
CGAGGGAGCTTGCTCCCGCTGGGTTGCGACGCAACCCCCAGCATTCTAGGGCCGCTCCGCAGCCCAGCGGGAGCAAGCTCCCTCGCCACAGGAGGCCCCATCAGGGAATCTCAGTCCGGCTGAGCGATTTCGAAACCCTGCGGCTGCGGCTCCCGCCGAATCATCCGCTTCATCTTCCACTCAAACGCCAGCGTCAAACTCACCGCCGCGCAGGCCAGTCCCAATGCCAACCCCCACCACACGCCCGTCGGGCCTCCCTCCATGTTGAAGGCCATCCACCACGCGGCGGGTGCACCGATCAGCCAATAGCAACCGAGGCCAACCAGGAAGGTAGTCTTTGCGTCCTTGAGCCCGCGTATGCAGCCCATCGCGATGGTTTGCGTGCCGTCGAACAGCTCGAACCACGCCGCTACCGCCAGCAGGCTCACCGCCAGGTTGATGACTTCACGGAATGCCGGGTCGTTGTGGTCGAGAAACAAGCCGATCAACTGGTTCGGCAAGAACCAGAACACCAGCGCAAACCCGAGCATCGCCGCAGCACCGAACGCAATCCCCACCCGCCCAGCCAGGCGCGCCTTCAGCAGTTGCCCCGCGCCATAATGCTGGCCGATGCGCATGGTGATCGCGTAGGACATGCCTGCCGGAACCATGAACGCGACCGAAACGATCTGCAGGGCGATCTGATGCGCCGCCAGTTGCGTACTGCCCATGGTGCCCATGCACAGCGCTGCGAACGCAAACAGCCCGACCTCAACCGCATAGGTACCACCAATCGGCAGACCCAGGCGCCAAAGCTCTTTCAGGTATCGCCGATTGGGCCGCGACAGCCCTGGGAGCAGCGGATAAGCGTCGTACGCCGGGTGCCGGCGAATGTGCAAAGCCAGCGCAACGGCCATGAGATTGGCGACAATCGCGGTGACCAGACCGATGCCCACCAGGCCCATTTTCGGCAGGCCGAACATGCCGGTGATCAACGCATAGTTGAGCAGGAAATTCGCCACCGTGCCGGCGAGGCTGATAACCATCACCGGGGTTGCCCGGCCGATGGCGCTGGTAAACCCGCGCAGGGCCATGAAGCTCAGGTAGCCGGGCAGGGCGAATGGCAGGATCAGCAAAAACTGGCCCGCGGCTTGAACGTTGGTTTCAGTCTGGCCAAACAGCAACAGCACCGGTTTGAGATTCCACAGCAGCAATCCCGCGACCAGTGCCATCAACCACGCCAGCCACAGACCGGCCTGGGTCAGCCGCGCGGCGCCGACGATGTCGCCGGCGCCCTGACGGATCGCCACCAACGTGCCGACCGCCGCAATCACCCCGATGCAGAAAATGGAAACGAAGGAGTAGGTGGCTGCGCCCAGTCCGCCACCGGCCAATGCTTCGGGGCTCAGGCGTGCCATCATCAACGTGTCGGTGAGAACCATCAACATGTGCGCCAACTGCGAGGCAATCAACGGCCCCGAAAGCCGCAAAATGGCCCAGAGTTCAGTACGCGCTGGATGCTGCATGGTCATCACGCTCGATAAATGGGAGGACAGGCAAGCGCTGATTCTCGGCGCTCTGCGGGGTTAGCACAAAGGGATAAAAAGGATGGGTTGCATGAGTCAGACTCATGCGAGAGTTTCTGCTAACGTCACCGGGTCCGCTGTAGGAGCTTTCCCAATGTCTCGTCGTCTTCCTCCCTTGTATGCCCTGCGCGCATTTGAAGCGGCGGCGCGCCACAGCTCGTTTACCCGTGCAGCCGAAGAATTGTCGATTACGCAAAGCGCGGTGAGTCGGCACATTCGTACCCTCGAAGAGCATTTCGCCTGTCGGCTGTTTCACCGCAGCGGGCGCCATCTGCAGTTGACCGAGTCGGCGCGATTGATTCTGCCGGGTGTTCGGGAAGGGTTCACGGCCCTCGAGCGCGCCTGCAATACGTTGCGCGCCGAAGATGACATCCTGCGCATGAAAGCCCCTTCCACCCTGACCATGCGCTGGCTGCTGGCGCGGCTCAGTCGCTTTCGGCATCTGCAGCCCGGCAATGAAGTGCAATTGACCAGCGCCTGGATGGACATCGACAGGGTGGACTTCAATCACGAGCCATTCGACTGCGCGGTGATTCTCAGCAACGGAAATTTCCCGCTGGACTGGGAGGCAACGCTGCTGTTCCCCGAAGAGTTGATCCCGGTCGGCGCGCCCAATCTGCTGGATGATCAGCCTTGGGACGTGGCACGGCTGGCCAGCACTGAATTGCTGCATCCGGCACCGGACCGACGTGACTGGCGCAATTGGCTGGAGCGCATGGGCCTGGCCGATCAGGTCTCGCTCAAGGGCGGGCAAGTGTTCGACACCCTGGAGCTGGGCATGATCGCTGCCGCCCGTGGCTATGGCGTGTCCATGGGGGATTTGCTGATGGTGGCCGAGGATGTGGCGCAAGGGCGTCTGAGTTTGCCGTGGCCGACCGCCGTCGCCAGCGGTGAGAAATATTACCTCGTATGGCCGAAAACCCGCCCCGGTGGTGAGCGAATGCGTCGTCTCAGTGTCTTCCTGCAAGCCGAGGTGGACGCCATGGAATTGCCCGACGTCGAGCATTTGAGCTGAATCGGTAGAGGTGCCTGGATAGAGGCTTTGCGCCATATCCCGGTTATTTACTCAAGTATTCAGCAATGCCGCCGAAAATCTGCAGGTGGAACCTTCGTGCAGGTTCGATGCAATTCCCATAACTGGAAAAAATTTTGCTGAGTGTGTGCTGCGATCAGGACGATCCGCTCGCTCAGCCAGGAGCTGTCATGTCTCAACCTCGTGCCCGGATCGCCTCCCAGCTTGGTCTTGCGCTCGCCGTAATATTGGCGATTGTCATCACCGGCAGTACCGTATTCGCCCTGCGTTCGCTGGATACTGCCAACCTCACCACCCGCGAAGAGCATCTGGCCAGTGAGGCCCGTTTGCTTGCCGATCAGCTGAGCACCTTCCACGGCACGTTGCGCGAAAGCACCCAGCGCCTGGCCGGGCTGTTCGAGACACGATTCACCGAAGGTTTGACCGTGCACCCGGATCAGCCGGTGACTGTGGCAGGCGCGCAGACGCCGGGCCTGCACCTGGGCAGCGAAGTGCTTAATAACAACTTCAAGGAAGTTGACGAGTTCAAGAAGATGACTGCCGGTGTTGCCACGGTGTTTGTGCGCAGCGGTGAAGAGTTCATTCGGGTCAGCACAAACGTCACCAAGCAGGACGGCACCCGCGCGATCGGCACTGTGCTTGATCACGCGAACCCGGCTTACGCACGCCTGATGTCGGGCCAGAGCTTTGTCGGTCGATCGCTGCTTTTCGAACGCCTGTACATGTCGCAATACACCCCGGTACGCGATAGCGCCGGTAAGGTAATTGCCGTGTTGTACGTAGGATTCGATTACACCGACGCGCAGAACGCGCAATTTGCCAATCTGAAGCGCTTCCGGATCGGCCAGACCGGTTCCCTGGCTTTGCTGGATGAGCAAAACAAATGGCTGGTGCCGATTGC
This sequence comes from Pseudomonas sp. Ant30-3, assembly GCF_000690905.1. GTDB lineage: Bacteria > Pseudomonadota > Gammaproteobacteria > Pseudomonadales > Pseudomonadaceae > Aquipseudomonas. The sequence continues at coordinate 27,921 of NZ_JMCL01000032.1, read as the reverse complement.
GGGTGTGCAGGCGCTGGATCAAGCAGTCCCGGCCATCGTCGGGTTGTCCAAAACGCCTGGCAAGGGCGAGTTCTGGAGCGATAAGTCCGAAGATTTCTACAGCGTCGCTATGCCGTTCGAAGGCGGTCCTTGGTCGGTCGTGGCCAGCATGCCGAAAGCAGAAATCAGTGCGGTAACCTGGAGCGTCGGTATTCAACTGGCGATCGGCAGCCTGTTGGCGATGTTGATCGCCGTCGGTTCGGCCGTGTGGTTGCTGCGCAGCAAACTGGCGCCGCTGGGTGATCTGGTGCGTCAGGCCGAGGCCTTGGGCGCCGGTGATCTGAGCGTGCGCCTGAACGTGTCGAGTAACGATGAAATCGGCCAATTGGCGCGAGCCTTCAACCAGATGAGCCAGGCGCTGTCGACCATGGTCGAGCATATTCGCAAGGCATCGCACGAGGTCAACAGCCGCGCCCAAGCGTTGTCCGGTCTGTCCGGCGGTGCTTATGAAGGCATGGAGCAGCAGTCCGGCGAAATCACCAGCATGGCTGGCGCAGTGGAAGAATTCAGCGCGACCTCGCTGAACATTGCCGACAACATGGGCAGCACTCAGCGCCTGGCGCAGGAAAACGCCCAACAAACCCAGATCGGTCGTACATCGATGGACGAGGCGTCTTCGTCGCTGGAGCAAATTGCCGGCGCACTGAACAGCACCGCGACTGTGATCAACACCTTGGGTCAGCGCTCTCAAGAAATCGGTGGCATCGTTGGCGTGATTACTTCGATCGCCGAACAAACCAACCTGCTGGCCCTGAACGCCGCGATCGAAGCAGCCCGTGCCGGTGAGCAAGGTCGCGGTTTCGCGGTTGTTGCCGACGAGGTGCGCAACCTGGCGTCGCGTACGCGTCAGGCCACGGACGAAATCTCCGGGATGATTCAAAGCATCCAACAGGAAACCGGCAATGCCATCAGCACCATGGAGCAGGGCAATGTGCTGATGCAGGAAGGCCTGTCGCGTAACGCCAACGTGGCTTCGGCGCTGGCACGGATTGATGAGCAGAGCCGCTCGGCCGGCCAACAATTCGCCGCCATTACGACGGCGACCCAAGAGCAAAGCAGCACCGCGACGTTGCTCAGCAGCAATCTGCAGAGCATTGCGCTGGCCAACAGCGAACAGCGTGAGGTGGTGTCGAATCTGGCTATCACTGCCAAAGAGCTGGAAAGCCTGGCGGCCGGGCTGCGTGCTGAGGTTGACCGGTTTCGTTGAGGCGCCCTGGAAATAGCTTTCGCGAGCAGGCTCGCTCCCACGGTGTCGATCCGCAATTGCATGATCGACGCCGGACCTGTGGGAGCGAGCCTGCTCGCGAATGAGGGCGGCTCGGTTTATCCGCTTACTGAGTCGATGGCCTATACTGCAACGCCTCCGCCAAATGCTCCCGAGTGATGTCATCGACCTGCTCAAGGTCAGCCAGCGTCCGCGCTACCTTCAGCAGTCGATGCGCTGACCTCAGCGACAGTGTCAGTCGCTCACACGCCGTTTCCAGCCAAGTCTCATCGGTGGTGGATAACTTGCAATGCCGGCGCAGTCCCGGCAGGTCGAGGAAAGCATTCGCGCAGCCCTGGCGTTTATGCTGCCGCTCCCTGGCGTCGGCGACTAGCAGCGCAGCCGTTGCGGTGTCATCGCCCGGTTTGAGTGCGGGGTTCAATGCCGTGGCTTCCCGGGCGACGGTGAGGTGCAGATCGATACGGTCCAGCAGCGGCCCCGACAATTTGTTGCGATAACGCTGGACCATGTCCGGCGTGCAACTGCATTTGCCACTGGGCTCGCCAAGATATCCACAGGGGCACGGATTCATCGCTGCGACTAACTGAAAACGTGCCGGAAAACGCACGCGGTCCTTGGCGCGGGAAATCACGATATGCCCGGATTCCAGCGGCTCTCTCAACACCTCCAGCACCTTGCGATCAAACTCTGGCAGTTCGTCGAGAAACAGCACGCCGTGATGGGCGAGGGTGATTTCGCCAGGCTGTGGCCTTGACCCGCCACCCACCAGCGCCGGGCCGGAGGCGGAGTGATGAGGTTGTCGAAAAGGGCGCTGCGGCCAATGGCTCAGCGGCACGCAACTGGTGACCGATTGAATGGCAGCGACTTCCAGCGCTTCATGTTCAGCCAGTGGCGGCAGCAAACCTGGCAATCGACTCGCCAACAGTGTTTTCCCGGTGCCTGGCGGTCCACTGAACAACAGGTTGTGGCACAAAACACCCATGGCTTAATCGGTTGATGGTACTGGAGCTCAGGACAGATATCTTTTTGGTGGTCTAGGCTCCCCCCACTACCCATCAGGAGGCTACCGTATGAGCAAGGATAAAATGGCTACTTGCCATTACAAATATGTACTTGCGGGCAAGGAGAAAGCGGGGAAAACAGAGGTATCAGAAGAGCTCAAGCACCCAGGCTCGGCGCATGACTTATCGGAAGCGCTAAGACGCAGCATCAGGCTGGATGAACCAAAGTATTTTATAAAAACACCCGAGGAGCATGGAGCAACGCGCACGGGATACCTTGTAGGGCCTGCCATGATCGTATTCGGTTGGGATAAAGAATTCGAGCGAGGGTTTGAGTCGGGAGCAACTGACAGATTCAACTTTTACGTAAAGGATAGGCCTCTCAAATCTTGATGTCCTTAGCGTGCAGGGCTGGTCAAGAAAGCCCTGCGTGCAGGGCTCACATACGAAGCGTAAGCATTACATCCTCTTTGGCATTCCGTGTTCTTCCATAAACTCAGAGAATTGCGTCCAGGTGAGATTGTATTTATTTACATGATTGCCTGATGGAAGCCATTCGATGTTGCCTTGGCTTATGAGAATAGTGCCGAGCTTGCCACCATCCTTTTTCACTTCAACTTCTACGTCCTGACGCTGCACCAGCATAGATTGAAGATTGATCTTTACTTCGTGAGCCATGGCGCCTTCCCTTGCAGTGTTGTGACGTTTTGATGGTAGCTAGGGATGATAGCAAGTCGCCCTTCACCTTCCCCGTTTTTCCTTCTATGAAATGGCTAGCTTAGAAGAGGGCTGGGCATTCGCAAATATTGGCGCTAGGGCACCACGGTTAAGACCAGCAACAAATGAGAACGTATCTCATCCATACGATGTGGAAATATGAGAGCCTTGGGGTGGCTCACGGGCTACCCCTGACAGGGAGAGGGAAGAAGCGCTAGAACGCCTGAAAGGGCCTGAAACCGCCTAGAAAAGACGGTTCTTGAGGGGACTCCACCGTATGCTTCAGCGGTCTTCATCCGGGGCTATGTCATTAACATTGTAAGGACGAATGCATCAGGCGAATGTCAGTCCAAGAGTCCGCATGACACGACTTACCTGCATCGCTGACCATTCTCCACCGCGCGCAGTACCAATCTTTTTATCGTTCAAGCAATTGGCAACCTGTGGCAAGGAGGTAGCTCCTTTGCGAATGCACAAGTCAATAGGATCACGGACTGACTCAGACCAGGACGCTACGCGTTCTTTGATGGCAGCTGTAGCTTTAGCTCGATTGGTTTCTGTACGGCCCTTGGCAAGCTTCTCTGCACGAATAGCGACCTTGGCAACAGCATCAGGCTTGCCCTGATCGGCGTCTCTCTTAAGTGCTGCCAAAGCGTCTTTGGTACGACCGGCGATGAACTCACGTTCCTGCTGAGCCAATGCTGCGAATAGATGGATCTGGAAGTTATCGGCATGAGGCATTGTGGCAATCTTGATGGTTGCACGTTTCATCAGGCCCGCAATGTGTTCGACATCACGAGAGATACGGTCGACTTTCGCAACGAGCAGAGGCAACGCATGAGCGAGAGCCTTCTTGCATTCAGGGCGATCCAAAGGAGCGACAGTGCCGCTCACCGTCTCAGTGTACTCCGCAACCACTTCCCAACCCTGAGCGCGTGCTGCCGCTTCGACGTAATCCTTTTGGGCTTTGATACCAAGCCCGCTTTTTTCTTGAGCACCTGTCGAAATTCTGTAGTAGGCCACGACCTGAGTGATTGTCTTGTTAGTCATGTCGCGACCCTCTAAAAGTGGTTGATGGGTCAATCATAACACTTCGTGAACGTTCGTTCTAGATTTGTTATGCGGTCATTCGTCGATCTGTTTGTAGAGTTTTCGCCTTCAGGGGGGGCGGGGATTTAGATATCAGTAAACAAGACCGACAGATCAACCTTCAATGCGTCTGCCAAAGTCTGGATCGCGTCTAAGCTTGGGTTGGCTCCACCAGTCTCAATACGGCTCATGTAGGTTCTGGCGAACCCACACCTATCCGCGAAGGCTTCTTGAGTCATGCCAGTAGCAAGACAAAGCTCACGAATTCGATGGCCGAAGCGATGGCGGAGGGAGGGAGAAGGCATTCCCGTATCGTGTGCCGATGTGATCTAATCGTGAACACACTAATCGTGACATCTGGGCTGAAAGGAGCAATTTATGAACGGACTCCAGCTAAGAGCAATGCTTTGTGGGTCGTTCCTATTCACCAGCGTAGGGCTGGCTCAGGCAGATCCACCTGCAAGTATAAAGGTGGGAGAGAAATACACTGAAACTCAAATGGAAAAGCTGGTTTCTTACAAAGTCGAAGAAGGTTTAACGATCTTTGTCAAAACAGAGTACGGCCACCTAAATTACGGAAAGCCCGTCAATAACGACCTTTTTCTAATCAGCGAGATTTCAGCACCACCCCGGAAAAGTCTTGGCGAAGCCATTGGTATGGTCAGGTTGCAGACAGGTCAAGTCGCCTACCTGAAAACCGTTGATTGTGAATATTTTGAAAAAAACACGTCCAGTGAAAACAAAGAAACCTACCGACTCTTTGACTGCGAGTTAAAACCTAACCCTAGGGCGTATGGTGGGAAACCTATGAAAGTCTTACGTAGTATTGATGGGTCAATTAGTTTTCAATGAGCTTCGCGGCGTTAGTGCCTTGGCTGAAGTGCGATGTTTTTATAATTAACGCGTCCGTGTGTATAGTTAAGGTGCAAAAATGGCTCTTATTGACTGCTATGAGTGCGGGAAGAAAATCAGTGATGTAGCTCCAGCTTGCCCAAGCTGTGGGGCACCAGCAACTAAGCCGGCTAATGGTCAGATAGATGGCAGCTTGAGAGCACTACCTAAGCCATCAAGGACTTTGGGTTTTGGGCTGTTTATGGGAATCGTTTTTGCACCATTCATATTCTTCTGGTTTTTACTCAGAGATGGCTATAGCAACAAGGTCAAGGCGTTGGGGGTGTGCTGGCTTGTTGTATTTGTTTATGTATATTTGAATGCTGGAACTGGGGTTAAAGATCTTCAGGCCGTTGATACAAAGTCATCCAAACCCGTATCAAAGCTACAGCAGCTGGAGGAAAAGTATCCTGATAGCAGTGCGACGTATAACGATGTTAGCTCAGAGGTTGGCTGTGCTAGCAAATATAGCGATCAAAAGAAAAACGATATTTTTGATAGCGACTTCAAAAATCGCTGGATGGTCTGGACGGGCATAGTTGTTTTAGCTGACGCTGACGATGTTTCGCTCAACGTAGACGGCATCGGAACTCAAGATTTGCAGGTTGATTTCCTTGATAAAGGAGCCGGCTATAATTTAAAAAAAGGGCAGAAAGTAAAAGTTCGATTCTTGATGACGAGTGCTGGGGGTTGCTTCCTTCCGTTTTCTGGTGACTATGCGGTTATAGACGGCCAGCGTGAGTACGGAAAACCGGGTGATGTTTTTAAAGATGTAAAAGAACAAGAAAAGGTATCAGAAAACCAGGATGAAGATTACAATCCGTCAACTTTCAAGTTTAAATCTGACGTTCATAAGGCTGAGAACGCTATATCACAAAATATTAGATGGACCGTCCAAGTCGCAAGCTTATCCAATCTAAGTATTGCTGAGCGTCTAAAGCTAAAACTACTTGGTCTAGGGTATGAGTCGTATATAGTCACTAAAGAAGGTATTAATCGGGTTTTTATTGGGCCGATTCAGGAGCGTGCTGAGGCTGAGAGAATTCGTGATCAGTTAGTGCGACAGAATCAATTAAAAGGATTCGTAGCCAGATATCAAAATCCTGAAACGCCTACTGAATAATTCTCAGTATAGGGAGCAACGCAATCAGCCGAAACCTTTAAAACAAAAAACCATAGCTGGTCATTGGATACGCTGTCGCGCCTCCAAGATAGTCATTTTACTCTCTAGGCGATTGGTCGTGTTGTCCAGTCGTTCAGATAGGGTGTTTAACCTCTGTTCCTCGTACGCGGCCTGTGAAAGTTGAATCAGCCGTTGCTGTGCGAGGTCGTGCGTTAGGTTCGCTACCTGCTCCATTGCTGCCTGTGCCTGGCTGTATGTGTGCAACGTGAACATGAGCGTTGTGGCAGCGATTGCTATCACTGCTGCACTAATTATGTAATTTATTTTTGTATTAATTGTATTATCTCGTGATTGTGGAGCGGAAACCGTCCGTGCTTGATTATTATAATATTGACGTCAATAAACATGGCATGTTGAGAGATGAAGGGAGGGTGTCAGTCTCCCTATCTCAGTTACTTAGCTTCCTGCTACTGTTGTTCTAGGATACTTCTTCAATAGTATCTCCTTGGTGTGATCTACAGGTTCTGTGTGCTTGCTCGCTTCAAGAAGCATATCTACATAGACTTGAATCTCATCATCTGACAGCTTTGGCTTTACAGCGGCTACTGGCTCAGCAGGCATTGTGGTCTTTGCAGTCTTGCTGAAATACTGGGCGCTTAGAATTTTCTCTTCGCGGGTCTTTGGGAATAACACATTCTTTATCATATTGTATCTCCGTACTTATTGGATTAATTGGTGCTGAGGTTTTGAAAGTATTCTGCGGCTTGCTGTGCTGCATCAGCTCTAAGCTTTGCTTCTTTATCTGACTCTTTCTTCGCCTCTTTGTCCTTCTGAGCTTGATACAATTGCTGCTCAAGAATACTTTGCTGACGTTTCTTCTCCTCCTCCAATTCGCTGAGGTAAAGAGCTTCAGTTTGCTTAGCCAAATCAGCCAGCAATTCATCAATATTTGTTTTGAGCAGATAGACAGTTAGTGAAATTGTCGATTCCGGTTTGTGATGTTCGGACAAACTACGACCTTCTTTGAACAGTGTTTCCAGTTGCGGCATTAGAATAGAGGTAGGGCCAGAGAATCGGTCAACTGCGTTGTAGCTACGTAGGAAGGTGAATTCGGCATTAGCCAATCGCTTGTCCAATACTTCTTTAGAGAAAGCGAAGGTTTGCAGAGATACGTGCTGATGAGTAATCATAATTGTTTTTCCTTATTAAGCGTTGATTTGTGATTTGAGGATAGGGCTGGACTTGATTAGATCTTTTGTTTTTACATCATCTGTTGTACTGAATTTCTTCAACAGTTTGTAGGCGACGATATCAACACCATCAGCTTTTACGACATTGATGTTATTGAGTTGAAGCATTTCTACTGACTGGTCATCGAGAAGAGCAAGGCTTGTGAAGCCTGCGTTTGATACAAACATTTCTTTCATTGTTATTTCCTTTTATTATTGATGCCGTATTGGCTTTGTGTAAGGCAAGGGATTGCCTTGTATCGCTCTTGTTGAAGGAGCAGATTCTTTTAATATTGAAAGGGCTGAGAGTGCCGTAGTGCTTGATGTGTAGCGTTTAAAGCGGACTACTGTAATAACTACATGGCTTTGTCAGAAATCAACGTAAATGGGCTCTATATATCTTCTAATTCGTGGGTTGTTCGGGCTGGGTGTATAATCTTCTTCGACTTGAATATTGAGCGTTGAGTAATCATATTCGTCTTCACACGTTTCATACCCAAAGCTTTCAAAGATGGCAATTTCTCTATCAGCCTCTTTTACCATTTCAAGGTATTCGTACTCTTGAATAGCACTGCATACGCCCACTGCCAAGATTGCCTTCTGGATTACAGGCACCTGTTTATAGAAGTTTGTATATTGCTCCTGATGATAGGCTTGTATGCTGCTGTTACTATGGCTGTAATCGGGAGTCATAGAAGGTACATGCAGATATTTGCGAATGGTGTTTAGAACCATCTTCCTGTCCAAGGGACATCCCTGCATGGTTTGGAACGTTGTAAAAGAAATAAAATCTCGGAACGTTGATTCATCCATGTCATTCCGTAGCGCTACAGGGTTCCAACGTACACCATAAGGGCGATCAAGAATCAAGGATAACCCCTCTTGCTCGTCTTGCCGGCTTAGCCACGCTCCAGCGACTGTAAGGACCGGGATTAGGAAAGCTATGTCTGACTGATGCTGACCCTCCGGCAACTGATTAGAAAGCCTCACAGCCTCATCCAGAGCCACCACAATGGAACGTTTGGTAGATAGGTCCATCTGGTAGACCTCTTTTTCTTCGTAAGTTGCTCTGATCTTCCGTAGCTCTGTCATACCCATACGTTCAAGCTTTGATAGTGGATGTTCGCAGTCTGGGACGTTCTTGTTTATCCACTTAGCGAGAGACAGCCGCTTGCTCAGACCAATAGAATTTACCTTCGCATAGTCGAGCAGAACGGAACCAAGATACTTTTGCACTTTTTCCAAGATCTTCGAATCTGGCATATCATCAGGGATCAACCAACGAGATTGCAGATTGAAGCGACTAATACTCAATCCTGCGCCCTGGTAGCACTTAGTACCATGAACTTGATTAGCTAAGCTCGGACCGATGAACAGATTATGCGGATGAAGTAGACCTACCGAGCTTTGACCTCGTACTGGAGATATGTGGCAGAGGTGATAGCGGCTTACCCTCTTTTCAAAGTTGAAGTCATAGGTTTTGTATTTATAATTCCGTAGCTGAAATAGCTGCTCCAGTGTTTCAACACTGTGGGAGTGTAAGCATTCCACAGTGCCAGCACGTCGAACTTCTCTGGCAACCCATAGCCACTCTTCTGACACGGGTAGCTTTACTATTCGCTTTTCAGCAATACTGAGGCGACCTGCGGATTTACGACACTTATCAGAACAGTATTTCTTAGGGCTGATTCTTACTGCTGTATATTCTTGATTGCATACTGAGCAGTTATAGAATCTGGTGAGCTTTGATTTCGTTTTGGTCATTGTTACCTTCACTCGGAGGTTGTTGTTTTAACAGACGCATTAGATTGAATAGGGCTACGTTTGCTGTATGGGTTGGTGATGTATGGCCGTACATCTCCATAAGCTCTAATAGGAGCTTGCTTGCCTCTTGAGACAAACTTACCTTTATCTTTGACATACTTATCACCTACTGGATGCTTGAACGCCTTTAGTATCAAGGGCTGGAGCTAATTAAAGAGGACTCTTGTAATGACTATCTACTTGAGCTTCGCGAACTCCGCTTTAAGCTCGCGATGCAAGAAATACCTACGACAGACAGCCGTCATCATCTTGTTAAACGATGCATAGTCATTGGACTCGGCTTCGAGCAGTTCAATTAAATCTAATGGAAGGAATACCTTCACCAAGCGAGTTTCCGTTTTCATTGGGCTACCTTTTCAATAATAGTTGTGAGTGACAGATTGAAATTATTTACATCTTCCGGGGTTTTAAGGGCCTTCAAAGCCGCCTTGATGCTTAGGCGAACTTTCTGTCTTGCGGTGAAAAGACGTACAGCACATGTATTGCTGCACAAAAAATTGCCGTTGTGGCTTGGTTCAAAATCACACTGGCATACACGACACTGCTTCATAAAATTCCCTCTGGTTGTGATTGCTCGACAGCAATAGTAGATTTGAGTTGATTTGTGTTTTGCGTTACTACTTCGGTTGCTGCTTTACAAAAATCAGATAAAGACTCGTGTAATTTATTAACTGGATGGTTAGAGTTTGGATGTGAGTTTCCCGCCATCCAATCCTGAATCAATTTGAATCCATCCTTGGGGCTGGCACCTGGAAGAATTGATTGTCGCCATCGGTGAAAAGCCTGATGACACCTTGCACTGCATAACCGCTTAGAAGATCTGGTGGTTTCCATACTGGCTCCGCACCACTGGCAAACTTTTGTAATTGTTATAGGCATAGAAAAGCCTCCTATGTTACTGGCTTATATAAATGTTAGATTAATGAAAAAAGGTTAATAAAAAACCACTGGTGCGCTTAGGGGAAAAGCACAGCAAGTGGTTGAACTCAAACTGAGTAAGGTCTAAAAGAAGGTTATTGAGATGAAACGAAGGTATGCGATGCAGAGAAGTATTAATTGAAGCGAGAAGGTAAAGCGGAGTACTATCAAAATTGAATTAGCGTTGTTTCTTTATTTGAGAGTGAATCATCTCATAGTTAGTGCTCTAATTGCAAATTTATTTGCAGTTAGTTAAGACTATTTAGTTATATATATGCAACAAGTTATTACTTGTTGTGGATCGTGCTTGATATTGCTTGTTTCTTCATAACTTATTTTAGTTAACTAGAGCTTAATTCAGTTTGCAGGTAGTGATCTACTGATTAAATCTATATTTATCTATAATGTTTACTAAAATCAAAATGGGTTCAGGAAGGAACTTTGGTTAAAGCTACCCTTACCCAGCCGTACAGAATTAATCTGCCTAAGACCGAGCAAGAGCGTTAACCGAAAGCCCTACCTATTCCATTACCCGTGAAGCATTAGATGCCATCAAAATTGGGACGAGGTGAGTTGAATCTGAGTATTCAGATTCTTACAGTCTACACGGGTGGGTAGCTGCCTTTGGAGCTAGGACACTGTTAATGCCTAACCTAGTCAGATAGTGTTCACACAGCTTTAGCAGAGCTGCTGGGAGGCGTTGACTTTAAGCTCGCCTATCGACCTGCCCCATCTCACAGTAGGTCGCTTATTTAAGATTGTTGCTGCCAGTTCGTGCAGGAAGAGATGTGTTTACACAACCCCATCACACTAGCCGACCACTTAGCCCTGTTAAGGACAATCCGATCTTATAAATTTCACAAGAGCGTAATATTATACGGCATATATTTTAAAAGACAATCAATATCTTGCAATTGCTGCTTGATAAGTGTAGCGGCTCTACAGCATCTAGATGAGGCGGCAGGTATGAGGGGCTACGTAGGTAGCCATTTTCAGAGAACGGCGATTTGGCACCATAAAACACCGCCGAAATACGGTTTTTCGATAGACGTTAGAGGTGTTGAAGTGGGTTATTCTTCGCTTTCGATTTGATCAAGCATTGTTTCGTGAAACCTAGCGAGGTCTTCAGCCGTCACCGACCTACTTCCTTTGACTTTGCTAATGTCACGGCTGCGGTTGAGGTGCTCCATCATACCAATAGCGAAACTGTCGCCTTGATCCGCTGACAAGATTGTTAAAGGTCGCGTTAAGGGAATAAAAACCAAACTCTCACCGTCATCCTTGATCCCGAGTAAGGTTTTGTCACCTGAAAAAGCCCAATAGTTGATAATGTGTGTGGATAGGCCTTTTCCCCTACGACTAAGAGTGACTGTGATATCCAGTCCCTTCAAAAGCCCATTGGCACGGGCTCTGCCTTGGAAGCTAACAAGGTCTAGACGTTGAAAGAAGTCAGTTTTAGAGAGGATTTTCTCTCGTGAAAGGTCTGTCTTTAGCTGTTCACGTTGGCGCTGCCAGTCCTCCAGGGCGTCTTCAAGATCGACCATCGTTTGGACAAGGAAAGAGGGCAATTTCCCGACTGACGCCACCTGCTCCTTTAGTTCGCCTAGCCTTGATTGCACTTCAGCGATCTTGCCGTCCAGCACCTGCACGTTGCGCTGAAGCTGGCCCTGACTATTTTGAACCAGACTCAAACTGTCCACTTTAGCCAATAGCTCTTTGAATACGACTTCTGATCTATCCAGCCTAAATTGTTTGCTCGGGCATACCCCTTTTGCGCTGTTGTAGCAACGAAGGTACTTACTTCCCTTTGGAGGCTTGCCCTTGTTTACGAGGTGCAGCGGCCCTTTGCACAACCCGCATTTCGCTATTCCTTGCCACACGTTGAAATTCTTGGAAGGCTTCGTCGCCTTGCTGACATTTCGGGACACGCGAGCCGCTTGGGCCGCATAGTAATCAGCTTCCGATATCACGGCGGGGAAGAAATCCCTTACCGGCTCACCTACAAGTTGACGCAATCCATCCACAAGACCAGTCGGCTGGTATTCGCCCAATAAAGCTTTGTTACTTAGAATCTTGCCGGTGGAGCTGCTGCCCCATTTCCCAGATAGGTTGCGTTTAAGGCTCCCAAAAACCGGTACGTTTTCTTCATTCAGAATCTTAGCGATTGCGCGATGCCCATGCCCATCACACGCAAGCTGAAATATTCGTTTCACAACCTCTACACGGTCGGGCAATGGGTGATATTCGCCATTGTTGAATTCGAGCCAATAGGGGCATGCACGACCTAGCGGTTTCTTCTCGGTTCGAGCCAGTGTTTGTTTTTGCTTCCACGCCTTGCTAACCCGCTGCCCCTTGAGATTGCTCTCGTTGTGGGCGCGACTCATGTGAACAATTGAAATGATTAGGTCTAGCTCGTTGTAATCCTCTGTGTACAGCTTGCCATCGGCAGAGGTGTACACCTTGATGCCTTTGTTCAGGAGGTCTAGAAAACGGGGTAGAGCATCTTTCACCCGTTCCCGACTCAGGCGGTCCAAGCTCTCTACGATCAGAGTCGATCCAGCAGGTACCGTGCCGTCTTCCACGTATCCGAGGAATCTCGCAAGCTCGCCCGTATCATCAAGGTGTTTCGCCCTGAACGCTGATCGCCCCTTGTCGAAAAATAGATAGTCACGGGAGCTGACAAGCTCCAACCCATTGGCCTGACAGTATTGATCTGCTGCCTCCCGCTGGCGCCTGTAACTATCACCTTTGGCTTGCTCCGGGCTGCTGAAGCGTATGTAGCTATAGGCTTTTGACATGACAAAGGGCACGGGCAATGGGTGGAGGTGTAAAGTACCATAAGGTAAAAAGGTTGTGAGCACCTGCCGCTGCGATCAGCAATGCGCGTTTGGCGGAGATTTGTCCCTGCACTTCATTCAGGTCGGGGTAGGGTTTGCTGGCATACAGCAGGCCGTTGGAGACGTAGGGCTCGACTGGCTTGTGGCCATTGAAATGCGCGACCGCTTCCAGCAGATGATCGACAGCAAATACCTTCAAGCCTGACGCGAGGCAGGCCTCCTCGGCATTCGCCCGCGGCACCATCAGCGAACGCCCGGCTTTGCGCGCCGCCAGGGCAGCCGGCAGCACTCCCCGCACGGCACGCACCGCGCCGGACAATGCCAGTTCTCCGAGACATTCGATGTCATCAAGCGTGAGCGTCGGCACCTGCACGCTGGCGGAAAGGATGCCCAGGGCAATCGCCAGATCAAATCGTCCGCCATCCTTGGGTAAATCCGCAGGGGCCAGGTTCAACGTGATCCGTCGCGCCGGAAATTGCAGGCCGGAATTGATAATCGCACTGCGCACCCGGTCCTTGCTTTCCTTCACGGCCGCTTCCGGCAAACCGACCATCGTCAGCGAAGGCAAGCCGTTGGCCAGATGGACCTCGACAGTAACGGCAGGCGCATCCACGCCAATCTGGGCGCGGCTGTGGACGATGGAGAGGGACATGGTCGTTCCTTGAGCTGAAGAGCACCGCTTCCTGCGGTTTTTTCAAGGGTAGTCGGGGGTTGAAGGTTTGGCGTGGCGGCGCAGACGGCAAATTTTCGCGGGATGTTGCTGGAGTGCACCCCGTGTATTAGTTACCGGCGTTCTCGACAGCTTGCGCGTAATAGAAGGAGGAAGGGTTTCGTAATCACTTCTTCGATTTGGGTATTTTTTAAGCAGCCATTTGTGATGGGCGGTTATTTCAAGTGGGAACTGAGCCTCTCGTTTGTAGGAAGTATTCTGGTTTCGAGGTCAGGGGGAACGCGCTGGTAGTCTATTTCCTAAAGTTTTGAGAGCGCCACAGATAACCACGCCAGCATGCTTGCGCTGGCGGGTTTCGGTTATAGACTGTAGATTAATGCATAACGTTAAGCTTTAAACTATGATCGTTAGTTTTTAGTGTTCTGAGACCGAGTACCTGTTTCGCAACGTTAAGACCCGTATGTGGTCAGCCATTCTGAGTGTTCGTGGAACGAAAGCTGACAATGCTCGATGGGGCTGCTGCGCTGATGGACCTTCGATCGCCCCCAGGCAATCGACTCGAAGCATTGGAAGGAGCTCGAAAAGGCCAGCACAGCATTCGCATCAACGCCCAATGGCGCATTTGCTTCAGCTGGGGTCTTAACGGACCTGAGAATGTCAAAATCGTCGATTATCACTGAGGTGAGTAATGACTAAGAATGGTATGCGCCCGGTGCACCCTGGCGAAATCCTTAAAGAAGAATATCTGGAGCCCTTGGGCCTTACGGCTGCGGCCTTAGCCAGAGCGTTAAGCGTATCCACACCAACGGTGAACGACATCGTGCTCCAGCGTCGGGGCATCAGTGCTGATATGGCCCTGAGACTATCGATCTGCCTGGATACAACCCCGGAGTTTTGGTTGAACCTGCAATCGACTTACGATCTGCGCAAAGCCGAGATAGAGAGAGGGACAGCTATCCGGGAACAAGTTGAGCGACTTGCGCACTGCGCGTGACCGAATATTTGATGATCCTGCTCGCAAAGGTCGGCCTTACTCGCTCGGCGGAATCAAACGCGCTTCCAGTTCAGCCACCTTCGCTTCCAGACTCTCCAATCGCGCCCTTGTTCGTGCCAGTACAACCATCTGACTATCAAATTCTTCGCGGCTCACCAGATCCAGTTTGCTGAATCCGCTCTGCAGCAGTGCCTTGAACTGGCTTTCGATTTCGCTTTTCGGCAATGGTGTGTCGCCGCTGAAAAGGCGCGAGGCGGTGCCGGTCAGGGCGTCGAGGAAGTCTTTGGGCGCGAGCATGGCTGATGTCCTGGAAACAATGGCGGGCAGTGTACCACGCAGTGTCTATAGTCAATTCCGAACGCCGGCCATGCACGCTTTTCGCGCATGTGGATAGACGGCGTCGCACTGTTGTTGTGCGTTACCGCCAGTGGTAGCCCGCAAGCAGATGATCAACCCGGGCCAATCCATTGAATTTCGCGGGTTTATGCGAGATGGCAAGCTTTCTGCTTAGTCGCAAGTGACCCATGCACTGATGCAGTCGAAGTGACGAATGCAGTGCGCCAAGCGAAACGGGGGAAGTGTTTCGTGCGGAGTGGTTAGCTGGCGTCGGACGGTCGATGCAGGCCGACGACGCGTTACAAAGCCAGGCACTGCGCTTAGACTTGAGCCGGGTTTGTTTTCCTGGGGCAAGTCCACCAATTCGGGAGAGAGTTTTCATGAAGCTAGTCACTGCCATCATCAAGCCGTTCAAGTTGGACGACGTGCGCGAGTCGCTGTCCGAGATCGGCGTGCAGGGCATTACCGTCACTGAAGTCAAAGGCTTCGGGCGGCAGAAGGGTCACACCGAGCTGTATCGCGGCGCTGAGTACGTGGTCGATTTCCTGCCGAAGGTGAAGATTGATGTCGCCATTGACGACAAGGATCTTGACCGGGTTATCGAGGCGATAACCAAGGCGGCCAATACCGGCAAGATCGGTGACGGCAAAATCTTCGTGGTCAATCTGGAACAGGCGATTCGCATCCGTACCGGCGAAACCGATACCGACGCGATCTAAGCCGCCACAAACCCCAACGC
The DNA here is from genome assembly GCF_000690905.1 of Pseudomonas sp. Ant30-3. GTDB lineage: Bacteria > Pseudomonadota > Gammaproteobacteria > Pseudomonadales > Pseudomonadaceae > Aquipseudomonas. The sequence continues at coordinate 12,289 of NZ_JMCL01000032.1, read as the reverse complement.
CCCAGGAGAAAACAATATGACTCTGCGTAAATTCGCAGGGCTAGGAGCCCTGTTGTCCCTCGTAATGCCCAGCCTGGCTATGGCGGCAGACGAAGTGGCGGCCCCAGTCCTCAATTCCGGCGATACCGCCTGGATGCTGACTTCGACAGCCCTCGTGCTGTTCATGACCATTCCCGGCCTCGCGCTGTTCTACGGCGGCATGGTTCGCTCCAAAAACATTCTTTCCGTGATGATGCAGTGCTTCGCCATTACCGGTCTGATCAGCATTCTGTGGGTCATTTATGGCTACAGCATCGCGTTCGACACCACCGGTATGGAGCAGGGCGTCGTCAACTTCAACTCGTTCTTCGGCGGCATGGGCAAGGCGTTCCTCGCTGGTGTCACGCCGTCGAGTGTGACCGGTCCTGCGGCGCTGTTCCCTGAAGCGGTGTTCATCACCTTCCAGATGACCTTCGCCATCATCACCCCGGCGCTGATCGTCGGCGCCTTCGCCGAGCGGATGAAATTTTCCGCGATGCTGATCTTCATGACCATCTGGTTCACCCTGGTCTACGCGCCGATTGCGCACATGGTCTGGGCCGGTAACGGCGGCCTGATGTGGGACTGGGGCGTGCTCGATTTTGCTGGCGGCACCGTAGTGCACATCAACGCCGGTGTGGCGGGGCTGGTAGCGTGCATCGTGCTCGGCAAGCGTAAAGGTTTCCCGACCACGCCAATGGCACCGCATAACCTTGGTTACACCCTGATGGGCGCGGCCATGCTGTGGGTTGGCTGGTTCGGCTTCAACGCCGGTTCCGCCGCGGCTGCCAACGGCACGGCCGGTATGGCGATGCTGGTGACTCAGATCGCAACGGCTGCTGCTGCACTGGGCTGGATGTTTGCCGAATGGGTCACCCACGGCAAGCCAAGCGCACTGGGTATTGCTTCGGGTGTGGTCGCCGGTCTGGTTGCGATCACTCCGGCCGCTGGCACGGTAGGCCCGATGGGCGCACTGGTGATCGGTCTGGCAGCGGGCGTGGTGTGCTTCTTCTGCGCCACCACCCTGAAACGCAAACTCGGCTACGACGATTCGCTGGACGCCTTCGGTGTCCACGGGATCGGCGGTATCCTCGGCGCAATCCTTACCGGTGTCTTCGCCGCACCATCGCTGGGTGGCTTCGGCACCGTTACCGATATCGCTGCACAAGTCTGGATTCAGTGCAAAGGCGTAGGTTTCACGGTGATTTACACCGGTATCATCACTTACATCATTCTCAAGGTGCTGGACGCTGTCATGGGTCTGCGTGTTACCGAAGAAGAAGAGGCAGTCGGCATCGACCTGTCGCTGCACAACGAACGCGGCTACAACCTGTAAGACACGGCTAAAAAATCTGCCCGGCTTGCCGGGCATTTTTTTGCCTGAAATTTGTCTCTGAAGTCATGGCTGAAAGGTTTTTTCGTACACGTACGGCAGCGTTTACGACAGGCGTTTTTCTACGGCCAAAGGCTTACATGATTGAAGGATTATTAGGGCCTTTGTTTTTTCCCAGAGCGCGCTAGAATGCGCCCCGAACGTGCGGAGAACTGTATGTGGCGACAGACGCTGATTACTCTGCGGGCGCGGCCCCGGGGCTTTCATCTGGTAACGGACGAGTTACTCGCCGGCTTGCCTGAACTCAAGGCATGTCGGGTCGGTCTGTTGCATTTGTGGCTGCAGCATACCTCGGCGTCGTTGACCATCAACGAGAACGCCGATCCGGCGGTACGTCGCGACTTCGAACGATTTTTCAATCGGCTGATCCCACAAGGACCAGTCGACTATGAGCATAACGACGAAGGCCTGGACGACCTCCCGGCGCACTTCAAGGCCAGCGTGCTTGGCTGTCAGCTCAGTTTGCCGATTTCGGCAGGCCGACTGGCGTTGGGAACCTGGCAAGGCGTTTATCTGGGCGAGCATCGTGATCATGGCGGTGCCCGTAAAGTCCTCGCCACCTTGCACGGTGAAGGGGCATAAGCCGCTGGTTGCCAGCGGTTGTAGAATTTTCTCCGGCAGCCGTCGACAGACGGCGAAGCTGGGCTATAACTAATCTGCTTTTCGCAAGTCATGAGGTAGAACATGAGCGACGATGATCTGGAAAACGACGAACTCGAAGTAGGCGACGACGACGAAACCGAGGAAGGCCTTGAAGTGGCAGCCGAAGACGACGGCGGTGAAACGCCCGCTCCGGCAGCCAAAGGCAAGGCCAAGGCTGCGGTATCGGTCGATGAGCTGCCGAGTGTCGAAGCCAAGAACAAGGAGCGTGACGCCCTGGCCAGGGCCATGGAAGAGTTCCTGGCCAAAGGCGGCAAGGTGCAGGAAGTGGAGGCCAATGTGGTCGCCGATCCGCCCAAGAAGCCTGACAACAAGTACGGCAGCCGGCCTATCTAAGCGCCTGCCCATGCTTGCTGAAGAAGCCCGCCGTCGCTGCGGGCTTTTTTATGGGTGACAAAAACGTTGAGCCCAACGCGATCCCTGTGGGAGCGAGCCTGCTCGCGAAGAGTCCGGCACATTCAAAATCAATGTCGGCGGACACACCGCTATCGCGAGCAGGCTCGCTCCCACAGGTTCTGTGTCAATTCAAATTATGTGATGGGCATTCCATCGCGCCAACAATTCCGGCAATTCGGTCAAACTGCGAATCTCGGCATCCGGCGCTTTTTCCGCCTCCCAAGCCTTGCCCGTCGGGTTGAACCAAATGGCTCGCAAACCAGCCTGTTGGGCTCCGGCAATGTCATCGCCCGGATGATCGCCGATATGGACTGCAGTCTCCGCCGTCGCGCCACCACGCTGTAGTGCCTCATGAAACAGGCGCGCATCCGGTTTGGCGATGCCGATGTCTTCGGCGCACAACGCAAACTTGAAAAAATCCGCCAGCCCAAGCCGACGTACATCGGCGTTGCCATTGGTGACCACGCCCAAGGCGTAATGGTTGGCGAGAATTTCCAGAGTCGGCTGCACGTCGGGGAAGACTTCCAGCTGATGCCGCGCATGCAAAAACACTTCGAACCCCTGATCGGCCAGGTCTGAAGCGTCGGCATGGGTGTAGCCGGCATCCTCCAGGGCATGAAACAGGACACGCCGGCGCAACGCACTGATGCGGTGTTTGAGGCTCGGCTCCTGGCTCAGCACGCGCTCACGAATCGACCACAAATGCTCCACCGGCACTTCGCCCAGATTCGGTGCGTGCGCGGTGAGCCATTCTCGCAACACGGCTTCGGCACTGACGATGACCGGGGCGGTATCCCACAGGGTGTCGTCGAGGTCGAAAGTGATCAGCTGGATTGTCATGAATCATCGCCCTTAATACGTTTGGCCCGTGGATGGGCACTGTCGTAGACCGTCGCCAGGTGCTGAAAATCCAGATGGGTGTAAATCTGGGTCGTCTTGATGTCGGCGTGGCCGAGCAATTCCTGCACGGCGCGCAAGTCCTGGGACGACTCCAGCAAATGGCTGGCAAATGAGTGCCGCAGCATGTGCGGATGCAGGTTCTGCCCCAGCTCCCGTTCGCCGGCCGCTTTGACCCGCACCTGAATCGCCCGCGGCCCAAGGCGCCGGCCGTGCTGGCTGACGAACACAGCGTCGTCTGCAGGATGGGTCAGCGCGCGCAGCGGCAACCACAGTTCCAGCGCTTCCCGGGCTTTTTTACCCACCGGCAACAACCGCGTCTTGCTGCCCTTGCCAAGCACCTGAACCATGCCGTCTGCCAGATCGAGCTGATCAAGATTGAGCCCGGTCAGTTCCGAAAGACGCAAACCCGAGGAGTAGAACAACTCCAGAATCGCCTGATCGCGACGGGCCAGAAAATCGTCATCGACGGCGCCTTCCAGCAGCTGCAGCGCGCGGTCGGTGTCGAGGGTTTTCGGCAGGCGCCGTTCGCCTTTCGGCGGTGCCAGACCATTGGCCGGGTCGTGATCGCAAAGGCCTTCGCGATTCAGATAATGGTAGAGCCCGCGCACCGCCGAGAGCAGCCGCGCAAGACTGCGCGAAGATTGGCCTTGCGAATGCAGGCGCGCGATCAAGCTACGCAGGCGCTGGATATCCAGCGCGGACCAGCTGCCGATGTTCTGTTTGACGCACCAGCCCAACACCTTGTCGAGGTCGCGGCGGTACGCATACAGCGTATGAGGCGACACCTGCCGCTCACTGCGCAGGTGTTCGCAGTAAGCGTCCAGTTGCCGTTCCATGATTAGCGTACCGAGCGCAGGGGGTTGTTGAACCGTGGCAGCACACGGCCCATGACTTCGGCGATGTAACTCAGGAACAGCGTGCCTACCGAGCTTTTGTAGTGCTGTGGATCCCGGCTGGCGATGGCCAGAATGCCGTGGATGCCTTGATAGCTGATGGCGACGACGGCGGTGGAGCCGATCTGCTTGCGCTGTTCTTCGCCGAACAGGAAGTCCAGTTCGTGCTCACGCAGGCTGCCGCTGACGCTTTTGTCCTCTGACAGCAGACCGCCAATGGCGGTTTGCGCATCGGCATGGGTTACCCAGCGGCCGACCGGCATCGGGTTGTCGCCGAGCAGGATCAGGCTGACAAAGGGCACCTGGAAATCCTGACGCAGACTGTCTTCGACGCTGATCACCACGTCTTCCAGGCTGGTGGCGTCCATCAGCGCGAGAATCAGGCGGCGGGTCTTGTCGAACAGGCGGTCGTTGTCGCGGGCCACGTCCATCAAGTGCGACAGACGATGTCGCAGCTCGATGTTGCGGTCGCGCAGGATGGTCATCTGCCGCTCGACCAGCGAAATGGTATCGCCACGCTGATGCGGGATGCGCAAGGTCGCGAGCAATTCCTCGTGCTCGACGAAGAAATCCGGATGAGCCTCCAGGTACGCGGCTATTGCCGTCGCCTCGAGGCTTTCGGAAGGGGATTCGTCGGGCTGCAGGGCGGGAACCTGGGGCTTATCGGTCATGGGTTCGACTCACTCAAAGACGCACTTGTCCTTCGTAAACTCGCACTGCCGGGCCAGTCATCAAGACCGGTTGGCCGGGGCCAGCCCATTCAATGGACAGACGCCCGCCGGGCAGGTCGATCAACAGCGGCGAATCCATCCACCCCTGGCTGATTGCGGCCACTGCAGCAGCGCACGCGCCGGTACCACAGGCCTGGGTTTCCCCGGCGCCGCGTTCCCAAACGCGCAGCTGTGCGCGGTTGCGGTCGATGACCTGAAGAAAACCGACATTGACCCGTGCCGGAAAGCGCGGATGGTGTTCGATTTTCGGTCCCAGCTCATGCACCGGTGCATTATTGATATCACTGACTCGCAACACCGCATGGGGGTTGCCCATGGACACTGCCGCCAGATCGACCGGCGTGCCGTCGACTTCAATCCGATAACTCACGGCCTGTTCCGGCGCATCGAAAGGAATGTCGGCGGGCACCAAGCGCGGAGCCCCCATGTTGACGCCGATCTGACCGTCGCTGCGCACATCCAGCTCGATGATGCCGCTTTTGGTCTCGACGCGAATCTGCCGCTTGGCGGTCAGGCGCTTGTCGAGCACAAAACGGGCGAAACAACGCGCACCGTTGCCGCATTGCTCCACTTCAGAGCCGTCGGAATTGAAGATCCGGTAACGGAAATCCACATCCGGGTTGCTCGGCGCTTCGACGATCAGCAATTGATCAAAGCCGATGCCGGTGTGCCGATCACCCCATTGCTTGGCGTGTTTGGGCAGAATATGCGCGTGCTGGCTGACCAGGTCGAGGACCATGAAGTCATTGCCCAGGCCGTGCATTTTGGTAAAACGCAGCAGCATGGTTTTACTCCGGCAGCAGGCTTTCGCCAGCGAACAACTCGGCTACCGTCTCGCGGCGACGCACTTCAAATGCCTGATCACCGTCCACCAACACTTCAGCGGCACGGCCGCGGGTGTTGTAGTTGGAACTCATGACAAACCCGTATGCACCGGCAGAATGCACGGCCAGCAGATCACCTTCTTCCAGAGCCAGTTCACGCTCTTTGGCCAGGAAGTCGCCGGTTTCGCAGATCGGTCCGACGATGTCGTAGACGCGGGCAGCACTGTCGCGCGGGCGCACGGCGGTCACGTCCATCCAGGCTTGGTACAGCGCCGGACGGATCAAGTCGTTCATGGCCGCGTCGACGATGGCGAAGTCTTTGTGTTCGGTATGCTTGAGGTACTCAACCTGAGTCAGCAGTACACCGGCGTTGGCGACGATAAAGCGGCCCGGCTCGAACACCAGCGCCAGGTCGCGACCGTCGAGACGCTCGCGCACGGCTTTGATGTAGTCGGCAGCCAGAGGCGGCTCTTCATCGCGATAGCGCACGCCCAACCCGCCACCGAGATCGATGTGGCGCAGGTAGATGCCGCAATCGCCGAGACGGTCGACCAGGCCCAGCAGGCGGTCGAGGGCATCGATGAAGGGCGGCAGGGTGGTCAGTTGCGAACCGATGTGGCAATCGACGCCGACCACTTCCAGATTCGGCAGCTGCGCGGCGCGGATGTACACGTCTTCCGCATCGGCAATGGCGATGCCGAACTTGTTTTCCTTGAGGCCGGTGGAAATGTACGGATGAGTGCCGGCATCGACGTCCGGGTTCACACGCAACGAGATCGGCGCGCGAACGCCCAGTTCGGCGGCGACTACCTGCAGGCGTTCCAGCTCGTCGGTGGATTCGACGTTGAAGCAATGCACGCCGACTTCCAGCGCGCGGCGCATGTCGTCACGGGTCTTGCCGACACCGGAGAAGACGATCTTGTCGGCGCTGCCGCCGGCGGCCAGTACACGTTCCAGTTCGCCCCGGGAAACGATGTCGAAACCGGCGCCGATACGCGCCAGGACATTCAGCACGCCCAGGTTGGAGTTGGCCTTTACCGCAAAGCACACCAGATGCGGCATGCCGGCCAGCGCATCGGCGTATGCCAGGTACTGGGCTTCGATGTGGGCGCGAGAATAAACGTAAGTCGGTGTGCCGAAGCGTTCGGCGATGGCGGACAGGGAAACCCCTTCCGCGAACAGCTCGCCGTCACGGTAGTTAAAAGCGTCCATGGCGTTCCCTTAGTAGACGTCGTGCTTGTGCGCCTTGGAGGCAGGCTGTTGTTGCGACGACTTGGCCTGCTCGACAGGGTCTTGATTTTCGTCAGGCAGGTACAACGGACCTTTTTGACCACAGGCCGAAACGAGGCAGGCAACCGCGAGGAGCGCAGCAAGGGAAGAGATCAGGCGCTTCATGGCGAAATCCTTGAAAATGCTTTAATTGCGCCGGAGTATACCGGCCACCCGGCAGCTTGCCTATGCGACAGGGCTCCCGTCCGGCGGGGGTTGGCCTGCTGCCGCTCAGCCAGGTGCAGTCCCTGTGGGAGCGAGCCTGCTCGCGAAGGCGTAGTGTCAGTCGACATTGATGTTGAATATGATGGCCTCTTCGCGAGCAGGCTCGCTCCCACAGGTTCGTGATCTGTCGGTTATCCTTTGCAATCGCCGGGGCTCGGCCGTATCTTGCGGCGCTTGAGCGAGAACAGACATTTTTTGAGGTTGCCGTAATGAGTTTGACCGAAGCCCGTTTTCACGATCTGGTCGATGCCACCCAGCAATCGCTGGAGGATATTTTCGATGAGAGTGACCTGGATCTCGATCTGGAGAGCTCTGCCGGTGTGCTCACCGTCAAATTCGAAAATGGCAGCCAGTTGATTTTCAGCCGTCAGGAGCCGTTGCGGCAGCTGTGGCTGGCGGCGGTGTCCGGCGGTTTCCACTTCGACTATGACGCAGAAAGCGAGCGCTGGATGTGCGACAAAAGCGAAGAGCAACTGGGCGAGATGCTCGAGCGCATCGTCAAGCAGCAAGCCGACGTCGAACTCGACTTCGAAGGCTTGTGACATCGTGACCGAGCCGGCAGCCGTTCGTCCGCCCAAACCGCTTTTCAGCAATATCAGCCCGGCGGTGCCGTCGCCGTGCAGCGGCGTGTGTCGGCTGGATGAGCAGAAAGTCTGCCTCGGCTGTTTTCGTCACGTCGAAGACATCCGCGAATGGCGCTCGGCGGATGACGAGCGCCGCCGGGTTATCTGTGTCCAGGCTGCCAATCGCAAGCGAGACCTGTAGCAGCTGGCGAAGCCTGCGTCCGGCTGCGAAGCAGTCGCCCAGCAGACACGGCTGTCTTCCAGATGCACCGAATGCGCCGGTTTTACGACTGCTACGCAGCCGGACGCAGGCTTCGCCAGCTGCTACACCCCCCGGCTTGTATATTTATTGAGCTGTGATAGTGTCCGGGTACGCCTCAACTCATCGAGGTTCGTGAAAACCCCGCCTTTTTCTGGCGGGGTTTTGCTTTTTTCGTGCAGAAGAAAGGAGTCTGCCCTGATCATGACCGCACCTTCCATCACCCTTACCCGTCTGGACGTACAACGTCTGGAGCGCCTGATCGACAGCCTGGACGACACGCTGCCGGGCGTTATCGCGCTGCAAACCGAACTGGATCGCGCCGATACTCTGGTCGGTCACGAAGAGGTGCCCGCCGACGTCGTGACCATGAATTCAACAGTGCATTGCCGTGAAGAAAGCAGCGGCAAGGACTATCACCTGACATTGGTTTATCCCAAGGATGCCAACGCCGACGAAGGCAAGATTTCCATCCTGGCGCCAGTCGGCAGTGCGCTGCTCGGCCTGAAAGTCGGCCAGCATATAGATTGGCCAGCGCCTGGCGGCAAGACCCTCAAACTGACCCTGCTTGAAGTGGAATCGCAGCCTGCCGAGGGCGGCCATTTTCCGGAATAGACCCGTCAGACCTGCTCGAGTGCGTCATTCAGCGCGCGCTCCAGATCAGCCTTGTAGCGCAGATATAAATTGCTGGAGCTCTGACCATCACCGAGCAGGCCCGACAGGTCCAGGTCGGTGATATAGCAGCGGTAGCGTTCAATCTCGCGGCGCTGCTCGACGATTTCCCGGGCGACCACACTGAACAGTTGGTCGCCATGCTCCAACTCCGAAAACTCCCTTTGATTGCAATACAACGTCACCTGCACTTGATCAGCTGCGGCTTTGCTGATGATCGCCTGCACGTCATAGAACGGCTGGTTGACCGGCAATTGCGGTGCGGGACGGGCGTCCACACGGCGGGCGCGCGAAGGGCCGGACGGCTGCAACTGGTAATGCAAGACCTCTAGATGCTGTGGCTGGGCCGCGTCCATCGGCAGCAAAGCGTCGCGCCGGTACTGGATGGATTGCAGAAAACGCTGGAGCGGCACCAGCAGGCTTTGCTCGTCGTGATAAGGCAAACGTTGCTGCCAGAGTGCGTTGAATTCATCCAGTACGTACACATTGGCCTGATCGTCATGAATGCGGTAAAAAACCTGCAGGCTTTCGGGCTGACCCATGGGCAGAATCAGCGCCAGGTCATGGTCTTCCAGTGCCATTGGGTCCAGGTGCAGCGGGCTGTAGCTCGCGAGTTCTTCACCCAGGTAATCGAACAGTGCCGGCAGTGTGGCGAGAGCGACGTGATTGACCTGGCCCGGCACCAATTCCAGCACGTGGTAGTGCTGTTGGACCTGAAGCAGATAACGATGATTGAGCCTGCTCAGCAGCAGGTTGTGCGCCATGTCGACGATTTCTTCGACGCGCCGGGCGATGAACTGCGCGCGGTTGTGGCAGAAACACCGGACCTTCAGCCTGGGCTGTTCCTGTCCCTTGGGCAGGTTGTTGAGGTAATCGCGCACGCAATCGAGCAACGCGTGGGGACCGTCAAAGCGATCGACCATGACCTCGTTCCAGCTGTTGAGCGTGACCTGATCAAGGGTCAGTACCAAGTTTTCGCGAACCCCGGCATAACTCAGTGAGTCGGTGCGTTCGGTGGTCATCAGGATGTTCAGGTCACGATGATGCTTGAGCGGGTCCACGCCGACGTTTACCAGCATCAGTACTTCGCTCGGGACACTGGCGCGCAGTAACGGCTCCTCGGCCAGCGGGGACAAGGGCAGGGCGACACTCTGTTGCAGGCTGCCGAGCAGATTGAACAGTTCGAACTCACTCAGGTCGCTGGCGCCCGGATGCAGGGCCAGACGCGTGCTGCTGTCGATCACGCCGTTGCGATGGCACCAGGTCAGCAACTCCAGCAAATGCCGGCTGCGTTTGATCGGTGCGAAATTCTCCCATTCGAGCGCGGTCAGGCTGCCGTTGTACAACCCCCACTGGGTCTGCCCCGGTTCTTTCTTGTTGGGCGCATGCACCAGCGTCAGGGTGTCTTCGGCCAGGTCCGGGGCAATGCCCGGGTTGATGAATTCGACTTTGTTCGCCTTGCGCTCGAACGCTGCGTACAGACGTCTGCCCAGCACGTTCAGATCGCGTTTGTTGATCAGGCTGACCGTCTGTTCGCTGCGGGCAAACGCGAGGAGAAAGCGATAGCTGTAATTCAGTTCGCTGACCACTGCGCGTCGCTCGGCCGCAACCTGACGGACTTTCCACTGGCTGCGGCTATCAAGCAAGGCCAGCTGGCGGGCGTCCCAGTTCCATTCGTGGGCTAGCCGCTCCAGCAGCGAACGTTGCCAGCTCTGGGTACGGCTGTTGCCTGTCAGTTTACGGTTGACCTTCAAATACAGCGCGCGTCGCACCAGCTCCAGACGCTCAGGCTCACGGCGAGCGATGAGGTATTCCTCGATGCGCCGATAGACCACGATGTACGGATCCAGCTCGTCGAGGTCGAGTTGATTGGCGAACACTGCCTCCTTGAAGCGCAGGCTCAGGCAATGGACTCTCGGATGCTCGCTGGCATAGACCTCGATCAGTAGTAGTTTTAGGACCGACTTGTAAGGCGATTCGATACCCTTGAACAATTGCCAGAGGCCGGCACCGATGAATTCACCCGGCGGGATAAATGCGAGGTGGCCCAGGTCCAGGCTTTCATCGGCGCGGATATATCGTTTAGACAGCAGCGTGTGCGTGTAGCGGTCGTAGGCGGACTCTTCGTACACCGGCACCATCCACCAGATCGGCGTGCGACCGGCCAGCCAGATTGCCGTGCGGTAAAACTCATCCAGCAACAAGTAATGCTGAGTAGTGCCGCAGTCCTCCGAACTCAATTGCGCGTCACGCTCGCCGAGCACGAAGCGGCTCGGGTCGATCAGGAAGAAGTGCGCTTCGGCCCCTTGGCTGGCGGCCCAGACTTCCAGCAGCTGGCATTTCTTGCGCAGCTCGGCGAGTTCGCTCTCGCCAAGGCCCGGCGCGTGGCAGACCCACACGTCCATATCGCTCTGATCCGCCTGCGCCAGCGTGCCGAGGCTGCCCATCAGGAACAGACCGTGGATCGGTCGCGGCGGATTACTGCCGTGGCGTGGCTTGTAGGAAAACGATCGGGTCAGGCGCTGAGCTTCGGCGAGCACATTGGCGTCGGGCTCGAAGCTGGACAATCCAGCCGGTGTGCTGCCCGAAACATAGCCAGGAAGCAGCGGATGATTGACATGAAAAAACAGCGGCAACAGGGTCAATACGCTCTGCTGGCGCGTCGACAACCCTTCCATGGCGCGAGCCATGCGACCTTCGTTCAGTTTGAGAAAACGGGCGCGCAGCTGACTGAGAACCTTACGGTCGATTCCTTCGTCCAGATCGGGGCGGATTTCATGGGTGCGGGTCATGTCAGCTCAAACCGGCTTGCAGGGCGCGGACGTCGTAGGCCTCAGGAGAACCGGCAGTTTAGCGCCTCGTCCTGCGGACATTTAAGCTGATTTTGTTATTTCCCGTCGGATTTCTACTGAGCAGGCCGGTCAGGCACAGTAAGTGCGCCCGCGGAAATCCCTTGGCTGGGCTTTCCGAGGGCGATGCGCCAATGCTCAGGCCGTTTCCGGAACGCTCAGAATGGTCAGAACGGTTTGCACGCTTTGCGCGGCGTCACGACCCAGGCTGGTCAGGTAACCGCCATCGGGCTGGTCGATCAGTTCTTTTTCGTAGAGGCGTCGAGCGGCAGCAATGGCTTTCGGGGCCGCGGTCTGATGAATTTTCAAACCTTCCTGGGAACTGTCCAGGTTGAAGAGTGCAAGGATTTCCAGTTCGGCAACCAACTCAGGGGTAAGCGACATAAAAGGACTCCAGACTTTCTAGGAATTAGACGACAGCGCTCCTAAGGTGAACCCGCTTGTGCGGCATGTCCAGTGCTCGCTACAGGGTTTTTTTGCCTCGGGGTGGTTTTCGATTTAGACAGCGTCTAGGACAAGGGGCTGCTGGAGGCGGCTTCGGTGGTGTGAGGGTTCGCCTGTGGCGAGGGAGCTTGCTCCCGCTGGGTCGCGAAGCGGCCCCAAGGCTCTGCGACTGCTACGCAGCCGAGCGGGAGCA
>NZ_JMCL01000031.1 GCF_000690905.1 Pseudomonas sp. Ant30-3 | reverse complement strand
AGGGAGCTTGCTCCCGCTGGACTGCGCAGCAGTCCCCCACTTGAGCGACCTTAACCAGCAGGCACACCGCATGTGAGGTTGGGACTGCTGCGCAGTCCAGCGGGAGCAAGCTCCCTCGCCACAACGGTGCTATCGATGATTACAAATCGCTAACACAGGTCTTTTCCTGACCGATGCGTCAAGGCGTAGAATGGGCCGCCTGTGTGCATAATTTTTCTGGACGCTCTGCCCTTGAATGCCGTGACTGAACGCTCTGACGCCGCCCCCCTCACCCGCCCTGCCCGAGTTCGCCTGGAGCTGAGAAACCTGCTCGGCCTGGCGCTGCCGATCATGGTCGCGCAGCTGGCGACCACCGCGATGGGTTTCGTCGACGCGGTGATGGCCGGCCGGGTCGGGCCGCGAGATCTGGCGGCGGTGGCCCTGGGCAACTCGATCTGGGTGCCGGTGTTTCTGCTGATGACCGGCACACTGCTGGCGACCACGCCGAAAGTCGCCCAACGCTTCGGTGCCGGCACCCACAGCGAGATCGGTCCGATCGTGCGCCAGGCCCTGTGGCTGGCGCTGGTCGTGGGCGTGCTGGCGACCGCCATGCTGCTTGGCGCCGAGCCGATTCTGCACATCATGAACGTCGATCCCGAACTGATCGGTCCCTGCATGCAATACCTGCACGGCATCGCCAGCGGCTTGCCCGCGGTGGCGATCTATCATGTGCTGCGCTGTTTCAGTGACGGCCTCGGGCGTACGCGGCCGGCGATGGTCCTGGGTCTGTGCGGGCTGGCGCTGAATATTCCGCTGAACTACATCTTCATTTATGGCCATTTTGGCGTGCCGGCCATGGGCGGCGTCGGCTGCGGCTGGGCCACGGCGATTGTCATGTGGGTGATGGCGCTGGGCATGGCGGGCTGGGAACGCTGGGCGCCGGCGTATCAGTCGAGTCAATTGTTCAGTCGTTTCGACTGGCCGCAATGGACGGTGATCAAGCGTCTGCTGAGCATTGGTTTGCCGATCGGCATCGCGGTGTTCGCCGAATCGAGCATCTTCGCGGTGATCGCGCTGTTGATCGGCAGCCTCGGCGCAACGGTGGTCGCCGGGCATCAGATCGCGCTGAACTTCAGCTCGCTGGTGTTCATGATCCCCTACTCCCTGGGCATGGCCGTGACCGTTCGCGTCGGTCAGGCGCTCGGGCGTCAGCAGCCGCGTGAAGCGCGCTTCGCTGCCGGTGTCGGCATGGGCACGGCGCTGGCCTACGCGTGTATTTCCGCGAGCATGATGCTGTTGCTGCGCGAGCAGATCGCGACCATCTACACGGCTGATCCGACGGTGATTCACGTGGCGGCGATGCTGATTGTGTACTCGGCGCTGCTCCAGTTTTCCGACGCGATTCAGGTGACGGCGGCCGGCGCGCTGCGCGGCTATCAGGACACGCGGGTGACGATGATCCTGACCCTGTTTGCCTATTGGGGCATCGGTTTGCCGGTGGGCCACATTCTGGGGCTGACCGACTGGTTCGGCACGCCGAGCGGCCCGAGCGGGCTGTGGCAGGGTTTGATCGTCGGTTTGAGTTGCGCGGCGCTGATGCTGTCGATCCGCCTGACGCGCAGTGCACGCAAGAGGATCCGCATCAGCAGTTCGGCGGGTTAAGCGAGTTTCTTGCGGATCCAGTAGAGGTAGGTGCCTGCCTCTTCGTGCTGCGCGACCAGCTCGTGGTCGAGGAATACGCAAAACTTGGGGATATCGCGACGGGTCGACGGGTCGGTGGCAATTACCTTGAGCAAGCCGCCGGGCGTCAGGTCACGGATGTGCTGGTGCAGCATCATCACCGGTTCCGGGCAGTTGAGACCGGTGGCGTCGAGGGTGCCGTCTACCGGCGTATCAAACATTTCACTCATGATTCACTCCTGAAACTGGCCGGCATTGTCGCGCAATGCCGGGTTAACAGTCATCTGTGGCAAACACCCAACCTGTAGGAGCCGGCTTGCTGGCGAAACGGGCGCCGCGGTGGGTCGTATACACCGCGTAACGGCCATCGCCGGCAAGCCGGCTCCTACAGAGTTTGCGTCCAGTCAGCGGGATTTGGGCTTCTTCACATCCAGCCGACGCAAATGGCAGGTCACTTCTTCCCGATCGTGATACAGCTGCTTGCAGCCGATCTCGACCCGGATCCCGCGCTCTTTGAAGCCATCGGCGATGCGTTCGAGCAAGCGTTTCACTTCGGCATAACGTTGTTTCATCGGCAACTTGAGGTTGACCACCGCCTCGCGACAATGTCCCTCGCCGATCCACTCCTCCAGCATCGCCGCGTTGCGCGCAGGTTTCTCGACGATATCGCAAACCATCCAGTCCACCGGCTGACGAGGCTTGTAGGTGAAGCCGTCGGCCATCAGGTGTTGTACCAGCCCGGTGTCCATCAGGCTTTCCGCCATGGGACCGTTATCAATGGCGGTCACCAGCATGCCGCGATTGACCAGTTGCCAGGTCCAGCCGCCAGGCGCGGCGCCGAGGTCGACGCCGGTCATGTCGCTGTGCAGGCGCTCGTCCCACTGATCACGCGGGATGAAGTGGTGCCACGCCTCTTCCAGCTTCAGCGTCGATCGGCTCGGTGCCTCACGCGGAAACTTCAGGCGCGGAATGCCCATCGGCCACATCGCCGAGTTGTTCGACTCGGCCAGGCCCATGAATACTTCACGGCCGCTTTTGAAGGTCAGCAACAAACGCGGCTTGTGCGCATCGTCCACCAGTTTGCCGGCCGCCATCAGCGCTTTGCGCAGGTGGCCTTCAAACTTCTTGCAGAAGTTCGACAGTTCCTTGCCGTCGTTGGTGTCGACCATCTCCAGCCACAAACTGCCGCACAACGGGAGATCGGCCATGTGCGCAAGGATCACGCTAATGCGATCGGTTTCCGGCAAATCAATAAACATTCCGCGCGCCCACTGACGCGGGAAAATCAGCTCGGCGAAACGCTGGCCGCGCATCAGGCGCTCGGCGCCGTCTTCTTCGGTGCAGATGAATTCGGCGCAGGCGCTGGCGGTCTTGGCCTTGGTATAACCGGCCACGTTCAGCCGCGCGGCGTGCTCGGAAATCTCCGAGCAGACTTCGCCTTCGAAGCCCGGTCGGCAATGCATAAAGAGGGTGTTCATCAAATCTCCTGGGCAATCGGCAAACCATCGATGCGCAAACTTGCCCTGTAGCAAAGCCTGTCACGAAAACCGGCGCATGATAGCCGAGTTCGGAACCCTGGATGCGCTCATAGAGTCCAGTTATTAGCCAGCTACTTAAAACAGGGCTAGCTTTAATGCTCTGTCCGTCCCCTCAGTCCGTAGCCGTGCGGACTCAAAGGAGTGATCGTAATGCCGTCTGTTAATAGCCTGAATAGTCTTAAAACCTTACAAGTCGACGACAAGACCTACCATTATTTCAGCCTGCCCGACGCTGCCAAGAGCCTCGGTGATCTCGACAAGCTGCCGATGTCGTTGAAGGTCCTGCTGGAAAACCTCCTCCGGTGGGAAGACGAAAAAACCGTCACCGGTGCCGATCTGCGGGCGATTGCCGCCTGGCTCAAGGAGCGTCGCTCGGACCGGGAAATTCAGTACCGCCCGGCGCGGGTATTGATGCAGGACTTCACCGGTGTACCGGCCGTGGTCGACCTCGCCGCCATGCGCGCGGCGATGGCCAAGGCTGGCGGCGATCCGCAGCGGATCAATCCGCTGTCGCCAGTGGATCTGGTGATAGACCACTCGGTGATGGTCGACAAATTCGGCAGCGCCAGCGCGTTCGAGCAGAACGTCGACATCGAAATGCAGCGCAACGGCGAGCGTTACGCCTTCCTGCGCTGGGGGCAGAGCGCCTTCGATAATTTCAGCGTGGTGCCACCGGGCACCGGCATTTGCCATCAGGTGAACCTGGAATACCTCGGCCGCACGGTCTGGACCAAAGACGAGGACGGTCGTACCTATGCGTTTCCCGACACGCTGGTCGGCACCGATTCCCACACCACCATGATCAATGGCCTCGGCGTCCTCGGCTGGGGCGTCGGCGGCATCGAAGCGGAAGCGGCGATGCTCGGGCAACCGGTGTCGATGCTGATTCCGGAAGTGATCGGTTTCAAACTCACCGGCAAGTTGCGCGAGGGCATCACGGCGACCGACCTGGTGCTGACCGTCACGCAGATGCTGCGCAAGAAAGGCGTGGTCGGCAAATTCGTCGAGTTCTACGGTGATGGCCTCGCCGACCTGCCCCTGGCCGACCGCGCGACCATCGCCAACATGGCCCCGGAATACGGCGCTACCTGCGGTTTCTTCCCGGTCGACGACGTGACCCTGGAATACCTGCGCCTGTCCGGTCGTCCGCTGGAAACGGTGAAACTGGTCGAGGCCTACAGCAAAGCGCAAGGTCTGTGGCGGCTGCCCGGCACCGAACCGGCGTTCACCGACAGCCTGGCCCTGGACATGGGCAGCGTCGAAGCAAGTCTGGCCGGGCCGAAACGCCCGCAGGATCGCGTCTCGCTGCCGAATGTCGCGCAAGCGTTCAACGAATTCATCGAACTGCAATTCAAACCCGCCAGCAAGGAAGTAGGCCGCTTGGAGAGTGAAGGCGGCGGCGGTGTTGCAGTGGGTAACGCTGATCTCGTCGGCGAAACCGATTACGAATACGACGGCCGAACTTATCGTTTGAAGAACGGCGCGGTGGTGATTGCTGCGATCACCTCTTGCACCAACACCTCCAACCCGAGCGTGATGATGGCCGCCGGGCTGGTGGCGAAAAAAGCTGTGGAAAAAGGCCTGACCCGCAAACCCTGGGTGAAGAGTTCGCTCGCGCCCGGCTCGAAAGTGGTCACCGACTATTACAAGGCTGCAGGGCTGACCCAGTATCTGGACCAACTCGGTTTCGATCTGGTCGGTTATGGCTGCACCACGTGCATCGGCAACTCCGGGCCATTGCCGGAACCCATCGAGAAAGCCATCCAGAAGGCTGACCTCACAGTCGCTTCCGTGTTGTCGGGTAACCGCAACTTCGAAGGCCGCGTGCACCCGCTGGTGAAAACCAACTGGCTGGCCTCGCCGCCCTTGGTGGTCGCTTACGCGTTGGCCGGTACGGTGCGCACCGACATCAGCAGCGAGCCGTTGGGCAATGACCAAGATGGCAACCCGGTCTACCTGCGTGACATCTGGCCCAGCAGCGAAGAAATCGCCGAAGCGGTGAATCAAGTCAACACCGCCATGTTCCACAAGGAATATGCCGAAGTGTTCGCCGGTGACGAGCAATGGCAGGCGATCGAAGTGCCGCAGGCGGCGACGTATGTCTGGCAGGACGATTCGACGTACATCCAGCATCCGCCGTTCTTTGATGACATTGGTGGCCCGCCGCCGGTGATCAAGGACGTCGCGGGCGCCAGGGTGCTTGCGCTGCTCGGTGACTCGGTGACCACCGACCACATCTCCCCGGCCGGCAACATCAAGACTGAAAGCCCGGCCGGCCAGTACCTGCGCGACAAAGGCGTGGAGCCGCGCGACTTCAATTCCTACGGTTCGCGGCGCGGCAACCATGAAGTGATGATGCGCGGCACCTTCGCCAACATCCGCATTCGCAACGAGATGCTTGGCGGCGAGGAAGGCGGCAACACGATCTACATCCCTACCGGCGAACGGATGGCGATCTACGACGCCGCCATGCGTTACCAAGCAGCGGGCACGCCGCTGGTGGTCATCGCCGGACAAGAATATGGCACCGGATCGAGCCGTGACTGGGCGGCCAAAGGCACCAACCTGCTTGGTGTGAAAGCCGTTATCGCCGAAAGTTTTGAGCGGATTCACCGCTCGAACCTGGTGGGTATGGGCGTACTGCCGCTGCAATTCAAACTGGATCAGAATCGCAAGAGCCTGAACCTCACTGGCAAGGAGACGCTGGATATTCTTGGCCTGACAGGCGTTGAGCTGACGCCGAGGATGAACCTGACGCTGGTGATCACCCGCGAAGACGGCCGCCGTGAAAAAATCGAGGTGCTGTGCCGGATCGACACGTTGAATGAAGTGGAATACTTCAAGTCGGGCGGGATTCTGCATTACGTACTGCGGCAGTTGATCGCGTCGTGATTGTCCGCTGACAACAGCACCGCCTTCGGGCGGTGTTTTTGTTTATGGCCGCAGGTCCCTATAATCCGGCACCGTTTCGCGAGCAACACTAACTCCCCCTGTAGGGAAATGAGTGGTGCCTGCGGAATCTTGACACTAGGACATCAAATGCCCGCCCTGCCATGGACGTATCTCGCCCTCCTCTCCCTCGGCTACGCACTCGCGCTGATCTTCGGCCAACTGAGCTGGCTCGCCACACTTTCGGTGGTGTTGCTGCTGATCGCCGCCGTTGCCGTGCGCCAGCGGGAGATTCGCATTGCGCCTTACCTCGGTCACGCACTGTTCCTGTTCATGGCATTGGCGCTGGCGTTGCACTGGTTGCCGGGTTTTCACGGTGGTCGTGTCATCGCGCCACAGCGTTTTACCGATGATGCGGTGCGTTTCGCCATGTACCTGAACCTGGACAAACCGCTGATTGGTTTCTGGTTATTGCTGGTCTGCCCATGGATCGTCGGCCGGCGCTCACTGCGCCTTTCCTGTTATGCCACGGCGCTGGGCCTGGTGTTGAGCAGCGTGCTGGCGCTGGGCGGCGCGCTGTTGCTGGGGCTGATCAGTTGGGCGCCGAAATGGCCCGATCAGGCGTGGCTGTGGGTGCTCAATAACCTGCTGCTGGTGACGCTGGTCGAGGAGGCACTGTTTCGCGGCTACATTCAGGGCGGTCTGAGCCGGCGCTTCAAGCACTTGCCTTATGGCGAGGATCTGGCGTTGCTGCTCGCATCCTTGCTGTTTGGCCTGGTGCACGCAGGCGCGGGCTGGCAGTGGGTGTTGCTGTCCGGGCTGGCCGGGCTAGGTTATGGGCTGGCTTACCGGTTCGGTGGGCTCGGGGCAGCCATCGCCACCCATTTCGGCTTGAACTTGCTGCACTTCGGCCTTTTTACCTACCCGATGCTCGCCGGCTGACGCAACGCTGGTTTTGCGACGCGCCGCTGATTATTGAAAAATTAACTTCAATAAATTCCTGACGGCGCCGACAACCTCCCAAAGCCTCACGGATTGAAAAAGCCATGCGCAACAACCAGCCTGTTACACAACGCGAACGGACTTTTCCGGCTCAGCAGCGGTTGATTTCCACCACCGATGCCAAGGGCGTGATCACCTACTGCAACGACGCCTTCGTCGAGATCAGCGGATTTTCGCGTGACGAACTGATCCGTGCGCCGCATAACCAGGTCCGTCACCCCGACGTGCCGGCCGCGGTGTTCGCGCACATGTGGGGCACATTGAAACAAGGCCTGCCATGGATGGGCATCGTCAAGAACCGCTGCAAGACCGGCGACCATTACTGGGTTAACGCCTACGTGACGCCGGTGTTTGAAGGCAAGCAGGTGATCGGTTACGAATCGGTTCGGGTTAAACCGACTGCCGAGCAGATTCGCCGTGCCGAAGCGCTTTATCAACGCATCAACCAGGGCAAGTCGGCCATTCCTTCGACGGACAAATGGCTGCCGGTGCTTCAGGACTGGCTGCCGTTCATTCTGGTCAGCCAGTTGAGCTTCATGATCGGCGCGACGCTTACCTCGCAATGGGGTTTTGCGTTGGCGGCGGGCCTGTCGGTGCCACTGGGCCTGCTGGGCTTGAGCTGGCAACAGCGTGGCCTCAAGCGCTTGCTGCGATTGGCTGAACAGACCACCTCCGACCCGCTGATCGCGCAGATGTACACCGACAGCCGCGGCGCTCAGGCACGTCTGGAAATGTCGATTCTCAGTCAGGAAGCCCGCCTGAGAACCTGTCTGACCCGTCTGCAGGACACTGCCGAGCACCTGACCGAGCAAGCGAAACAGTCCGACACGCTCGCACATAACAGCTCTACCGGGCTGGAACGTCAGCGCGTGGAAACCGAGCAGGTCGCCACCGCCGTCAACCAAATGGCCGCCACCACCCAGGAAGTCGCCAGCCACGTGCAACGCACGGCCGACGCCACTCAGGAAGCCAATCGCCTGACCGGACGTGGTCGCGACATTGCCGGGGAAACCCGCGAGGCCATTCAGCGGTTGTCGGTGGTGGTTGGCGAAACCGGCCAAACCGTCACGCAACTGGCCAAGGACAGCGATGAAATCGGCGGCGTGGTCGACGTGATCAAAGGCATCGCCGACCAGACCAATCTGCTGGCACTCAACGCAGCGATCGAAGCGGCGCGCGCCGGCGAGATGGGTCGCGGCTTTGCGGTGGTGGCTGACGAAGTTCGCCAACTGGCGCAGCGCACTAGCGAGTCGACCGGACAGATTCACGCGCTGATCGCCAAGTTGCAGCACACCGCGAGCACTGCCGTGCAAACCATGGAAGCCGGACATCGTCAGGCTGAAGAAGGTGTGGCGCGAGTGCTGGAAGCGGATCAGGCGCTGGTGGGGATCAGCGAAGCGGTGGCGAACATCACCGACATGACCACGCAAATTGCGGCGGCAACGGAAGAGCAAAGCGCAGTGGCTGAGGAGATCAGTCGCAACATCAGCAATATTTCGCAACTGGCCGATCAAACGTCCGAGCAGGCGCAACACTCGGCGCTGCTGAGTGAAGAACTGACGAAGACGGCGAATACCCAGTATTCGCTGGTGGAGCGGTTTAACCGCTGATAGATACTGGAAAACAAAACCCGGACGGCGAAAGCTTCCGGGTTTTTTATTGTCGGTTCTGAATGAAATGTCCGGCAAATTCTTCTGATTTCCCAAGCCTAGAAATTCATGGGCTAAAGCCTACAACCAAGCCAGAATCCACCGACTTGTCTGTTTCAGAGACGAGCTCTATTGTTTGCCGCTCAAAACTTATTCACATAAGCTGGTCAGCATGAATACACATCCTTCGGAGGCTCCGATGGCCACCACCAGAAAGACCGACAAACCCGGCAAAAAGGAAGTTCGTGGTGAACTGACGTTCCTGGATGTTCGGCAGGCCGCGCGTGATGGGCAGAAGGTGTTCGATAAATTTGTGATCAGTGGCGGGCTACCCATTACGAAGTAGGCCTGAATGCCAGCGGTCAAAATTTCTGCTCTTTTTGAACAAATCAGTAACTGGCAAAATTTCGCCGCACACTTTCAAGATATGCAGTGAGTTACCCGGTATTTTTGGCCGGGATGAACGACTCGACTTAGGCTTCATGCACCACATCCACCTTGCGTCCACTCGATCGATACAACTGCGCTGGGCCAAAATCGATCGCCAGTATTACCGCACCGCTGCACGCGGCGACGCTGCCAATGATTTCTGGCTGATCTACGCCTATGACACTTTCCGTGATGAGTATTTGCTCTTGACGGTCACAGGTCCAGACGCCCTAACCGAGGAGAATGGGGTTCATTTCTTCGAACGATACAGTGCGAAATTGTCGAACCACTGGATAGTGGGCAAGCTTCATTTTCCTGACCTGAATGACTTCTAGCTCCAGACAAGGGCTGATCGGTGGATCGGCCTTGGCGCAATCATCGGTGCAAAAAACTGACCACGGCCTGCGCAGCCGCCGCCAAATGCTGCTCATGGGTAAACCCCGAAACCTTCAACGGCTTCAAGTCATGATCCCCCGCGGCTAACCAAAACACCTCGATCTGCGCCGATAACTCATACCCTTCAACCGTCTCGCGATTGCCCAGCGCATCCCTTTCGCCTTGCACAATCAGCGTCGGCGTTTTCAAAGTGGCCAGATGCTCAACCCGAGGTTTCTCCGGTTTTCCCGCCGCGTAAAACGGATACCCCAGGCACACCAGCGCATCCGCGCCCAATTCATCCGCGAGCAAACTGGCCATCCGCCCGCCCATGGATTTGCCGCCGACTGCTAACTGCCCAGTGACATGGCGTCGCACCACGGCGTACACCTCACGCCAGCATTCCAGCAGTTTCGGCGCAGGGTTGGGTGGCCGTCTGCCGCCGTCGACACGCCGTTGCGCCATGTATGGAAACTCGAAGCGCAGCACGTTGATCCCATGCGCAGCAAGGCGTCCAGCCATGTCGTTCATCCAGGCACTGTCCATCGGCGCGCCGGCCCCATGGGCCAGAATCAGCGTGGCCGAGGCCGGTCCCGCCGCTGCGTTCCACAGCCAGCCATGTTCGCGCACACACTGCGCCCATTGATCCCCGTCAATACTGGCCTTGTGCTGTTTGGTCATGCTTGCCTCGCTTTTAGTCTGCCTATAACTCCAGACAAGGGACGCGCTGCTTTATCGCAAGCGCGATCACCTCGACTGAACCGTGGATGGGGAACCATGAACACTTCTATCAGTACCGCCTACAACTACAAGGTGGTCCGCCAATTCGCCATTATGACGGTGGTGTGGGGCATCGTCGGCATGGGGCTCGGGGTTTTTCTCGCGGCTCAATTGGTCTGGCCCGAACTCAATTTCGATTTGCCGTGGACCAGTTTCGGCCGCCTGCGCCCATTGCACACCAACGCGGTGATCTTTGCTTTTGGAGGCTGCGCGCTGTTCGCCAGCTCGTTCTACTCGGTGCAGCGCACCTGCCAGGCGCAGTTGTTCGCGCCAAGAATCGCCGCATTCTGCTTTTGGGGCTGGCAAGTGGTGATTCTGCTCGCGGCCATCAGCCTGCCGCTGGGCTACACCAGCTCCAAGGAATACGCCGAACTGGAATGGCCGATCGACATTCTGATCACCATTGTCTGGGTCGCCTACGCCGTGGTGTTCTTCGGCACGATCATGCAGCGCAAGACCAAACACATCTACGTCGGCAACTGGTTTTTCGGGGCGTTCATCGTCACCGTGGCGATTCTGCACATCGTCAACAACCTTGAGCTGCCGGTGAGCTTCGGAAAATCCTATTCGGTGTACGCCGGGGCGACCGACGCCATGGTGCAGTGGTGGTACGGGCACAACGCGGTAGGCTTTTTCCTGACTGCCGGGTTCCTCGGGATGATGTACTACTTCGTGCCGAAACAGGCCGAGCGCCCGGTGTATTCCTATCGCTTGTCGATCGTGCACTTCTGGGCGCTGATCACCCTGTACATCTGGGCCGGCCCGCACCATTTGCACTACACCGCGCTGCCGGACTGGGCGCAGTCGCTGGGCATGGTGATGTCGCTGATCCTGCTGGCACCGAGCTGGGGCGGGATGATCAACGGGATGATGACGCTCTCGGGCGCCTGGCATAAGTTGCGCAGCGATCCGATCCTGCGCTTCCTCGTGGTGTCGCTGGCGTTCTACGGCATGTCGACCTTCGAAGGCCCGATGATGGCGATCAAGACCGTCAATGCCCTCTCCCACTACACCGACTGGACCATCGGCCACGTTCACGCCGGCGCGCTCGGCTGGGTGGCGATGATTTCGATTGGCGCGCTGTACCACATGATTCCGAAAATCTTCGGCCGCGCGCAGATGCATAGCATTGGCCTGATCAACGCGCACTTCTGGCTCGCCACTATCGGCACCGTGCTCTACATCGCCTCGATGTGGGTCAACGGCATCGCCCAGGGCTTGATGTGGCGCGCGATCAACGAAGACGGCACGCTGACCTACTCCTTCGTCGAAACCCTGGTGGCCAGCCACCCGGGCTTCGTCGTGCGACTGGTCGGTGGCGCGATCTTTCTCAGTGGCATGTTCCTGATGGCCTACAACACCTGGCGCACCGTGCGGGCCTCGCAGCCTGCCGAAGTCGCCGCTGCCGCGCAGATGGCTTGAGGAGTCCGCCATGAAACACGAAACAATCGAGAAAAACGTCGGCCTGCTGATGCTGCTGATGGTCCTGGCCGTAAGCATCGGCGGCTTGACCCAGATCGTCCCGCTGTTCTTTCAGGACGTGACCAACAAACCGGTGGAAGGCATGAAGCCGTACACCGCATTGCAACTGGAAGGTCGCGACATTTACATCCGTGAAGGCTGCGTCGGTTGCCACTCGCAAATGATCCGGCCGTTCCGCGCCGAGACCGAGCGCTATGGGCATTACTCGGTGGCCGGAGAGAGCGTATGGGATCACCCGTTTCTGTGGGGCTCCAAGCGCACCGGTCCGGACCTGGCGCGGGTCGGCGGTCGCTATTCCGAAGACTGGCACCGCGCGCATTTGTACAACCCGCGCAACGTCGTGCCGGAATCGAAAATGCCGGCCTATCCGTGGCTGGTGGCCAATCAACTCGACAGCAGCCACACCGAAAGCAAGATCAAGACAATGCGCACCCTCGGCGTGCCGTACACCGACGCAGACATCGCCGGCGCCACGGAATCGCTCAAGGGCAAGACCGAAATGGACGCCTTGGTCGCCTACCTGCAAGTGCTCGGCACTGCGATCAAGAGCAAGAGGTGAGCCATGCCCTTTGAAATCATCAGTGAGATCAGCAGCGGAATGATCCGCGGCCTGGGCACGGTCGTGGTGTTCGTGGCCTTCATCGGGCTGACGTTGTGGGTTTTCAATCGCAAGCGCAATGCGGATTTCGCCGAAGCGCGCCTGTTGCCATTTGCCGACGAGCCACCCACCGACAGCACTCAAGAACCCGTCACGAGGAGCACCCGCCCATGACCACTTTCTGGAGTACGTGGATCTGCGTACTGACCATCGGCAGCCTGATCGGCCTGACCTGGCTGCTGATCGGCACGCGCAAGGGCGAAACCAAGGGCAGCGTCGACCAGACCATGGGCCACAGCTTCGACGGCATCGAGGAGTATGACAATCCGCTGCCGCAGTGGTGGTTCGTGCTGTTCGCCGGCACGCTGGTATTCGCCGTCGGCTATCTGGTGCTTTATCCCGGCCTGGGCAACTGGAAAGGCATTCTGCCAGGGTACGAGGACGGCTGGACCGGCGTCCACGAATGGGAAAGGGAAATGAACAAGGCGGACGCCCGGTTCGGGCCGATCTTCGCCAAATTCGCCGCGATGCCGCTGGAGGAAGTGGCTAAAGATCCGCAGGCGTTGAAAATGGGTGGACGCCTGTTCGCCTCCAACTGCTCCGTGTGCCACGGCTCGGATGCCAAGGGCGCGTTCGGTTTCCCCAACCTCGCCGACAATAACTGGCGCTGGGGCGGCGATGCGCAAATGATCAAGACCACGATCATGGGTGGGCGCATGGCGGCGATGCCGGCCTGGGGTGAGATTCTCGGAGAGGCGGGCGTGAAGAATGTCTCCGCTTATGTACGTCATGAACTGGCCGGGTTGCCGTTGCCAGCGGACACCAGTGCCGATCTGCAGGCCGGGCAGCAAGCGTTCGCCGCCACGTGCACGGCTTGTCATGGAGCCAACGGTCAAGGCACCGAGGCCATGGGCGCGCCGAATCTGACGCAACCGGCCGGCTACATCTACGGGACGAGCCTGGCGCAACTGCAGCAGACCATACGCCATGGTCGTCAGGGTCATATGCCGGCGCAGAACGAGTTGCTCGGCAATGATAAAGTGCAACTGTTGGCGGCTTATGTGTACAGCCTCTCGCATGGGCTGGATACAGAACGCCTGCAGGCTGAACGCAAAAGCGAATAGTTCTCGACCGCTCTACTGCTGCATTCCAGCGGAATGCGGCAGTTCCCTGCCCCTTTGCGACCAAGTGTCGCACCCTCCCTTGGTACGCCTTTCGGTTCCCCGCATTCGGGTCTAAGCTTTCCCCGATGCGGCGAATATCTGCCGGTAAATAGTCGATTTCATCTGATGTGTTTGAACACATTTGCTCAAGGACAGGCCGCAAAGGCAGGTAGTTAACGGCTATGGTGCTCATTACGGACATTATCCTGCCCTCTGCGTTTGAACACACCCCGTTACAGATGACTTGAACCCTCTGACCTGTTCGCTCACTGCGACATTTTGTCCATGGGTAATTTTGCCCTTACGCGGCGCATGGAAAGGCCGCAGAATCAGCTTCTGAAAGCATTGACGCAGGTCATGGCGCGTTGCAATGACCCCCCGCTTTCTACATACTTGCGGCCGATTTTTACTCCTAATAAAACACCCAAACCGTGGAACCTTAGAATGAGCACAGCAATCAGTCCGACTGCTTATAACTATAAGGTAGTCCGCCAGTTCGCCATCATGACGGTGGTCTGGGGGATCCTTGGCATGGGGCTCGGTGTCTTCATCGCCTCGCAACTGGTCTGGCCGGAGTTGAACTTCGGTCTGGCATGGACGAGCTTTGGACGCCTGCGCCCGTTGCACACCAACCTGGTGATTTTTGCCTTCGGTGGTTGTGCACTGTTTGCCACTTCTTATTACGTCGTGCAGCGAACCTGCCAAACGCGACTGATTTCCGACAGCCTTGCGGCCTTCCACTTCTGGGGATGGCAAGCAGTAATCATCGGCGCAATCGTCACCCTGCCGATGGGTCTGACCACCACCAAGGAATACGCCGAGCTGGAATGGCCGCTGGCTATTCTGCTGGCCATTGTGTGGATCGTTTACGCGCTGGTGTTCTTCGGTACCATCGTCAAGCGCAAGACCAAGCATATCTATGTCGGTAACTGGTTCTACGGTGCTTTTATCGTTGTGACGGCGATGCTGCACATCGTCAACCACGCCTCGCTCCCGGTCAGCCTGTTCAAGTCCTACTCCGCCTACTCGGGCGCTACGGATGCGATGATCCAGTGGTGGTACGGCCACAATGCGGTGGGTTTCTTCCTGACCACCGGCTTCCTCGGGATGATGTACTACTTCGTGCCGAAGCAGGCCGAGCGCCCGATCTACTCCTATCGCCTGTCCATCGTGCACTTTTGGGCGCTGATCACCCTGTACATCTGGGCCGGCCCTCACCACTTGCACTACACCGCGCTGCCGGACTGGGCGCAGTCGCTGGGCATGGCGATGTCGATCATCCTGCTGGCTCCAAGCTGGGGCGGCATGATCAACGGCATGATGACCCTGTCGGGCGCCTGGCATAAGTTGCGCACCGACCCGATCCTGCGCTTCCTGGTCGTCTCGCTGGCGTTCTACGGCATGTCGACCTTCGAAGGCCCGATGATGGCCATCAAGACCGTCAACTCGCTTTCGCACTACACCGACTGGACCATCGGCCACGTACACGCCGGCGCGCTCGGCTGGGTAGCGATGATCTCGATCGGCGCGATCTATCACATGATCCCGAAACTGTTCGGTCGTGCGCAGATGCACAGCATCGCGTTGATCAACACGCACTTCTGGCTCGCGACCATCGGTACCGTGCTTTACATCGCGTCGATGTGGGTCAACGGCATTACCCAGGGTCTGATGTGGCGTGCAATCAACGATGACGGCACCCTCACCTACTCGTTCGTCGAAGCGCTGCAAGCCAGTCATCCTGGTTTCATCGTCCGCGCCGTGGGCGGTGCGTTCTTCGCCAGCGGCATGCTGTTCATGGCCTACAACGTATGGCGTACCGTACGTGCCTCGAACCCGGCTGAAGCCAAAGCTGCTGAACAGATTGCTGTAGTTGGAGCTCACTGATGAAGCATGAAGCAGTCGAGAAGAATATTGGCCTGCTGGCCTTCTTCATGGTCATCGCCGTCAGCATCGGCGGCCTGACGCAAATCGTTCCACTGTTTTTCCAGGACGTCACCAACAAGCCGGTTGAAGGCATGAAGCCCCGCACCGCGCTTGAACTGGAAGGCCGCGACGTCTACATGGCCAACGGTTGTGTCGGCTGCCACTCGCAGATGATCCGCCCGTTCCGTGCTGAAACCGAACGCTATGGCCACTATTCGGTAGCCGGTGAAAGCGTCTGGGATCACCCGTTTCTGTGGGGTTCCAAACGCACCGGTCCGGACCTGGCCCGTGTCGGCGGTCGTTACTCCGATGACTGGCAGCGTGCGCATTTGTACAACCCGCGCAACGTAGTGCCGGAGTCGAAAATGCCGGCCTACCCGTTCCTCGTGGAAAACAAGCTCGACGGCAAAGACACCGCGAAGAAAATGGAAGTCTTGCGCACGCTCGGCGTCCCTTACACCGACGAAGACATCGCCGGTGCCAGGGATGCAGTGAAGGGCAAAACCGAAATGGACGCGCTGGTGGCCTATCTGCAAGGCCTGGGCACCATCATCAAAAGCAAACGGTGATTTAGATGGATATCGGGATGATTCGTGGCCTGGGCACCGTTGTTGTAATGGTGGCCTTCATCGGACTGGCGCTGTGGGTGTTCAGCCCCAAGCGCAAGTCGGAGTTTGAAGACGCGACCTTGCTGCCTTTCGCGGATGATCCCGAAGCCATCAAGCACGTCGAGCAAGCTTCTAGGAGTAACAAAGAATGACTACGTTCTGGAGTCTGTACGTCACAGTCCTCAGTCTGGGCACCATCTTCGCCCTGACCTGGCTGCTGCTGTCCACCCGCAAGGGTCAGCGCGCCGAGCAGACGGAAGAAACAGTCGGCCACTCTTTCGACGGGATCGAGGAGTACGACAACCCACTGCCAAAATGGTGGTTCATGCTGTTCGTCGGCACCATCATCTTCGCGCTGGGTTACCTGGTGCTGTACCCGGGCCTGGGCAACTGGAAAGGCCTGCTGCCAGGTTACAACTACCTGGATAACGAGAAGCAGACCGCGTTCGCCAACGGCCAGAGCGGCTGGACCGGCGTTCACGAGTGGGAAAAGGAAATGGCCAAGTCGGACGCCCGTTTCGGGCCGATTTTCGCCAAGTTCGCTTCCATGCCTATCGAAGAAGTCGCCAAGGACCCGCAAGCCCTGAAGATGGGTGGCCGTCTGTTCGCCTCCAACTGCTCGGTCTGCCACGGCTCCGACGCCAAAGGCGCCTATGGCTTCCCGAACCTGACCGACGCCGACTGGCGCTGGGGCGGTGAGGCAGAAACCATCAAGACCAGCATCATGGGCGGCCGTCACGCCGTGATGCCAGCCTGGGCGGAAGTGATCGGCGAGCAAGGCGTGGCTGATGTTGCTGCGTACGTCGTGACCAACCTGGATGGCCGCAAGCTGCCGGAAGGCGCCAAGGCTGACCCGGTCGCCGGGCAGAAATTGTTCGCGGCCAACTGCGTGGCTTGCCACGGTCCTGCCGGTAAAGGCACGCCGGCCATGGGCGCACCTGACCTGACACATCCGGGCGCGTTCATCTACGGCTCGAGCTTCGCACAACTGCAGCAGACCATCCGTTACGGTCGCCAGGGCCAGATGCCTGCGCAGCAGGATTTGCAAGGCAACGACAAGGTTCACCTGCTGGCCGCTTACGTCTACAGCCTCTCGCATGGCGAGAAAGCTCCGGCGGAAGACAAGCAGTAAGGCAAACGCCTGACGCAACAAAAAAGGCCCTGTCCATGTGAATGGACGGGGTTTTTTTTAAGGATTTTTTCTGACGTTGCGACCGGAGGCAGGATATTTCGATGCCTCCGGGTTGTGAGATGATTTTTAAGGTAGTAACGTTTCTACAACAGAATCTCACACGGGACGGCGAACATGTCGATCACTACCATTTCCAGCCGCGAATTCAACCAGGACACAAGCAGTGCCAAAAAAGCTGCTTGCCAAGGCCCGGTTATCATCACCGACCGTGGCAAGCCAGCTCATGTACTGCTAAGCATTGAGGACTATCAAAAACTGACTGGCGTGAACGCAAGCATTGTCGACCTGTTGATGATGCCGGAAGCGGCAGACATCGAGTTCGAGACCGAGCGCGCCGTCATCACTCATCGCCCTGTGGACCTGTCCTGATGTTTTTACTGGATACCAACGTTATTTCCGAGCTGCGCAAACCTCACGCTGACCCAAACGTTGTGGCTTGGGCGAAGAGCGTCATCGCGCCACGCATGTTCATCTCGGCGATCACCTTGAAGGAGCTGGAAACCGGTGTGCTGCGCATGGAGCGACGGGACGCCGCGCAGGGCAAGATATTGCGCAGCTGGCTCAAGCGACATGTCATGCCGGCGTTCGATGCCCGCATCCTTCCGGTTGACGCCGCTGTAGCATTGCGCTGTGCGGGTCTGCATGTGCCAGACCGCGCCAACGAGAGCGATTCACTGATCGCTGCGACTGCTCTGGTACACGGACTGACCGTCGTCACCCGCAACGTCGGTGACTTTCAATCCAGTGGCGTCGCCCTGCTCAACCCTTGGACTGAATAAGCGCCGCGCTTCTCGAAACGGTCCATAATTCACCTGTCAATTGATTCAAGTCATTACACCATCAATTGAATTATCCCAACGCGACCAAAGGTCGCACCCTTGATCCAGAGCGACAGGCGTATCATTGCGCCACTGCAACATCCCTTTTGACCGCGGTCGGCATGTACTGACCGAGGCAATTTTCCACTGCCGTGGGATGCAACTGATGAGCAACCAGATTCCGGTACACGACGTCACTCCGCCTGCCAAAGACGCGAGCAAAACCGTCGATCTTTACGCATCGCGAGAGAAAATCTACACCCGTGCTTTCACCGGTCTGTTCCGCAATTTGCGCATGATCGGCGGCGCCGGCCTGTTCCTGCTTTATTTCGGTACGGTCTGGTTGAAATGGGGCGGCCATCAGGCAGTCTGGTGGAATCTGCCCGAACGCAAGTTCTTCATCTTCGGTGCGACCTTCTGGCCACAAGACTTCATCCTGCTCTCGGGCATTCTTATCGTCAGTGCCTTCGGCCTGTTCTTTATCACCGTTTACGCCGGCCGCGTCTGGTGCGGCTATACCTGCCCGCAAAGCGTCTGGACATGGATTTTCATGTGGTGCGAGAAGGTCACCGAAGGCGACCGCAACCAGCGCATCAAGCTCGACAAGGCGCCGATGAGCGCCAACAAGTTCTTGCGCAAGTTCAGCAAGCACACCTTGTGGTTGCTGATCGGTTTCGCCACCGGCATGACCTTCGTCGGCTATTTCTCGCCGATCCGCGAGTTGACCCTCGACTTTTTCACTGGCCAGGCTGATGGCTGGTCGTATTTCTGGGTCGGTTTCTTCACCCTCGCCACGTACGGCAATGCCGGCTGGCTGCGTGAGCAAGTGTGCATTTACATGTGCCCTTACGCGCGTTTTCAGAGCGTGATGTTCGACAAGGACACCTTGATCGTTTCCTACGATCCGCGTCGCGGCGAGTCCCGTGGTCCGCGCAAGAAAGGCGTTGACTACAAGGCCATGGGGCTGGGCGATTGCATCGACTGCACAATGTGCGTTCAAGTCTGCCCGACCGGCATCGATATCCGCGATGGCCTGCAAGTCGAATGCATCGGCTGTGCCGCCTGTATTGATGCCTGCGACAGCATCATGGACAAGATGGACTACCCGCGCGGCCTGATCAGCTATACCACCGAGCACAACCTGTCGGGGCAGAAAACCAATAAACTGCGGCCGCGCCTGATCGGTTACGCCGTGGTCTTGCTGACCATGATGGCGCTGCTCGCGGGTGCGTTTTTCATGCGTTCGCTGGTGGGCTTCGACGTCAGCAAGGATCGCGTGCTGTACCGCGAAAACGCCGAAGGCCGGATCGAGAACGTCTACAGCCTGAAGATCATGAACAAAGACCAGCGCGATCACACTTACCTGCTGGACGCGGTCGGTCTGCCGGATCTCAAACTGCAGGGCAGACGAGAAATAAAAGTCGCCGCCGGAGAAATCTTCAGTCAGCCGGTTGAGCTCTCCATGGCGCCGGAAAAGCTGCCGTCGAGCACCAACGAGGTGAAATTCATCCTCAAGGATGCCGACGACGCCGGGATTCACGTTGAAGCCAAGAGCCGATTCATCGGCCCACAAATTCGTTGAGAGAAGTGAACATGCCTGCAACAAACGCCGCAAGTCCTTGGTACAAGCACCTTTGGCCCTGGATCATCATTGCCATTCTGGCGTGCTCGGTGACGCTGACGCTGTCGATGGTGACCATCGCGGTGAAAAACCCGGACAACCTGGTCAACGACAACTATTACGAAGCCGGCAAAGGCATCAACCGGTCACTGGACCGTGAACTGTTGGCCCAAACCCTGCTGCTGCGCGCCAACGTGCACCTGGACGGCGAGACTGGCGAAGTCGATGTGCGCCTGAACGGCAACAGCCAACCGGCCAGCCTCGAGCTGAACCTGATTTCGCCGACGCAGCCGGAAAAAGATCGCAAGATCAGCCTGGTGCAAAGCGGCTCCGAACCGGGTCGTTATATCGGCCAGGTGAACGACAAGGTTGAAGGTCGACGCTTTGTCGAGTTGCTAGGCGTGCAGGACGGCCAGACCTGGCGCATGTTCGAGGAAGAACAGGTCAGCCACGACAAGGACATGCTGCTGGGTGACGAACCGCTGCAAGGCGCCGAAGACCTGAAAAACTAAAGTCGCGCTTCGCGCATCGCGAGCAGGCTCGCTCCCACAGTGGATTTCTGGTGTACAACATTTTGTGCAAGACACAGATCAAATGTGGGAGCGAGCCTGCTCGCGATGAGGCCCTTCCAGACGACATAGATCCGAATGATGACCACGCCAACCCCCTGC
The DNA here is from genome assembly GCF_000690905.1 of Pseudomonas sp. Ant30-3. Taxonomy (GTDB): domain Bacteria; phylum Pseudomonadota; class Gammaproteobacteria; order Pseudomonadales; family Pseudomonadaceae; genus Aquipseudomonas. The sequence goes on along the minus strand of NZ_JMCL01000031.1, from coordinate 62,357 downwards.
TACCACTGCGCCCTGCCCGTTCCGGCTGGCAGCCGCTTCACCGCCGCCGTCCTCGGGGATACCCGCGAATTCTGCTGTCCGGGTTGCCAGGCTGTGGCCGAAGCCATTGTGGCCGGGGGTCTGGAAAGCTATTACCAGCATCGCAGTGAAGCCTCGGCCAACCCGGAAGGCTTGCCGGTGCAACTGGTCGATGAGCTGGCGCTGTACGATCGCGCCGACGTGCAACAACCCTTCGTCCGCCACGACGGCGAACTCGCCGAAACCACCCTGTTGATGGAAGGCATCAGCTGCGCCGCGTGCGGCTGGTTGATCGAAAAACATTTGCGCAGCCTGCCCGCTGTCGCCGAAGCGCGCCTGAACCTGTCCAATCACCGTCTGCATGTACGCTGGGCCGATGCGCAATTGCCGCTGAGCCAGGTCCTGAGCGAACTGCGCCAGATTGGCTACGCCGGTCATCCTTATCAAGCCGACCGGGCCAGCGAACAACTGGCCGGCGAGAATCGTCTGGCGCTGCGGCAACTCGGCGTCGCAGGCCTGCTGTGGTTTCAGGCAATGATGGCGACCATGGCCACCTGGCCGGAATTCAACATCGACCTCAGCCCCGAGCTGCACACCATTCTGCGCTGGGTCGCACTGTTCCTGACCACACCGATCGTGTTCTACAGCTGCGCGCCTTTCTTCAAAGGCGCGCTGCGTGATTTGCGCACCCGGCACCTGACCATGGACGTTTCGGTGTCGCTGGCGATCGGTAGCGCCTATATCGCCGGCATCTGGACCTCGATCACTGGCGTGGGTGAACTGTATTTCGATGCGGTCGGCATGTTCGCGCTGTTCCTGCTGGCCGGGCGCTATCTGGAGCGCCGCGCCCGCGAACGCACCGCTGCCGCCACCGCGCAACTGGTCAATCTGCTGCCGGCCTCGTGCCTGCGCTTGAGCGCTGATGGCCAGAGCGAACGCATCCTGCTCAGCGAATTGCGCGTGGGCGATCACGTGCTGGTGCATCCCGGCGCGATCCTTCCGGCGGATGGCAAGATTCTCGAGGGGCAGTCGAGCGTCGACGAATCCCTGCTGACCGGCGAATACCTGCCGCAACCCCGCACGCCCGGCGATGCCGTCACCGCTGGCACACTGAATGTGGAAGGCGCGCTGACTGTCGAAGTGCTCGCGCTCGGGCACGACACGCGGCTGTCCGCGATCGTGCGCCTGCTCGACCGCGCCCAGGCCGAGAAGCCAAGGCTGGCGGAAATTGCCGACCGGGCCGCGCAATGGTTTTTGCTGCTGTCGCTGATTACCGCTGCCGTCATCGGTCTGGTCTGGTGGGAGCTGGATTCCTCGCGCGCGTTCTGGATTGTCCTCGCCATGCTTGTCGCGACCTGCCCGTGCGCGTTGTCCCTCGCCACACCAACCGCGCTTACCGCCGCCACCGGCACGTTGCACAAGCTCGGTTTGCTGCTGACTCGCGGCCATGTGCTGGAAGGCCTGAATCAGATCGACACGGTGATTTTCGACAAGACCGGGACGCTCACCGAAGGACGCCTGGCCCTGCGTGCCATCCGTCCGCTCGGCGCGCTCGACAGCGATCAATGCCTGGGGCTTGCTGCCGCCCTGGAAAATCGCTCCGAACACCCGATTGCCCGTGCGTTTGGCCGTGCACCGCTGGCCGCTGAAGACGTTCAGAACACCCCGGGGCTGGGCCTTGAAGGCCTGGTGGGCGAGCAACGTCTGCGGATTGGCCAGCCGGAATTTGTCTGCGGATTGAGTGGTGCAGCCGTTCCGTCGATGCCCGATGAACCGGGTCAATGGCTGCTGCTTGGCGGCGCTGATGGGCCGCTGGCGTGGTTTGTGCTCGACGATCGTTTGCGCGACGACGCGCCCGCGCTGCTTGCTGCCTGCAAGGCGCGCGGCTGGCGGACGCTGCTGCTGTCGGGCGATAGCTCGCCGATGGTCGCCAGCGTGGCGGCGCAACTAGGCATCGATGAAGCCCGGGGCGGATTGCGTCCGGACGATAAACTGCAGGTGCTGCAGCAGCTGCACAAGGAAGGTCGCAAAGTGTTGATGCTCGGCGACGGGGTCAACGACGTGCCGGTTTTGGCCGCCGCCGACATCAGCGTGGCGATGGGTTCGGCGACTGATCTGGCGAAGACCAGCGCCGATGCCGTGCTGCTTTCCAATCGACTCGACGCGCTGGTACAAGCCTTCAGTCTCGCTCGACGGACCCGGCGGGTGATCATCGAGAATTTGCTCTGGGCCGGGTTGTACAATGGCCTCATGTTGCCGTTTGCCGCCCTCGGCTGGATCACGCCAGTGTGGGCCGCGGTCGGTATGTCCATCAGTTCGTTGACCGTAGTGTTGAACGCGTTGCGCCTGACTCGCCTGCCGAGCGCGCCCGCCGCCAACGCCACGCCAGAAACCCGCCCGCTGCCGGCCTGAGCCGCGCGGGCATGGAGCTCACCCATGCCAGCTCTCTACGTGATGATCCCGGCCGCGCTGCTGATCGTTGGCATCGCGATCTATATTTTCTTCTGGGCAGTCGACAGCGGTCAGTACGACGACCTCGACGGCCCGGCCCACAGCATTCTGTTCGACGACCAGGACCCGAATCACCAGGCCGCCGTCGATGAGGCCAGCGGTCAGCCGGTGAAACCGGACGACAAGGCTCCACCCCATGCTTGAGTTGGCGCCACTGCTGGTGTCTGCACTAATCCTCGGCCTGCTTGGCGGCGGCCATTGCCTGGGGATGTGCGGCGGTTTGATGGGTGCGCTGACCCTGGCGATCCCCAAGGAACAACGCAGCCGTCGTTTTCGTCTGCTGCTGGCTTACAACCTTGGACGAATCCTCAGTTATGCCACGGCGGGGTTGCTGATCGGGCTGGCGGGATGGGCTGTTGCCAACAGTCCGGCGGCGATGTTCATGCGCGTCCTTGCCGGTTTGCTGCTGATCGCCATGGGCCTGTACCTGGCGGGATGGTGGAGCGGCCTCACCCGCATCGAAAGCCTTGGTCGCGGGCTGTGGCGGTACATTCAACCGGTTGCCAACAAACTGCTGCCCGTCTCGAGCCTGCCTCGCGCCCTCCTGTTGGGCGCACTGTGGGGCTGGCTGCCCTGCGGACTGGTTTACAGCACGTTGCTGTGGGCAGCGAGCCAGGGCAATGCGCTCGACAGTGCATTGCTGATGCTGGCTTTCGGCCTCGGTACCTGGCCTGTATTGCTCGCCACCGGCCTGGCCGCCGAGCGCGTCACGGCGCTGTTGCGCAAACGCAGCGTGCGCATGACCGGCGGCTTGCTGGTCATCCTCTTCGGCCTCTGGACCCTGCCCGGCCCGCATCAGCATTGGTTGATGGGTCATTAGGAGATCGCAGCCTTCGGCAGCTGCTACAGGTCGGCGCTCCCTTGATGCAAATCAACACGTCCCGAGCGCCTGCCTCATAGACTGGCTGACACTGCCAGCCTATCCGGGGAACGCCCGCATGATGCTCGACGCCATTCGTTGGGACACCGATCTGATCCGCCGATACGACCTCGCGGGACCGCGCTATACCTCCTATCCGACGGCCGTGCAGTTCGACAGCCATGTTGGCACTTTCGACCTTTTCCACGCTCTGCGCGAAAGCCGCAAGGCCCAGCGGCCGCTGTCGCTGTACGTGCATGTGCCGTTCTGCGCGAACATTTGCTACTACTGCGCGTGCAACAAAGTCATCACCAAGGATCGCGGACGCGCCTTGCCCTACCTGCAACGCCTCGAGCAGGAGATTCAGTTGATTGGCTGTCATCTCGACCCGGCGCAAAAGGTGGAGCAATTGCACTTCGGCGGCGGCACGCCAACCTTTCTGAGCCACGATGAACTGCGCCAGCTGATGGCCCGACTGCGCAAAAGCTTCAACTTGCTGGACGACGACTCCGGCGATTACGGTATTGAGATCGACCCCCGGGAGGCCGACTGGTCGACCATGGGCCTGCTGCGGGAACTGGGTTTCAACCGGGTCAGCATTGGCCTGCAGGATCTTGATCCAGCGGTGCAACGCGCGGTCAACCGCCTGCAAAGCCTCGAAGAAACCCGTGCAGTGATGGATGCTGCGCGAACCCTCCAGTTTCGCTCGATCAACATCGATCTGATCTACGGCCTGCCGAAACAGACTCCGGACAACTTCGCCCGCACAGTCGAAGAAGTCATCAGCCTGCAACCCGACCGCTTGTCAGTGTTCAACTACGCGCACCTGCCGGAACGCTTCATGCCGCAACGGCGCATTCACAGCCACGAGCTGCCGACCGCTGCGCAAAAGCTGGAAATTCTGCAGCGCACCATCGAGCAGCTGACCGCCGCCGGCTATCGCTACATCGGCATGGACCATTTCGCGCTGCCCGACGATGAGCTGGCAATTGCTCAGGAAGAATCCACCCTGCAACGCAATTTCCAGGGCTACACCACCCACGGTCATTGCGACCTGATCGGTCTGGGTGTTTCGGCGATCAGTCAGATAGGCGATCTGTACTGTCAGAACAGCAGTGACCTGAATCACTACCAGAACGCCGTGGCTTCGGCGCAACTGGCGACCCATCGCGGCTTGGTATGCAACGCCGATGACCGCCTGCGCCGCGCGGTCATCCAGCAGTTGATCTGCACGTTCCATCTGGAATTTGCCGACATTGAACAGGCCTTCAACATCGATTTTCGCGGCTACTTCGGCGCGCTGTGGCCGCAATTGCAAAGCATGTCCAGCGATGGCCTGATCGAACTCGATAACGAAAAAATCACCGTGCTGCCCGCCGGCCGGCTATTGGTCCGTTCCGTGTGCATGGTGTTCGACGCGTACCTGGAGCAACAGCACCGCCAACGGTTTTCCCGAGTGATTTGAATGCCTAAGGCAAAATCGCCGCAAGCTGGCCTGAATGTCCTGTCGTGGGTTACCCTTACGTCTTATGTGTGTTTTTCCCACAAGGATTGAAGAAATGTCTAAGCCAGTCAAATTGCGTGCTCACACCCAGGCCCATTGCAAGGATTGCAGTCTCGCCCCCCTCTGCCTGCCACTGTCACTGAATCTGGAAGACATGGATGCGCTGGACGAAATCGTCAAGCGCGGTCGCCCGCTGAAAAAAGGCGAATTCCTGTTCCGCCAGGGCGACGTTTTCGAAGCGGTTTATGCCGTCCGCTCGGGCGCCTTGAAGACCTTTGGCCTGAGCGATGGCGGTGAAGAACAACTCACCGGCTTCCATTTGCCGAGCGAACTGGTCGGGCTGTCGGGTATGGACACTGAAAAGCACCCGGTCTCGGCGCAAGCGCTGGAAACCACCTCGGTGTGTGAAATCCCCTTCGAACGCCTGGACGAACTTGCGCTGCAGTTGCCGCAACTGCGCCGGCAATTGATGCGCGTGATGAGTCGGGAAATTCGCGACGACCAGCAAATGATGCTGCTGCTATCGAAAAAGACTGCCGACGAGCGCATCGCCACTTTTCTGGTCAACCTGTCGGCGCGCTTCCGGGCTCGCGGCTTCTCGGCCAACCAGTTTCGTTTGAGCATGTCGCGCAATGAAATCGGCAATTATCTGGGCCTGGCGGTGGAAACCGTGTCCCGGGTTTTCACGCGATTTCAGCAGAATGAGCTGATTGCTGCCGAGGGCAAGGAAATCCACATTCTCGACCCGATTCAGCTGTGCGCGCTCGCGGGCGGCGCCATCGATAGTTGATCCGATGGATGGTGGCTGAGCGAAACGGTTCAGCCACCGTTATACTGCGTCGTTTGTAGCCTGCCAGGACACCTCGACGATGGTCTTCGACTCCTTCGACATCAAATCCCTGATCCGCCCCGTGATCGATTTCCCGAAACCCGGCGTGATCTTCCGCGACATCACCCCGCTGTTCCAATCGCCTACAGCGTTGCGCCTGGTGATGGACAGTTTCGCGCACCGCTACGTCGAGGCCGATTTCACCCACATCGGCGCCATGGATGCCCGTGGTTTTCTGATCGGCTCGGTATTGGCCTATCAGTTGAACAAGCCGCTGGTGCTGTTCCGCAAGCAAGGCAAACTGCCGGCCGACGTGTTGGCTGAAGGTTATGCGACAGAGTACGGCGAAGCGTTTCTCGAAGTTCATGCCGACAGCCTGTGCGAAGGTGATTCTGTGGTGATGTTCGATGACCTGATCGCCACCGGCGGCACCCTGATTGCAGCAGCGAACCTGATTCGACGTATGGGCGCGCGGGTGCATGAGGCGGCCGCGATTATTGATCTGCCAGAGCTGAACGGTTCGCAGCGATTGCAGGATATGGGCATACCGACGTTTTGCCTGACGCAGTTCGCGTTGACTGATAAGTAAGGCGGCGCACTCCAGGGATCATCGCGAGCAAGCTTTGCTCCCACAGCGAAGCTTTGGCTCCGACACCACGGGGTCAGAGCCCCATCTGCTTGCTGATGATCTCGTTCATCACTTCCCGCGTCCCTCCGCCGATCGACAGAATCCGGTTATCGCGGTAAAGCCGCTCCACCAGACTTTCGCGCATGTATCCCAGACCACCGAGAATCTGCACCGCATCGTGGGTGATCCGGTCAGCCGTGTCGGTGGCGAAATTCTTGGCCATCGAAATCTCCTTGATCACACTCTGCCCCGCCGCCATTTTTGCAGCCTGCCGATAAGTGAACTCCCGCGACACTTCCAGCGCCGTGGCCATCTCGGCGAGGCGATGCTTAAGCACCTGAAATTTGCCGATCGGCTTGCCGAACGCTTCGCGCTGCCGGGCCCACTTGAGGCTTTCTTCGAGCGCCAATTGCGCGGTCATATTGGCCATCAGTGCCAGGGCAAGGCGCTCGCTCTGGAAATTGCCCATGATGCAGGCGAAGCCCATGTTCTCGGCGCCGATCAAATTGCCTACAGGCACCAGGCAATTGTCGAAGAATAACTCAGCCGTGTCCGACGCCCACCAGCCCATTTTCTTCAACTGCCGACCGACCGTGAAACCCGGCGTGCCTTTTTCGATCAGCAACAGGCTGATGCCACCGAAACCGGTTGCGCCTGTGCGCACCGCGACGGTGTAAAAATCAGCGCGAACACCGCTGGTGATGAAAGTTTTGCTGCCGCTGACCCGGTAAAAATCACCTTCGCGCACGGCTCGGGTTTGCAAATTGGCCACGTCGGAACCGCCGCTGGGCTCGGTCACCGCCAGCGCGCTGATTTTTTCACCGGTCAGCACGGCCGGCACCACGCGCTCGCGGACTTCAGGACGGGCCCATTTGAGAATCGGCGGCAGGCCGATGTCCAGAGAGCCGAGGCCCGCGACCAACCCGCCGGAGCCACAGCGCAGCAATTCTTCGCTGGCGGCGATCTTGGCGAACAGGTCACCTTCGTGGCTTCCGCCCAGCGCTTCGGGATAACCGATGCCGAGGATGCCCGCTGCGCCTGCCTTGAGGTAGAGCTCGCGGGGAAAGCTTTCAGCTTCTTCCCACTGATCAATGTCCGGAAGGATCTCGCGCTCGACGAAACGTCTGACGCTGTCACGGACCAATTGGTGGCCGGGATCGAAGTATTCCTGAAAGGCAGGCATCGGCGAACTCCACTGAGGGGTTCAGCGAAGTTAACCGAGCGCTTGCTTGGTTTTCAACAGGATTGTGTGAAGCCGACGCACCGATTTGTTTGCATCGCGAGCAGGCTCGCTCCCACAGGAATTTTGTGAACGCTAGATACAATGTGGGAGCGAGCCTGCTCGCGATGGCGTCATTTCAAGTTTTACAAGGCTATCGGCTTACGCCCCGCAAACGAATGCGCCAGCGTCCCGCCATCGACCAACTCCAACTCGCCGCCCAGCGGTACGCCGTGGGCGATGCGGGAGGCAATCAGACCTTTGTTATTGAGTAACTGGGCGATGTAGTGTGCGGTCGCTTCGCCTTCGACCGTCGGGTTGGTCGCGAGGATGACTTCGGTAAACGTGCCTGCTTGCTGAATGCGCTCGAGCAATTGTGGAATGCCAATCGCTTCCGGCCCAAGGCCGTCCAGCGGCGACAAGTGGCCCTTCAACACAAAATAGCGACCGCGGAACCCGGTCTGCTCCACCGCATAAACGTCCATCGGCCCTTCCACCACACAAAGCAACGTGTCGTCGCGACGGGTGTCGGCGCATTGCGGGCACAGATCATCTTCAGTGAGTGTGCGGCACAAACGGCAGTGGCCCACCCCTTCCATGGCCTGGCTCAACGCCGATGCCAGACGCGAGCCACCGCTGCGATCACGCTCGAGCAGCTGCAATGCCATGCGTTGGGCAGTTTTCTGACCCACGCCCGGCAGAATTCGCAGGGAATCGATCAGTTGACGAATCAAAGGGCTGAAGCTCATGAGGAAACATCCGACAACATAACGAGACGCGGTTTATACCCGCGCCTCTGATGAGCGTCAAATAGCGGGCGACAATTACTCAGTCCTGAGCAACCCGCACCACCAGTTTGCCGAAGTTGCGCCCTTCCAGCAGACCGATGAATGCCTCGGGTGCGTTCTCCAGTCCATCGACCACGTCCTCCCGGAACTTGACCTTGCCGTCGCGTACCCACGGCGCCATTGCGCTGACGAATTCCGGCTGACGATCGCCGTAGTCGTCAAAGACGATGAAGCCTTGAATGCGTACCCGCTTGGTCAGCAATGTGCGCTGCAGCAACGGCAGGCGATCCGGACCACTCGGCGCTTCGTGCGCATTGTAGGAGGCGATCAAACCGCACAGCGGCACGCGTGCCTTGGCGTTGAGCAATGGCACAACGGCGTCGAACACCTTGCCGCCGACATTTTCGTAATAGATGTCGATGCCCTCGGGGCAGGCTTGAGCGAGCTCTTCGGCGAAATTGTCGCTCTTATGGTCGACACAGGCGTCGAACCCCAGCTCTTCCACCACGTAGCGGCATTTTTCCGCGCCGCCGGCCACGCCTACCACGCGCAGGCCCTTGATCTTCGCCACTTGGCCGACAACCGAACCGACAGCACCAGACGCGGCGGCCACGACCAGGGTTTCGCCTTCTTGCGGTTGGCCGATGTCCATCAGGCCCATGTACGCGGTCATCCCGGGCATGCCCAACACACCCAGCGCCATTGATGGGCTTGGCAGACCGGACGGCACCGGCATGATGTCGCGCCCGTCGCTGATGCTGTGGCTCTGCCATCCCGTCGCGCCGACGACCAAATCCCCTTCATGAAATTTCGGATTAAGTGAGCGCTCGACGCGGCTGACAGCACCGCCGGTCATCACTTCACCGATTTCTACCGGTGCCGCGTAGGACGGAGCGTCACTCATACGCCCGCGCATGTAGGGATCAAGCGACAGGTAAAGGGTCTTCAGCAACACCTGACCATCGGCGAGATCAGGCAGGGCTTCCCTTTCCAGACGGAAATTTTCCGGGGTCGGCGCGCCTGTCGGGCGGGACGCCAGTACGAATCGTTGGTTGAGGGTCAATGCGTCTGGCATGTGAGCGTCTCCTTTGATCGATGAAAATTGGCGGTATACGGAGCAGACCTGTTTGGGGGTGGGGGGTTCGATGTTTCGTCATGTGGACCGGAATGAGCTCATCGCGGGCAAGCCTTGCTCCCACGAGGTTGAGGAGATCCTGGGGAGTGGAGGTGATCTGTGCGAGCAAGCGGTGCGGCATTCCGACTCGGCCGCCATGGCGGCGCTACTGACAAAACAAAAATGCCAGGCGCGATGCCTGGCATTTTTTGTAGCTCATCCAAACCGCGTTGGCGAATCAGAACGGCAGTTTCATCCCCGGCGGCAGTTGCATGCCAGCGGTCATGCCGGACATTTTGTCCTGGCTGTTGGCTTCGATCTTGCGCACCGCGTCGTTGACGGCGGCGGCGAACACGGCTTCCAGCATCTCGCGGTCATCCTCGCTCAGACCTTCAACCATGCTCGGGTCGATGCTCACACGCTTGACGTCGTGACGACCGGTCATCACCACGGTGACCATATCGCCGCCGGCTTTACCGGTGACTTCGGCGTTGGCCAGTTCTTCCTGCATTTTGGCCATCTTTTCCTGCATCTGCTGTGCCTGCTTCATCAGGCCGGCCATGCCACCTTTCATCATGGGAATCACCTCAAAGTACTTGGATTAAAACAGCGTCCGGCCCTGCGACCAAACGCCTTCAGTTATTAGCCCTGACTGACCAGAGCTTCGACAGGTTCAATAGTATCGTTGCGGATGACCGCACCGAACTGCTGCATCATTTGCTGGATGAACGGATCACCATGGATCGACGCCTCGGCCTCGCGCTGGCGGTCGACCCGTCGACGAGACGCCGCCTGAGCCGGAGTTTCCTGCTCGGGCTTGATCAGTTCCATGCTCAGGGACAGCGTGCGTCCGTGATACTGGTTCAATGCGTCGTTGAGACGGCGTTGCTGGGTCGCGTTGAACAAGGCGCTATGGGCCGGGTCCAGGTGCAGCAACCAATTGTCGCCATCAACGGCGATGAGCGTGCAGTTGGCGGCGATGCTGCCGGTCATACCGGAAATCGGCAATTTCGGGAACAGCTCCAGCCATTGCAGCGCCAGACCGGTCGCCGGCATCGCGGCCGGTTCAGGTTCGGGTTCCGGCGTCGGTTCGGCAGCGTGCTCGCTGGCCAGCTCATCGAGGTAGCTGTAGGACGAATCCATGTCAGGCTCGATGTAATCTTCATCCAGCGGCGGCTCGTCATCAAGGTCGACGCCGGGCGTCGCGGCATCGACTTCGGCCACAGACGGTTCCGGAATCGGCGCGGCAGCCCACTCGGGGGCATCGGGCACGACACTGTCCGGGGTTGGCAACGGCATCGGTGGCAATTCGGGCTGCTCGGCGGCGGTTTCCAGCATGGGCTCTACCGCAGCCTGCTGCACCACTTCGGGCTCGACCGGGTCATTCCACGGCAGGTCGACAACCGGTTCGATCGCGACCGGCTCCGCTAAGGGCTCCGGTTCGGCAACCGGCGCCACCGGTTCAGGCTCGGGCGGCGTGCTCTCCACAACGGGTGCAGCCGCCATAGGAGCTACCGGCGCAATGACAGGCGCGGCAGCCACTGAATGTGCGGAATCAACTGTGGCCTGGCTGATCCCCACTGGCTTTAGCGGTTGCCTCGGGGCGTCTGCCGTGTCTGCCGGGCGGAATGCGAGCATCCGCAGCAGGACCATCTCAAACCCACCGCGGGGGTCTGGCGCCAGCGGCAAATCGCGGCGCCCGATCAGGCCCATCTGGTAGTAAAACTGTACATCCTCGGCCGGTAATGCCTGGGCCAGTGCCAGCACCCGGTCACGGTCACCGTGGCCATTATCGACGCCTTCAGGCAACGCCTGGGCGATGGCAACCCGGTGCAGCACATTGAGAATTTCCGAAAGCACGCCGTTCCAGTCCGGCCCTTGTTCAGCCAGATGGCGGACGGCTTCGAGCAACGCCTTGGCGTCGCCTTCGATCAACGAGTGCAGTACGTCATAGACCTGGCCGTGATCGAGGGTGCCGAGCATCGCCCGCACATCGGCGGCCATGACCTTGCCCTCGCCGAAGGCGATTGCCTGGTCTGTCAGGCTCATGGCGTCGCGCATCGAACCATCGGCGGCGCGACCCAGCAACCACAATGCATCGTCCTCGAACGGCACGTTTTCCACACCAAGAACGTGGGTCAAATGCTCGACCACGCGCTCCGGCGTCATGTTCTTCAGGGAGAACTGCAGGCACCGCGAGAGAATGGTCGCAGGCAGTTTCTGCGGGTCGGTGGTCGCCAGGATGAATTTGACGTAGGGCGGCGGCTCTTCAAGGGTTTTCAGCAGCGCATTGAAGGAATGGCTGGACAGCATGTGCACTTCGTCGATCAGGTAGACCTTGAAGCGCCCGCGGCTTGGGGCGTATTGCACATTGTCGAGCAGCTCGCGGGTGTCCTCGACCTTGGTTCGGCTCGCGGCGTCGATCTCGATCAGGTCGACAAAGCGGCCTTCATCGATTTCACGGCACACCGAGCACTCCCCGCAGGGTGTCGAAGTGATACCTGTTTCACAGTTCAGGCATTTCGCGATGATCCGCGCAATCGTGGTCTTGCCCACCCCGCGCGTACCGGTGAACAAGTAAGCGTGGTGCAGCCGCTGGCTGTCCAAGGCATTGATCAGAGCCTTGAGCACATGGGTCTGGCCGACCATTTCGCGGAACGAGCGCGGACGCCATTTACGTGCAAGAACCTGATAACTCATCGAAAACCGTCGCCACTGGAAAGCAGAAGCGGCTAATGCTAGCGGAGCAAGGGCAAAATTGCATCCGGTGCGCTCGTCTATTCTGGCTAAGATGCATTTTGCGGGCGCTCGCAGCTCGGTTTTCATTTGTATCGGAGTGTTTATGCGGCTGGCCTTGGGGGCAATGCTGTTGATGAGTCTGTGCGCTGCCGCCACCGAGCCGCCACTGCGCTTCGTGGTGCCCGACAGTTGGGCGATGCCGATGGTGCAACTGGAACGCGGCCGCCCAATCCAGGGCATCCTGCATGACGTCATGATCAGCCTCGCGACCCAGGTCGGCGCACCGGCGCAATTTCATGTATTGCCCCGGGCGCGTGTGCAAAACGCCATGGAACGCGGCGAGGTCGATATTCGCTGCTACGCCGCGCAGTCATGGCTGCCGAATCAGTCCGGCGACTACATCTGGAGCATTCTGCTCTGGAGCCAACCGGATCTACTGGTCAGCAAGCAGGCGTCAGCCACACCGATCGTTACGGCAGATCTGCCGCGACAATCCATCGGCACCGTGCACGGCTACAGCTACCCGACCCTGCAACCGCTGTTCGATACTGAGCGCCTGCTCCGAGAAGACGCACGCAATCAGGAGCAGGTGCTGGAGAAACTGCTGGCCGGGCGTTACCAATATGCGGTGAGCAATCAGTGGACGCTGGAGTGGTTCAACCAACGTCTGCAGCCCGAACAGCAACTACAAGGCGTTGCGGTATTGCAGGTGCACAAAGTCGGCTGCTTTGTGCGCAATGATCCGAACGTGCCGGTGCAGCGAATTCTGCGCACGCTGTTGAGGATGAAAATGTCCGGGGAAATTGATGACATTATTCGTCTATACATCGGCGGAAAACCCGCAGTCGATGGGGCCAATCGCTAAGACCCGGGGTGGGCCAGCGCTGCAATTTCCAATTGCGAGCCACAAAACGCAGACGAAAAAAAATCCGCCCCGGACAGCGTCCGTTGGCAGAGCATGAAAATAATAATGGGTAGGTAACGCGAAAGACATCCGTGTTGCGTTATGGAGGCAACCCCACCAGCCACACCCCGGCACACAATGTTCCCGCTGTGGCTGCTTCCTTCCGGATCTGACCAGGTTCACGGGTAATCGTTGCGGGGGGACCGATGGGGTCACCATAACGACGCTCGCCTGACGGTGAGCCGCGCCATTGTACCTGTCTGAGACGAAGTTACAACCGTTCGCGAAGATTAAAAAATATGAATGGGTTCAAGGACATGCACATCAAGCAAAACAGCGGCCGGGTGGCCGACGTTGCTCCCGCGCATCACCGCACCCTGTAGCAGCTGTCGAGCCTGCGAGGCTGCGTCCGGCTGCGCAGCAGTCGGTTAAACCCGCCGCTGCGAACTGTCAGCCCGACCGTGAACGCCGGGTTTACGACTGCTGCGCAGCCGGACGCAGCCTTCGGCAGCTGCTACAGGTTTGGGTGATTTTGCGGGAGGTTACAGGTCTTGCACCACCTCATCCGCCCTGCCGCCCTCTTGCTGGATCACCAAGTGGATGAAGTGCAGTTTGGCTATGACGGCTGGCGGCAGAACGAACGGATAGAAATCCGGCTGGCCCATGCTGCGCGACAACTCGTTGAGCATGCCGGCCAGTTCGATCCAGGCGTTGACGAATGACAGGAACGCCGCGCCACCCGGATGCTCGGGGTCGTAAAGCGTGCTGGGTGGAAATGGTTGGTAGTCGAGATCCATTTCCCGCGCACTCATGCCGAACCCCAGCGCGGTGTCCACGGCATCCATCATGTGCAGGTAGTGAGCCCAGGTTTCCGCCCAGTCTTCCCACGGGTGCATGGTCGCGTACTCGCTGACGCAGCATGTTTGCCAGTCGAGCGGTGGACCCTGCTGATAATGCCGCTCCAGGGCGTCGGCATAGCTGGCGCGCTCGTCCCCGAAAAGCGTGCGAAACGGCTCCAGCCATTGGCTGCCGGCGATCAAGCGATCCCAGTAATAATGCCCGACCTCATGCCGAAAATGGCCGAGTAAAGTGCGATACGGTTCGTGCATTTGCACCCGCACCTGCTCGCGATGGGCGTCGTCCGCTTCCTTGATGTCGAGCGTGATCAAGCCATTGGCATGGCCGGTGGTGGGTGGTTTACCCTCGAGATCGACGCCGATGAAATCGAACGCGAGCCCACCCGCCTCGTCCACGGTTTTCGGAATTACCTGCAAACCGAGGCTGATCAGCTGTGCAACCAGACGCCGCTTGGCCGTTTCTACTTTGCGCCAGCGTTGGTGGTTTTCGAGTATCGTCAGATCAGGAATAGTGTGATTCAAGCGGCAGGCGCTGCACAGCACCTCATGATCATCGGCCGGCAGTAACCAGTTACACGCGGCCGGGGAATCGAGGTTGCCACAGCGGCGGAAGATCCCGGCCTCAGGCTCGGCATCAAGTCGCCAGGTATCCGGCTGGGGACCCGGTTGCAGCGACGACAGGCGACTGTGCTGCGGCTGATAACCCAACATCGCCAGGCAGGCCAGGCATTGAGTGTTGGGAGAGAACAGCGACTGCCCGCAGCGGCACTGCCAGACCTTGCTGTTGCGCGAACGCTCGCCCATGAACGGCGCGGCGATGCGTGAGCTGAGCTGTTCGAAGAAGCGGTACATGGCGATCTCTCCCTGGGGGCTTGCCAAGACTAGATCATTACCCTGTCAAGATCGTTCCCGCTTACTGCGCGACGGCTGATATCGCCTTCGCGAGCAGGCTCGCTCCCACAGTGGATCGCATTCCGCAGAAGAAACACGGTCGACCTGTGGCAGCGAGCGTTCCCGTTTACTGCGCGACGGCTGATATCGCTTTCGCGAGCAGACTCGCTCCCACAGTGGATCGCATTCCGCAGAAGAAACACGGTCGACCTGTGGCAGCGAGCCTGCTCGCGATGGGCATCACGCGGTAATGCCGTGCGAACTCAAAAACGCCACAAACGCCTCTTCATCCATCACCTTCAACCCCAGCTCATTGGCCTTGGTCAACTTCGAACCTGCGCCCGGCCCGGCCACCACGCAATGGGTCTTGGCCGAGACCGAGCCTGCCACCTTGGCACCGAGGCTTTCCAGTTTGTCCTTGGCGACATCGCGGCTCATCAATTCCAGCGAACCGGTCAGCACCCAGGTCTGTCCGGCCAACGGCAACCCTTCGACGATTTTTTTCTCGCTCTGCCAATGCATTCCGAAATCGCGTAACTGCTGTTCGGCGGCTTCAGCGAGTTGACGGTTTTCAGCGATCGCAAAAAACTCTCGCACGGAATTTGCCTGTTTCTCCGGCAGGGCCTGACGCATGTCCAGCCAGTCTGCGGTGAACACGCCTTGCAGCGAACCGAAGCGGTCCGCCAGTTTCTGCGCCCCGCCCGGCCCTACCGAAGGAATGTGCAATTTGTCGAGGAAACCGCCCAGCGTGGTGCTGGCCGCGAATTCGGCGCCCAGGTCGCCCTGATCCTGAATCTGCAAACCGTGCTTGAGCAGATCCTTGATGACCTGCTGGTTGTGCTCTTCCTCAAAAAAGCTGTGAATCTCGTGCGCCACTTCCAGGCCCACATCCGGCAGATACGTGAGCACATGCGGCAGCGCTTGCTGAACCCGCTCCAGCGTACCCAGAGAGCGCGCCAACACTTTGGCCGTTTCTTCGCCGACATCAGGAATGCCGAGCGCGTAAATAAAGCGCGCCAGACTTGGCTTCTTGCTGTCCTCGATGGCGCTGAGCAGCTTCTTGCTCGACAGCTCGGCAAACCCTTCCAGGTCGACAATGTCGTCAAACTTCAAGGCATACAGATCGGCCGGCGAACCCACCAGACCTTCGTCGACCAATTGCTCAACGCTTTTGTCGCCCAGACCTTCGATGTCCATCGCGCGGCGCGAGACAAAGTGAATGATTGCCTGCTTGAGTTGCGCCCCGCAGGCCAGGCGGCCGACGCAGCGGTATACCGCACCTTCGCTTACGGTTTCGCGACCCTTGCTGCGCTTGACCAGTTGCGTGCGCTCAACTTGCGAGCCGCACACCGGGCAGTGCTCGGGAATCTGCACTGCCCGGGCGTTTTCCGGGCGGCGCTCGGTGACCACTTGCACCACTTGCGGAATCACGTCGCCCGCTCGGCGAATGATCACCGTGTCGCCGATCATCAAGCCCAGGCGTGCTACTTCGTCCATGTTGTGCAAGGTCGCGTTGGCCACGGTGACGCCGGCCACTTTCACCGGTTTCAAACGGGCCACGGGGGTGACCGCACCGGTACGACCGACCTGAAATTCCACGTCGAGCAACTCGGTGAGTTCTTCCATCGCCGGGAATTTGTGGGCGATGGCCCAGCGCGGTTCGCGGGCGCGAAACCCGAGTTCGCGCTGGGACGCGATACTGTTGACCTTGAATACGACACCGTCGATTTCATAGGTCAGGTCGTTGCGGCGTGAACCGATGTCGCGGTAGTAATCCAGGCACTCGTCGATGCCGTGGGCGAGTTTCAACTCGCGGCTGATGGGCATGCCCCATTGCTGAAGCTGCTTGAGATTGCCGATATGCGTGTCGGCGATGTCGGCGGAAATCTGGCCGATGCCGTAGCAACAGAATTCCAGCGGGCGGTTGGCGGTGATCTTCGAGTCCAACTGACGCAAGCTCCCCGCCGCCGCATTGCGCGGGTTGGCGAAGGTCTTGCCGCCTACCTCTAGTTGCGTGGCGTTTAGACGCTCGAAACCGGCCTTGGACATGAACACTTCGCCGCGCACTTCGAGGGTCGCCGGCCAACCGCTGCCTTGCAGCTTCAGTGGAATATTACGCACCGTGCGCACGTTGACGCTGATGTCTTCACCGGTGGTGCCGTCGCCGCGAGTGGCGCCGCGTACCAGCACGCCATCCTGATACAGCAGGCTGACCGCCAGGCCATCGAGTTTGGGTTCGCAGCTGTATTCCACCGCCGCTCCGCCGCCGAGCAAATCTCCGACCGGCAGATCGAGGCCTTCCGTCACCCGGCGATCGAACTCGCGCATGTCGGTTTCTTCGAAGGCGTTGCCGAGGCTTAGCATCGGCACTTCATGGCGCACTTGCGTGAACGCAGACAGCGCCGCGCTACCGACGCGCTGGGTCGGCGAATCGCTGGTCACCAGGTCGGGATTGGCCGCTTCCAGAGCCTTGAGTTCATGAAACAAGCGGTCGTACTCGGCGTCCGGGATGCTCGGCTCGTCCAGCACGTGATAGCGATAGTTGTGCTGATCCAGCTCAGCGCGCAGCTCTAAAATGCGGGTTTTAGCGGCGGTCATGGGTGTTCTCTCATAAAGCAAAAGAGCAGCCGAGGCTGCTCAATCTGATTTCATTTTTGTAGCAAGAGATCGCAGCCTCGTTTCACTCGACAGCTCCTACAGGTATTGCTGTGTCTGTAGGAGCTATCGAGTGCAACGAGCTGCGATCTCTTCGTCCTTAACGCTTCTGCGTCAAAGCACGACGCTCGAATTCAACAATGCGCTGGCGGTAATGCTCGATCGTCTGAGCCGTCAGAACGCTGCGCTGGTCATCCTTCAGCTCGCCGTTCAATTCTTGCGACAATTTACGTGCCGCGGCGACCATCACATCAAAAGCCTGCTTGGGATGACGCGGGCCTGGCAGACCGAGGAAGAAGCTCACGGCCGGGGTGCTGAAGTGGTCGATGTCGTCCAGATCGAAGATGCCGGGCTTGACCGCATTGGCCATCGAGAACAGCACTTCGCCGTTACCGGCCATGCTTTCGTGGCGATGGAAAATATCCATCTCGCCGAAACGCAGGCCGCTTTCGAGAATGTTCTGCAACAGCGCCGGGCCCTTGAAGCCCGCCGCATCACGGCAGATCACACTGATCACCAGCACTTCTTCAGCTTGCGGCTGCTCTCTGTCACTGGCCGATGGCGACGGTTTGGTGTCATCCGGGAAATCATCAGCACTGCTGAAGCTCGGGCCGCCGTCCAGATCCAGGTTCAGATTCAAATCACCTTGCGAAGGCTCACCGTGCCCGCGCTTGCCGCGCTTGGAACCCGATTCACGGGTTTCCCGGGCAGGCATGCTCACCGACGGCAAATCGTGCTCGTCCAGCTGCGGCTCCTTGTGGGTATCCAGTACCCGCGGCGGGCCCAATAGCTCGGCGCTGGTGTCCTCGTCGGGCAGATTGGACAAATTGCGGTCGAGACGAAATTTCAGTTTTCCCTTGCCGCCGCGCATCCGGCGCCAGCCATCGAAAAGAATACCGGCAATGACAATAATGCCGATGACGATCAGCCACTCGCGCAGACCGATTTCCATGTAATCCCGTGCCTCTATAAAAAATGCTGAAAAATAAGGGGTTTACAACTCGCAAACCGCTTTAAAACGTGGCGCCAACTCTATGTTCTGACAGGCGTTTTGCCCACGTATACGAAAAATTGACATTAAACTAGCACGACCAAAGGCAACTTTACACCGTCTGTCTCAACAGCTTCGACGATTATGTCGATTGGCCAGCAAGTAAAGGACGGTAAAAAAGTCCTACAGACTAAAAATACTTACCCTACAAGCGAATTCCTAGGCATCCACCATCGCCATCGCTTCCTCGACATCCACTGCCACCAGTCTCGAACAACCTGGCTCATGCATCGTCACCCCCATCAATTGATCAGCCATTTCCATGGCGATCTTGTTGTGGGTGATATAGATGAACTGCACCGTCTGCGACATCTCTTTGACCAGCCGGGCGTAGCGTCCGACGTTAGCGTCATCTAGTGGCGCGTCAACCTCATCGAGCATGCAGAACGGCGCCGGATTCAACTTGAAAATCGCAAAAACCAGCGCCAGCGCGGTCAAGGCTTTTTCACCGCCGGACAGGAGATGGATGGTGCTGTTCTTCTTTCCGGGCGGTCGCGCCATGATCGTCACCCCTGTATCGAGTAGATCTTCGCCCGTCAGTTCCAAATACGCGCTGCCACCACCGAAAACTTTTGGGAAAAGCGCCTGTAAACCGCTGTTGATCTGATCAAAGGTATCTTTGAAACGGTTACGGGTTTCCTTGTCGATCTTGCGAATCACGTTTTCCAGCGTATCAAGCGCTTCCACCAGATCGTCGTTCTGAGCGTCCAGATAACGTTTACGCTCGGATTGTTGCTGATACTCGTCGATGGCTGCGAGGTTGATCGCGCCCAGTCGCTGAATGCGCGCGGCGATGCGTTCGAGCTCTTCTTCGGCGTCTTTCTCGTTGGCCTCGGCGGTCAACGTGGCGAGCACGCCGTGAAGGTCGTAGCCGTCTTCCAGCAACTGGTCCTGCAGAGTCTTGCGGCGCACGGTCAGGGCTTGCCATTCCATGCGCTGCGTTTCCATCTGGCCACGGATCAGCTGCGATTGCTGTTCGGCCTGGCTACGGCGTTTTTCGGCGTCGCGCAGTTCGCGGTCGGCGTCTTCCATGGCGATCTGCGCGGTCTTGAGTTCCTCGTCGACGGTCATGCGCTTGTCGAGCAGCTCTTCGAGTTTGAGGCGCAACTCTTCCAGCGGTGCCTCGCCCTCCTCCAGATTGAGGCTCAGTTGCTCGCGCTTTTCAGTCAGGCGCTCGGACTGCATCTCCAGCCGCTCAAGAGCCTGGCGCGTCGAGTCATGCTGCGCCTTGAGCGAGCCCAGACGCACCGCCAGTTGATGCGCGTGATCCTTGTGCTGTCGGGCTTCCTGACGCACGCGATCGAGGCGCTCGCGCAGGCTGTCGCGCTGGGCCAATAATAATTCGCGCTGTTCGGTATCGAGCGCCATGGCGTCGAGGGCATCCTGCAATTGCAGGCGTGCTTCGCCGACACTTTCGTGCTCCAGCGCGCGCTGTTCGGCCAGCTCGGTGAGCTCTTCGTCGAGACGAGTGCGGCGCAAGGTCAGTTGTTCGGCCTTGGCTTTGCCAGCGGACAACTGCGCTTTCAATTCGCCCTGCTGACGCGCTTCGTCTTGCAGCAGACGGCGCAAATGTTCGCGGCCGTTTTCCTGCTGACGCTGCTGCGCGCGCAGATTTTGCAGCTGCGTTTCCAGGGTGTCGACCGTGGCTTCGCGCTCTTCACGCTCAAGGCTCAGGTCCTGAATTTCCTGGCCGCGCGCCAGCACGCCGCTTTCCGCTTCACTGGCGCGACGCACGCGTAAAAAGTGCCGACCAACCCAGTAACCGTCGCGGCTGATCAGGCTTTGCCCGGCCGACAACTGACCGCGCAGGGCCAACGCCTGTTCGAGGCTGTCGACCGGTTTGACGTGTGCCAGCCATGGCGACAGATCAATGTTCGCCTCGACCTTGTCGAGCAAAGTGCCAGGCACCCGCACGCCATCGCTGGCCGGGCTCACCAGACGCAGATCACCCTGGGAAAAACCGGCCAGATCATAGTCTCCAACGTCATCGACCAGCACCGCTTGCAGGTCGGCGCCGAGCACGGTTTCCACCGCCAGCTCCCATCCGGCTTCGACCTTCAAATCTTCGGCCAGACGCGGGCGATCCAACAGTTGCTGTTCTCGCAACCATTCTGCCGTTCCAGTGCCTGGGTCGAGCGCGGCTTGCTGCAAGGCTTCAAGTGAAGCGAGACGCCCGTTCAGACGTTGCAAATCGCCTTGGGCCTGCTGCTGCGCGGTCAGCGCTTGCTGCAACTCCTGACGCAACTGCTCGAGGCGTTCGACCTGCGCTTCTTCACTGGCCTGCAAATCTTCAAGCGTGGCTTCGGAGGCCGCCAACTGCTCGCTGATTTCCATGATCGCCGCATCTTCCGGATCGGCCGAAAGCAACGCCCGCTCTTCGCCGAGGCGCTTCTGGCGATCCGCCAGACGCTCCATGCTGGTTTCCAGCTGCTGAATGCGCGACTGCTGAACCTCGGACTGACGCCGCGGCTCGGCAGACGACAGGTTGAAGGCGTCCCACTGTTCCTGCCACGCGTGCATGGTGGTTTCGGATTCTTCCAGCGCGGCAGCGGCTTCTTCAGCGGCGGCACTGGTGACTTCCTGCTCGGGCGTGAGCATGTCGAGCTCTTCGCCGAGGGTCAGCAGCAACGTGCGGTCATGGCCCAGATGCGATTCGGTTTCCATGCGCGCGCGCTCGGCTTCTTTAAGGTCATCCTGCAATTGCCGTAAACGTTGCTGACCATGCTGAATGCTCTGCTCGACCCGCGCGATGTCACCGCCGACCGAATAGAATCGGCCCTGCACCAGATTGAAGCGCTCGGAGAGGTCGTGATGGCCGTCACGCAAGCGTTCGATGCTCGCATCGGCATTGCGCTGCTCGGCGACCAAGGCTTCGAAACTGACTTCCTGGGTGCCGATCACCGCTTCGCGCTGCCCGACCTGCTCATTCAGCGCCTGCCAGCGCAAGGCGGACAATTGAGCCTTGAGTTGCCGCTCCTCGCCTTTGTATTCCTGATATTTCTTTGCCGCCTCGGCCTGCCGGTGCAAGCGTTCAAGCTGACGCTCCAGCTCTTCGCGCAGGTCAGTCAGGCGGGCGAGGTTTTCGTGGGTGCGGCGGATGCGGTTTTCAGTCTCGCGCCGGCGCTCCTTGTATTTGGATATGCCGGCGGCTTCTTCGATGAAATTGCGCAAGTCTTCGGGCTTGGACTCGATCAGCTTGGAGATCATCCCCTGCTCGATGATCGAATAGCTGCGCGGGCCCAGGCCTGTACCCAGAAAAATGTCGGTAATATCACGACGTCGGCATTTGGTGCCGTTGAGGTAGTAAGTGGTCTGGCTGTCGCGGGTCACCTTGCGGCGAATGGAAATTTCCGCATAGGCGGCGTACTCGCCGAGCAGGGTGCCGTCGGAGTTGTCGAACACCAGCTCGATGCTGGCCTGACTCACCGGTTTGCGACTGGTCGAGCCGTTGAAGATGACGTCGGTCATCGACTCGCCGCGCAGATTTTTTGCCGAGCTCTCACCCATTACCCAACGCACGGCGTCGATAATGTTCGACTTGCCGCAACCATTGGGTCCGACTACTGCGGCCATGTTACTGGGGAAGTTCACCGTGGTCGGGTCGACGAAGGACTTGAATCCCGCCAGCTTGATGCACTTCAGCCGCACCCTTAAGCGTCCGCCAGGGCGGAAACCACCAGATCGCTGCTGCGCTGGGCATAGGCCGTCAGCACTTCGCGGATCAGTGGAAAGTCGCGAGCGAGCACGGCCGCGAGCAAGCGTTCGAACAGCTCGAGGAATTCGCTCATCGACGCCTTGCGCTGGTCGAGGGCAAGGAAATACGCGCGGCTCATGGCCGGTTGGAGATTCTCGACAGTTTCCTGCAAGTATGGATTGTTGGCGAACGGGTAAGCCGCGCGCATCACGCTGAAGCTGTCGTCGACAAAAGTGCGGATGTCCTGACGCTCGCAACTGGCCGCCAGACGCTGCTGAATCTGCACGAACGGCGCCATGTCGGCCTGAACCTGCCAGCCTTTGGCGACGGCGTTGCCGAGCAGAATGTACAACTCGCTCATCAGCGTGCACAGGCTCTGCACCTTGTGCACGGTGAGTTCGGTCACGTGGGCGCCACGGCGCGGCAGAATCGCGATCAAGTGGCGGCGTTCGAGGATCAGCAAGGCTTCGCGGACCGATCCGCGGCTGACGTTGAGTGCCAGCGTGACCTTCTGTTCCTGAATGCGCTCACCGGGCTTCATTTCGCCACGAATGATGCGCTCGGCGAGGTGGTGGGCGATTTGCTCGGCGAGGCTGTCCGGCGCCTTGAACGTCATGGTTGTCCCTTCAAACTCTTTGGTCTTCACAAGCGGCGCAGTGTAGCGCAAGTGAAGGGTCGTGGCGGAGTGCCCACTCGGCGGTTTTGGCATGATTCCCGCAAAAAAAGCAGGGTATCCCGTGAGGGTCAATAATGAAGTAACACGTTGTTGATCGACAAAATGAGCTTTCCTGACCTTTAAGTCAGAAAATCATTGACCACAAAGTCAGACCTGATAAATTCGGTCCACGTCGGTTAACAACAATAATGAGTCTGCGAGGCCTTCCGTGATCCAGTTTTTACTTAACCAGGAACTCCGTAGCGAGCACGCCCTGGACCCAAACCTGACCGTGCTCAATTATCTGCGCGAACATGTGGGCAAACCCGGCACTAAAGAAGGCTGCGCCAGCGGTGACTGCGGCGCGTGCACCGTGGTCGTCGGCGAACTGCAGACGGATGACAATGGCCGCGAACATATTCGCTATCGCAGCCTCAACTCGTGCCTGACGTTCGTCTCGTCGTTGCACGGCAAACAACTGATCAGCGTCGAAGACCTCAAGCACCAGGGCGAACTGCACAGCGTGCAAAAAGCCATGGTCGAGTGCCACGGTTCGCAATGCGGTTTCTGCACCCCGGGCTTCGTCATGTCGCTGTTTGCGTTGCAGAAGAACAGTGAGCAGCCGGATTCCCACAAAGCCCACGAAGCCCTCGCCGGCAACCTCTGCCGCTGCACCGGCTACCGACCGATTCTGGAAGCGGCCGAGCAATCCTGCTGCGCCAAGCAGCCCGATCAGTTCGATGCCCGCGAAGCGGACACCATCGTGCGCCTGAAAGCCATCGCCCCCACCGACATCGGCGAACTCAACAGTGGCGACAAGCGTTGCCTGGTGCCGCTGACCGTGGCCGACCTGGCCGACCTCTACGACGCTTACCCGCAAGCACGTTTGCTGGCCGGCGGCACCGACCTGGCGCTGGAAGTCACCCAGTTTCACCGCACCTTGCCGGTGATGATCTACGTCGGCAACGTGGCCGAAATGAAGCGCATCGAACGCTTCGCCGATCGCCTGGAAATCGGCGCCGCGACCGCCCTCTCCGACTGCTACGAAGCCTTGAAGAACGAGTACCCGGACTTCGGCGAATTGCTGCAGCGCTTTGCCTCGTTGCAGATCCGCAACCAGGGCACCTTGGGCGGCAACATCGGCAACGCCTCGCCGATCGGTGATTCACCGCCGCTGCTGATCGCGCTGGGTGCGCAGATCGTTCTGTGCAAAGGCGAAACCCGCCGCACCCTGGCGCTGGAAGATTACTTCATCGATTACCGCGTTACCGCTCGGCAGGAAAGCGAGTTCATCGAAAAGATCATCGTGCCGCGTGCCAGTGCCGAACAACTGTTCCGCGCCTACAAGGTTTCCAAGCGTCTTGACGATGATATTTCCGCGGTCTGCGCCGCCTTCAATCTGCGTGTCGACACTGGCGTGATTGCCGACGCCCGCGTGGCTTTTGGCGGCATGGCTGCGATCCCGAAACGCGCGGCCAATTGCGAAGCCGTTCTGATCGGTGCGCCCTTCAACAGCGCCACTATCGAACGCGCCTGCGCCGCCCTCGCCGAAGATTTCACGCCGCTCTCGGACTTCCGCGCCAGCAAGGAATATCGCCTGCTGGGCGCGCAGAATCTGCTGCGTAAATACTTCATCGAACTGCAAACACCGCACATCGAGACTCGGGTGACCGCTTATGTCTAATCATCACGCTGTAGAGAAGACTCAGGCTGAACTGGCTGAACTGTTCGCCAAGGATTTGACCAGCGGCGTCGGCCGTAGCGTCAAGCACGACAGCGCCGCCAAGCATGTGTCCGGTGAAGCGCAGTACATCGACGACCGCCTGGAATTTCCCAACCAGCTGCACGTGTACGCTCGCCTGTCGGACCGCGCCCACGCGAAAATCATCAGCATCGACACCAAGCCCTGCTATGCCTTCGAAGGTGTGCGCATTGCCATTACCCACGAAGACGTGCCTGGCCTGAAAGACATCGGGCCGCTGCTTCCAGGCGATCCGTTGCTGGCGATAGACGATGTGCAATTTGTTGGTCAACCGGTACTCGCGGTGGCCGCCAAAGACCTGGAAACCGCACGCAAAGCAGCGATGGCGGCGATCATCGAATACGAAGATCTGGAGCCGGTGCTGGACGTGGTCGAAGCCCTGCGCAAACGTCACTTCGTGCTCGACAGCCACACGCATCAGCGCGGCGATTCGGCCGGCGCGCTGGCGACCGCCGAGCACCGTATTCAGGGCACGCTGCACATTGGCGGCCAGGAACACTTCTACCTCGAAACCCAGATCTCTTCGGTGATGCCGACCGAAGATGGCGGGATGATCGTCTACTGCTCGACGCAAAACCCAACCGAGGTGCAGAAGCTAGTCGCCGAAGTGCTTGACGTGTCGATGAACAAGATCGTCGTCGACATGCGCCGCATGGGCGGTGGTTTTGGTGGCAAGGAAACCCAGGCCGCGAGCCCGGCGTGCCTGTGCGCGGTGATCGCGCACCTCACCGGCCAGCCGACCAAGATGCGCCTGCCGCGCGTCGAAGACATGTTGATGACCGGCAAGCGTCACCCGTTTTACGTTGAGTACGATGTCGGCTTCGACAGCACCGGGCGTCTGCACGGCATCGCGCTGGAGCTGGCTGGCAACTGCGGCTGCTCGCCGGACCTCTCCGCGTCGATCGTGGACCGGGCGATGTTCCATGCCGACAACTCGTATTACCTGGGCGATGCGACCATCAACGGTCACCGCTGCAAGACCAACACCGCGTCGAACACCGCCTACCGTGGTTTCGGCGGCCCGCAAGGGATGGTCGCGATCGAAGAAGTGATGGACTCGATTGCCCGTCACCTGGCACTCGATCCGCTGGCCGTGCGCAAGGCCAACTACTACGGTAAAACCGAACGCAACGTCACCCATTACTACCAGACCGTCGAGCACAACATGCTCGAGGAAATGACCGCCGAGCTGGAAGAAAGCAGCCAGTACGCCGAGCGCCGCGAAGCGATTCGTCGCTATAACGCCAACAGCCCGATCCTGAAAAAAGGCCTGGCGCTGACGCCGGTCAAATTCGGTATTTCCTTTACCGCGAGTTTTCTCAATCAGGCCGGCGCGCTGATCCACGTCTACACCGACGGCAGCATCCACCTGAACCACGGCGGCACCGAAATGGGCCAAGGGTTGAACACCAAGGTCGCGCAGGTTGTGGCCGAAGTGTTCCAGGTAGAAATGGACCGCGTGCAGATCACCGCGACAAACACTGACAAGGTGCCAAATACTTCGCCGACG
This sequence comes from Pseudomonas sp. Ant30-3, assembly GCF_000690905.1. Classification (GTDB taxonomy): domain Bacteria; phylum Pseudomonadota; class Gammaproteobacteria; order Pseudomonadales; family Pseudomonadaceae; genus Aquipseudomonas. The sequence goes on along the minus strand of NZ_JMCL01000031.1, from coordinate 36,169 downwards.
GCAGCTTCCAGCGGTGCCGACCTGAACGGGAAAGCGGCGCAGAATGCGGCAGAAATCATCAAGAAACGCCTGGTCGAATTTGCTGCGCGGCAATACAAAGTCAGCGAAGAGGACGTGGAGTTCCACAACGGTCATGTGCGTGTGCGCGATCACATCCTGACCTTCGAAGCGTTGATCCAGCAGGCGTATTTCGCCCAGGTGTCGCTGTCGAGTACCGGCTTTTACAAGACCCCGAAAATTTTCTACGACCGCAGCCAGGCGCGCGGCCGGCCGTTTTATTACTACGCATTTGGTGCCGCGTGCGCCGAGGTCATCGTCGACACCCTGACCGGCGAATACAAGATGCTGCGCACCGACATTCTGCATGACGTCGGTGACTCGCTGAACCCGGCCATCGACATCGGCCAGGTCGAGGGTGGCTACATTCAGGGCGCGGGCTGGCTGACCATGGAAGAGCTGGTCTGGAACAACAAGGGCAAGCTGATGACCAATGGCCCGGCCAGCTACAAAGTCCCGGCCGTGGCGGACATGCCGCTGGACCTGCGCGTGAAGCTGGTCGAAAACCGCAAGAACCCGGAAGACACGGTGTTCCATTCCAAGGCCGTCGGCGAGCCGCCGTTCATGCTCGGCATCGCCGCGTGGTGCGCGATCAAGGACGCCGTGGCGAGCCTGGGCGATTACAAACATCAACCGAAAATCGACGCGCCGGCGACGCCGGAGCGGGTGTTATGGGGCTGTGAGCAGATGCGCCAGTTAAAGGTGGCGAAGGCTGTTGAGGCTGAAGTTGAGCTGGCTTCGCTCTAGGGACCGAGGCGGCTGGATTGCCAGCAAGCCGGCTCCTACAGATAGGCGGTGATTCGCGTTTATGCGGGCGACGCAAACTTTGTAAGAGCTGGCTTGCTCGCGAAGAGGCTCGAACAGACAACACAGATGTCGAGGTGAAACATGTACAACTGGATCGACGCCCTCGCTAACCTGCAAAATCGCGGCGAACCGTGCGTGTTGGTGACCATCATCGAAGAGCTCGGCTCGACGCCGCGCAATGCCGGTTCGAAAATGGTCATCAGCGCTAACCAGAGCTTCGACACCATCGGTGGCGGGCACCTGGAGTTCAAAGCCATGCAGATCGGCCGCGAGATGCTCGCCAGCGGTAAACAGGACACGCATCTTGAGCGCTTCAGCCTCGGCGCCAGCCTCGGCCAGTGCTGCGGCGGCGTGACCGTTTTACTGTTTGAACCGATGGGTCAGGTGCAGGCGCAGATCGCCGTATTCGGCGCCGGCCATGTCGGGCGCGCACTGGTGCCGTTGCTCGCCAGCCTGCCTTGCCGCGTGCGCTGGATCGACTCGCGGGATGCCGAATTCCCCGAACACATCCCCCACGGCGTGCGCAAAATCGTCAGCGAAGAACCGGTGGATGAAATTGATGATTTGCCCGCTGGCAGCTATTGCATCGTCATGACGCACAATCATCAGCTCGACCTGGAACTCACCGCCGCGATCCTCAAGCGCAACGACTTCGCCTACTTCGGCCTGATCGGCTCGAAGACCAAACGGATGAAGTTCGAACATCGTCTGCGTGATCGCGGTTTTGACAGCAGCGTGCTGCAACGCATGCGCTGCCCGATGGGCATCGGCGAAGTCAAAGGCAAGCTGCCTGTGGAAATCGCCGTCTCCATCGCTGGCGAAATCATCGCCACTTATAACGCCGATTTCGGCCAGCACACTGCCAGTGCCGGATCATCGATTGCCAAATTGCTGCCTGCGTCCCGGCGCAGCCAGGCTTCGAACTAACTGCCACGAATTGAGAACGACAATGCCTTTGACTCGCAAAGCTTATCGCGCCGCCATTCTGCACAGCATCGCCGACCCCGCCGAAGTCGGTATCGAGGCGTCTTATGAATATTTCGAAGACGGCTTGCTGGTGGTCGACAACGGTCAGATCAGTGCCGTCGGCCACGCCAGCGAGCTGCTGCCGACGCTGCCGGCGGATATCGAGATCACGCACTATCAAGACGCCCTGATTACTCCCGGCTTCATCGATACGCACATCCACTTCCCGCAAACCGGCATGGTCGGCTCGTATGGCGAACAGCTGCTGGACTGGCTCAACACTTACACCTTCCCGTGCGAAAGTCAGTTCGCCGACAAGGCCCATGCCGATGAAGTCGCGGACATTTTCGTCAAGGAACTGCTGCGCAACGGCACCACCACCGCACTGGTGTTTGGCAGTGTTCATCCGCAATCAGTGAACTCGTTCTTCGAAGTCGCCGAGCAGCTGGACCTGCGAATGATCGCCGGCAAAGTGATGATGGATCGCAATGCGCCGGACTATCTGGTCGACACCGCGGAATCGAGCTACGTCGACAGCAAGGCGCTGATCGAGCGCTGGCACGGCAAGGGTCGCCTGCACTACGCGGTCACTCCACGCTTTGCACCGACCAGCACCCCGGAACAATTGACCCTCGCCGGTCAGTTGCTCGGCGAATACCCGGATCTGTACATGCAGACCCACATCAGTGAAAACCTCAAGGAAGTCGAGTGGGTCAAGGAGCTGTTCCCGGAGCGTAAGGGTTATCTCGACGTTTACGATCACTTCCAGCTGCTGGGTGAACGCTCGGTATTCGCCCACGGCGTGCACCTGTGCGACGACGAATGCGCGCGGCTGGCGGAAACCGGTTCGGCGATCGCCTTCTGCCCGACCTCCAACCTGTTCCTCGGCAGCGGCCTGTTCAATCTGCCGATGGCCGAGAAGCATAAAGTCAACGTGGGCCTGGGCACCGACGTCGGCGGCGGCACCAGTTTCTCGCTGCTGCAGACCCTGAACGAAGCATACAAAGTGATGCAGTTGCAGGGCGCGCGGTTGAGCCCGTTCAAGTCGCTGTACCTGGCAACGCTCGGTGGCGCGCGGGCACTGCGTCTGGAAGACAAGATCGGCACGCTGCAGCCGGGCACCGATGCCGACTTTGTGGTGCTGGATTACAACGCGACCCCGTTGCTGAGCTATCGCCTGAAACAGTCCACCAACATTGCCGAAACGTTGTTCGTGTTGATGACGCTGGGCGATGACCGGACGGTGCTGCAGACGTATGCGGCCGGGAATCAGGTGCATCAGCGGTAAGATTTCTTCGGGCAAAAAAAATCCCCCGCGATCGTCAGATACCGGGGGATTTTTTTGATCCTCTGTGGGAGCGAGCCTGCTCGCGATACACCTGAGGGCGCCACGGGGTGTCAGGCTTCTCGCGTAATCGTTAACGACCATCGCGAGCAGGCTCGCTCCTACAGGGGGCGGTGTTAGATTTTGGCGCTCGAACGCCCAGGCTTTTTGGTCTGCAACAAATGCGAGAACACCGCATGTAAATCATCCGACGCGCTTTCTTCGTCGAGGTTGAGTTTGCTGTCGATGTGGTTCATGTGATGCATCATCAGATCGACCGCCAGCGTAGCGTTGCGCGCTTCGATCGCGTCGATCAACTGGGTGTGCTCGTCATAGGAACAGTGCGAGCGATTGCCGCTTTCGTACTGGGCGATGATCAGGGACGTTTGCGACACCAGGCTGCGCTGAAAACTGATCAGCGGGGCATTCCTTGCCGCTTCGGCCAGCTTCAGATGGAATTCACCGGAGAGACGGATACCCGCGCCACGATCACCACGGGAGAAGCTGTCGCGCTCGTCGTTGACCATCTGCCGCAATTCGGCGATCTGCTCGGCCGTGGCATGCTGCACGGCCAGTTCAGTGATGGCCCGCTCCACCAGACGCCGTGCCAGAAACACCTGACGAGCCTCTTCGACGCTCGGGCTGGCAACCACGGCGCCGCGGTTCGGACGCAGCAGTACGACGCCTTCATGGGCCAGACGCGAGAGTGCGCGGCGAATGATAGTGCGACTGACCCCGAAAATTTCCCCCAACGCTTCTTCGCTCAACTTTGTGCCGGGCGCCAGGCGCTGTTCGAGGATGGCCTCGAAGATATGCGCATAGACAATATCGTCCTGGGTGCCGCTGCGGCCGGCTTTGCCTGCCCGCGGTTGTTTCTTGAGGGGTTGCAACTGTTCGTTCATGGGCACTCGAGTCGGGAGAACTGCGGCGAATAGACCGTGACTGTAATACGGCACAGTGGGTCGCTGGCAAGTATCGCGTAAAAAACACGCCGATTGTACACAATGAATGGTGGCAACACGACTGTACGGCTGTTTGCGGCTTCGGCTGTATTGCGACGGGTCATCACATTTGAGTTTAGGCTTAACCACAGAATCCGCCGCTTTGCGCAGGGACTGTGGGAGCAAGGCTTGCCCGCGATGGCGATTTCGCAGACGCCTTCGCGGGCAAGCCTTGCTCCCACAAGATTGTCGATCGAGTCACCCTCTTTATCAAAACAAGGAAACACCGCCGTCATGAACGACGCTACGCGCACACAGCTTCGTCCTCTCGCCGACACTTCACCGTCAGCCATCGTCGCCGGCTTTATCGCGATGATGACCGGCTACACCAGTTCTCTGGTGTTGATGTTTCAGGCCGGCCAGGCGGCGGGGCTGAGCAGCGGGCAGATTTCTTCGTGGATCTGGGCGATTTCGATTGGCATGGCGGTGTGTTCGATCGGCCTGTCGCTGCGCTATCGCACGCCGATCACCATTGCCTGGTCGACGCCCGGCGCGGCGCTGCTGATCACCAGCCTGGGCGGCGTCAGTTATGGCGAAGCGATTGGCGCCTACATCACCTGCGCGGTACTGGTAACAATTTGCGGCCTGACCGGCAGCTTCGAGCGGCTGGTGAAAAAGATTCCCGCATCGCTGGCGGCCGCGTTGCTGGCAGGGATTCTGTTCAAGATCGGCAGTGAGATCTTCGTCGCCGCGCAGCATCGCACGGCGCTGGTGCTGGGCATGTTTTTCACTTACCTGCTGATCAAGCGGTTGTCGCCCCGCTACGCCGTGCTCGCTGCGCTGCTGATCGGCACCGCGCTGTCGGGATTCATGGGTCTGCTGGATTTCAGCAACTTCCATCTGGAACTGGCGACGCCGGTCTGGACCACGCCGCACTTCTCCCTGGCCGCAACGATCAGCATCGGCATCCCGCTGTTTGTGGTCGCGATGACCTCGCAGAACATGCCGGGCGTCGCCGTTCTGCGCGCGGATGGTTACAACGTGCCAGCCTCACCGCTGATCACCACCACCGGTATCGCCTCTTTGCTGTTGGCGCCATTCGGTTCCCACGGGATCAACCTGGCGGCGATCAGCGCGGCCATCTGCACGGGGCCGCATGCCCATGAAGATCGCAATAAACGCTACACGGCGGCGGTCTGGTGCGGGATTTTCTACGGCATCGCCGGGGTGTTCGGTGCGACGCTGGCAGCCTTGTTCGCCGCGTTGCCGAAAGAACTGGTGCTGTCGATCGCGGCGCTGGCCTTGTTCGGCTCGATCATCAATGGCTTGAGCATTGCCATGACCGAAGCGAAGGAACGGGAAGCGGCGTTGATCACCTTTATGGTCACGGCGTCAGGGCTGACGCTGTTCTCCATCGGTTCGGCGTTCTGGGGGATTGTCGCGGGGGTGTTGACGCTGGTGATTCTGAATTGGCGCAAGGTCTGAAAAGATCGCAGCCTCGTTGCACTCGACAGCTCCTACAGGGTAAGCGTATTCCAACTGTAGGAGCTGTCGAGTGCAACGAGGCTGCGATCTGTTGATCTTCAGGCATAAAAAAACGGCGACCCTAGGTCGCCGTTCTTTTCACAACATCAAGCTCCCGGATTGATCGGCTTTTCCGGGTACCAGACGTCGATCAGCGGGCTGACCGTCGCTTCGGTCAGTTCGCTGCGGCCTTTGAGCCAGGCTTCAACAGCAGCACGCTGCTCTTCGGACACCGAGCCGCGCTTCTGCAGGCAAACCAGACCGAAGTCGTCGCCGCCGACATAACCCAGACCGTTGGCTTCCATGGCTTCTTTCAGGAACGCGTCGAGGAAAGCATCAATGGCTTCATCAGCCAAATCTTCTTTGAAATCCAGGTTCAGCTCGAAACCCAGCTCTTGAAATTCATCGACGCACAGTTTTTTGCGCAGACGCTGGGAACGGTTAGTCGCCATTGGAACAATCCTCATAAGTAATAACGGGCGGCACTTTAGCAGTTTAAGCGGCCAATTGCCCGACTCTCTGGGTGGCGCTGGCGACCGTCGGTAAAAAAATAGCGGATTAGAAGACCGGGGCACGGCACAAGCCGACACACCTTGGGGCATAATGCCGACACTTTCATGACCACTGAGGGAATTTTTCAGCATGCCCTCGTCTTTTTCCCCCTCGGCTGTAGGGTTTTATTTCACATGATCAAATCTTTGCGTCCACTGTTACTGGCCGGTTTTCTTCTCCCGCTGGCCTTCACCGTTTCCGCCGCCCCTATCAATACCGGTCTGACGCCCAACATCGAAAAGGCGCTCAAGGCCAGCAAACTGCAAACCAACGCCCTGTCGCTAGTGATGATCCCGCTCAACGGCCCTGGCACGCCGACCATCTTCAACGCTGACGTTTCGGTCAATCCGGCCTCGACCATGAAACTGGTGACCACGTACGCCGCGCTGGAAATGCTCGGCCCGAACCATCAGTGGAAAACCGAGTTCTACACCGATGGCACCCTCAGCGGCGGCATCCTCAACGGCAACCTGTACCTCAAGGGTGGCGGTGATCCGAAGCTGAACATGGAAAAACTCTGGCTGCTGATGCGCGATCTGCGTGCCAACGGCGTAACGCAAATCACCGGCGATCTGGTGCTCGACCGCAACTTCTTCGTGCAACCGCAACTGCCGGACTTCAATGACGACGGCAATAACGACAACAAACCGTTCCTGGTCAAACCCGATTCGTTGCTGGTCAACCTCAAGGCACTGCGCTTTGTCGCGCGAAATGACAACGGCCGGGTGCTGATTTCAGTCGAGCCGCCGATCGCCACCGTTCGCATCGAAAACCAGGTCAAGGCCGTCAATTCCAAGCAGTGCACCGGTGGCGTGCGTTACAACCCGGTCAACCAGCCCGACGGCAGCGTCACCGTGACCGTCGGCGGTCAGCTGGGCGATGGCTGCAGCTCACAGACTTACCTGTCGCTGCTTGATCACGCGACCTACACCGCCGGCGCCGTGCGCGCCATCTGGAAAGAACTGGGCGGCAGCATTCAGGGGCGTGATCGACTGGCGACGGTGCCAAGCGGTGCCAAAGTACTCGCGCGAGCTTATTCGCCGGACCTGGCGGAAATCATTCGCGACATCAACAAATACAGCAACAACACCATGGCGCAGCAGTTGTTCCTGAGCCTCGGCCAGCGCTTCCGCACCGACGCGGATGGCGACGATGCCAAGGCAGCGCAGCGCGTAGTGCGTCAGTGGCTGGCGAAGAAAGGCATCACCGCACCCCATTTGGTGATGGAAAACGGCTCCGGCCTGTCCCGCGCCGAGCGTGTGAGCGCGCGTGAAATGGCTGGCATGCTGCAGGCAGCATGGAAGAGTCCTTATTCGGCCGAATTCATCAGCTCGATGCCGATTGCCGGCACCGACGGCACCATGCGCAAGCGTCTGAAACGTACGGCGATGGCCGGCGAAGCTCACGTCAAGACCGGCACCTTGAACACTGTACGGGCGATTGCCGGTTACAGCCGCGACATCAATGGCAATACCTGGGCGGTCGTGGCCATCCTCAACGACAAAGCCCCGTTTGGTGCTTCGTCGGTACTGGATCAGGTCCTGCTCGACCTGTATCGCCAGCCGAAATTGCCGGAAACCGCTTCGGTGCTGTAACGAACACCGATCCCAAAAGGTAGGAGCAAGCTTGCTCGCGATGACGCCGCCACATTCAGCCAATGTGTGACTGACAAATCGCAATCGCGAGCAAGCTTGCTCAGGACCTGCGCATAGGCTGGTTTCATTGCACCTCACCCTCAACCCGATCCCGACCTGCCTGTTTCGCCGCATAAACCCCCGAATCCGCGCGCAGCAGCAAGGCGTCGGCGCCTTCTCCGAGGCGCCAGCTGGCGATCCCGAAACTCGCGGTGACGATCCCGACATCGTCGATGGGTGTGCTGCGCAAGCCTTGCCACAACTCCAGTGCCAATATGCGGGCATGCTCGCCGTCGATGTCCGGGCAGAGCACCATGAACTCTTCGCCGCCCAGACGACAGAACACATCAGTGCGACGCAGGCGATGGCCGATCCGGGCGCAAACGGTCTGCAGCACTTTGTCGCCCACCGCATGGCCGTGTAGATCGTTGATGCGCTTGAAGTGGTCGATGTCGAGCATGATCACCGAGAGCTGACCACCGCCCCGCTCGACCCGGGCCATTTCCGTAGTCAGGCGCTCTTGAAAGTAGCGGCGGTTGTGAATGCCGGTCAGCGAATCAGTGATCGACAGTGCCCGCAACTCCTCTTCCACTCGCTTCAAATCGGAAATGTCCGAAATATAACCGTGCCAGAGTACGCCGCCACCGGGCAGCTCTTCGGGCGTCGCCTCGCCGCGAACCCAGCGCACGCCGCGCTGCGGCAGCTGCACGCGGTATTCCTCGCGCCACGGGCTGAGCGTTTCCGCCGAACCGCGAATCGAGGCGCGAACCCGGGTGGAGTCTTGAGGATGGATGCGGGTGAAAATCGCTTCGGCGTTGAGCAGCAGCACGTCGGGCTCCAGCTCGTAGATCTCGCGGATGCCGTCGCTGGCGTAGATCACACTGAATCGCCCGTCGAACTCCATTTTGAATTGATAGATCCCGCCAGGAACATGTGCGCTGAGCTTCTTCAGCAACGAGTCCCGGGCCGCCAGCGCTTCGTGTACACGCTTGCGTTCGGTGATGTCGATGCAGATGGCCAGGTGGCCGACCCACAAACCTTGCTCGTCGAGCAGCGGCGTCGCCAGCATGTTGACCGTCAAGTGGCTGCCGTCGTGGCGCAACAGCGTCCATTCCCGCGCTTCATGGCCGCCCTCCTCGCCGCCCTCGACCAGCATCGCCTGGCAGGTCGGAACCGGCTTGCCGTAGCGCGCGCTCAGCTCGGCCGAGCGTGCCGTCAGTTCGCGAGGAAAGTGCAGGCTTTCCAGGGTCATGTGCCCGACCACCTCCGCACTCGTGTAACCGAGCATCTGTTCCGCGCCGGCATTGAACGTGCTGATCACACCGCGTAGATCAGTGGCAATGATTGCCACTTGGGTCGCTGCATCCAGCACCCCGCGCAGTTGCCCGTGAGTGCCGCGCAACTCCTGCTCGCGGGCGTGCAGTTCCTCGGTGCGCAGGGCAACCAGTTTCAGCGCGCGCTGACGCTGACTCACCAACACGTAGAGCAACGCACTCAGCATCAGACTGAGCAAACCACCCAGCACCACTACGCTGGTCACCGACGAATGATTGGCTTTTAAAAATGCCTCGCTGGGCTGGATGTCCACCTGGTAATCATGATCGGCAAGGCGCAGCAGCCGGGTCGCCGCCAGATCACTGGGCGCCGCACGGTTCGCGGATTCATAGAGAACTTCGTGCTGATCATCGGTGGACAGGTCCAGAATGCGCACGGCGAGGTAATCGCGCGTGGCTTCAGGCAACCCATCCGCAAGCAACTGACGCATGCTGATCACGGCCATCACATAACCGTAAGGTTTGCTTTCGCCGGCATTGATGACCGGCGCCACCAGCAGCACGCCGCGAGCATTAGCGGGTTCGATGCTGACCAGATGCATCGGCTGCGACACCGCCATCTGCCCATGCTGGTCGGCCCGTTCCAGCGTGGCACGGCGCAAAGGTTGCGCGAGCAGGTCGTAGCCCAGCGGCGCACCGAGTTTGCTTTGAGTTCGGCTGAACAGCACCGGGACATACTCATCGCGGTCTCCGGCCAGTTGCAGTTGGCCGTTGGCGTCCAGCTCGCGAATGCTGAAGCCGGGCAAGCCTCCCTCGCGCATACGCCGCTCCAGCACGGGCCGCTCGGCCTTACTGACGCGCAATGCAAAGGAATACGCCTGAGTGCGGCGCAGCAGCGGCTGGGTATAGCCGTCGAATTCGTCGCGGTCGACGTTAACGGAATTGATGAAAAATCGGCGCAGGCCATCGAGGCGCTGCTGCTGATCATCAAAACGTTCTTCGATACGGCTGTAACGCTCATTGGCGAGCAGTTGGAAACGTTGCCGTAATTGTTGGTGAAACAAATTCAGCGTCGACCAGGCCAGCAATCCGGTGAAAAACCCGCCGATCAGCAATACCAGCAGCGCGACCCGCAGGGCCGAAACATCTTCACTGATAAAACCCAGAATCTTCGGGCGCACGGCGTGCAACGACATAGAGGCAACTCATAACGCCAGGTGCCGGAAAAGCCCATTGGCCATGATTGAGTTATAGCTATTAGCCACTAATTTGACCAGCACAGAAATGAACTGCAGGAGCGTCCACTGGCCGCTCCTGCAGTTCATTGTGGTGTTAACGTGCCATTATTTTCCAGGCCCGATGGATCTTGCCGTTACGGGCGAAATCCGGATCGATGGTCTTGGCCGTGATTTCTTCCACGGCGTAGCGTTCGGTCAGGTTCGGCTCAAGCTCAAACTTACGGAAGTTGTTGGAGAAATACAGCACACCACCCGGCGCCAGACGCGCCATGGCCAGGTCGATCAATTGCACCTGATCGCGCTGCACGTCGAAAATCCCTTCCATGCGCTTGGAGTTGGAGAACGTCGGCGGATCGATGAAGATCAGGTCGAACTCATCACGGCAGGCGTCCAGCCAGACCATCACATCGCCCTGCTCCAGACGGTTCTTGTCAGAGAAACCGTTCAGCGACAGGTTGCGTCGCGCCCAGTCCAGATAGGTCTTCGACAGGTCGACACTGGTGGTGCTGCGCGCGCCACCTTTGGCGGCATGCACGCTGGCGGTCGCGGTGTAGCTATACAGATTGAGGAAGCGCTTGCCCTCTGCTTCCTTCTGAATCCGCAAGCGCATTGGCCGGTGATCGAGGAACAGGCCGGTGTCGAGGTAATCGGTGAGGTTGACCAGCAGCTTGACGCCACCTTCGTTGACCTCGACAAATTTGCCCTGGGCGGCCTGTCTCTCGTATTGCTTGGTGCCACTTTGACGTTCGCGGCGCTTGACCACCACGCGGCTCTTGTCGACGTTCAACGCTTGCGGAATCGCAGCCAAGGCATCGAACATGCGCGCCGAGGCTTTTTCCGGATCAATGGATTTTGGCGCAGCGTATTCCTGCACGTGGACCCAATCGTGGTACAGGTCGATGGCCATCGAGTATTCAGGCATGTCGGCATCGTAGATGCGATAGCAATCGATGCCTTCACGCTTGACCCACTTGCCCAGCGCCTTGAGATTTTTCTGCAAACGGTTGGCAAACATTTGCCCGCCTTCGCTCAAGCGCGGTTGCTCGATCACCACCGGGGCCGGTTTGATCGGGTTGCCGTTCTTGTTGTATTTCTCGTATTTGCCCGGCGCCACGTCGTTGTCGGCGACTTCGACTTCGGCCTGCTCTCGCTCGACCTGACGCTGTTCCGGGGTGCGACGCTCACCGGTGACAAACTGATCCGGCGTAACCTTGATCAGCAGCAGTTTGCACGGCAGCGCGCCGTTCCAGAACGAATACTGTTTGTGACTGCGGATGCCCATGCGCTTGCCCAGGTCCGGCGCGCCGGTGAAAACGGCGGCTTCCCAGTTAAGGCAGGCCTGACGCAGACGTTCGCCCAGGTTCTGGTAGAGGTAAAGCAAACTCGCTTCATCGCCCAGACGCTCGCCGTACGGCGGGTTGCAGATGACCAGGCCTTTCTGGTTCTGGTCCGGACGCGGCTCAAAGGTGCCGACTTCGCCTTGGTAGATCTTGATCCACTCGCTCAGGCCGGCACGTTCGACGTTGTTGCGGCCCGGTTGAATCAGGCGCGGATCAGCTTCGTAGCCACGAATCCACAGCGGTGGTCTGGCCAGACCGGCAGCGGCACGCTCGGTGGCTTCTTCGTGAAGCTTTTTCCACAGTGCCGGGACGTGGCCCAGCCAGGCGGTAAAGCCCCACTGCTCGCGACGCAGGTTCGGCGCCATGTCGGCGGCGATCATCGCCGCTTCGACCAGGAACGTGCCGACACCGCACATCGGGTCAGCCAGCGCGCCACCGTCGGCGGCAATGCGCGGCCAGCCCGAGCGAATCAGAATCGCGGCCGCGAGGTTTTCCTTCAACGGCGCAGCGCCCTGCTGCAGACGATATCCGCGCTGGTGCAGGCTGTGGCCGGAAAGGTCGAGAGACAAAATGGCTTCGCCACGGTCCAGACGCAGGTGAATGCGCAGGTCCGGGTTGAGTTTGTCGATGGAAGGACGATCGCCTTGCGGCGTACGCAGTTTGTCGACGATCGCGTCTTTGACCTTCAAGGCGCCAAAGTGCGTGTTGTCGATGCCCGAGCCGTGCCCGCTGAACTCAACGGCCAGGGTGCCGTCGTTGAGCATGTGGTCTTGCCATTCGATGTCGAGCACGCCGTGGTACAGGTCCTCGGCGTCCTTCATCGGGAAACGCTTGAGCACCAGCAGCACCCGGTTTGCCAGACGCGACCACAGGCACAGACGATAGGCAGTTTCCATGGTGGCCATGCCGCGCACGGCAGAGGTGTGCTCGCGCGCTTCTTCAAGGCCAAGCCCGACGGCTTCCTCAATGAGCAGGCCTTCAAGGCCTTTTGGGCAAGTGAGGAAGAGTTCGAAACGATCGGACATGGTGATTCCAGAGCCTTTGGCTAGTGGACCGGCAACGCATTGCCGGCCCGGTTTTCAATCAGGCGCTTTTCTTGAAGAGCGCCCGCGTGGCACGAAGGTGTGCCGTCCCACCCGTGCTGCTCGGGTCAAATGAGCTTAGATGCACAGGCAGATAAAAAGCGTGATGCAACAAAATCTAATAAAGCGACCCTTCGTCGAATAATACTCGCAGCAACACGAGCGATTCTCGTTAAAGGTTTGAACCTGTCATTTACCGTGGGGGCCGATCATACCGGGGTTTGGCCAATAAACCTGCACCGAACATCATGTTACTTATGGCCATAGCACCTTAATGGTTACGTGCTTATGACAAAACGATCATTCCATCTGTGTGACTCATTGGTTAGAACTCAACACAGGTTGACGTCGCAACGGCGTCAACACCTTGGCTCGCGACGCCGGCAGCGAGCCCCAACGGCAGAGATTTTCTGCCAGACCTCAATTCGAGGTCAACGCGATAAATACAGTCAACAAGTGAGGGCAACACCCTATGAGAAGACTTAAGCGTGATCCGTTGGAAAGAGCATTTTTGCGCGGATATCAATATGGCGTTGGTGGCAAATCCCGTGAGCTTTGCCCATTTACTCTACCGTCGGTACGTCAAGCCTGGATTAACGGCTGGCGAGAAGGACGCGGCGACAACTGGGACGGTATGACCGGCACTGCGGGAATCCACAGACTCAACGAACTTCACGCCGTCGGCTGACACAGGGCTTAACACTCCGACACGACAATCTGATTACGTAACGACTTACCACGCACGCCCCATCCGGGCGGCGGGCTTCGGCCCAAGGGCTCCTTCGAGGAGCCCTTTTTTATGCTTTGGAAACGCGGTCACATGTAGCAGCTGTCGAGCACCGCGAGGCTGCGTCCGGCGGCGACGCCGCCGTGAAACCAGCCAATGCGATCAATCTGATGAACCGTGGGTGCAGAACTTACGACTACTTCGCAGCCGGACGCAGCCTCGCAAGCTCGGCAGCTGCTACAGATCAGCGCAGTGCCGCTATCGCATCCACGGACTCACGAATCAACGCCGGGCCTTTGTAGATGAAACCGGAATAAATCTGCACCAGGCTCGCACCCGCGGCGATTTTCTCGGCGGCGTGCCTGCCTTCGGTAATGCCGCCCACGGCAATGATCGGCAAGCGCCCGGCCAACTCCGACGCCAACACCTTAACGGTGTGCGTGCTCTTCTCGCGCACCGGCGCACCGGAAAGGCCGCCCGCCTCATCACCGTGCTCCATGCCTTCGACGCCGACGCGACTCAGGGTGGTGTTGGTCGCGATCACCGCGTCCATTCCGGTTTCGATCAGCGCCTGCGCGACCTGCGCAGTTTCCTCGTCGATCATGTCCGGGGCGATCTTGATGGCCAACGGCACATGTCTGCCGTGACGCAAGGCCAGTTCCGCGCGGCGGGTAGCAAGGTCGGCCAGCAGTTGCTTGAGCGAATCGCCGAACTGCAGGCTGCGCAGCCCCGGCGTATTTGGCGAGCTGACGTTGACCGTGACGTAACTGGCGTGGGCGTAAACCTTGTCCAGGCAGATCAGGTAATCATCGACAGCACGTTCGACCGGCGTATCGAAATTCTTGCCGATGTTGATGCCCAGCACACCTTTGTATTTTGCAGCTGCCACCCGCGCCAGCAAGTGATCGACGCCAAGGTTGTTGAAGCCCATGCGGTTGATGATCGCCTCGGCTTCCGGCAGACGGAAAATCCGTGGTTTCGGATTACCCGGCTGCGCACGCGGAGTGATGGTGCCGATTTCGACAAAACCGAAACCCAGTTGCGCGAAACCGTCGATGGCCGCGCCGTTCTTGTCCAGACCGGCCGCCAGCCCCACCGGGTTCGGAAAATCCAGGCCCATGACGGTCACCGGCATTTTCGCTGGCGCCTTGCTGAGCATGCCGTTGAGGCCCAAACGCCCGCCCGCGCCAATCAAGTCCAGGGACAGATCGTGGGAGGTTTCCGGGGAAAGTTTGAACAACAGCTGACGGGCCAGGGAGTACATGGGCGGCGTGGTCTCGAGTGCGGCGAAATGAGGCGGCGATTATAGCCGGGCATCACCGTCGTGCGCGAGGCACGCAGCTAAATCCACCGGCACTGGCATATGCCTTGCACCAGTCACTGCATCAGCACTCATGCCAACGACGGGATGAGTCGAAAGACAATGGCGTCGTCACAAGGCTCGGTTCTCGCGGGAGCCTGGGACGGCGTTTTTTTTGGAAGGTGTTTGCTCATGAAACAAACCACAGCCGGCCCGTTGGCCTGGGTCAACGGCAGCGACGCCCCGGAAAAGACCGAAATCAACCTCGGCTTCATGGCCCTCAGCGACTGCGCCTCGCTGGTGGTCGCAGCCACCCAGGGCTTCGCTCAGCCCTATGGGCTGAGCTTGAATCTCAAGCGTCAGTCGTCCTGGGCCAACCTGCGCGACAAACTGGTCAGTGGCGAACTCGACGCCGCGCACAGCCTGTACGGTTTGATCTACGCGGTGCACCTAGGCATCGGCGGCGTGGCCTGCACTGATATGGCCGTGTTGATGGGCCTGAACCAGAACGGCCAGAGCATCAATCTGTCCCATGGCTTGCAAGCGCTGGGCGTGACCGGTCCTGAAGCACTGGAACGACACGTGCACCAAACTCGCCCAAAACTGACCTTCGCCCAGACCTTCCCGACCGGCACCCACGCCATGTGGCTGTATTACTGGCTCGCGAGCCAGGGCATTCATCCACTGCACGATGTCACCAGCGTGGTGGTGCCGCCGCCGCAAATGGTCGCGCACCTGCAGGCCGGGCGCATCGATGGCTTTTGCGTTGGCGAGCCCTGGTCTGCCAGCGCAGTACAACACAACCTCGGGTTCACCATGGCGACCACGCAGACCCTCTGGCCGGATCATCCAGAGAAGGTGCTGGGATGCACCCGCGCCTTTGTCGAGCAATACCCCAACACCGCGCGCGCGCTGGTGATGGCGATTCTCGAAGCGAGCCGCTTTATCGAACAAAGCACCGAGAATCGTCGCAGCACTGCGCAGTTGCTGAGCGCGCCGGAGTTCCTCGACGCACCGCTCGACTGCATCGAACCACGCCTGCTCGGCGATTATGACGACGGTCTCGGCAATCGCTGGCAGGACCCCCACGCGCTGCGCTTCCACGGTAATGGCGAGGTCAATCTGCCTTATCTGTCGGACGGCATGTGGTTCATGACCCAGTTCCGCCGCTGGGGATTGTTGCGCGACGATCCGGACTACCTCGCGGTGGCCCGGCACGTGCAGCAACTGGACCTGTACCGGGAGGCCGCCACCGCTGTCGGGGTTGCTGCCAACGTGGCGGACATGCGCAGCAGCCAGTTGATCGACGGCAAAATCTGGGACGGCTCCGACCCCGTCGCGTATGCCCAGAGCTTCAAGCTGCACGCCCTGAGCGACAGCTCCGCCCTTCTCGCCCGCCGCTGACAGGAGATTGCGAACATGCTGCGTATCCTGCTGATCAACGACACTGCGAAAAAAGTCGGGCGCCTGAAAGCGGCGCTGATGGAAGCCGGGTTCGAGGTGATCGACGAGTCCGGCCTGACCATCGACCTGCCCGCGCGCGTCGAAACGGTGCGCCCGGACGTGATTCTGATCGATACCGAGTCACCGAGCCGGGACGTGATGGAGCAAGTGGTGTTGGTTTCCCGCGACCAACCGCGGCCGATCGTAATGTTTACCGACGAGCACGACCCGAATGTGATGCGCCAGGCGATCAAGGCCGGGGTCAGTGCCTACATCGTCGAGGGTATTCACGCACAACGTTTACAGCCGATTCTCGACGTCGCCATGGCACGCTTCGAAAGCGACCAGGCTTTGCGTGCGCAACTGCATGCCCGCGACCAGCAACTGGCCGAGCGCAAGCGCATCGAACTGGCCAAGGGCATGCTGATGAAGATGAAAGCGTGCAATGAAGAAGAGGCCTACACCCTGATGCGCCGTCAGGCGATGAGTCGCCAGCAGAAGCTGATTCAGGTGGCGGAGCAAATTATTGCGATGAGCGAGTTGCTGGGCTGAAGCCCTGTGGCGTCTGCAACGGCCCTTTCGCGAGCAAGCCCGCTCCCACCCTTGGAATGCATTTCAAATGTGGGAGCGGGCTTGCTCGCGAAGGACACGACTCGGTTCCAGACTGTTGGCACAAATCTCGCTATGTAATCACCACAGGTAACCAACGGCGGTTGCCCCACCCACGACAAAGACGTCGCTCACCTGGTTTGCCTCACCGCGAATCGGGTGGCGGCGTTTTTTTGTTTTGGCCCCGCGACACGGGGTCGGTGGTGCGGCCGTGCGGGCGCCCCACTCGCAAGCTCATGACTCTTTTCGAGACGACCAACCGCTGAGGTGCGCGATGAATTCAAGCTTCTGGAAATCCGGCCATACCCCGACCCTGTTCGCGGCCTTTCTGTATTTCGACCTGAGTTTCATGGTCTGGTATCTGCTGGGCCCGATGGCGGTGCAGATCGCCGCCGACTTGCAGTTGACCACCCAACAACGCGGCCTGATGGTCGCCACGCCGATTCTGGCCGGCGCCATACTGCGCTTCATCATGGGCATGCTCGCTGATCGCCTGTCGCCGAAAACCGCCGGGCTGATCGGCCAGGTGATTGTCATCTGCGCCCTGTTCGTCGCCTGGATGCACGGCATTCACAGCTACGAACAAGCGCTGCTGCTGGGGCTGTTCCTCGGCATGGCTGGTGCGTCCTTCGCCGTCGCCTTGCCGCTGGCCTCGCAATGGTATCCGCCGCAGCATCAGGGCAAAGCCATGGGCATCGCCGGTGCCGGCAATTCCGGGACGGTGCTTGCTGCGCTGATCGCCCCGGTACTGGCGGCCGCGTTTGGCTGGAGCAACGTGTTCGGCTTTGCGCTGATCCCGCTGATCGTGACGCTCATCGTCTTCGCCTGGCTGGCCAAAAACGCTCCCGAGCGGCCGAAAGCCAAGTCAGTCGCCGACTATTTCAAAGCCTTGGGCGACCGAGACAGCTGGTGGTTCATGTTTTTCTACAGCGTCACTTTCGGCGGTTTCATCGGCCTGGCCAGCGCCCTGCCCGGCTACTTCAACGATCAATACGGGCTGAGCCCGGTCACCGCCGGTTACTACACCGCCGCCTGCGTGTTTGGCGGCAGTCTGATGCGCCCCTTGGGCGGCGCGTTGGCCGACCGCTTCGGCGGCATCCGCACCCTGTTGGCGATGTACACCGTAGCGGCGATCTGCATTGCTGCCGTCGGTTTCAACCTGCCGAGTTCCTACGCGGCACTGGCCCTTTTCGTCTGCACCATGCTGGGTTTGGGTGCGGGTAACGGGGCGGTTTTCCAGTTGGTCCCGCAGCGCTTTCGTCGAGAGATCGGCGTGATGACCGGCCTGATCGGCATGGCCGGCGGCATCGGCGGTTTCGCACTGGCCGCAGGCATGGGCGCGATCAAGCAGAGCACCGGCAGTTATCAACTGGCGTTGTGGTTGTTCGCCAGCCTCGGCGTGCTTGCCTGGTTCGGTCTGCACGGTGTGAAACGTCGCTGGAGAACCACTTGGGGCTCGGCCGCCGTGACGGCGGCGCGGGTCTGAACACTGAATGAGCCTGCAACTGAGTTTCGCCGAAGCCAGCGCCACCGGGCCGCGCGAGGAAAATCAGGACGCCTTGCGCCTGGTGACACCCGCGCCGGCGCTGGCAGCGAGCAAAGGTTACCTGTTCGCCATCGCCGACGGCGTCAGCCAGTGTGCAGATGGCGGCCTCGCCGCGCGTTCGACCCTGCAGGCACTGGCGCTGGATTATTACGCCACCCCGGAAACCTGGGGTGTCGCGCAGGCACTGGACCGCTTGCTGCTCGCGCAGAATCGCTGGTTGCAAGCCAACGGCGGTGGCCAACCGCTGCTGACCACGGTCAGCGCTTTGGTGATGCGCGGCAGGCGGTTTACCTTGGCCCACGTCGGCGACTGCAGGGTTTATCGCTGGCACGCTGACCAGTTGCAACGCATCAGCGAAGATCACGTCTGGGATCAACCGGGCATGCAGCACGTGCTGAAACGCGCGCTGGGACTGGATCAACACGTGGTGCTGGATTTTCTCGACGGCGAGTTGCGTGTTGATGAAAGTTTTGTCCTGCTCAGCGATGGCATCTGGGCTGTTTTGGGGGATACGGCTATTGCGGCTATTCTGCGCGACCAGCCGGATTTATCCAGCGCCGCCCAGACGCTGGTCAGCGCGGCGCACCTGGCCGGCAGTCAAGACAACGCCAGCGCGATGTTGGTGCGGGTCGACGCGCTTGGCGAAACCAGCATTGGCGATGCGCTTATTCATCTGCAGCAATGGCCGCTGCCCCCCACGCTGAAACCGGGCCAGATGTTCGAAGGCTGGCAGATTGACGGGGTTCTTGCGCAGAGCCAGCAATCGCTGCTTTATCGAGTGCGCGATACGCAACAGCAATCCTGGTTATTGAAGACGTTACCGGCGGCACTACATGACGATCATCTGGCCGGGCAGGCGTTGCTGTCTGAGGAATGGTTTCTCAAACGCGTGGCCGGGCGGCATTTTCCGGAGGTGCATGCGGCCAGTCAGCGTCAGCATTTGTACTACGTGATGCGCGAATATTCCGGTTCCACCCTCGCGCAGTTGCACGCGCAGGCGGGGCCGTTGCCTTTGGCGCAATGGCAGGACCTGGCTGAGCGCTTGCTGCGGGCGCTGGGCATGCTGCATCGCCGGCAAATTTTGCATCGCGACATCAAACCGGAAAACCTGCTGCTGGGGGACGACGGTGAGTTGCGCCTGCTGGATTTCGGTCTCGCCTACTGCCCCGGCTTGTCCGAAGACCAGGCCTGCGCCCTGCCCGGCACCCCCAGCTACATTGCGCCAGAGGCTTTTCGTGGTGATGCGCCGACTGCGCAGCAGGATTTGTATGCGGTCGGCGTGACCCTGTATTTCCTGCTCACCGGGCATTACCCCTATGGTGAAATCGAAGCTTTTCAGCGTCCGCGATTTGGCCTGCCGGTGAGTCCTGGTCGCTATCGGCCGGATCTGCCGGAATGGCTGGCGCAAAGCCTGGAGCGCGCGGTTGCGGCGGAACCCGCAGGGCGATTTGAAACGGCGGAAGAATGGTTGCTGCTGCTGGAACAGGGCGAGCGTCGCAGTTTGAGTGTGCGCCCGCGACCGTTGCTGGAGCGCGAGCCGTTGAAGGTCTGGCGGACCATGGCACTGGTTTCGCTGGTGGTGAATCTGGTGTTGCTGGTGTTGGTTTTTCGTGGCTGAAAGATCTCAGCCTCGTTGCACTCGACAGCTCCTACAGGCCAGCGCCTACAAGCGAATCACGTTTCCCCGTAGGAGCTGTCGAGTGCAACGAGGCTGCGATCTTTTGCCTCAAAACGGGCACTTCGCCTTAATTCGGTGCAGCAAAGCCCTCCTTCACTCAAGCAATACCCGCAGATCCGCCGGGCCGCACAACTTGGCACAACCACTGCATTACCCATCCCATCACACATAAAGCCCAGCCTTCAACGATGAAGGGTGCGCTGCCCGAGAGAACGGGACCAGGACAAAGGTGTCCTCGCTAGGCAACTAGCGGGACGCCTTTTTTTGTTTGCGCGAAATATGTCGAGCACGACCTGAGCGCCTGATGAGGCCAGTGCGGACTCCCCGGAGAACCTGATGAAAAAATTGAAACTGGTGATGATCGGCAACGGCATGGCCGGGACTCGTACCCTGGAAGAGCTGCTCAAATTGAGCGACGAGCTGTACGACATCACGGTCTTCGGCGCTGAACCGCATGCCAACTACAACCGTATCCTGCTGTCACCCGTGCTGGCCGGCGAGCAAACGTTCGAGGAGATCGTGCTCAACGACCTCGACTGGTACTCCAGGAACAACATCACGCTGCTGCTCAACCGCAACGTGGTGGAAATCGACCGGATCAAACGCCGGGTCATCGCCGACGACGGCACCGAGGCCGAATACGATCGCCTGCTGATCGCCACCGGTTCGACGCCTTTCATCCTGCCGATCCCCGGCAACACCCTGCAGGGCGTGATCGGCTACCGCGATATTGCCGACACCCAGACGATGATCAACACCGCGAAAACGCATCAACACGCGGTGGTCATCGGCGGCGGGCTGCTAGGCCTGGAGGCGGCCAACGGACTGATGCTGCGCGGCATGCACGTCACGGTGGTGCACATCGGCGAATGGCTGCTCGAGCGACAACTCGATAAAACCAGCGGCCAATTGCTGCAAGCCGCCCTGGAAGCCCGGGGCCTGCAGTTTCGCCTGCGTGAACAGACGCTGGCCCTGCACGATGCCGGCAACGGGCGGGTTGGCTCGATTGAGTTCAAGAACGGCGACATCCTTCCCGCCGACCTGGTGGTGATGGCTGCCGGCATCCGTCCGCGCACCGAACTCGCGGAAAAATCCGGCCTGCCGTGCACTCGGGGGATTCTGGTCAACGACACGATGCAAACCTACGACCCACGGATTTACGCAATCGGCGAATGCGCCAGTCACCGTGGCATCGCCTATGGCTTGGTCGCGCCGCTGTTCGAACAGGCCAAGGTGTGCGCCAACCACCTGGCTCAATTGGGATTTGCCACTTACAAGGGCTCGGTGACCTCGACCAAACTAAAGGTTACCGGCATCGACCTGTTCTCCGCCGGCGACTTCATGGGCGGCGAAGGCACCGAGACCATCACCCTCTGCGACCCGATCAGTGGGGTTTATAAAAAACTGGTGATCAAGGATGACGTATTGGTTGGCGCCTGCCTGTATGGCGATACCGCTGATGGCGGCTGGTATCTCCAGAAAATTCGCGAGAACCACGGCATCGGGCCTATTCGCGATCACTTGATGTTTGGCGCCCAATCGATCGTCGCGACCGTTGACGAGGACGATGACCTGGCGCCCGTTCCCCTGCAGGAAGCCAGCTGATGAACCGTCAGATCACGGCCTCGACGTGCTGTTACTGCGGCGTCGGCTGCGGCGTGCTGATCGAACATGACGGCGAGCGCATCCTCGGCGTCAGCGGCGATCCGGCGCACCCGGCCAATTTCGGCAAACTGTGCAGCAAAGGTTCGACCCTGCACCTGACCGGCGACCTCACCGCCCGCGCTCTATACCCCGAATTGCGCCTGGGCAAAGGCCTCGCGCGCAGCCGCACCGACTGGGACACCGCGCTCGATCACGCCGCCAATGTCTTTGCCGAGACCGTCGCCGAGCACGGGCCGGACAGCGTGGCTTTTTACATCTCCGGCCAGTTGCTCACCGAAGATTATTACGCCTTCAACAAACTGGCGCGGGCCCTGGTGGGCACTAACAACATCGACAGCAATTCGCGGCTGTGCATGTCGTCTGCAGTGGTCGGTTACAAACGCAGCCTGGGCGCTGATGCACCGCCGTGCAGCTACGAAGACCTGGAACTGAGCGACTGTGTGATGATCGTCGGCAGCAACATGGCCTACGCCCACCCGGTCTTGTTCCGACGCCTGGAGGAAGCGAAATCCCGTCGGCCGCAGATGAAAGTCATCGTCATTGACCCGCGTCGCACCGACACCTGCGACCTGGCGGACTTGCACCTGGCCATCCTGCCTGGCACCGATGTAGCCTTGTTCCATGGGATTGTGCATCTGTTGCTGAAGGAAGAGTGGATTGACCGCGAGTTCATCGAAGCACACACCGACGGGCTGGAGGAACTTGAGGCGTTGGTGCGCGATTACACGCCACAGAGCGTGTCGGAGCTATGCGGGATCAGTCCCGCGCAACTGCGCCAGTGCGCCGAATGGGTGGGCACTTCGCCGAGCTTCCTGTCGCTGTGGTGCATGGGCCTGAACCAATCGACGGCGGGCAGCGCAAAAAACAGCGCCTTGATCAACCTGCACCTGGTCACCGGGCAAATCGGCCGTCCCGGTGCCGGACCTTTCTCTCTGACCGGTCAGCCGAATGCCATGGGCGGCCGGGAAACCGGCAGTTTGTCCAACCTGCTGCCGGGCCATCGCGAAGCGGCCAACGCTGAACATCGCGCTGAAGTAGCGGCTTACTGGGGCGTCGAACAACTTCCGGCAAGTACGGGGCTGACCGCCATCGAGCTGTTCGAGCAGGTGCGCAGCGGCAAAATCAAGGCACTGTGGATCGCCTGCACTAACCCTGCGCAATCGCTGCCTGATCAAAATGCCGTGCGCGCGGCATTGCAGGCCTGCCCTTTTGTGGTTTTGCAGGAAGCTTTCCGCACTACAGAAACGGCCGCCTTTGCAGATCTGCTGCTACCGGCCGCGAGCTGGGGTGAAAAGGAAGGCACGGTGACTAACTCCGAGCGGCGGATTTCCCACGTGCGGCAAGCGGTAGTCGCACCGGGTGAAGCCCGTCCGGACTGGTCGATTACCGTGGATTTCGCCCAACGCCTGGAGAAGCGTCTGCGTCCAGGCCAAACCAGCCTGTTTGCCTTCAAGTCACCCGCGCAGATTTTTGATGAATACAAACTGCTGACCCGCGGCCGCGACCTGGACCTGTCGGGCATCAGCCATGAGCTGATCGACCAACTCGGTCCTCAGCAATGGCCCTTCCCCTCAGGCGCGACGCACGGCACGGCACGGCTGTATCTGGATGGGGTTTTCCCCACCGCCAACGGCCGCGCGCGGTTCATTGCCGATCCTTACCTCGCGGCCAAAGAGCAACGGGATGCAGAGTTTCCGCTGACCTTGCTGACCGGGCGTCTGCGCGACCAGTGGCATGGCATGAGCCGAACCGGCACGGCCGCGCAATCATTCGGTCACGTCAGCGAAGCGCAGTTGAGCCTGCACCCGGATGAGCTAGGTCGGCATTCCCTGCAATCGGGCGATCTGGTCAGCCTTCAAAGTCGTCGAGGTTCGCTGATTGTTGCCGTCGCCAGTGACGACAGCCTGCGCCCCGGGCAGGCCTTCCTGCCCATGCATTGGGGCGACCGCTTCCTCAAGGGCGGTGTCAATACAATCACTCAACCGGCGTTCGACCCCTTGTCGAAACAGCCGGAGTTGAAATACAGCGGCGTGCGTCTCGAACCGGCGAATTTGCCATGGACGCTCTTCGCTCTGGTCGAAGGTGATGTTCAACAGCATTTTGAGACGCTACGACCGCTGTGCGAGGCGTTTTCCTACGTCAGCCTCAGCTTGGCAGGTCGAGAACGGCCAGCACTGCTCATACGCGCCGCCAGCCTTGCCGTGCCGGAGCCTGCCGTGCTGCACGCTATCGACCAGTGCCTGGGCCTGAGCGAAGGACCGGTGCTGACCTATGACGACCCGGGACGTTCGATTGGTAAACGCGTACGCATCGAAAACGGCCGGATCACCGCGATTCGTCTCGCGGGTGAAACCCTTGCCCAACATTGGCTGCAAAACCTCTGGCTCGAAGGTCGCGCGGACCAGGAGTTGCGGCGCTGGTTGCTGGCGCCGCTGAGCGCACCGCCGGGCAACGCCAGCATGCCGGCGGCGGGCAGCAAAATTCTTTGCAACTGCATGAACGTCAGCCAGGGCGCCATCTGCACCGGTATCAGCAGCGGTCTGGATTTACCGGGTTTAAAACAAAAATTGGGCTGTGGCACGCAATGCGGTTCCTGCGTTCCGGAAATCAAGCGCCTGCTGGCTGCCGCTGCGCAGCCGCTCGCCATCATCTCCTGAGGAAAACACTATGAATGCAAAAGTCTGGCTGGTGGGTGCAGGCCCCGGCGACCCGGAACTGTTGACCCTCAAGGCTGTTCGGGCACTGAACGAAGCGGCTGTGGTGTTGATCGACGATCTGGTGAACGGGGCGGTGCTTGAGCATTGTCCGCACGCGCGGATCATTCCGGTTGGCAAGCGCGGAGGATGCCGCTCGACGCCACAGGCGTTTATTCACCGGCTGATGTTGCGCTATGCCCGCCAAGGCAAATGCGTGGTGCGGCTCAAGGGTGGCGATCCATGCATTTTCGGTCGGGGCGGTGAAGAGGCGCAGTGGTTGCGGGAACAGGGAATCGAGGTCGAACTGGTCAACGGCATAACTGCCGGTCTTGCGGGAGCGACGCAGTGCGGCATTCCCCTGACTTTGCGTGGTGTGGCACGCGGCGTGACGCTGGTGACGGCGCACACGCAGGATGACAGCAGCCTGAACTGGCAAGCGCTGGCGCAAAGCGGCACGACCTTGGTGATTTACATGGGCGTAGCGAAGTTGAGCGAGATCCGCGAACAGTTGCTGGCCGGAGGCCTGGCTGCGGATACGCCGGTGGCGATGATTGAAAATGCATCCTTGCCGCATCAACGGGAATGTCGGAGCAACCTCACAGCAATGCAGGAAGATGCCTACATCTTTGTATTGAAGAGCCCGGCTATTCTTGTGATCGGTGAAGTGGCGGCGTACGGAGTACAGAGCGAATGGCAGCAAAACTTGCCCGCGATAACGGCAGACCAGTCAGCTTGAATGTTGCTGATTTCCCTTTCCCCAGGCAAATCGCAGACAAAGAAAAGCCCGGCCTGAGCCGGGCTTTCCTCAGAGCTGCGGCTAATTACTTAGCGTTAGCTTCAACCTGCGCTTCTACGCGACGGTTTACAGCGCGGCCAGCGTCAGTAGCGTTGTCAGCAACTGGGCGGGATTCGCCGTAGCCAACAGACTGAACGCGGGACGATTCAACACCGTACTGGTTGGTCAGAACTTGCTTAACGGCGTTTGCACGACGCTCGGACAGTTTCTGGTTGTAAGCGTCAGGACCGACGGAGTCAGTGTGACCTTCAACAGTAGTGCTGGTGGCTGGGTACTGCTTCATGAAGTCAGCCAGGTTCTTGATGTCGCCGTAGCTGTCGGTCTTAACAACAGATTTGTCGAAATCGAACTTAACGTCCAGCTCTACACGAACAACTTCAGCAACTGCTGGGCAGCCATCAGCGTCAACAGTTACGTTGGCTGGGGTGTCCGGGCACTTGTCAACGTTGTCGCAAACGCCGTCGTTGTCGCTGTCGGAGCAGACTTCAGCCGGTGCTGGAACTGGAGCAGCAGCAGGCTTGGAGCCGCCACCGAAGTTCACACCGATACCAACGCTAGGAGCCCACTCAGTGTCGCCCTGGTCGATATTGTACTGAGCTTCAACGCCGGCACGGGCGTAGAAGTTGTCAGTGAAGTACAGCTTGGCACCGCCGCCAACGTTGGCGAAGGTGGAACGGTTGCGGCCGTTGCTGCCATTCTGGTCGATGCTCTGGTCCGAGAAACCGGCCGAGACGTAAGGACGCAGCATGTCACCTGGGTTATTGAAGTGGTACAGAGCGTCCAGAGCGGTGTTAGCGCCTTTAACGTTCGTCCCGTCTTCAGTGCGCGCGTTGTGCACTTCGTCGTAGGCCAGACGCAGTTCAACGTCGTCGGTCAGGAAGTAACCGATCGAGCCGCCGAACAGGTTGCCGTTGTTTTTGAAGTCGCGAGCGCTGTCGAACATTTCTTTCTTAGCGAAGCCTTCGATTTCAACTGCGCCTTGGCCTTGTGCCAGAGCGCCGAACGAAGTGGCCGCAATAAGAGAACCAATGGCCAAGCCCAAGGTGTTTTTCAGTTTCATCCGTTAAATCCCCATCTGGTGATTGTGAAGCAGTCCCGCAAACCGGGGGACAACTCGGCGGCAAGTCTATCAGAACTTGCCTACACGTAAGAGATATTTGCGTCGAACTAAGTTTCAGCCACGCCTGCAAATTTCTCACGCAATTTATCTAGAGCACGTTTGTAACGCATTTTTGTCGCACTCAAACCCATATGCATGATATCCGCGATCTCCTGAAATTCCAGCTCTGCGACAAATCGTAGCACCAGAATCTCCCTGTCGATCGGGTTTACATACACCAGCCAGCGATCAAGTCCGCCCTTTTCTTCAGGGTTCGGCGCCTTTTCTTCAGACGCTTCCTCAAGCGGGTCCAGACTCAAAGCATCCATCAAGCGACGCTTTCGCCGTTCCTTCCGATACTGAGTGATGCATTCGTTGTACGTGATGCTGTAGAGCCAGGTTTTGAACTTCGATTTCCCCTCGAAGTTCTTCAGGCCATACAACACCTTCAACATCACTTCCTGACAGACATCGTCTGCGTCGCGATCGTTTCCAAGATATCGTGCACAGACGTTAAATAATGTTCGCTGGTAACGCCGCATCAATTCTTCATAGGCGCGCGTTACGTGAAACAGCTCGGTATGCGAGCGCGCGACCAACTCCTCATCAGAGAGCTCGCGGGGGTCGTAGCGCGTAGAGAGCGATTGAGCTTTATTCAAAACAAGTCGGGCCGACAGTCAGGTCAATGTCCGCCGCAACCCTGATGGGCATTTGCGGCGGCATACATTAGCAGGGTTTGCCGGGTTAGCGGCTACTCACATGCTGCTCCAGCAAGATCCGATTAGAGAGAGAGACTAGCTCACCCTCGTCGGTCAGCAGTGTGGTTTTAACCGTGCCGATCTCTTCGATCTGCCCTTCGACCTCGCCAACACGCACTTGTTGCCCAACCTCATACAACTCACGCACATAGATTCCCGCAAGAATCTGACCGGCAATTTCCCGGCTTCCAAGCCCCATGGCCAGCGCAACCGCCAGACCAACGGTAATCAATACGATGACAATCACGTGGTTCAGCAGGTCAGTCTTGACCTCCAACTGGCTGATTGCCACCGAAATACTGATGATAATCACCAGGCCCTGGGCAATTCGCCCCAGCCCTGAAGCGTAGTCCAGCCCTACGCCTTCTGCCGCGCCACGCACCAGCCCGTTGGCCAGTTGCGCCAGCAGCACGCCTACCAGCAACACCAGCGCGGCGCCAAATACTTTCGGCAAATACAGCGCAAGCATGTCAAGCGTAGCCGAGACTCGCTCAAGTCCAAGAGATTCCGCTGCAGAAACCAGGAAAATCAGCAAAACGAACCAGTAGACGATTTTGCCGATCAGCGTCGAAATCGGCACCTGCAGGCCAGCCCGGGACAATAATTTTGTCAGACCGGTGCCGCCCATCAGGCGATCTAGCCCCAGCTTAGCCAGCAACTTGGACAACAGGGTGTCCAGCAGCTTGGCGACCACGAAGCCCAACAGCAGCACAACCAGTGCGCCAAACAGGTTCGGGATGAAATTCGCAATCTTGGTCCACAACGCAGTCATTGCAGTGACGAGGCTCTGAGTCCAGAGATCAAGTTCCATATTCAATCAGCCTTATCAGCGGTGCGAACGGTAGGTTTGCGACGACGGGAAACCGGCGAGACGTGTGCCGATCCGTTATTCAGGGCGATCATCAACGCGGGCAGCCAGCGGCCCAACAGGCTGAACAGGTCGCCAGCGCCGACCTGGCGGTTAGCGGTTTTCAACACACGGCCAAGGCACGCATCATCGTCGCGGGTGGACGGTGAAGCGTTCAGCATGTCGCGTAAAGACTGTTCAAACGGATCGTGCATACGCACCTCTCGTGATGTCTGTGAAAGACGCGGCCAAATTTGCACAGGTCACATGACGCATTGTCAGACCCAACGCAAACGTCGGAATAACCACCACTGCCCGAGCGCCACGGAGGCCACCAGCAGGCAGGCAATCATGAAACCATAAGGGCTTTCGGAGAAGGGAATTCCTCCCACGTTGATCCCCAACAAACCGGTCAGAAAACTCATCGGCAAAAAGATCCCGGTGATGATCCCGAAGCGATACATCGTGCGGTTCATGCGCACGCTCAAGCGTCTGTCTTCGGCCTCGAGGACCAGCCCCACCCGCTCGCGGGTCAACTCCAGCTCTTCCAGATAGCGGGTAAGACTGTTGTTCAATTCGTTCCAGTAATCGCCGTCATCTTCGACGAACCAAGGCAGTTTCAAACGCGTCAGTTGGCCGAAAATTTCCCGTTGCGGCGCCAGGAATCGCTTCAGCGCAGCGGCCCGCCGGCGGATCTGCAAAATGGCACCATGCTCGGGTGTATACCGTTCGTCGGCATCCAGTTTTTCTTCCTCTTCATCGACCACTTCCGAGAGACAACTGACCAGATCCTGCACCTTGTTGGTGAGGTACTGCGCCATATAAAGGATGAGCTCGGATGCGGTTTTTGGCCCCTTGCCTTCAGCCAGCTGCATCAGCAATTCGTCGGTGGCGCGCAACGGTCGCAGCCGCAGGGAAATAACCCGCTGTGCCGCCGCGAAAATGCGCACCGAGACCATGTCTTCCGGCTCTGCCCCGGGGTTGAGGTTGACCCCGCGCAAGAACAGCAACAGTTCGGAATCCGGCAGCGCGAGCAGGCGCGGCCGGGTGTTTTCTTCGAGCAGCAGGTCGCAACTGAATTCGCTCAGCCCGCTGGATTTGCGCAGCCAGGTCTGAGTTTGCGGGTGACTGCGATCCCAGTGCAGCCACAGACTTTCATGCGCCTGCAGCTGCAATTCGTCGAGTTCTGTCCGGGCTATCGAACGCGCACCGCCTTTACCATCCAGCACCAGGGCATGCACCAGCCCCCACTGCGCGTTGTCTTCCTCGAACATCCTCACCCCTTGATTGATTCGCGATTTATTCAGGCATTTTCAGCGGACTTGGCGAAATGATCACGCCATTGTTGTCCGCGTAAACGTAGTGACCCGGATGGAAGGTCACGCCCGCGAAGGTGACAGCCACGTTGAGGTCACCGATGCCGCGCTTGTCGGTCTTCATCGGATGACTGGCCAGGGCCTGAACGCCAAGATCAGTCTGTGCGATGACGTCCACGTCGCGAATGCAGCCGTAGATCACCAGACCCTCCCAGCCGTTTTTCGCGGCTTTCTCGGCCAGCATGTCACCCAGCAGCGCCCGCCGCAGCGAGCCGCCGCCATCGACTACCAGCACTTTTCCTTTACCGTCCAGCTCGACCTGTTCCTTGACCAGCGAGTTGTCTTCGAAGCATTTGATGGTCACGATTTCACCGCCGAAGGAATCGTGGCCGCCGAAATTGCTGAACATCGGTTCCAGCACCTGCACCAGCTCCGGATAGGCGTCGCACAGGTCAGGCGTAAGGTAATGGTTCATCGAAAAACTCCTGTAGAAAAGAAGACGTCGAGGATGTCGCAATGTGACCGGAAAAGCGTAATGCGTCATAGCTTAGCCGTAAGCCGATCAGAGCGGAATGCCCTTGATAGAGCGTCAGCCTCCGACCACTGCGGCCAGAACCGGGGTATCACCGAGCAAAGGCGTCTGTTGATCGCCCAGCCACTGAGCCACCAACGGCCAGACTTCGAGTTGCGCCGCTTTGCTGACGAGCATCTCGACGTGGCCGAAATTATCGCCAAAGCCATTCTCGCGGCTCAGGTTGATAAATTGCTTGTGCTCTGAACCCAACTGATCGAACAGTTTCTGACACGCCCATGCCGGATCCTGGTGATCACCTGCCGCGCTCACGGCCAGCACCGGTAATTTCACCTCGGCCAACCCCGCCCACCAGTCCTTGTCAGCGTCGCCAAAACGTCCGAACAGGCCATACCAGCGCATGCTCTCCAGGGCCAGACCGATCGGCTCGTCCTCTGGCCCGCGCTTGAGCCGCGAACCGGACAGCTGCGCGAAACGTTTGAGGATGAAGCGACCGCCCCACTCCACCGGTGGAATTTTCAACGGCCAGTATGTGCGGCTGACTTGCGTGCCGAAGAACGCGGCTGACGCCACCACCGGCTCACCGATGTATTCGCCGCCCAGCGCCGCCGCCAGAGTAATGCCCCCCAGCGAATGGCCGACCCAGTGCGGGACCTGGCCGCTCTGCTCACGAACGAAGGCGCCGATCGCTGGCAAATCATAACGGGCGTAGTCGGCGACGCGGTTTCTGCGGTAGTGGTGGTTGCGCCGGGAAAGGCCATGACCGCGCATTTCGGGAATCCACACATCGAATCCCAGGCGGGCCAGGTAAGCGCCCAGGCCCAAGCCTTTCGGCGAAAACCAGAAGCGCCGATTGGAAAAACTGCCGTGCAACAGAATCACCGGTACGCCACGCACGGCCGGTTCATCGGCCAGGCCAAGGCGCGTGACGGCCAGCTCGACAGTTGCGTCGGGGCTGTTGCCGGGTTTCAAACGATAAACGTCTTCGCTCAGATCGCCGCGCCGCTCGGCGCTGATCAGGGCGACAGGAAACAGGTTGCTGCTGCTTTGCATAATGCTCTTGCACAAAAAAGGGCGGCTTCCAGAGGAGCCCGCCCTGATTGAATCAAAAAAACGGCCGCCGCTGACTTCATGTCCATCCCTGTAGGAGCCGGCTTGCTGGCGATGCAGGCACCGAGGTCTGTCAGGGAACCGTGGTGATGCAATCGCCAGCAAGCCGGCTCCTACAAAGGCATTTGAGCGGCCGTTTTACACCATCAAGCCGGCGCTTGACCTTCAGCCAGGAAGAACCAGGTTTCCAGCACGGAATCGGGGTTCAACGAAACGCTTTCGATGCCCTGCTCCATCAGCCATTTGGCCAGATCCGGGTGATCCGAAGGGCCCTGACCACAGATGCCGATGTACTTGCCGGCCTTGTTGCACGCGGCGATGGCGTTGGCCAACAGCTTTTTGACTGCAGGATTACGCTCGTCGAACAGGTGCGCGATGATCCCGGAGTCACGGTCCAGGCCCAGCGTCAGCTGAGTCAGGTCGTTGGAGCCGATGGAGAAGCCGTCGAAGAACTCGAGGAACTCCTCAGCCAGGATCGCGTTGGACGGCAGTTCGCACATCATGATCACGCGCAGACCGTTGTCACCCCGCGCCAGACCGTTTTCAGCCAGCAGATCGACAACCTGGCTCGCTTCGCCGAGGGTACGGACGAACGGCACCATGATTTCGACGTTGGTCAGGCCCATCTCGTTGCGCACGCGCTTGAGGGCGCGGCATTCGAGTTCGAAGCAGTCACGGAACGCTTCGCTGATGTAACGCGAGGCGCCACGGAAGCCCAGCATCGGGTTTTCTTCTTCCGGTTCATATAGCTTGCCGCCGATCAGGTTCGCGTATTCGTTGGACTTGAAGTCCGACAGGCGCACGATGACCTTTTTCGGGTAGAACGCTGCAGCCAGGGTGCTGATGCCTTCAACCAGTTTCTCGACATAGAAGCCGACCGGATCATCGTAACCGGCGATGCGTTTGTCGACGCTGTCCTTGATGTCTTGCGGCAGACCGTCATAGTTCAGCAATGCCTTGGGGTGCACGCCGATCATACGGTTGATGATGAATTCCAGACGGGCCAGGCCCACGCCGGCATTCGGCAGCTGCGCAAAGTCGAAGGCGCGGTCCGGGTTACCGACGTTCATCATGATCTTGAACGGCAGATCCGGCATGGCATCCACGGAGTTCTTCTTGATGTCGAAGCCCAGTTCGCCTTCGAAAATGTAGCCGGTGTCGCCTTCTGCACAGGACACGGTCACGCCCTGGCCGTCTTTCAACAACTGGGTGGCGTTGCCGCAACCGACCACGGCCGGGATGCCCAGTTCGCGAGCGATGATCGCCGCGTGGCAGGTGCGCCCGCCCCGGTTGGTGACGATGGCACTGGCGCGCTTCATGACCGGTTCCCAGTCCGGGTCGGTCATGTCGGACACCAGCACGTCGCCCGGCTGGACTTTGTCCATCTCGGACACGTCCTTGATGATGCGGACCTTGCCGGCGCCGATGCGCTGGCCGATGGCGCGACCTTCAACCAGCACGGTGCCGGTTTCTTTCAACAGGTAGCGTTCCATGACGTTGGCCGACGTGCGGCTCTTCACGGTTTCAGGACGCGCCTGAACGATGTAGAGCTTGCCGTCGTCGCCGTCTTTGGCCCACTCGATGTCCATCGGGCACCCGTAGTGCTTCTCGATGATCATCGCTTGCTTGGCCAGCTCGCTGACTTCGGCGTCGCTCAGGCAGAAGCGCGCGCGATCAGCCTTGTCGACGTCGATGGTCTTGACCGATTTGCCGGCCGTGGCGACTTCGCCGTAGATCATCTTGATGGCTTTGCTGCCCAGGTTGCGGCGCAAAATGGCTGGACGACCGGCGGCCAGCGTGTGTTTGTGCACGTAGAACTCATCCGGGTTGACCGCACCTTGTACAACGGTTTCGCCCAGGCCGTAAGCGCCGGTGATGAACACCACGTCACGGAAACCCGATTCAGTATCGAGGGTGAACATTACGCCGGCGGTACCCGTTTCGGAGCGGACCATGCGCTGCACGCCCGCCGACAGGGCGACCAGTTTGTGGTCGAAGCCCTGGTGCACGCGGTAGGAAATGGCACGGTCGTTGAACAGTGAAGCGAACACCTCTTTGGCGGCGCGAATAACGTTTTCGACACCCCGGATGTTGAGGAAGGTTTCCTGCTGACCGGCGAAGGAAGCGTCCGGCAAGTCTTCGGCGGTAGCGGAAGAGCGCACGGCCACGGCCATGTCAGGGTTGCCGGCCGACAGCGTGGCAAACGCGGTGCGGATCTCGGCGTTGAGCTTCTCGGGGAATTCCGCTTCCATGATCCACTGACGGATCTGCGCGCCGGTCTTGGCGAGGGCGTTCACATCATCGACGTCCAGGGCGTCGAGGGCGGCGTGGATCTGATCGTTCAGGCCGCTCAGTTCCAGAAAATCACGATATGCCTGAGCTGTCGTGGCAAAGCCACCAGGTACCGATACACCGGCGCCCGCCAGGTTGCTGATCATCTCGCCCAGGGATGCGTTCTTGCCCCCCACGTGCTCAACGTCGTGTTTGCCGAGCTTATCGAGGGAAACTACGTACTCTACCAAGGTGATCTCTCCACTAACTGTGTTGGAAAAGCTCAGAAGCCGGCGCTCTGGAAGAGCATTTGCCAGCTATATGGCCTGGACCTGGAAAATAAGTGAGAATGCGAGCCACTGGCGGCCGGCAAATCGCGCCTATCATATCCAAGAATCTTCATTAGCTTAAAGGCCCAAGGTGCAAATGAAACGATCTGCTTTCTTTATCTCCGATGGCACCGGCATTACTGCCGAAACCCTGGGTCAAAGCCTCCTGGCGCAGTTCGAAAACATTACCTTCAGCAAATTCACGCGGCCGTACATCGACAACGTGGATAAAGCGCGGGCCATGGTACAACAAATCAACAAAGCCGCTGAAACCGACGGCTTCCGGCCGATTATCTTCGACACCATCGTCAATCAGGACATCCGTGAGATCCTGGCAATGTCGAATGGTTTCATGATCGACATTTTCTCGACCTTCCTGGCCCCGCTCGAACAGGAACTCACCGAGCATTCTTCCTATACCGTGGGCAAATCCCACTCTATCGGGACCAACTCCAACTATATGGAGCGTATCGAGGCGGTGAACTTCGCCCTCGATAATGACGACGGCGCCCGCACGCATTATTACGACAAGGCCGACCTGATCCTGGTGGGCGTGTCGCGCTGCGGCAAGACGCCGACCTGTTTGTACATGGCCATGCAGTTCGGCATTCGCGCGGCGAACTATCCGCTGACCGAAGACGACATGGAACGCCTGCAATTGCCGAGCGCCCTGCGCGCCCACCAGCACAAGCTGTTTGGCCTGACGATCGATCCGGACCGCCTTACCGCGATCCGCAACGAGCGCAAGCCCAACAGCCGCTATTCGAGTTACGCGCAGTGCGAATTCGAAGTGCGCGAAGTCGAGAACCTGTTTCGCCGCGAGAACATCCCGCACATCAACTCCACGCATTTTTCGGTGGAAGAGATTTCCGCGAAGATTTTGGTGGAGAAAGGGGTGGAGCGGCGGTTCAAGTAATTCTTCAGTGCCTGTCCGGCCTCATCGCCAGCAGGCTGGCTCCCACAATTAATCTTCGGTGAACAGAAATCGTCGGTGGGAGCTAGCCTGCTGGCGATTGAACGATGACGCGGTATAACTCTTAGATCACAAACAAATCCACAAACCGGTTCACAGGCGTCGCCTCAAGCGCTGCCTGATCCTTGCACAACGCAAAAATCTCCTCACTTCGCTGACCGGTGAATCGTGTGAGCAAGTTCGCCATGAACTTATCCTCCAACAATGGAATGCCTTCAGCACGGCGCCGACGGTGGCCGATCGGATACTCCACCACCACGTTCGCGGTGCTCGTACCGTCCTTGAAAAACACCTGGATCGCATTGGCAATGGAGCGTTTGTCCGGCTCCAAATACTCACGCGTGTACTGGGGGTTTTCGACAATGACCATTTTCTCGCGCAATACATCGATGATCGGATGGGCTGCGTGAAAGTCGTCTTCGTAGTACTCGGCGATCAGGTTACCGAAGGCCAGCGGCACGGCGGCCATGTACTGAATGCAGTGGTCGCGGTCAGCCGCATTGGCCAGCGGACCGACTTTGGAGATGATGCGGATTGCCGACTCGTGGGTGGTGATGACGATTTTGTCGATGTCATGCAGGCGATTCCTCACCTGCGAATGCAAGGTCACTGCCGCTTCACAAGCGGTTTGCGCGTGGAATTCGGCAGGAAAACTGATTTTGAACAGCACGTTTTCCATCACGTAAGTGCCGTACGGCCGGCTGAAGCTGAAGGCACGTTTGTCTTCTGCCTTGAGCGCCAGGTCGTTATTGGTATGACTGAACAACACATCGTAGAAACCCCACTGCCTGGCGGTCAGCACGCCGGGGATGCCCATCTCCCCGCGCATGGCGATGTCTGCCAGGCGCACTCCTCGACTGGTCGCATCGCCCGCCGCCCAGGATTTGCGCGAGCCGGCGTTGGGCGCATGGCGATACGTGCGCAGTGCCTGACCATCGGCGAATGCATGGGACAAAGCGGACAGCAGTTGCTGACGATTGGCGCCCATGAGTTTCGCAGTGACAGCGGTCGAGGCGACTTTGACCAGAATGACGTGATCAAGGCCTACACGGTTGAACGAGTTTTCCAGGGCGATCACGCCTTGAATCTCATGGGCCATGATCATCGCTTCGAGCACCGCGCGAATCGTCAGCGGCGCGTCGCCATTGGCCAGACGCTTTTGCGACAGGTGATCGGCTACCGCGAGAATTCCACCGAGATTGTCCGAGGGATGACCCCATTCGGCAGCCAGCCAGGTGTCGTTGTAGTCGAGCCAACGGACGATGCAGCCGATGTCCCACGCCGCCTTCACCGGATCGAGGCGGTAACTAGTGCCCGGCACCCGCGCGCCGTGCGGGACGACAGTGCCTTCCACGATCGGACCGAGGTGCTTGGTGCATTCGGGAAAGCGCAGCGCCAACAGCCCACAGCCAAGGGTGTCGATCAAGCAGTTGCGTGCGGTGTTCAGCGCTTCCTCAGACTCGACTGTATAAGTGAGAACGTAGTCTGCGATGTCCTGCAGGACCGAGTCGTAGTCGGGGCGGTTGTTCTGGTCGACGTTGGTGCTCATGTTCGATTCACTCGTGAGGTGGTTCGTTGATGGGACCTCGGTTCAGGACTGATTTTTCTTATTGTTGGAATTCGTTCCCTGTAGGAGCCGGCTTGCTGGCGATCCAGGCAACCCGGTGTGTCAGGCAGACCGAGGTGCCTGGATCGCCAGCAAGCCGGCTCCTACAAGAGCGTTGTATGAATCTAG